>JAEZFW010000028.1 GCA_023417315.1 Pseudomonadota bacterium
CCCCTCCCCCGCCAAAAAAAACCCCCCCGCCCCCCCCGGCGCCCCCCCGCTCCAATCGACGATCCTCGCGCCTGTTAGTACAGGTTTGCGCCTTCTCGCAGGATACGCGGGGTCACGAAGATCAAGAGCTCGTCCTTGTTGTCTCTGGTGCTGGTCGACTTGAACAACCGGCCGAGCACCGGGACGTCGCCGAGCACCGGGACTTTGTTCTCAGCTTCACGACGCTCGGTTTCGAGAATGCCGCCGAGAACGACCGTCTGACCGTCGTTCACGAGCACCTGAGTGACGATCTCGCGCGTGTCGATGCTTGGGACGAATCCGCCCGTCGCACTCGCTACCAGCTGACCGACACTGTCCTTGGCGACCGTGAGGTCGAGAATGACGCGATTGTCCGGCGTAATCTGCGGCGTGACCTTAAGGCTCAACACCGCCTTCTTGAACTGAGTGGTCGTCGCGCCGCTCGATGAAGATTCCTGATACGGGATCTCGACGCCTTGTTCGATCGTCGCCTCGCGCTGATTCGCGGTGATCAGACGCGGTGAGGAGATGATCTCTCCCCGGCCTTCAGCCTGGGCAGCCGAGAGCTCCAGGTCGACGATGTAGTCGGAATCGAGCAGAGTAGCAGCGATGCGACCGGCTGGATTGGCGACAGGCAGATTGACCATGTAACGCGAGTCCGGATCTCCTTGGACGAAACCTGGCGTTCCACGCGGATCCGGCGATCCTCGCGTCAGCACGTACTCGTCGTCTTCAGTGACGAAGTTGTTCGCACCGATGATGCCGCCGCCATCGCTGCCGCCGTGATCGAATGCGGCCGTCGCGCCGAAGCGCACGCCGAGCTCGCGCGAGAAGTCATCATTCACGATGACGATACGCGCCTCGATCATGACCTGCCGGACCGGAATGTCGAGCGTCGACACCAAGCGACGAATGTCTGCGAGACGCTCGGAGGTGTCCTGCAGAAGCAAGGTGTTCGTACGCTCATCGATCGCGACGCTGCCGCGCTCGGAGAGCAACGAGTTGTTCGCACCCGACTTGATCAGCGCGGCCAGATCGCTCGCCTTCGCATAGTTCACTTGCAGATATTCGGTGCGCAGGGGCGCGAGCTCCTGAGCTTCCGCGCGCGCAGACAAGAGCTCGCGTTCGCGCGCCGCGATCTCAGCGGCCGGCGCGATGTACATGACGTTGCCTTCGCGGCGTACGTCGAGGCCCTTCGTGCGCATCACGATGTCGAGCGCCTGGTCCCAGGGCACGTTCTGCAAGCGCAGCGTCACATTACCGCCGACGCTGTCGCTGATGACCATGTTCTGGCCGCTCGTGTCGGCGAGCAACTGGAGCACGGCGCGCGTCTCGATATCTTGGAAGTTGAGCGTCAAACGCTCACCGGTGTATTCGCGCTGATCCTGAAGCTCAGGCGGCAGCTTCACGACCGGCTTGATTTCGATCGTGTAGACGTTCTCGGATTGATAAGCGAGTTGCTCGTAGTCACCCGAGGCGGCAATCACGAGGCGCGTGCCGTCCGCGACACGCAGCGCATCGACCGTGCTCACGGGCGTTGCGAAATCCGTGACGTCGAGGCGCTGCATCAACGATTCCGGCAGAGCCGCCTTGGCGAAGTTCACGACGATGCGGCCACCTTCCTGTCGCAGATCGGCCTGGGTCTTCGGATCGGAGAGCTCGACGATCACTCGCGCCGATCCATCGCTGCCGCGACGGAAATCGATGTTCTGTACGCTGCTCGCACCACCAGCAGCGCGCGGAGCGCGTGTGCTGGGAGCCGCCGTAGCCATGGCCGTAGAAGGCTCGCCGCCGCCAGCGGCTGCAGCTCGCGAAGCGCCCGCGCCAATCGTCACGACGATCGTGTTGCCCTTCACTTCCGTTTCGTACGGAACGAGGTTGTCCACGTTCAGGACGACTCTCGTGCGGCCATTCGCTTCCGCGACGTTCACCGTGTCGACCACGCCCTGCTTGACGTCCACGCGACGCGAAGACATCGACACCGCGGTGTTCGGCAAATCGAGCGCGATGCGCGCGGGATTGTCCACCGTGAACGTGAGCGGCGTGGGGGCCGCTTCGCTCATGCGCAGCGTGAGCTGCACGCTGTTGCCGCCCAGGGCGGCAGCGTCGATCGATTCCAGGCGATTTGTGCCTTGGGCGAGCGCGACCTGCGTACCGCAGACGAGCGCCAGCAGGAACACCGCGACGCGCCCGAGCGCGGGAGGTACTCCATGACGCAGCAGAGTCACAGGTTTCGCGATTATTGAGGAGGACATTCTTACTTTCTCCCTGGGATCATTCGGTCAGTGCCAGCGCCGCTGGACGCTCGATGTATCCGCCGAGACCATCAGGCACGATCTCGATGATTGATATTTTCGTGTTGGTGATGCTGAGGATTCGCCCGTCGTTCTGCCCCATGAAGCTCCCCGGCAGCACCCGGTGAACCAATCCATCTTTGCCTTGCACGAGGCCGTAGTTGCGACCATGCAGCTGCAACGTGCCGACCATGCGCATCGTGTCGAGCGGGAACTGCTCGAGGAACTCGCGCGGGCGCTTCACGTCGGGCCGCACGGCATTCGTAACATCGCCGCGAGCCGGAGCACTCGGTACGAAAGGAGAACGCATCGAGCTCGCCTGATACGCGAACGCTTCATAAGGCTTGATCTCGGGCAAAGGCTCGATGCGCTCGCCCGGACGATTCTTGATCTCTGTGACCTGTTGCTGGAGCTTTTCCATGTCGCTCGCGCAACCGCCCAGCAGCAGCAGCAGCGCAGCAGCAAGCGGAGTTGATCTGGTAGTAAGCATGGCTCTTCAGTTCTGTTGATTATCGGGAAAGCTGCTCGTCTCAGCTTTGCTCTTCCTCATCCAGATAGCGATACGTTTTCGCAGTTACATCGAGCTGCAGCTGATCGGTGCCTGTTCCGGTCGCGGCCACAGGTTTGATCTCGACGTCATGCAGCGTCACGATGCGAGGCAGCGCCGCGATCCCGCTTACGAAAGCTCCGATGGCATGGAACGTCCCCGTGAGCCGCATCTTGATAGGCAGCTCCGCATAGAAGTCTTTGTTGATCTGCTGACTCGGCTGGAACAACTTCTGATCGAGTCCGGCGCCGGATCCCTGTTGCGAGATATCGGTCAGCAAGCTCGGGACTTCCGTCTTGTTCGGGAGCTTGCGCAGCATCGCGCCGAACGACTGCTCCATCTCCGCAAGCTGCGCCTTGTACGCATCGAGATTCGCTGCCTTGCGCGCCTTCTGCTCGAGCGTCGCGAGCAGCTGTTGCTCTTCGGCCCGTGCCGTATCCAGCTCCGGCTTCTTCGGCTTCCACGCCAGGAGATAAGCCATGAGCACGACCGCGACGATGAAGATCAAGCCGATTGCGCCCAAGCGGAAGGGCAGCGGCCAACGTCCTGGATCGTTCGGATCCAGCTCTCTCATTTGGTCGAGAATGTTGCTCATTGCCCACCCGTTGAAGCGACGGCTTCCGTTTTCGGCAGCAGCGGATTTTCTTGCGCGACGTTCAAGGTGAATTCCGAGCCGGAATCCGTGGCTCCCTTCGTCTCGAGGATGTCGAGAGAGGGATCCGTCAGCCATTCCGAGGAATCGAGGTTGCGCATGTACGAGGCGACGCGCGTGCTCGACTGCGCAAGCCCCTTGAGTTGAATCTTGCGGTCGGTCTGTTTGATCTGAGTTAGATAGATACCGTCAGGCAGCGTACGCACGAGCTGGTCGAACACGTGCACGATCTCAGGACGGCTGCGCTCGAGTTGCTCGATCACTTGCATGCGTGCCAACAGGCGCTGCTTCTGCTGCTCGAGGCCAAGAATCTCCGCGATCTGCTTATCGAGCTGCGCGATCTCGCCTTTCAAGTAGTTGTTGCGCTCGTTCTGGTTGTCGATCGCATTTTGCATCTGCAGATTGACTGCGAATGCGATGACGCCGGCGAACAGGAGCGCGCCTATGGCGCCTGCGCCGAACTCTTGCCGGCGCTGCTTGCGCTCGGCTTCTCGCCATGGAATGAGGTTGATTCTTGGCATGTCAGTCGAAGCTCCTCAGTGCCAGACCGCAGGCCGTCAGCAAGGCCGTCGCGTCCTTCTTCACAGCTTGGGCCTTTGCCTTCTGGCTGACTTTCATTTGTCCGAGCGGATCGCCACGCTGCGATTCGATGCCGACGCGGCTTTGAATCATCTCCGCCGCCCCAGCGATGTTCGCGCAGCCACCGCAAATCAGGATCTGCTCGGGTTGCTCGCGGCCCGCGCCCGAGGCGAGGAAGAATTGCAGCGAGCGGCTGACCTGCTGACACATATCGTCGATGAATGGCCCGAGAACTTCAGTCTCGTAATTGCCCGGCAACCCGCCTTCCTTCTTTGCACGGCCAGCTTCTTCCATGCTGAGGCCGTACGTGCGCATGACTTCTTCCGTGAGCTGCTGTCCACCGAATGCGAAGTCGCGCGTGTAGATGACCTTCAGGTCGCGCAGTACGCTGAACGTCGTGCTGCTGGCGCCGAAGTCGACGACCGCAATAACCCGGCCCAGACCTCCGTCCGGCATTTGATGAGTCAACAAGCGGCAGGCGTTCTCGAGTGCGAAGGCTTCCACGTCGACGATCTTGGCCGTTAAGCCCGCGGCGGCACAGGCGGCGACGCGTTGCTCGACGTTCTCCGAGCGTGTCGCGACGAGAAGCACATCGAGCATGTCGGGATCCTTCTCCGACGGACCGATCACTTCGAAGTCGAAGCTGACTTCTTCCATCGGGAAGGGAATGTATTGATCGGCCTGCATCTCGACCTGCCCCTCGAGCTCGTTCTCGCTCAAGGTGCGGGGCATTTGAATGACCTTCGTGATTGCGGCATCGCCGCTGATCGCCACGGCGGCATCCTTCGCGCGTGCGCCAGAACGCTTAACCGCGCGCTTGATGGCTTCGCCTACGGCGCTCGCATCGACGATCGCCTTTTCATTGATCGAATTCGGTGGAGTGGCCTCGGCCGCGTACGATTCCACGCGGTATTGGCCTCCACTCATGCTGAGCTCGATCAGCTTCACCGAGGAGGTGGTGATGTCCAATCCGATCAGCGGTCGGGATTTGGCGGTAAAAAGCACGCTAGTTCCTCTTCTGGATCAGACACTTAGGTCACGATCAGAGATCGGGCACGAAACACGGGCGGCAACTATATACAGCGGTGAGTTAAGTTGAATGTGAGCAGCCTCACGAAATACCATCGCGACATTCCCGCAGGAAAACGGCCATTTTTTACTTGGATTCGCATTGCCCATACCTGCGGCGGCACAACGTGCTGTCGATTCAGAGCCTTGCACCGGACTAGGTGACTACCCGGAGTTCGTTTTTGTCGTAATCACGGAACGACACTCAGGCCTGAAGGACCAATACTCGTATCATCCGCCTGCACCCGCTCTTATAAGGCGCTGCCCTCTGGACTGCTGGGACGCACCGATCATTTCGAGGATAGGTCTCGGAATGCGGACTACTATTGCACAAGGTATTTTTGCGAGGCAAGGACTTAGGCTTTCTTCTTATTATGCGATCTCATCTACGATCCCCCCTTCGCCTGGCACTCGCGGCCTTGGTCGTCCTTCTCGGTTCGGCGACCCTCGCGCTGCTTGGCTCCTACCAATACCTACGGCCAGCACTTCCCGATGTCACAGCGATCAAGGACATCCGTCTGCAGGTGCCGCTGCGTGTGTATAGCCGCGACGGGAAGCTGATCGCGCAATTCGGTGAGCAGCGACGCATCCCGCTCGCGTTCGATGCGATTCCTTCGCAGCTTGTCAATGCCGTGCTCGCGGCCGAAGACGACAACTTCTTCCGGCACGGCGGCATCGATTACCCAGGCTTCGCTCGCGCGCTGTTTCGACACTTGATGTCCGGCGAACGCGGCGAAGGCGGCGGCACGATCACCATGCAGCTCGCGCGCGGCATCTTCCTCACGCCGGACAAAACCTATCGACGCAAGCTGCAGGAGATGTTTCTTGCCGTGCGCATCGAACAAGAGCTGACCAAGCAAGAGATCCTTGCGCTCTACATGAACAAGATGTTCCTGGGGCAACGCGCTTACGGCGTAGGCGCTGCAGCAGAAGTTTATTTCGGCAAGACGGTCGATCAACTCACGTTGCCTGAAATCGCGCTCATCGCCGGGACGTTCCGTCTGCCCTCACGTGACAATCCGATCGCAAACGCCGATCTCGCACGACAGCGCCGCGCTTACGTCTTGCGGCGGATGCGTGAGAAAGAGTTCATCACGAAAGACGAACATGATGCTGCGGCGGTCGCGGCGGTCGAGTCGAAGCTGCATGGACCTGCGGTCGAAGTCGAAGCTCCGTACATCGCGGAAATGGCGCGCGCCGCGCTGCTGGAACGCTTCGGACCAGAAGCTTATACAGCCGGCTATGAAGCAGTCACGACGGTCGACAGCCGTTTGCAACGCGCTGCGGTGACGGCGCTGCGCGCGGCGCTGCTGGATTACGACCAACGTCATGGCTATCGCGGTCCACTCGGACGCGTAACGCTCGCAGAGAAGGCAACCGAAAAGGAGTGGACGCAAGCACTGGAAGACTTTGCGCCGCGCGCCGGCTTGGAACCGGCGGTCATCGTGAAAGTCGGGGAAAAGGATGCACTTGCCTACTCGCGCCCGCACGGGCGCGTGTCGCTCAAGTGGGAGGCGATCAGCTGGGCACGCGAACCGCGACCTGATGGAAGCGTCGGACCGACGCTTCAACGCGCGAGCGATGTGCTCGCCGTGGGCGATGTCATCTATATCGTGCAAGAAAGAAGCGGCGCATGGCGGATGGTTCAGATGCCAGAAGCGCAAGGCGCATTCGTTGCGCTTGATCCTCAGGATGGTGCCGTCTCTGCGCTCATCGGTGGGTTCGACTACTACGCGAGTAATTACAATCGCGCGGTTCAAGCGCGCCGCCAACCAGGCTCCGCATTCAAGCCGTTCCTTTATTCTGCTGCGCTCGACCAGGGCTTCACGCCGGCGAGCATCGTGAACGATGCCCCGCTCGTGATCGAAGATCCCACGCTCGAAGCGAGCTGGCGGCCACAGAACAATACGCGCGAGTTCCGTGGGCCGATGCGCCTGCGCGAAGCGCTGGTGCGCTCGCGCAATCTCGTATCCATTCGCGTCATGCACGCGCTTGGCCCCGCGTACGCGACGCGTTTCATCCAACGCTTTGGGTTTCCCGAGAACTCACTGCCACGCAACCTGTCGCTCGCGCTCGGCACGGCTTCGGTTTCGCCGCTCGAGATGGCGAGGGGATATGCAGTTTTCGCGAACGGCGGGTTCCTCGTGGAACCGTATTATCTGCAGCGTGTCTTCGGACCCGATGGTTCGATGGTCTTCGAAGCCGAACCGCAGTACGTATGCGCCGAGTGCCTGCAGCCTCCCGTCGACTTATCGGCAGCGGCCGATCTGCTCGATGCGCCGATTCACGTGCAACAGACCGACGAATCTCGTTGGGGTGGACTCAATTACTTGGACGACAAGCGGCTCGCGCCGAGCGCGATCTCATCGCAGAACAGCTATTTGATGAGCGACATGATGCGTGATGTCGTCGCCCGAGGGACGGCCGTGCGCGCGCGACAGCTCAATCGCTCGGACCTCGCAGGCAAAACCGGTACGACAAACGATCGACGCGACGCTTGGTTCTGCGGCTACAACTCGCGACTCGTGGGCGCCGCGTGGGTGGGCTTCGATCAAGAACGTTCGCTCGGCCCGGGCGAGGAGGGCAGTCGAACGGCGCTGCCTATGTGGATTTACTTCATGTCCGAAGCCCTCGCCGGCGTCCCTGAGCAACGCATGCAGCCGCCGCCGGGGCTCATATCCATGCGCATTTCCGCAGACACGGGCTTTGCGGCGAGACCTGGCGAACCCAATGCCATCTTCGAAACGTTTATGGCAGGACACCTGCCGCCGGAAGCGCCCTCTGATGGTTCGATGCCTATCGATTTCGGAACGGACGCCGAGCAAGCGGACGGCGATGACTCGCTATTCTGATTGCGGTCGTCGAGCCGTGCCGCTCGAGGAGCGAGCACGGCACGCGGCGCTTCGATCCGGAGTACGCACATGACCAAGCGAACCAATCCGCGCGCGGAACAATTGCGACGCGCGCTCGCACAAGAAGCCGCGCGCATCATGGCGGAGCAAGGCATCGACGATTTCGGTTTAGCAAAACGCAAGGCTGCAGAGCGCCTCGGTGCAACGGATATCTCCGTACTACCGAAGAATACGGAAATCGAGGAAGCACTTGCGACCCATCACCGCCTTTTCGAGTTCAACACCCACTCTTCGGCCTTGAGCAGTTTGCGCGAAACCGCGCTGCGGGCGATGCGCTTGTTGGAACGTTTCGAGCCAAGGCTCGTAGGGCCCGTATTGAGCGGCACGGCGTCGGCCCATTCGGAGATCACGCTGCACTTGTTCGCGGAAGGCAGCGAGCCGGTGGCGCTGCATCTCATGGAACGAGGCATTCCACATCGCATCGGTGAGCGGCGCATGCGCTACGAGCCCGATCGCTTGGTCACGTATCCCGTCGTACAGTTCGTCGCCGGACAAACTGAGATCGATGCGATCGTGTTTCCGATCAACGGTATCCGCCAATCGCCGTCGAGCCCTGTCGACGGACGGCCGATGCGACGAGCGGATGCGTCAGAGCTCGAGTCGCTCCTCGCAACCGAGGAGCGCGAAGGATTTTATTGAGCGACCTGGAGTGTGAGGAGTCGCTTCCGCGACGGTTACACCTCACACGTGATGGTCCTCACCCCCGATCCGTGATTTCGACGTAATCCCGCTTGGCAGGACCCGTGTAGAGCTGTCGCGGCCGGCTGATCTTCATCGTCGGATCGGAGATCATTTCCTGCCAATGCGCGACCCAGCCGACCGTGCGCGCGATGGCAAACATCACCGTGAACATCGACTGCGGAATGCCGATCGCGCTGTAGATGATGCCTGAGTAGAAATCGACGTTCGGATAGAGCTTGCGCTCGACGAAGTACTCGTCCTTGAGCGCGATCTCTTCCAGTTTGAGCGCAAGCTCGAATAAAGGATTGTCAGACTTGCCGAGCTTCGCGAGCACCTTGTGGCACATGCCGCGAATGATGGTCGCGCGCGGATCGAAGTTCTTGTAGACGCGATGGCCGAAACCCATCAAGCGGAAGTTGTCGTTCTTGTCTTTCGCCTTCGCCAGATACTTCGGCACGTTCTCGACGGTGCCGATCTGCTCGAGCATTGCGAGCACGGCTTCATTTGCACCTCCGTGCGCAGGTCCCCACAAGGCGCTGATGCCTGCAGAAATCGCTGCGTACGGATTGGCCCCGGTGCTGCCCGCCAAGCGCACGGTCGAGGTGCTTGCGTTCTGTTCGTGATCCGCATGCAAGATGAAGAGCAGGTCCAACGCCTGTGCGGTGACGGGATCGACGTTGTACGGCTCGCACGGAACCGCGAAGAACATGTGCAGAAGATTGGAGCAGTAGTCCAGGTCGTTTCGTGGGTAGATGAAAGGCTGACCGAGTGCATGCTTATAGGCCGCTGCGGCAATCGTCGGGATCTTCGCGATGATACGATGAGCGAAGATCTCTCGATGGCGCGGGTTATGAATGTCCATCGAGTCGTGATAGAACGCGGCCATCGATGCGACGACGCCCGAGAGCATCGCCATCGGATGCGCGTTGTATTGGAAGCCGTTGAAGAAGCGCAGCAGCGATTCGTTGATCATCGTGTGATACTGAATCGCGTGCGTGAACTCGGCGAGCTGCTCGCCGGTCGGTAGCTCGCCGTTGATCAGCAGGTACGCGACCTCAAGGAAGTTGCTCTTTTCGGCGAGCTGCTCGATCGGAATGCCTCGGTGAAGCAACACACCGGCATCGCCATCGATGAAGGTGATCTTACTTTCGCACGAAGCGGTCACCATGAAGCCGGGGTCGAAGGTGAACACCCCGTGATCCTTCGAAATCCTTCCGATGTCGAGCACGTCCTGGCCCAGCGTGCCGCTCTTGATGTCGGCAGTCGTCTTCTTGCCGGTCGCGAGATTCGTCAGTTCAAACTTCTTCTCGGGCATGAGCTAGTTCCAGCCAATAATGGTGCGATGGGCCCCTCGCGTTGCACGTGCGCTGCTGTTGCGTGCCGCGCCGACCTCAAGATCGACGTATCTCGAGGTCATGCCTGATTTATACATCGACTGCTAAGACCCGCGAGAGGGTGCGATGAACGCTGCGAACCGGTGTGCTATCGGTGCACCGTCTTGCTCGGTGCCGAGATCGGATAAGCCGGCACCCCTCGCGAGTGGGACGCGCAGACTTACACGATGGGCCTTACGAATCAAGCACGCAGCCCGATCCGGGTGCCCTGCCATCGACTAACGACTGCTTGCGCGCAACTCCTACTCGATGATTTTGATGAGCTGGCCGGGCTTAGGCTCTTTGTCTGGATAAAGGTCGTTCAGCAACCGCAGCGTTTCGACCGGGTATTCCTTGATCGGCGATGATTTCGCGAGGTCGGCTATACGCGTGTTCTCCGTGGCCTTGATCACGCGGATCTTGTACGGCTCGGCCAATGCGAACTCGTTCTGCCTCAAGCGTCGAAACGTGTTGATCGTCGAATTGAACAGCGGATCGGCGCTGGGTGCGCCGCTCGAGGCCTTGCTGGCGCCTGCGAAGACATAGGCAAGATTGTTGTAGTAGATGACCGTGTAACGAGCCGGGCCCACACCGAAGGGTGTCTTCGCCGCACGGACGACCGCGGTATGACCTTGGAGGCCATTCACTTCGACGGCTTGCGCTTGACCTGCTGTGCCCGTGCGAGCGAGCAGCCGCGATAAAAATTCTCGCGGCGCCGTGTTCGGCGGTGGAGCCTGTGTCTGCATTTGCAGGACGCTGTCCTTTTGCGGCGAGAGGGCGACCAGACGATCAGCTTGATTCTCGACGGTCCAACCGGTCGGGAACGCGAGCGTGAATCCCATATCGGCGTGATAGAAGCGATTGCCCTTCAACACGCCCTGCGCACGACTCGTTCCGAAGGGCAGACCTTGGATAGCACGTAGAAACCGCTCTTGGCCGGCATCTGTCTTCTGGTCATCGGTGTGCAGCTTCTCGGCTGCTTTGACGACTTCTCGCAGTCGTTGATCGTTGTCCGGGTGGGTGGAGAACACACCGTGATACACGCGCGGCTCTCTTTTCTCTTCGCGTGCCTGTTGAATCTCGAACAGCTCCTGATTCTTCAGTAGCCGAACGACGTCGATCATGTGATCGGGGTCCATGCCGACGCGCGCGAGGTATTCGGCCCCGAGTCGATCCGCCTCGAGCTCCTGATCGCGACCGTATCCGCGGATGATCGCAGCGCCGGCGTAGTTCGCGAGGCCCGCCAAGTCGCCGCTCCCGGTGAAGATACCCACCGCCGCAGCACCGATGTTCGAGAGAGTCGATTGGCTCTGCTGTCGCACCGGATGTCGCGCTGTGATGTGTCCGATCTCATGCCCGAGCACAGCGGAGAGCTCGGCTTCGGAATTCAAGAACGTCATGATCCCGCGAGTGATGTAGACGTAGCCGCCGCCCGTCGTAAACGCGTTGATATCTTGGCTGTCGAGAACCGTGAAGGTGTATTGGAGTTCCGGCCGATGGCTGACTTTCGCTGCGCGCTGGCCGACTTCATTCACGTACTGCTGCAACCGCATGTCCTGGTAGGGACCCCCGAACTGCTGCAGGAGCATCGGGTGCACTTCTTTCGCGCGGTTGATCTCCCCCGCTTCAGACTGCAAGACCAGATCCGGCCTTCCGGTGACCGGATTCGTCGCGCAACTCGACAATCCCGCTGCGGCAAATGCGATGAGAAGCGCGGTGCGTAACGATGTTCTATGAAACATGGCAGCGGCTCGCTTGAGGATCGGACAGGCTTGCGGAATGGTGCCTGGGGCCTGGTGTGCATTCAATCGATTGGGCGCGCGCTTACGCGCTAGGCTACCCGCCCGCAAGAGATTCAACCCGCCTGACGATGAACGCCGGCAGAACGGTGAGAACCGGGTCGGTGGGAGAGAGTTCCCGGATCCGCAAAGAAAGAGAGCGCCTGGGAGGCGCCCTCTACATCGGAGCTTTCCGCAGGCGCGCTGCTTAGCGCGCGTACTTCTTGCGGAATTTGTCGACGCGCCCGCCCGTATCCACGATCTTCTGCTTGCCCGTGTAGAACGGATGGCAGTTGGAGCACACTTCGATCTGCAGATCGTGGCCCAGCGTCGAACGGGTTACGAACGTATTCCCGCAGCTGCAGGTCACGGTCGTCTCTTTGTACTCAGGATGGATGCCGGCTTTCATGTTCGTTGAGCGCTCGGGCGCTCCTCCGGAAAAAAGGCGCGCAGTGTAGCGGCCGAATGCCGACCCCGCAAGGCAAAATCGGATTCTTGTCTGAGCCGCTCCTTTGGCTGGCTGGAAGCCACGGGGTTATCCACAAAACCTGTGGGTAAGTGTGTGGATGACTGAAGCCCCCGAACTCGGAAAGAGCTACAACTTCGTGACATCGTCAAATTGGTTACTTTTTCGCCAGGGCATTTCTGATTGCTGCATCAATGGCTTACGAAGCCGTCCTTAAGCAGCGCCTCTGAATTCGTCATCAACTTACCGTGCTCCGGACGAGAGTCGCAGGATGTGTATAACCCGGCGGCCTGACCGCGCGCGCAGCAAACGTAAGTTCAGGAAAATTTGTGCGCTACTTCACGAACTTGCACGTTCGCAGCCCCGCTGGGAGGCAAGGCTGCGGAGGGTAAGAACATCGCCTGAAGGTCATTCAAGAAGCGCCTGCCGAAGGCTGTAGGTACCCATTGACCCCTCTCATCGATCTGCAGGAGGCCGCGAGCCACGACGTGCTCAATTGCACTGCTCACTTCGCGCCAGCTGCACCCAGTGCGCGATTCGAACGAGAGCGGATCGATCCCTTCGTGCAGCCGCAGCGCGTTCAGCATGAATTCGAATGGGAGATCAGCGAAGGCGACGCGCTCATTCACCTCGAGCCGCTCGGTCGCGGAAGAGGCGAGATAGCTCCGCGGCTGCTTGGTCCTGAAGGTGCGCACCACCGCTTGTTCGCGCTCGAGCGTGAGCTTGCCGTGGGCGCCCGCCCCAATCCCGAGATAGTCCCCGAATCGCCAGTAGTTCAGGTTGTGCTCGCAGCGGTGCCCCGCTCGGGCGTACGCAGACACTTCGTACTGCGCATAACCCGCATCGGCCAGGCGCTCCTGACTGCGCTCCTGCATGTGCCAGGCGGTATCGACATCCGGCAAGGGCGGCGGCCGGTGATAGAAGACCGTGCCGGGCTCGAGTGTCAGTTGATAGTGAGAAATATGCGTAGGAGCGAGTGCGATCGCAGCGTCGAGATCTGCCATCGCCTCCTCCACCGCTTGTTCGGGCAGCGCGTACATCAAGTCGAGATTGAAATTTGCGATGCCTGATTGCCGGAGCTCGTGCACGGACCGATGGATCTCATCCGCTTCGTGTATGCGGCCCAACAGCTTGAGCTGCCGCGGGTGGAAGCTCTGCGCACCTAGCGAAACGCGATTGATACCGGCTTCTCGGTAGCCAGCGAACCTGCCGTGCTCGATCGTGCCGGGATTCGCTTCGAGCGTAACCTCGGCCGTCGCTGGGAGTCGCACGAGCGAGCGCACTCCCTCCAGCAGACGTGCGATGTGCTCTGGATCAAAGAGGCTCGGTGTGCCGCCGCCGAAGAAGATCGAGGCGAGCGGGCGTCCTTGCACGTATGCCAAGTCGTGTACGAGGTCTTCAAGCAACGCATCGACGTATGCTCGCTGCGGCAACAGCGAAGGCGCGGCATGGGAGTTGAAATCGCAGTAAGGACATTTGCGCACGCACCACGGCATGTGCACGTACAACGACAGCGGCGGCAAGCTCAGCGCCACCTCGGAGTGTCGAGGTTGATGCGCGCTCACGACGATGCCGCCATCACGACACCGCCTTCTCGGAGTTGTCGCACGAGCTCGACGAGCGCTTTGCCTCGATGACTGATGCGATTCTTCTCCTCTGCGGGCAGCTCAGCCGCGGTCAACCCACGTCCGGGCAGCTCAAAGATGGGGTCGTACCCGAACCCACCTTGCCCGCGCGGGGTATCGATGATCGAGCCTTCCCAGCTGGCTTGGCATACGATCGGGAAGGGATCGGTATCCCAACGCATGAACACGAGCGCGCATCGATAACGCGCTTTGCGTTGCGATGGCGGCACATCGCGCAAGGCAGCTAAGAGCTTGTCGTTATTGTCGCGATCGCTCGCGCCGACACCGGCGTAGCGCGCTGAATAAATGCCAGGCGCGCCGTGCAATGCGTCTACTTCGATTCCGGAGTCATCCGCAATGGCTGCTAGGCCGGATGCGTTCGAGGCGAATCGAGCCTTGAGAACGGCATTCTCGACGAACGAAAGTCCGGTTTCCTCGGCGGCAACCTGAGTGAACTGCGACTGCGGCATCACATCGATGTGCAAGGGCGCGAGGAGCTCGCGCAGCTCCTTCACCTTGCCTGCATTGTTCGTCGCGAGCACCAGCCGCATGAGTGCGTTCGCCGACTAGGCTTGCCCGAGCGCTTCGAGTTGCTTGGCCTGCAACTGACGAATGCCGTTGGCCGCGAGATTGAGCAATTCGTCGAGCTCTTCGCGACGAAACGCGTGCCCTTCCGCCGTGCCTTGCAGCTCGATGAACGCGCCTCCATTGTTCATGACGACGTTCATGTCCGTCTCGGCCTCGGAATCTTCTGCGTAATCCAAATCGAGAACAGGGATGCCCGACCAGATACCGACCGACACCGCTGCCACTTGGCCATGTATCGGGCTCTCCTTCAACGCACCTCGATTCACTAGTCTCGCAACGGCATCGGACAACGCCACGAAGCTGCCAGTGATGGCGGCCGTTCGAGTCCCACCATCCGCTTGCAGCACATCGCAATCGAGCGTGATCGTGCGCTCACCGAGCGCCTTCAAATCGATCACCGCGCGCAGGGCCCGACCGATGAGGCGTTGAATCTCGAGCGTTCGTCCGCCCTGCTTGCCGCTCGCCGCTTCGCGCTTCGAGCGCGTGTGTGTCGCGCGCGGCAGCATGCCGTACTCGGCGGTGACCCACCCGCGGCCGGTATTTCTCAAGAACTGCGGAATCACTTCTTCGACAGACGCCGTACACAAGACGCGTGTGCCACCGCACTCGATCAGCACTGAGCCTTCGGCGTGGCGAGTGAAATGGCGTGTGATCTTGATGTCGCGCAATTCGTCCGGGGCGCGACCGCTCGGTCGTGGCTTCATGTGTCGTCTCACTCGGGCGCGGAAGAAAAACCCCTCTCAAGGACATACCGCGCGAGGCCTATCGGTTCGGGCGCGATCGTGTGGGTAGCTCAGTCTAGTCGCCGAGCCAGCGCAACACGACCGCCGAAGAATTGTCGCTGAAGGGTGCTGACGCCTGCACCGCACGGCGGCCAAGCGCCTCGAGCCAGGCTCGCAGGTGCTGCGTGTCGTCGCGAAAGAACGCTGCGATGTCGGTATCGCGTAAATTTGCCCAGATTCCATCCGTGCACAAAAGAATCACGTCGCCAGGCTGCAGAACGCGCCGCCCGCTGAGCGTCATCTCTGGGATGGACGGATCGCCGCCGAGGCAGCATTCGACGAAATTCCGCATCGGATGATTCGCGATCTCCTCCTCCGTGATCTTGCCCTCGCGAAGGAGCAATTCCACGTGACTGTGATCGCGCGTTCGCTCCAGCACCTTGCCATGGCGCAAGTGGTAAATGCGGCTGTCGCCGATGTGAGCCCAATAAGCCGCTCCTTCCTGCACGAGGCAAATGGCCGTCGTAGCGCGCGGCCGCGCATCGATACTTTGCGCGCTCCCGAGCCCGGCCACTTCGTCATGCGCACGACTCAGCGACATGTGCAAGAAGCCTAGCGGATCGAAAATCGGCGCAGGTGTCTGGTGGAAGGAATCGAGCAGGCTCTTGAGCGCGGCATCCGCAGCTCGGCTGCCGTCGGAATGACCACCCATTCCGTCGATGACGATCAGCAACGCCGCGTTGTCGTTGGCTGCGACGGCGACACGATCCTGGTTGTCTTCCCGGTCTCCGATCAGACTCAGGTCAGCATGCTCGATCCGCAAGCGCGAGCTCCGGCCGAAAGGCTCATCTACTGTTACACTTGTTACATTGGCAAGCGTTGAGGAGCTCCGCTACCGACGAGCTTTTCTTCGCTTCCCTGGTCGACCATCTGACGGTTGCGCGGATCTCGAAGATTCCCAGAAACTGGCAGCAGATCAGATTATCTTAGCGGCGCTTTATACACTGGCGCGCGGCCCCAGTTAAGACGGCTTTTGCCTTAAGTCTTCCAGGTGAAGCCACAGCGAGCGACGTCTTTGCGAGGATGTGACGGCCCGCCCGAATCGGGTGCCGCTCGAAACGAGTTCATTTGCACATAACCCGAGTCAACGACAGCAACCATGATCCGCAGCATGACAGGTTTCGCGCGGCGCGAGCGCCAGGGGCCCTGGGGAACGCTCTCGTGCGAGCTGCGCACAGTCAATCACCGCTATCTCGAGATCTCGCTGCGGCTGCCGGAAGAGCTGCGTGCACTGGACAATGAGATACGGCAGGTGATCGCGGGCTCGCTTCGTCGTGGCAAGGTAGATGCGAACATCTATATGAAGTCCGCTGCCGGAGCACAACGCGCTCTCGAGCTCGATGCGAAGCTACTCGATGAGGTCGCGGCCCGCGTCGAAGAGGTTCGAGCCCGCATCAAGCATGCCGCGCCGATCAGCCCCGTCGAGCTGCTTCGCTGGCCCGGCGTCGTTCGCGAAGCCGAGCTCGATCTCGCGCCGGTGATTGCCGCCGCGCTCGAGCTCGCTCGCGAAGCGTTGGGCGAGCTGAACGACACACGGCTTCGCGAAGGCCAACGGATTCGAGAGTTGTTGTTGGCACGGTGTGCGGCGATGCGTGCGCAGACGCAAACCGTGAAAGCTCGTCTCCCAGAGGTATCGCAACGTCTTCGCGATCGCATCAAAGAGCGCATCGCTCAGCTCGGAATCGCACCCGACAACGACCGACTCGAACAAGAGCTCGTGCTGTACGCGCACAAGATGGATGTCGACGAAGAGTTGGATCGTTTGGCAGGGCACCTGGATGAAGTTGAGGCTGCGCTGTCCTCATCCGATCCTGCGGGGCGGCGTCTGGATTTCTTGATGCAGGAGCTCAATCGCGAAGCGAACACGCTCTCCTCGAAATCGCAGGACGCGGAGACAACCAAAGCTGCGGTCGACATGAAGGTCACGATCGAGCAGATGCGCGAACAGATCCAGAACGTGGAATGACGCGACTCCTCGCATGACGAATCGCAACGACAAGATCTCGCCGCGCGGGAAACTCTTCGTGATCGCCGCTCCGTCCGGCGCAGGAAAAACTTCGCTCGTGCGGGCGCTCATGCAAAGATTGTCGCAGTTGCGTTTCTCGATCTCATTTACAACACGGCGTCAACGTGCCACCGAGCAGCACGGACGCGATTACTTCTTCGTCGAGCGCGCCGAGTTCGATCGGATGGTTGCCAACGGCGAGTTCTTGGAACACGCGCAGGTGTTCGACAATTGCTATGGCACCTCGCGGGCTCAGGTGGAAGAGATGCTCGTGAAAGGCGAGAACGTGCTGCTCGAGATCGACTGGCAAGGTGCGCAGCAGGTGCGCCGAGCGATGCCGGAATGCAAGACCATCTTCATCTTGCCGCCTTCCCGTGCAGCACTCGAGCAGCGCTTGCGTGGACGTGCGACCGATAGCGAAGAGGTCATCGCGCGGCGCCTACGTGACAGCATCGCGGACATGTCGCATTGGAACGAGTTCGACTACGTCGTGGTGAACGATGATTTCGAGCGAGCGGCGGCGGATCTCGAAGCAATCGCGACCGGCAACGGCGAGCACTTGGTCGCGAGCCGATCCGAAATACAAACGCTAGTGCGATCGCTGTTGGGTTAACGCTTCGCAAATAAATTCGCGCGCGAATCGAATGTGAACTCTCATGCGGCGGTTGCAGACAAAGAACGTATCTGCCGCAAGATGCGGCTCGTCGGAGGAAGATTGTATATGTATACGAAGGCGCTCCTGGTCGCAGCGGTAATGTCTGCCTCTGCATTGGCTCACGCAGCAGAGCCCGCACCCCGCACGGTGACGGTGTCTGGACAAGGCGAGATTCATGCAGAGCCGGACCGCGCGGTCATCAATCTCGGCATCGAATCGCGCAAACCGAAGCTCGAGGACGCGCGCGCGGAAGTCGCCAAGGCCGTGGAAGCAGCGCTGAAGCTCACGCGCGATCTCAAAATCGATCAGAAGTACGTACGCGCCACTCGCATCAACGTCCAACCCGAGTACAACTGGGACAATAATGCGCGCGAACGCAATCTGATCGGCTACTACGTATCGCGCCAGATCGAGGTCGATTTGCGAGATCTCGAGAAACTCGGGCAGCTCCTCGAGCGTGCGTTCGATCTGGGGATCAATCAGGTGAGCGAGCCGCAGCTCGATTCGAGCAAGCGTCGCGATTTGGAGCGCGAAGCGCTTGCCAAGGCGGTACAGGATGCTCGCTTGAATGCTGAAGCGGTCGCCAAAGCTGCCGGGGCGAGGCTCGGGCCTCCGCGGACGATCTCGGCAAGCTCCGGCTTCGTCCCGCCGCCGATGCCGCTGCAAAAGCGGACGATGGCCGCGATGGCCGAGTCAGATGCTGCGCAGACGTATCAAAGCGGCGAGATGAACTTCACCGGCAACGTTCAAGTGGAATACGATCTGATCGCAGATAGCCCGTAAGGAGCGTCAGCATGCGCGCGCTCGGTTTCGCAGTTCTGATGATCTCGATAGCGCTTCCATCCGCGAACGCGATCGAAGCACCGAAGCAGCAACCGGAGGCGGCGCCGACCGAACAGGCGCCGCCTGCGCAGGTCACGCCAACCGATGAAAGCGCGTTCTACGAACAGCTCCAGCGAGTCACACACTGGCGTAATTTGCGAGGTCTGAAAGTACCTCAAGCCGCGATCGATGAGCTCGCGCGAGGTAACGCGGACGCGGCTGTAGCAGCGCTGAGCGGTGCCGCGGCGCAGGGAAGCGAGGAAGCGAACATCGCCCTCGTACGCATCCAGCATTGGTGCAGCCGCGTCGGCTCGTATCGACCGGCAAAGCTGGAGGAGCAGATCTCAAAACTGAGCACAGTACTGCCGCCGGAACGTGCAGCGCGCGCCGCGGGCGTGCTGCAGGCCGAGGCCGCCTTCATGCCACGTGCAGCGCAAGGATGTCGCAAGGCAAACTTCGACTACGGCGCGATCGAGGATTCACTGCGCGATGCGGCCGATGCGGGCAAACCCGCAAGCGCCACGGAGCTTGCTCAGTTCACTCGAGATCCGAAGAAGCGCGATGCACTGCTCGAAGCGGCGGCGGAAAAGCAGTACGCCCCGGCCATGTATGCCGTCGCGACTCGCCGTGTGATCGACGTGCAACGAGCGGAGCGCACGCAAGACGTCGGCTCCATTCGGTTGTATCTCAAACAAGCGGGTCGCACGATGCCCAAGGCAAAAGTGGATCTCGCGAATTGCATGGCACTCGGATGCGACGGACATCCGGCGGATGCATCGAGCGCGCAAGCCTTCGGCACGGACGCAGCACGCGATGGCGAACCGACTGCGTTTCTGTCGATGGCGCGCATGCCGTGGGGTCGGCGCATGTCGCGCACGCAACTCCTCGCATGGCAGTACTTCGGTGACCGACTTAATGAAGCAGGGTGCATGGGCGATGAATACATCATGCATGCGACCGGGTTCGCACAAGCGATCAATGCGCTGACGCGAAATGCAGAGGAGAACGTGCTGTCGCAGGCGCGCGAGCAAGCCGAACGATTGTGGCAAGACAACTCTGCACGCGCGATGGCGGAGCAGGGATGCAGCAGAGCGCAGGCACGATGATGCCGCGCGCGTTTCTCCCGGCTTGAAACGAAACGCCCGGCTCGAGGCCGGGCGTCTAACGTTCGCTTGCAGTCCAATCAAGCAGCGACACGGTCCACGAGCAGCACCGTACCGTCGACGCCCGTGACGCGCGCCTTTGCACCGGGCGGCAGGTTCGGGCCGCGGATCGGCCATTCCCGATTGCCCAGGCGGATGCGTCCCGTGCCGTTCTGCAATCCGCTCTCGAGTACGATCACTTGGCCGATGTGGCTGTGGCCGAGTCGATGGCTCGCCAATGGGCTGTTGAGCTCGCGCTGCTGTTGGCGATGCAATCGCCAAAAGTAGAGCGCGAAGACAGAGCAAGCGAAGATCACGAACCAGGTCATAGATAGTCAACGAATAGCGGGGGCTACGAGCACGCGCAAGCGTAGCAGCGAGCGCGTGCGAGAAACGATGAAGGAGTTCACAAGCTCTATCGGCAGCCTAGCGTCAGACTTTACGGAATCTGGCACTGACCGGGCGGACGGTAAACGAGCGTGGCTAGCTCGCTAGGAGGGCGCGCGATCCACCGCTGCGTTTCTTCAGATGAACGAGCAAGAGTGAAACGGCTGCTGGCGTCACGCCCGGAACGCGCGCCGCCTGCCCAAGGGTTGCCGGACGGATCTCTTGCAAACGTTGGCACACTTCGGTGGAGAGGCCACGAACTTGGCCATAGTCGAGATCGGCTGGAAGCTTCGTTTCCTCATGCCTGCGCTGACGCTCGATTTCTTCTTGCTGTCGATCGATGTAGCCCGTGTATTTCGCGAGCACTTCCACCTGCAATCGAACTTGTTCGACGAGACGCTCGTCAGCATCCGACGCACCCATCCATTCGGGTTCGCCGACGACGCTGAGCGCGGTCAATGCCGAGTGACATACCTCGGGACGACGTAGCAGATCGAACGCGTGCATCGCTCGCGAGAGCTCGGCACCGAATACCGTGCTGCTGACCTCTGGTGAGATCGCGCTCGGTTGCACGACTGCCTTCTCGAGACGCAGCACTTCGCGAGCGGTCGCGTCGCGTTTCGCTTCAAAGAAGCGCCAACGCTCCTCGTCGATGAGCGCGAGCTCGCGCGCTTTCGGCGTCAAGCGAAAGTCAGCGTTGTCCTCGCGCAAGAGCAAGCGATACTCCGCGCGGCTCGTGAACATGCGATACGGTTCACTCGTTCCTCGCGTGATGAGATCGTCCACGAGCACGCCGATGTACGCCTCATCGCGCCGCGGCGACCATGGCTCGAGCCCACGCAGCTTCTGTGCGGCATTGATGCCCGCGAGGATGCCCTGGGCTGCAGCCTCTTCGTATCCAGTCGTGCCATTGATCTGCCCTGCGAAGTACAAACCCTCGATGAACTTCGTCTCGAGCGTGGAGCGCAAGTCTCGCGGGTCGAAGAAATCGTATTCGATCGCATAGCCAGGACGCGTGATGTGCGCGTTCTCGAATCCTTTGATCGAGCGCACCAGGGCCCACTGCACGTCGAACGGCAAGCTCGTCGAGATACCGTTGGGGTAAATCTCGTGAGTGGTCAGTCCCTCGGGCTCGATGAAGATCTGATGCGAGCTCTTGTCGGCGAAGCGGTGAACTTTGTCTTCGACCGACGGGCAGTAGCGCGGGCCCACGCCCTCGATCACACCGGTAAACATCGGCGAGCGGTCGCAGCCCGCACGAATGATCTCGTGCGTTCGCTCGTTCGTCGCGGTGATGTGGCACACGATCTGCTGCGGATGATCGCTGCGCCGGCCGAGATACGAAAACACCGGCACGGGCTCATCGCCCGGCTGAACCACGAGTCCTTCGTAGTTGATGGAGCGTCCATCGATCCGCGGCGGCGTTCCTGTCTTCAGGCGTCCGACTCTGAACGGCAACGCACGCAGCTTCTCTGCGAGTCGGTTAGACGGAGGATCGCCCGCTCGGCCACCTTGGTAGTTCGTCAGCCCAACGTGGATCTTGCCGCCGAGGAACGTACCGACCGTCAGCACGACCGCGCGTGCCCGAAATTCGATACCGGTTTGCGTGACGACGCCACGCACTTCATTCGCCTCGAGCAACAGGTCGGCCACTTCCTGTTGGAACAGCGTGAGGTTCACCTGATTTTCGAGGAGCGCGCGGATCGCTTGCTTGTATAGAACGCGGTCGGCCTGCGCGCGCGTGGCGCGCACCGCAGGACCCTTGCTCGCGTTCAACGTGCGGAATTGAATGCCGGCGCGATCGGCCGCTCGCGCCATCGCACCGCCGAGCGCATCGATCTCCTTGACGAGATGACCCTTGCCAATCCCGCCGATCGCGGGGTTGCAGCTCATCTGACCCAACGTCTCGATGCTCTGCGTCAAGAGAAGCGTGCGCACGCCCATCCGAGCGGCGGCGAGGGCCGCCTCGGTTCCGGCATGACCGCCGCCGACGACGATGACATCGAAATGATCGGGAAAACGCATGGGAGCCGGGTCCAAAAAGGGCGGCCATTCTAGCCGGCTGAACGAAAACCCGGAAATTCCGCGGTCGGCGGCCTTATAAGGCTAGCTCTTGACCTTCTTGAGTACCCTCAACGTCAGCTTTTCCACTCGTCTCGGCGCCGCTGACGCGCTCGGGCATAGTTGCTCGAGTAGCTTCGAGCGCCAGGCGGTGAATACGACCGGGTTGATGTAGGACTTTCGGCATACCGCGGGCGTATTACCGAGCGCTTGCGCAACGTCCTTGGCAGTAGCAGCAACACAGCGAGTGAAGGCACGCTCGCTCACGTGAGCGTCACACCGTCGAGTCACGAGGTAAGCGATGGCCCGAACGGTGGCGCCCCAGGTTCGGAAATCTTTGGCCGTGAAGCCTTCCTCAGCCGATGAGTCGCAGCCCGTCGCGCGCTTGAGATAGTCGTTTACCATCCCGGAGTCGACGGGCTGACGGTTCCCATCTTCGTCCACGTACTGGAACAGTTGTTGACCCGGAAGCTGCTGACATCGCCTGATGACGCGGGCGAGGTGCCGATCGTCGAGCTGCACTTCATGCTGTCGCCCGCCCTTACCGCGAAAACAGAGCAGCGCTCGTCCGTCGGGAAAGAACTTGGCGTGATGATCTTTGAGCGTTGTGACGCCATAGGACTTGTTAGCGCGCGCATATTCCTTGTTGCCGACGCGAATGAGCGTTTCATCGAGCAGCTTCACGATGAGCGCCAGCACCTTATCGCGCGGTAATCCTGGAAGCGCTAGATCCGCTTTCAGGCGCCGGCGCAACGCGGGCAAGCGAGTGCCGAACTCGATCATGCGCGAGAACTTGCCGTTATCGCGCGTCTCGCGCCACTGCGGGTGATAGCGATACTGCTTGCGGCCACGCGCATCGCGTCCAGTCGCCTGGAGATGACCGCGCGCCTTCGAGCAGATCCAAACGTCCGTATACGCAGGCGGGATCGCTAGACTGCGAATGCGCTCGAGCGTGCGAGTGTGGTGTATGGGCTTGCGATTCGGTCCGAGATAGCGAAAACCTTTCCCAGCGCGCGTGCGCCGGATACCTGGCTCGGTATCTGACACGTAGGTGAGTCCGCTTTCGCGCGCATGCTGCTGCGCTCGTGCGACCACTTCGGGTATTTCGTTGGCTCGCGATGCGCTGGCAGAGTCGTCTCTCATGAGCTGATGCCGCGTGGGACTACCTCCTCGATCGTGCGCGATGATGCGCGTACAAGAGAACGGCTCGATGTGAGCTTGCGTTCCATGACAATGCAGGTCAGGACGATAACCTGCGCTAGCGAGGGGCTCTGTCCCTATATACAGTACAGCCTTCGGCGATCGAAGCGGACGAAACCTCGATGAATGCACCTCTACATGAGCCGGCTGCGGCACCCGCCGGCGTACCACTCAACCCACAGCAGCTGGCAGCGACGACATACGGTCGCGCGGAGTCTTCCGGTTTCACCGCAGGTCCTTTGCTCATCATTGCGGGCGCCGGCACTGGCAAGACGAATACGCTTGCGCATCGTGTTGCGCATTTGCTCTTACAAGGTGTGCCGCCCGAACGCATTCTGCTGCTGACGTTCACGCGCAGAGCCGCACAGGAGATGTTGCGGCGAGCAGAGCGGATTGCGTCCGAGACGGTGCGCTCGATGCGAGCGCCGATCTCAGTCCATCCGGACGCCGCGCGTGCGCTCTGGTCTGGAACGTTTCATTCCATCGGCAATCGCCTGCTGCGAGAGTATGCGCACGTCGTAGGTCTCGATCCCTCGTTTTCGGTGCTCGATCGCGGCGACGCCGCCGATCTCATCGATATCGCGCGTCAGGAACTCGGGCTCGCGAGCAAGGACAAGCGCTTCCCCCGGAAGGACACGTGCCTCGCTATCTACTCGCATCGGATCAACAGTCGCGGGTCGCTCCAAGAGACGTTGGACGAAGCATTTCCATGGTGTAGCGATTGGGCAGAAGAGCTCACCGCGCTTTTTCGACGCTACGTCGAGATGAAACACGCGCAACAACTGCTCGACTACGATGATCTCCTGCTGTATTGGCACATCCTCGTTCAGGAGCCGCAGATCGCACGGGAGATCGGTGGCCGTTTCAGCCATGTGTTGATCGATGAGTTTCAAGATACCAACGCGCTACAAGCTGAGATCGTCTATGCGTTGAAGCCGGACGGGGTTGGCCTGTGCGTCGTCGGCGATGACGCGCAAGCGATTTATTCCTTTCGCGGCGCGACTGTCGAGAACATCCTGCAGTATCCAGCACGCTTCTTGCCGCCTGCGACGGTGATCGCCCTGGAGCACAACTATCGCTCGATACAGCCGATTCTCGATGCCGCGAATTCCTTGATGAGCGACAGTGCTCGCCAATATCAGAAGACGCTCAGGTCGGACCGCGCTTCGCAATCGCGGCCGCTTTACGTAAGCGTGCAAGACGATCAAGCGCAAGCACTGTACGTGGTCGAGCAAGTGCTCGCGGCGCGCGAGCGCGGCGTGCTGCTACGTCACCAAGCTGTGCTCATGCGCAGCTCGCATCACAGCGATCCGCTCGAGCTCGAGCTCGTTCGCCGCAACATTCCATACGTAAAGTATGGTGGCCTCAAATTCCTTGAAGCCGCACATATCAAAGACGTGCTCGCCGTACTGCGCTGGGCAGACAACCCGCGCAACCGCATCGCGGCCTTTCGAGCGCTGCAACTCCTTCCCGGAGTCGGCCCTGCCACGGCGGACCGATGTCTAAGAGTTTTTGAAGCAAGCGGCTGCACGTGGAGCGTACTGCGGTCGTATCAAATGCCCGCAGCCTGCGCCAATGATTGGAATGCATTCACCGCGCTGCTGTGCGAACTGAACGCCGCTGCCGATTGGATCGGACAAGTGGAACGACTCAAGCTGTGGTATCAGCCGCACCTCGAACGCCTCTACGACGCTGCGCACATAAGGTCAGGCGACATCGAGCAACTCGAGCGCATCGCCGGGCAGTTCGGCAGTCGTGAACGCTTCCTCACCGAGATGACGCTCGATCCGCCGCAAGCATCGGGCGATCTGGCGGGTGCTCCGCTACAGGACGAGGACTACCTCATCCTCTCCACCGTGCATTCGGCCAAAGGCCAGGAGTGGGATTCGGTGTACGTGCTGAACGTTGCCGATGGCAATTTCCCGAACGAGCATTCGACCGGCAAGCCCGAGCTGATCGAAGAAGAGCGACGGCTACTCTATGTGGCGATGACACGAGCGAAGCAGGCGCTTCATCTCGTCGCGCCGTTGAAGTACTACATCACGCAGCAGTCGAGAATGGGCGATGCGCATGTCTATGGCGCGCGCAGCCGCTTCATGACGGACGCGCTGCTGTCCAAGTTCGAACAGAAAGGCTGGCCGACCGCGAGCGCCTCGCGCGCGCCGGCGGCGCGGCACGGCGCACGCATCGACGTCGCGGCAAAGCTACGAGATCTGTGGAATTAGGAAAAGATTGGAGTAGCCACATAGAACACCAAAAAAGAGATGACCGGAGAAGACGCTGCCGTCTCGTCCCGTGATTCTTTCGTTGCGTTCTTGAGGCACAGCTTGACTCAGGACCCAGCCACGAGCCGAAATGTCTTGGATATGCCCTGTGCTGACGACGGTGCGATCCACACATCGAACACGCCCGGCTCCGCGATCCATTTCAGATCCGCGCCGACGAACTCCAGATCGCTGCGCTCGAGCTTGAAGCTCACCTCCGTGCTCTCGCCAGGCTCCAGCTTGATCTTGCGAAAGCCCTTGAGCTCGCGAACCGGCCGCGTGAGACTCGCGACCCGATCGTGGATGTAGAGCTGCACCACTTCTTCGCCCGCGCGATCGCTCACATTCGTGATGCGTGCGCTCACGGTGAGCGAACCATCCCAGGATAGGGATTGACTGCTCAACGTGATCGGCTCGTAGTTGAACTTCGAATAGCTCAAGCCGTGCCCGAATGGATAGAGCGCTTCGTTCGGTGCTTCGCGATATCTTGCTTTGAACTCTTTGGCCTCGCCTTGGATGAACGGGCGGCCGGTGCGCTTATGGTTGTAGTAGAACGGTTGCTGACCGGATTCGTACGGGAAGCTCACAGGCAGACGCGCGGAAGGGTTGTAGTCGCCGAACAGCACATCAGCGATGGCATTGCCGGTTTCCGAGCCTAAGAACCAGGTGACGAGGATGGCATCTGCGTTACGCACTGCGCCTTCCAGTGCAAGTGCTCGTCCATTCTTCAACAAGATGACGATGGGTTTGCCAGTGGCAGCGACCGCTTCTACCAAGCGCTGCTGCGCCGCCGGCAAGACGATTCCCGTTCGCGACTGCGCCTCGCCTGACATCTCATGAACTTCTCCAATCGCAAACAAGACGACGTCAGCTTCATTCGCTGCCTCGACAGCGGCGTCGATCCCGCCGGGCAGGGAGGTCTCGACATCCGATCCAGGTACGACCTGCAGCAACGTTGGATCAGCGAGCGCCGCTGCAACACCCTCGGCGAGCGTGACCGCCTCTTCCTCGTTTGCGAATAGCGTCCAAGGGCCATGCAGGTGGTGACGATCTTCCGCAAACGGCCCGATCAGCGCGATTTTCGCCGTCTTGTTTAATGGCAGCACGTTCTTCTCGTTACGCAGGAGAACAATCGAGCGCCGAGCTGCTTCGCGCGCAAGCGCACGATGTTCCGGGCGGCCGAGATCCGCAGCTTCGCGCTCCGCATCGAGCGAGCGGTACGGATTGTCGAAAAGACCCAGCGCCTTCTTCAGCCGCAGAACCCGCCGCACCGATTGATCGAGGGTCGTGAGCGATATCTGGCCTGATTTCACGAGCGCCGGCAGGTGCTTCACGTAGTACCCGCTTTGCATGCTCATATCGACGCCCGCGAGAAAGGCGAGCTTGGTGGCTTCTCTCTCATTCGCCGCAAACCCGTGGGCGATCAACTCCATGTCGGAGGTGTAGTCGCTGACGACGAAACCTTTGAACTCCCATTCCCCGCGCAGGATGGTCGTCAACAACTCGTAGTTGGCGGTGGCGGGCACGCCATTGATCTCGTTGAACGAGCTCATCGTAGACAATGCGCCTGCATCGAACGCCGCTTTGAACGGCGGAAGATGCACTTCGCGCAGCGTCTGCGGAGAGATATCGACGACGTTGTAATCCATGCCGCCTGCAACTGCACCATACGCAGCGAAGTGCTTGGGCGTCGCAAGCATCGAATCCTCGTTCGCGAGATTGTCGCCTTGATAGCCGCGCACCCGTGCGGCAGCAAACAATCTCCCTAGATAGACATCTTCACCCGAACCCTCGACGACGCGTCCCCAGCGTTGGTCACGCGCGATGTCCACCATCGGTGCGAAGTTCCAGTGCAATCCACCGGCAGTCGCTTCGATCGCCGTGATGCGAGCCGTGCGCTCCGCGAGCTCCGGCTCAAAGCTCGCAGCCTCTGCCAACGGCACGGGAAAGACCGTGCGATAGCCGTGAATGACATCTCCGCCGAAGAGCAAAGGAATCTTCATTCGCGATTCTTCGGATGCGATTCGCTGTGCAAGCCGCGCACCCTTCACACCACGACCGTTGAAGAGAGATCCGACACGCCCCGCGCGCACTTCCTCTAACAGCTCATCGGCACGGCGCCGATTCGCTTCGGGATTCGTATTCGGATTGAGCAGACGTATCTCATCGGCAAGCGTGGTGAGCTGCCCAGCCTTTTCCTCGAGCGTCATGCGCTCGATCAATGCCTCAATTTGCGGATCCTTCATGTCGATGGGCGAGCTGTCTTGGGCAGCGAGAGGTTGGAGCAACACGAGTGTGGCCAATGAGATCGTCGAGCCGATCGACGCGAAGCGGCGAAGATCGAAGCGGTATGCTTCTGTGTGCATGAGTGATGGCGCGAAAATGGGGTGGTGAGAAGCGGTCCGTCGGTGCTCGCGTCTAGGTTAATGGGGCTGAAGGTTGCGACGCAACGTAAGAACCGACTCAGTTGGTGTCGTGTAGCTCCTGCATAGTGCAGCTCCAGTGCGTGTCCCCTTGCGTCAGCATCCGCCTCGTTCGCAGCGGTGCCTTCGGCAATTCTTGACCGTTTGCGTGCGCAGTTAGGACGGGTCACGCGCAGCAAGACTGTTAGAATTCGACTTCTCCTCACAAGAACAAGGCACGATACGCACATGCATCGGACGCGCTTGTGTCTGCGTTACGCCGCCGCGCTTCTCGCCGCGCTTTGCGCGTGGTGCAGCACCAGTGCATCTGCTCAGAACGCGACCACCCTCGGCGGGAGCATCGGTGCGACATCTGATTTTGTCTTTCGAGGCTTGTCGTACAGCCGAGGCGGGCCAGCCGCACAAGCAAGTCTCGATCTCGAGCATGCCTCGGGTTTGTATGCGGGCACGTTCGTATCGACGACGAATCCCAATCCAGGAAACAGCCCGCCGGTAGAGATCGATGTTTGGGTCGGGTTGCAACGAACGTTGAGCGAATCGCTGTCGATGGATGTGCGTTATCTGCACTACGCGTATCCAGATGACCCACGCGTCGCCGAGTATGATCGCGACGAGATCACGGCCACGCTCGGAATTCGGGGCACAGTCTTCCTCACAGCCATGTATTCCCCGACGACCGAGGCCATCGCATCCACACCTGGCCGCGGCGAGGGAGACGCTGGCGCCCTCGAGCTTTCGATTCAGCGGCCCCTCACAGATCGACTGACGCTCTCTGCAGGAGTGGGTCGTTACTTCCTGCGCGATATTTACGATGAGAATTATGATTATTGGGGGATAACGCTGTCGGCGGACTTTCGACCGATCGAGCTGCACCTGGCGGCACTGGGCGCAGACGGCACCGCCGAGCGTATCTTTACCTCCACGGCAGCGGGGGAGCGCTTTACTGTGACGGTCCTCTATCGCTTTTCGCTCGCTCGATAGCTCGCTACCAAGCGCAGCAAGCAAACTTCGGGCAAAAAGGTTTCGACTGCAGGGAACCGCTGTTCAGAAGCCGGTTACATACGGCCATACCGTTCGATCCGACAGGTGTGTCGTGGCTCTCAAAGGCATTGATACTGCGCCCGCTATCCTCCGCGCAGCCCTCACGGACCAGGAGGAGCGGGAGCTCTTGGCCCGCATTGCCGACAAGCGCGAACAGTCCGCTTTTCGCGAGCTGTATGGGATCTACTATCAACGGCTTACGAGACTTCTCACGCGCATGTCCATGCGCCGCGAGGACATCGAGGAGATCATCAACGATACCTTCTGGGTCGTGTGGACCAAGGCCTCTGAGTTTCGCGGCGCTTCGCAATTGTCGACCTGGATCATCGGCATTGCTTATCGCCGCGCGCTCAATACGCTGCGACGCGATCGGTTGCGACCTGTCGGCAGCGAACCTGTCACCGAAGACATGATGTCGACGCCCTCCTCTGCCACCGCCGAGGAGCATGCGCAGTGGATCCATTATGGACTCGAAAAGCTGCCGCTCGAGCAGCGCCTCGCGTTGGAGCTGACCTACACGCTCGGGCATTCCTGCGAGGAGATCGCCTCGATCTTGAGTTGTCCGGTCAACACCGTGAAAACTCGTTTATTCCGAGCTCGTGAAACGCTCAAGCAAGTCTTGCCTGCGCTCGCCGGCGAGAGTGGAGATCGCAAATGACTCAGTCCGGCCGGATTCCCGACACGCACGCGGAGGCTTGGGCACTGTTGCCGTTCTTGGTGAACGGACGCATTACAGCCGAGGATCGCGAGTGGGTCGAACAGCACGTGCAGTCGTGCGCGGAGTGTGCACGCGAGCTCGAGCAACAGCGTCCGCTTGCAAGAGAGATGCAGAGCTCTGAGATGCCCGCGGGGTTCTCGGAGCAACGAGCGTTCGCCAAACTCTGGACTCGTATCGAGGCGTCCGAAGGTGCGGTTCCAACCGAAGAGAGCACTTCTGCACGTGGATCTGGCCTAGGCTCGCGACGCACTGTGCGCTGGCTCGCAGCGGCGGTATTCGTACAAGCGATCGGGCTTGCGCTGCTCGGAATGTCCGTACTGAACAGCAGCGAAAACGCTGCGAGCGAGTATCTTACCGTCGCCAATCCGGAGCGGCCGCTTGCCACGCCAGCCGTGAGGCTCGTGTTCGCGCCCGGAACATCGATCGCGCAAGTGACAGAGATTCTTTCAACGTACGACTTGCAGCTGGTGGCGGGCCCACACGGGGCAGGCGTGTTCACGGCAGCATTGAACGAGGTCACTAACACGCGCTCGGCGCAGTCGATTGCGGAATCGCTGCGCCAAGATTCTCGTATGGACTTCGCCGAGCCGGTCGAGCCTTGATTGAGAATGCGTACTGTCCTTCGAATACTGATTCTTGGCGCATGGCTGGTGATGATGGCCACACCAGTCGCTGCGCAGACATTCATGCCGGCCGCTGCTCGCACCGAGCCAGGCCGGCACATCGTCGTGACGGTTGCGAACCCCGTATCTCGGCGTTCCGGTTCTGTGGGCGGCACAGTGCGTGGCTACCAAGGCGCGGGCGGCTATCGCGCAGGCCCCAATGCGATCGCGCGAGTCGAGGAACTCAGCCAGAAGTACGAGCTCACCTTGATATCCGAGTGGCCCATCGAACCGCTGCACATGCATTGCGTCGTGTTCCGGATCGCGAACGGCGCGTCGCGAGAGGAAGTGCTCGAGCGCGTGCGATCCGATGAGCACGTAATCATCGCGCAGCCGTTGAACGAGTTCGCCCCGGCCGCATCGAGTTATGACGATCCGTATGCGAAGCTGCAGAACAACGTGCGCGCACTTCATATCGCAGATGCGCATCGCTTCAGCCGGGGTCAAGGCGTCCGCATTGCGGTTATCGATACCGGAATCGACGTCGACCATCCAGATCTTGCTGGGCGTGTCGAGATCGGAGGCAACTACGTGGACGACGATCTGGCGGCACTGCGAAACGATCGTCACGGTACGCAAGTCGCTGGGCTCATTGCGGCCGCAGCGAATAACGGCATCGGCATCGTCGGTATCGCACCCGAGGTCCGCTTGCTCGCCTTCAAAGCGTGCTGGCACGATGACACTTCGAATGCGGGACGGTGCAACTCATTCACGCTCGCGCAGGCGTTGGCGGGAGCGATCGCCGCACGCGCGAACATCATCAACTTGAGCCTCATCGGACCTGCGGACCCGTTGCTTGTGGCTTTGATCGAAAAAGCAGTTGCTGCGCGGATCGTTGTCGTCGGTGCCGCAGGTTCTGCGCCCACTGCCCAGAGCTTTCCTGCCGGCGTGCCGGGCGTGTTGGCAGTCGCGGAATCCGAAACCGAGATCGATGATACGCGGCTGTTGCGTGCGCCCGGCCGGGATATCGTTACGCTTGTCCCACAAGGCCACTATGACTTTGCATCCGGTTCTTCCCTCGCGACCGCGCAAGTGGCCGGTGTCGTGGCACTTCTTCTGGAACGCAATCGCCGGCTATCCCAACCCGATATTCGCCGGATTCTGCAAGCGTCGATGAATCATCTCGAAAACCCTGACCAGACGCTGATATCCGTGAATGCCTGCGCCGCCTTGTCCATGCTGTTACCGAAAGCGCAGTGCACCGGCACCCAAACTGAATAGATGGTCGCGAGGACGCCTCGCCTCGGATCCAGTAAGACGGTGCTAACCACGGTTTTTTCGACTGATGCTCGCTTCGCATGCGCGGATCGTTGACAATCGCGCTCCGGCGTAAACGTGAGTCCCGGTTGAGATGAAAGTGAGAGCTGCCGCTGCGATCGCGTGCTTCCTGTCGCTATTGACGCAACCCGCCTTGGCCGAATGTGTTCGTCCGAAAGCGTCTTTCCAAGTGCCGGAAGGAAAGACGGCGAATGCAGAACAGATGGCTGCGGCCCAGAAGAATGTGGTGGCGTTGGCCAACGCAGTCGTGGACTACGCAAGCTGCTTGCAAGGTGAGCTTGGCCAGAAGTCCATCGGGAAGGATCAAGCCGCCAAAGAGGCGCTGAACAAGCAGTACTCATCTGCGCATGCAGCAGCGGCGCAGGAGGTCAACGGCCTTGCAAATTGCTTCAACGAGCAACTCGAGTCCTTCAAAGCCAGCGGCGGCGGCACCTCGATGCGCCCCGCGGACTGCGCCAAACATATCGCAGCAGCGGCAAATCCCTCCGGCAGTGCGCCCTCTGTCGATGAGCTGGTCGTCGAAGCATCGGGGCACTCTTTCGAGCTTCCTACGGGGACATGGCGTTTCCTGCTCGCGCGCGATGCGGAGCCCCGCGCTTGCGATGTGGGCGGGGCGGCGCAATGTCTGTACCGCGCGGTGGTGGTATTGAACGAATCGGATGAAACGCTCGAGTGCACGGGCGAGATCGCTTACGAAGGCACGGATATCGCGGGGAAGGCACGGTCGGAATCGAAAGCGCTGGTGCTCAATCGCACGACTCGGATTGTCGCCGCCGGCACTGCCAAGGCCGATGTGAATGCGTCCGTGTTCGACGCGCGCTGCACGGCGCGCCCGAAGCTCCCGGCGCTCAACACTGCTGCGAACTGTAAGTACGAGGTCGTGAAGCCGGTATCGATTGCCGACTACTATCCACCCGCCGCAAGAGCCGCGGGCGAGGAAGGACCCGTGACCGTCGAGTTCACCCTTCCAGGCAAAGCCGCGAATCCAACGGACGTGCGCGCAGTGGCTAGCAGCTTATATCCCGCGCTCGATGAAGCCGCAGTGAAGGCCGTGCGCGACATGGTGATGAGCAGTAATTGCCCAAATTCACGCTATCGCCTGCGATTGACTTTTCAATTGCAGTAACGATGTGGAAAGCGAGCCGCGCATGTCTCAACGAGATGTGCGTGCGAACTGCTCCAGCTCCCTCATCAGTTCGATGACCCGATCCCGATCAGCGCCCGGGTTCGTGTGCTCCACGTAGCGCTGTAAGTAATCGATGCTCTGATCCAAGCTCAGGATTGCAAGGTTGTACGCTGCGGGTGCGTACGCTGCATTCGCCTTTAGAGCCTGCTCGAAATGCTGCTTCGCGAGCGCGCGCTCGCCTTGCCGATAAGCGATCGCGCCGAGTCGCACGTGCGCGTTCTCGGCGCCACGACGCTCCTGCGCCAACGTCCGATACAAGCGTTTGGCTCTAGCGACGTCGCCGGACTTGAATGCAACATCTGCGGCGCGTGCGCGCTGCAACCGCTCGATCTCGCTGGCCGCGGGCGTCGCGCACGCGATCAAACCCAAGCTACTCAGTGCGAATAGCAGCAGTAGTCGAGTCATGGCCTACGGCCCTGCCGCGCTGGATCGTGTAAGGCGCTCAGTCCCTGCATCGCTCGATGTCCTCGACGCCGACGCGATGCTGATGCGGAATACGAAGCGAGAATTGAAGGTGCGATGCGCGACACGGGCCACGATCGATCGGCGTGCAGTGTTGATTTTTCTCGGTGCAAGCGTGCCCATGACCTATGTGCTCTCGATTCGTGTGTTCATCCTCAGTATGGAGGCAGATGAACGTGCCCACGTCGAGATCGAGCGCGTCCAGGGTTCCCTCCGGCAGCTCGAGCACGTGCCGGGTTCCCGCGGGTGCGAAACGAATTCGCCAAGGTCGGATACGCGGGGCGAGCCGCAGGATCCGCAATTGATTGCTGAGGAAAACAGCATCGATTGTGAATCCGACGGCAAGTGTATGAATGCTCGCGCACGGACTCAGCATGAGCGCCGTCTCCGGTGCAAGTCGACCAAGCTTCAGCACGCCACGTAAGCGCTCGGTGAAGGAGCGCGCCAGATACACGCGCCGAGCCACCCAGCGTCCATCAACCGTTCTTAATCCCGCCGTTTCCATATGCTGTCCTTGCATTACATCTAGAATAGATCCAGTGCACCCGAATCGATGAGCTGAATCACGATCGGAAACCCAATGATGATGAATGTGATCGGGAACAACAGCGCGATCAGCGGAAACAACATCTTCACCGGTGCCTGATTCGCCAACTTCTCGGCGCGCACGAACCGTTCCTGTCGACGTTGCCGCGCTTGATCGGCTAGTACGTCTCCCAACGACCCGCCCGTTTCTTCTGCTTGCGTGACCGATGCCGCGAAGTTCGTCACGGCGGGAATGAGGATGCGAGCAGCGAGCCGATCGAGCGAGACTCGCCGAGCGACCCCTGTACGCGTCTCGCGAAGGTATCGGGAGAATTCGTCTTTGACCGGACCTGCGCGGAGCTGCTCGACGGCCTGTTCGACCGCTGCGGTGAACGTCAGCCCCGCTTTCATCCCGAGGACGACCACGTCGAGAAAGAACGGGAACTCCTTCTCGAAGCGCGCTTGGCGTTTCTTGCGCGCGTCTCGGAGCCAGATATCGGGATAGAGATAACCGAAGGGCACTAGACAGCCAATGAGGCTGAGATACAACGGATCGCGAATCCGCGCCACGAAGATGAGATAGACGGCGATGAGTATCGCGATGACACATGAGACGCGTCGAATGACGAGGAATTCTGCCGGCGTAATCAGATAAGCGGCGCCTGCAGCATTGAGCTGCGATTGAACGACCTCACGAGTGTGAGATGCGAGCGCTGCATCCACACTCGATGTGTACCAACGAAGCAGAGGCCGCAGCAGACGCAAACCCAGTGGGAGCTCATCGCGCCAAGCGCTGTCGCGCGCGAGCGCTTCTGTCGCGCGTCGGCGCAGCGCGAGAGGCAGCAGCAAGACGAGCATGCAGGCGAGTGTTACGAGCGCTGAAACGAGCACGGCATCTGTCATTCGGCCACATCCATGTTCATGACTCGATTTCTATACGTCGATCGTCACGATCTTTCTGATCATCCACGCTGCGATCGTCATCATCACTGCGATCACGCCCAGCACGATCCATCCGTACCACTGCGTAAACAACAGACCCATGCGGTCAGGTTGCTGCTGGTAGAGCACGAAACCGATGAAGACCGGGAGCAGCCCGACGACCCACCCTTGCGCTCGACCCATTGCGGTCAATGCATCGATTTTCCCTTCGATGTGTGCCTTCTCCTGCAGCGTCTTCGCTAGCGACTCGAGAGTATCTGCGAGATTGCCGCCGACGCGACGGGACACGTTGATCGCGGTGTTCATGAGATCGAGCTCGGGTGCATCGATGCGTTTTCGCATGTCGAACAACGATTCCGACAACTGACGCCCGACACGATGTTCAGCAAGTACGATCGTGAACTCTTGGCTTAGAGGCGGTGGTTGGCGCGTGCTCAGGAGCTCGAGCCCCTTCGACAAGTTAGAGCCGGCGCGTAGCGCTGAAGAAAGCGCCAGCAAGGCATCGGGCAACTGATAGACGAATTTCTTCACACGCGTTCGCGCAACGCGCGCAAGGATGAATCTCGGCGCAGCGATCCCCAGTACCGTGGCCGTGACCGCGCCAAAGAGGCCCAAGATGTAGAAGCCGATCGCGGCGCCTGCTGCGGTGAGCACGAGGCTGAGTCCGAACAGTCTGCGCGGGTTGGCGACGATGAAGTTGTTCTTGAGCCCAGCACCGATGCTGCGAACAAAGGCTTGCTCATAACCACATAATCCGCTGCGCAAGGCCAGCACGAGGAGCGCTATCGCGGCCATGAGGCAAACCGCGATCAGTACCTTCGCATGCATCATTGCGTGCGTCATCGAAACGAATGTCCTCGGGAGTGCCCTTCAGCCTCGAAGAGTGTGCGGTCGATGCTCACTCCAGATTCCTCCAGCTCCTCGTAGAACCTGGGCGGCTGACCGCACGCGACAAAGTCGCCGAGGATTTCGCCATCGGCGTTGATTCCTCGTTGCTTGAAGCTGAAGAGAGGCTGCATGAGGATGATGTCTTGATCGATGCCATCGACTTCAACGATCGAGGTCACCCGCCGCCTGCCGTCGCTGAAACGCGTCTGCTGCACGATGATATCGACGGCGGAGGCGATCTGTTCGCGTACGGCACGCAACGGCAAGTCCATTCCTGCCATTAACACCATGACTTCCAGACGCGAGAGTAGATCGCGCGGTGAGTTGGCGTGCCCGGTCGTGAGCGAGCCATCGTGCCCGGTGTTCATCGCTTGCAGCATGTCGAGTGCTTCGCCACCTCGACATTCGCCGACGATGATTCGATCCGGGCGCATGCGAAGTGCGTTACGCACGAGATCACGAATGGTGACCTCGCCCCTGCCTTCGACGTTGGGGGGTCGCGCTTCGAGGGACAGCACGTGTGGCTGTGCCAGTCGCAATTCTGCCGCGTCTTCGATCGTCACGATGCGCTCGGTCGGTGCGATCGATTCCGAGAGCGCATTCAAGAAGGTCGTCTTGCCGGACCCAGTCCCGCCCGAGACGATGATGTTCTTGCGGCACTGAATGCACACCTTGAGAAAGCTGGCCATGTTGCGCGTCAGCGCACCTACCTCCACCAGGCGGTCCATCGAGAAGCGCTGCCGCGCGAACTTCCTGATCGTGAGGATTGGGCCAACCAACGACAACGGAGGAATGATGGCATTCACTCGCGATCCATCGGGCAATCGCGCATCCACCATCGGGACGCCTTCGTCGATGCGTCGGCCGAGCGGCATCACGATGCGCTCGATCACGCGCATCAATGAATCCGCGTTGATGAAGCGCGCCTGGACCGGAGATAGTCGGCCGAGTCGCTCAACGTAGATGTGATCGGGACCGTTCACCATGATCTCCGATACCGACTCATCCGCGAGAAACGGTTCGATTGGCCCGTAGCCGATGATCTCCGCTGTCATCTCTTGCACGAACCTGCCGTGCTCGATGTGCTGAGGCAGATTGATCTCGCCATTCGAGATGATCGACTCGATCGCGCTGCGCGCTTCCTGCCGCAGATCGACAGTCCTCAAGTTGTTCAGCGCAGTGCGCCGAAACAAATCCAGCTCTCGCAGCACGAGCTCCTGGAGCTTGGCTTTGAGCGGCTGGTCATCATGGGGCTCAGGAGCGTCGCTGCTCGAAGCGAGCGCGTTGCGTGCGAGTTCTGTTTCGTGCGGATTACCAAGGGCTGCTCGGTCTCGCTTAGCACTGCTGCGCGCAGATTGCGATCCGAGGATCGACAGCTGGCATTCGCCGATTTCGAACGTGTCTCCCGGTTCTGCGGGGGCCATGCGTGAGATGACGACTCCGTTGCGCCGTATGGGTTCGGCGGCTCCCAATTCCTGGAGGTAAGCTCCGGCCGCGTCCACTCGCAAGCAAGCGTGTCTTTTCGCGACGGAATCGTGGCGGATGCGAATGTCCGCCGCGAAGCTGCGACCGATGACATACTCGCCTTCACGAGCGAGCGTACGCAGCAGCGGCGACTCCCCTGGAATGTTGAAGCGAAGATCGATCATCTGTGTCTGTCCGCCTCAATCCATCAGCTTGAACTTCAGCGCCTCATCGGAGGCCCGCCTGAGATCCTCGAACTTCTGAATGCCCCCCTTCACAGCCTCGGAATCGGCAGTCAGGATCTGTGGAGTCACGAGCACGACGAGCTCCGTTTCGCCGCGGCGGAATTGGCGCGACTTGAACAATTCCCCCAAGATAGGTACCGACCCTAGACCGGGCACCTTGACGACGGTCTTTGCATCTTCGGTGTTGAAAAGTCCGGCTACGATCATCGTTTCGCCGCTCTGCACATTCATCTCGGTGTTGGTCTTGCGCGTGGCGAAGCCGGGAATGCCGAGCACGGAGATGGCCTTGTCGACGCTGCTGACCTCGACTCCGACCTTGGTGCGAATGAGCCCGACGTCGTTGGCGCGCGGCGCGATGTTCAGAATGATCCCGAACTGCTTGAAGATCACGTTCAGCGCGCCATCCTGGTTCTGCACGGGAATAGGCACTTCACCACCGACGAGGAAATCCGCTTCACCTCCGTTGATGCAGGTCAGGGTTGGCTCAGCCAAAAGTCGCGCATCGCCGTTGTTCACGAGCAGATTGATCACGGACTCGACGACGGTGGTGAGCGCGAAGTAGTGGTTGTTCGTGCCGAGCTCGAGCGGGAGCCCTTCGAGTCCATCGACCGAATCGGGGATGATGCGGAAGTGTTCGTTCGTCACGAACTCATCGAGCGTGCCGAACACTGGACCCGCAGCGATGTCCGCCCAATCGATGCCGATGTCACGCAGCGCCGTCTTCTTCACCTCGATGAGCTTGGCCTTGATGAGAATGGTCGATTGCGCTTCGAGCGCCGTAACGGCGGCAGGTCGCTCGATCTCCACGCCGAGCACGTTCACGAGATAGGCCATCGTCGTTCCGTCTCGTCCCCAGATGCGTAGATCGGTGACTCCCTCGCGCTTGCCCAAGAGCAATATCTCTTGTGTGTCATCGAAGACTTTGACGTCGATGATGCTGCCGTCGCCCGCGGAAACTCGCTTCGCATTCGGATAGCGAAGGAGCAGGCTTTGACCAACGGGCAGAGAGAGCACGCTCACGGGCGCGGCAGAAACGGCTGCCTCGTCCTGAGCGCGAGCGTGCAGCGGCAGTGCGACGAACAAGAGCAAGATGAGCTGCAGATATCGTCGTCGAGTTTCGAACCGTCCAGCTCGCTTGCTTTGACATCCATGACTCTGTGTCATGTCTTCACACTCCGCCCAAGATCACTTCGATGCGGCGGCGAGTACCGAGGCTACGATTTACAGGTTCGCCGAAGAGCAAGGTCTGTTTGGTAATGCGCGATAAGCGTAGATCGGCGCGATCCTCGGGCTGTCGCAATGTGATGGTGATTTTGCCTGCATCTTGAGCGAGCGTGATCTTTGCTGCCTCCTGCGGCGTGACCGAAACGGTCACGGTTCGATACTGACGCTGGAGCTGCACGTCGGGATGATTGTCGTTCGTCAACGTCCGCATACCTGTAGCGATAACGTGAACGTTGGAGAGCAGCGGTAACGTCGTCGTTTCATGACCGCTCGTCGTGGTGAAGAAGAGGTCGATGCGATCGCCTGGTGCAAGCATCCCCGAGATGGAGGACTCTTCGTCGACGGGAAATGTCAGTGCACGCATACCTTCGGCGAGCTGCGAAGAGAAACCCGCGGCAAAGTCTTGCGCAAGGTGCGCCGTCAGCACGGGCTCGCCGCTACGCAGTGGCTTCGCGAGAAAGCGACCGGACACATCGCTCCATCGGCTCGCCCGCAAGGCGTCCGCGTGCAGAAAGGCGCCGGGGACTTCACGCACAGCGACGTTCTGCGCCGACAGAGGCACACCGGGACGAAGATCGTGCGCGGCGACAATGACTTTCTCGGGCGCGTACTGTGCGTCGAGCTCCGCGCGTCGCTGCGCGATGGATGTCTCGATGTAGCCATTGGCCAAGAACGCGGCACCGCTACCCGCGGCAGCGGCACCCCCTAGCATCAAGACCGTAACGATCGTGCCTTTCATTCTCGCGCCTCCTTGCGCATCGCTTCGATCAAAGCGGAATCATGAGCACCCACGCGAACTCATCGTGATGCTCACGAATGAGCGTCAACATCGCCTGGCCGCCGCGCCAGACGGCAATGAGCCCAAGCAGAACGGCTAGGTACTCCGTCGTGCCCCACCCACGTTGAGCTGCTCGGCGGTTCATGCCTTTCTCCACACGATGACAATGGCCGTCGCGCTGGTACGCGTACGATCCGGTAGGAAGGTCAGCAAAGCGTGCTCTGCGCCGCGTTGCGCTTCAACGAGCTGTCCTCCTAGGGTGGCGCGAGTGGCTTGCTGCCGTACGATCTGCCATCCGTGTTTCGTCAAGAGCTGTTCGTAACTCGTTGCGTCGACATGCGCCGCGCGCGAGCTGACAAGGCTGATATGCTCAGCCTCCACGCCGAGATCCTCGTATTGCTGAAGATTGATGATGCGTAGTCCCTTCAGCACGGGGAACTTCGTGTCGAGTTGCGCGACTACCGTGGCGGGATTCGCACTGACGGTCATCGTACCCACGCTGCCACGCGTCGAAGGTTGTGCTTGGATTGTCGCGAAGTAGCGTTGGTGTTTGATCGCAAGGATGTGCCGATCGCCATTGCGACTCACTCTGCTCTCGAGCGCGCCCAGACCTCGGAACCACCTTTCGTAGTGATGCAGTAAAGCGAGGGGATCCATGGCGGACTCGAATGCTTTCAGCGTCATCGGAAGACCATTGACCTTCATGCTCTTGGCGATCCACTGCGCCTGGCCCTCCGGGGGATCCGCGAGCTCCGGAAGCTGATCTGTCGCTCGCGATAGATCGCCCGCGTGCGCACAGAAGCCGATGACTCCGGACAGTGTTATTGCAGCGATTCGCATCGGTACTAACGGCGCTGCACGTAAGCAGCCGGGAGATCGGTGGATCTCGGCTGAAGATCCGGCTCCCAGGCAAACTGACCTTCACCGTACAGAGGGCGGCCTCGTCCCAGCGCGAGTGAGCCGATGGCTCGAGCAGGCAGTTCGAGGAGCTCGATGAATTCGTTCGTCGTGACATAGTCGATCCGCCGTCGAAACTCGGTCTCGCGCGCCGCCGCCCACGTGTCACTCAAGATGCCTCCTCTCGCCTGCAACGTCAGCGCCGCATGTGGCTCCTGCGTGTGCACGCCGTGCGTCAATGCGGGAGGTGAGGATGCAAGCTCAGACAAAGACGGGCGCACACGGATCTGCACCTGCGTGGTCGCAAAAGCGCGCCTGTTCAGATCTAAGTCTTCGACTCGCAAGAGACTTGCGACGCTGGCAATCGACCCATTTCCATACGCAAGATTGGGGATCAGAAAGTAGCCCACGTCCACGGGCGATGGGTGCTCATCGATTCCTTGCGAGACGCCGCTCGCATCGTGTTCATAGTCTATGAGACGTTCCTGTGAGCGGTCGCGCCACAAGCTGTTCTCCGTGATGCCTTCGCTTCGCAGCGCGTCCATCTCGACGAGAGGGGTTCCCGGATGGCCCAGCACGCGATCTCGAGTCTCGAGTGTAATGTCCTGCGTGCTCTTCACGTTGCTCGTGCCGTCACTGCGCCAAACCGTTCGTTCCCAAACGCCATAGCGCGCAGCGTCGAATGACTTGTGTTTGATGTCCGCCTGCTTCCCGAGCAGTGGCACACCGATCAGAAAGGGGGTGAGCGCGAGGAGTGCCACGAGCGTCTCTGCCATCGCACTACCGCGCTCACACGAAGAGCGTTTTGCGATTCCTCTCGCGAGCTTCACAGCCCGCCTCCCAGATCCAGGTGCGCGAGTCGCGCTTCCCAGAAAGGATTGAACAGATTTGCGAACTCGTGCATATCGGCACCCAGGGTTGGAAAACCGCCGGTGCGAGGCCGACGGAATTCAACACGTGCGATTGCAATGGCGGTGATCGGCACATTAGGCGATTGCATGCCTAGGAGATCTGCAGTGGCGATGTGCTCTTGTGCCTGCGTTACGAGCGCTGCGATGCGAAGCGTACGATCTCCCGGTGCGCCGGCCACGTTGTAGTAAGACGGCACACCTGAATAGTCCGAATCGAACTCGCTAGCGCTCGCAGTGCTCTCGTCCTCTCCGATTCGCCGCCAACTGCTCCAGCCGAAGGGACGGCGCGTGCGGTATTGAAGCTGATCGCGCGCACGCCAGTCGGCGCCTTGCGCTGACTGAGTGTGCGTCGTGCTGCCCTGCTTACGCAGCCGGAATGCAAGCCCAGTTTCTTGCCAGCCCCGCTGTCCGGGAATCCAGCGCCGCACGTTATCGTTCGCGTTCAAGCTCAGGTCGACCAACTCCGAGAGGCTGCCGCGGTCGTTCGACGCCGTATAGCGGCGCACGAAAGTGGGCACGCTTGCGAGCTGGCTCATGAGCTGCGTCTCGATGATCGTACGCAGCTCCTGTGGCATGCGCGACAGTTCGCCCCGATCGTTCACACGAAGATCAGGGTCATAGTTGCGCGCGGTGGCCTGCATCAGCTCGTTCAAGTTGTCGAGCGCAAGCGAGGCCTGAGCTTCTGCCTGCGCCGCACGGAAATTGGCATTCCAAAGATCGATCGCCGGAACTGCCACGTCCGCCGACTGCTCTGCAAGTTCGCGGACTTGCTCGGCGATCTGCTCGGCAATATCGATGTACTGTCCCACGATCGGGATCCATTGCGTGACTCGATCGATGTACTCGATCGAGTCGTGCACGTAGCGCACCCAGCTTACGTAGGAAACAAAGTGACCCACAGCGGCGTCATTCGCGAGCATCGCGCGGTTCGTGTACGCGACAAAATTGAGGTGTCGCGCAGTCCAAACCGCACCGCTGTAGGCCGCAGCATCCGCAGCATTCGTCGCTTGGGTTTTATGAGTGATTCTCTGGGACGTGTTGAACAGGAGCACGAGCACTGCACTGGTGATGAGCACGCCAAGTAGCGCGACTGGCACGATCTGCCCGGCTTGAGTCTTGCGAGAGCCAGTCGGTACTGAAGGCCGCATCTGTGATCACCCGTTGAAGTGGCCGTGCTCCGGATGCTCTTAATCGCCGCCTCCAGCATTTGTCTGCTGGTTGTACGTCGCCAAACTATCCGCTTGAGCCGCACGGGTCTGGGCAGTCGTCGCCGAACTCTGTGCGTCCGTGATGTCTTGGCTGCCAGATTGACCCGCCATCTCGCGGCTCATGCCGGCCATCTGGTTCTGCAAGACATCACCGAACGCGGCGAATAGTCCAATCCCAGCGACCGCCACAAGCGCGGTGATGATGATGTACTCGCTCATGCCTTGGCCGAGCTGTCGTCGAGCGCCTGTGAGCTGACGCGTACGCATAAAGCCTCCTGATTGCTTGTTGGTATCTTGCTGCGAGAGTGTTCTCGAGCTGCAGGCGCCAAGTTACGCGGACGGCATGTGCAATGAGCAGCGAATATCGGGTGGAAGAAAGAGAAATGCGCGATGAGCACGACGTGCGATACGTGCGAGCGACGAAGGTGCCAGAGACACAAAACCCCTGGCAGGTTGCCCCGCCAGGGGTCTCGTCGGAGCCAATGAGCTCGCACCTGATTCGCGAAGCCGGCGCGCTGCGCGAACCAACCTGAGGGATTTAGTGATGCGCGTTGTTCAAATTCATCGAGACTCTGCGGTGCGAACCTTCGAACTCCAAATGCGTCCCGGACTTCAGCCGGGGCGCGCATGGTACTCGGCGTGCCCGTGGAGTCAAGTTTCGCTCACGTGATCAGCGCTTTGCCTTCTTGTACCCGCTCGGCACTTCGAACTTGGCGGCGTCGATGGCACTGGTGTTAACCGAAACGAGCTCGGTGCTCACGCTCATCAAGGACATGAGCCCGCCCGGCATCGTCGCCGCCGGAACGGGTTCGGCTGGCGGTGCTTCGGCTTCCTTCTTTTTGCCGAACATCCCGCCGAGGGCACCACCAAGCGCGCCGCCGAGACTCGGCGGGGAAGCAGGCCCGCCTTGCGCTTGCGTCTGCTGAGTGCTGCCGCACTGTGCACCGCCGACGCCGAGACCAAAGCTCGAGCGCACCGGATGACCTTTCACGTCGCGCATCTTGTTCGCCACTTCGGTCCACATCCCTTCGTAGCGGCCGAACATTGATTGAGCGCGTTCGGCGAAATCTCTCGAGGCGGTGGCACCGAAGCCCATCTTCTCGGCGTACGCGAGATAGTAGTTCTGAGCTTCTTGCGAAGCCTCGAAGTTCGGCGCTACCCATTGATCCAGGACGAGGCCGAAGTCGCACACCTCGCCCGTCTTCTTGTTCTTGCAGGATTGCGTCGCCAGGATTGTGACGCGTTCGGCCTGATAGCCCGCGACTTGCGCCTTTTCGCCGCTTCTCGTCACTTCGGCCTTCGGCTCCGACCATTCGCACTCCGACTCATCGACGCCGGACGTCGCCTGCTGCTGTGAGGCTTGGCCCTTCTCCATCTGCTCCATGGCCTTCTCGAACTCGGCGCGCTGCTCGGCGAACGTCGTTTCGGTGTAGGTCTTCTTTCTATGATCGAGCGAGTACGTCTTATCCTCGTCCAGGCGAACGATCTCTGTTCCATCACCCGCTCCACGAGCGAATGTTCTCATCAGCCCAGATTCGAATTTGAGCTCGCTGTCGGTGCGCGCCTTTGTACCGGAAATCGAGGTCACGGTGCGTCCGTTCATGTTCATCATTTTCATCATTCCGGCGCCGGTGACGCTCATCCGCTCCTCGATCGTCACATCGGCTTGAGCCTGTGCGACGAGCAGTGTCGCAATTGCGACACCGAGGAGCGTGCGACGGGAGCGTCGTATGAGCTTGGACGTCATGATTCGTTTCCTCCACTGTTTCTTCTGATGAGACGACCGGTGTGGATGCACCGGTTGTAGCGCGCACATGCTAGCAGCGGGTATGCCCCGGTGGGAGCGCCCGATTGGACGATGCACGCTGCAGCAGATGTCGTAAGCGCAGGCGATGTTGTGCTGCGAACGCGCGCGCCTCGATTTCGAAGCGGTTGTGCCAGTAGCCGCGCCGGAGCGATTCGAGCAGATACCGAAATATTGTCATCTCGCCCACTTGCCACTGCCGCAGGACATGGAAGTACTCGTGCAGTAAGAGCTCCGCATCCTGCCAAAACTCCTGAGCGCACCCGCTCAACAAAATGCTGTTGCGTCGAGTCGTCGCTCGCGCTCCTGCGTGGCACCTCGCATAGCTCGAGTACTCGAGCACGCGCACGTGCTCGACGGACTCGCCGAAGATCTCTCGCAGTGCCCACACGACGTGCTCTGGTGGCGTAACGAGGCGACCCGTCCAGCGATATAGAAGAGGTAGCGAGAGCAGGTTCATCGGAGTTCACTTTCCGATGCAGAAGCTCGCAAAGATGCGGCCAAGCAAGTCATCCGAAGTGAATTCGCCTGTGATTTCGCCCAGGTTTTGTTGCGCTTGCCGCAGCTCTTCCGCCATGAGCTCTCCGGCTCGATGCTGTGTGAGTTGCCGCATGGCTTCGGAGAGGTGGTGATTGGCGCGCGTGAGCGCATCCAAGTGTCGCCGCCGTGCGGATAAGGTTCCTGAGCTTGCACCCAAGTATCCGACGCATTCCTTTAGATGCTCGCGGAGCAAATCGATCCCCTGGCCTAACGCTGCGGAGACGTGCACCCGCGGCGGAACCGATTGCTCGTAGCGCGAAGGAGTCTTAGTCAGGTCGATCTTATTCACGATGATGGTGACGGGCACTGCGCTCGGAAGCGCTTGTAGCTCCCGCTCGATCACACCTGCGCCCTCGCGAGCGCTTGCATCCACGACGTAAAGAATTCGATCCGCTTGCCGCATCGCTTCGCGCGCGCGACGAATACCTTCGGCTTCGACGAGATCTGCCTCGTCGCGTAGGCCCGCCGTGTCTAGCACGTGCAAGGGCATCCCATCGATATGAATGCGCTCACGCAGGATGTCGCGCGTGGTGCCCGGAATGTCTGTGACGATCGCGGCGCTATAACCCGCGAGCGTGTTGAGTAAGCTCGATTTGCCGGCGTTCGGCTTGCCGGCGATCACTACGGTCATGCCCTCGCGGAGAAGCGCGCCTTGACGCGCATTCGCCCTGATCTGCTCACAAAGTTGCCGTGCGCGCTCGAGCCGCGCCTTGAGGGTCTCGTCAGCGAGAAAGTCGATCTCCTCCTCGGGAAAATCGATCGCTGCCTCCACGTGCATGCGCGTCTCGATCACAGCATCGGTTAACGATCGCACAGCATCTGAGAACTCGCCCCGCATAGAGCGTAGCGCGGCGCGGGCCGCCTCGGCGGAGGCGCTATCGATCAGATCTGCGATGGCTTCCGCTTGCACCAGATCGAGTTTGTCGTTGAGAAAAGCGCGTCGACTGAACTCGCCCGGTAGAGCGAGCTCAGCCCCGAGTTCCACGACGCGCGCGAGCAGCATATCCAGCACGGTCGGTCCCCCATGCGCATGCAGCTCGAGAACATCTTCGCCTGTGAACGATGCGGGCGCGGGGAAAAAAAGCGCGAGTCCGCTGTCGATTGGTTCGCCATTGGACGCGATGAAAGAACGCAACGCCGCAACTCGGGGCTGGGGCACAGCACCGAGTAATGTTTGCGCGATGTTCGGGACACGAGGTCCGGAGACGCGAATGACACCAATGCCACCGCGCCCAGGAGGCGTAGCGATGGCTGCAATCGTGCGGCTCGAACCAGGATCGCTCATGCCGCTAGTGTGGAGAGCCGATCGCAGCGCGCCAAGGGCCGCTGCATCTCTTTCTTCATGTCTTCTTCTGCTCAGCCTCCACCAGCTTATTGATACGCCACTGCTGCGCGATCGAAAGTAGCGTGTTGGTCAGCCAGTACAGCACCAGACCTGCCGGGAACCACGCCATCGTCACCGCCATGATGATCGGCATGAACATGAAGATTTTTGCTTGGATCGGATCGGCGCTCGGCATCGGCTGCAGCTTAAATTGCCCGAACATCGCAGCGCCCATCAGGATCGGCAGGATGAAGTACGGATCGCGCGAGGACAGATCGGTGATCCAACCCAGGAAGGGCGCTTGCCGCATCTCCACGCTCTCGAGCAGCACCCAATAGAATGCTAGGAAGAACGGGATCTGAATGAGGATCGGCAAGCAGCCTGCGAGCGGATTGATCTTCTCTCGCTTGTACAGCTCCATCATTTGGCGACCGAGCTGCTCTCGGTCGTCTTTGTAACGCTCCTGAATCGCCTTGATGCGCGGGGCGAGATTGCGCATCTTCGCCATCGAGCGCCCGCTCGCCGCAGTGAGCTTGTAGAACACGAGCTTGATCAGGAATGTGACGATCACGATCGCCCATCCCCAGTTCCCAACGAAGCTGTGCACCTTGTCCAGCAACCAGAACAGTGGCTGGGCGATGACGGTGAGCTTGCCGTAATCGGCCACGAGCTCGAGGCGTGGGCCCGCGACCTCCAATTGGCTCTGCAGCTTGGGTCCGACGAAGAGCGTCTCTTCGAACGTACTCGTGCTATTCGGAGCCACGGTGTGAACAGGACTCACATACGTCAGCGTGAAATCATTGCGGTCGTTCACTCTCAGCGTGAATTGGTACGGCTTGTCGACCGGCGGAACAGCTGCAGCGACGAAGTGGTGCTGCAGCGCCGCCATCCAGCCGCCCGTGATGGTGCGCTCGAATTGACGATCGTCCTCATCCTCGACGTCGAGCTTACGGGACCCTTTGCCGTCAAAGATGACCGGGCCTCGATACGCGTAAGTCTCCACCTTGAAGTACGAACGCTCGATGTGCTCGTAATGTCGGACGAGCTGCACATAGGATGCAGCCTTCCAATCGGTCGCAGATTCGTTGTTGACGTCGTAAGCGAGATCGACCTCATAGCTGCCGCGGCGGAACGTGTATTTCTTCGTGACCGTAACGCCTTGCCCATCTGTCCAAGTGAGCGGCACCACGAGCTCGTCCGTTCCTTCCGCGAGGGTGTACTCGTTCGCAGCGCTCTCGAACATGGCTTGGTGCGTCGGCTCAGCGTCACGGCCCACGGCGCGCATGCCCGATCGCGCTACGAAGATACCCGGTGGCGTGGTATCGAATAGCCGCACAGGGACGTCGGGTTCATTCTTGACTCTGGGATATTCCAACAGTTCAGCGCGGATCAGTTCGCCGCCGCGCGTGCTTATATCGATCGAAAGAACGTCAGTCAGCACGCGAATCGTTGCGGCTTGGGCTGAGGCGGGTTGCGTCTGCTCTGTAGCTGAGCTCGGCGCCTCAGGCGCTTCGCCCGATGTGGCCGGCACCGATGGAAGCTCGGAATCCTCAGCAGAACGTGGCTCGGTTGGCGCGCTCGTTGACGGCACAACTGGCGCCGGTGCGTAGTCGCGCTGCCACGCCAAGAAGTTGAGCCAGAGGACGAGCGCGAGTGCCGCCCAAATGAAGACGCGTTGATTATCCATGCGCGGAGTTCAAATCAGATTGCGTAGGCACGGGGTCGTATCCCCCTGGATTCCACGGATGACACCGCAATAGCCGGCGCGCGGCGAGATAGCAGCCCCGTACCGCGCCATGCGCATCGATCGCTTGCTCGGCGTAGCACGAGCAACTTGGATAGAAGCGGCAAGTCGGCCCAAGTAGCGGACTCAACGTATAGCGATAGCCAAGAATGAAGGCTTTCAGGATGCTGCGCATTTTTTGATCACCGCCTGCCAGTGTCTCCTGAGGCTTTCTGCAATCGCTGCGCTTGTTGCTTCGCGCGCGCCGGCGCGCGCATTTACGACGATATCGACAACCGGCAGCCGGTGCTGATGCTGACGGAATGATTCTCTGATCAACCGCTTGACTCTATTTCGGCGCACCGCGTTGCCGACGAGTCGAGCGGCGATTGAAAGCCCTAGACGCGCTTGTGTCCCATCGTTAGGTCGCGCGAAGACGGAAAACAGATTATCGGTGGAGCGGCGCGCGTCACGGTAGACGCGATCGAACTCGGATCGTTTCCGAATACGCTGTGTCGGTTTGAACGCTTTTGCAGGGGCTTGCAAGCCGAACGGGAGCTGACACGGGCGAGCGAAACTCGCGTGCTTACACCGTCAGACGCTTACGGCCTTTCGCGCGGCGGCGCGCGAGGACCTGACGACCAGATCGAGTTGCCATGCGCGCACGAAACCCGTGGGTGCGTTGACGATGCAGTTTGCTCGGTTGATAAGTGCGCTTCATGCTGAGACTCGCGGCGAAAGTTGCGCTAAAACAAGCACATGGTGGGCCAAAAAGAAGGCCGGCAAGGGTACGCAGCACTCTGAGAGGTGTCAAGCACGCGGGGCACACCTGATTTCTTGCGGAAAGCACGTCTACCTGTGGATAACCTCGGAGAGCTCGGTATAGACTCCCCCCTTCTCTCGCGTCACCTGCGCGTAGAACAAAGCTTACGTACGATTCGATTTAGGGGACGATCACCGTGCAGGGTTCGTTATGGCGTCGCTGTCTCGCTCAACTTGAGGCAGAACTGCCGGAGCAACAGTTCAATACGTGGATACGACCCCTGCAAGCCGTAGAGGACGGTCACACACTGCGGCTGCTTGCCCCGAACAGATTCGTCGTTGAATGGGTTAATGAGAACGTCGCGGGGCGAATTTCGGAGCTGATCGATTCGGCCTCTCCGGAACCCACACCATCGGTCGTCCTCGAAGTAGGATCTCGCAGTGCTGTGAATCCGCCGGCCGCCCCGGCAACACAAGCAGGTGTAGCGCGCCCAGGTCTTCCTAGAGATATCCCAACTGTCCTCGGCAGCCGGCTCAATCCCGATTTCACCTTCGCGAACTTTGTCGAAGGCAAGAGCAATCAGCTCGCGCGCGCCGCAGCCGTACAAGTGGCGGAAAATCCGGGCCGTGCCTACAACCCGCTGTTCATCTACGGCGGGGTTGGTCTTGGCAAGACCCATCTGATGCATGCCGTGGGCAACATGATCCGCAGCCGGAACGACCGGGCCCGAGTGGCCTATGTCCACTCCGAACGGTTTGTCGGCGACATGGTGAAAGCGCTACAGCACAACACCATCAATGATTTCAAGACGGCCTATCGCTCCCTCGATGCGCTGCTCATCGACGACATTCAGTTCTTCGCGGGGAAGGATCGCTCCCAGGAAGAGTTCTTCCACACCTTCAACGCGCTGTTCGAAGGGCAACAGCAGATTATCCTCACCTGCGATCGCTATCCGAAGGAGGTCGATGGTCTGGAGGAGCGCTTGAAGTCACGCTTTGGGTGGGGCTTGACGGTGGCGATCGAGCCGCCGGAGTTGGAGACGTGCGTCGCGATTTTGATGAGCAAGGCCGCTGTCAGTCGTGTCGATCTTCCGGAGGAGGTGGCGTTCTTCATCGCCAAACGAATCCGCTCGAATGTTCGCGAGCTCGAGGGTGCACTACGTCGCGTAGTGGCGAACTCTCAGTTCACGGGGCGCCCCATCACCATGGATTTCGCGAAGGACGCATTGCGCGATCTGCTTGCCCTCCAAGACCGACTCGTCACAATTGAGAACATCCAGAAAACCGTCGCGGAGTACTACAAAATTCGCGTAGCGGACTTGCTATCGAAACGACGTAGCAGATCCATCGCTCGTCCTCGCCAAGTTGCGATGGCACTGGCGAAGGAATTGACGAGTCATAGCCTCCCGGAAATCGGGGACGCATTTGGCGGCCGAGACCACACAACGGTTCTGCACGCGTGTCGCGTGATCAAGGAGTTACGGGAGTCGAATACGCGCACCAGCGAGGACTACTCAAACTTGTTGAGAACCTTGGCTGGGTGATGTGGATAAGTTGTGGAGCGCGAAAGCGGCAAAGTTATGCACAGGAACTCGACAGATTTGGTACAGGGTCGACGACTATTCCCCGAACGGTTATCATTCTGCTAACTATATGATGGATAAGCGAAAAAATGGATTATCCACAGTAGAGCGAAGCACTAGTAATCATCATAGATTCTTAATAAATCATCTCCTTATATAAGACTGGCACGGTGGATAACGATGAAGTTCAGCTTAGAACGTGAGTCGATTCTAGGTCTTTTGCAGTCGGTCATCGGCGTCGTCGAACGGCGCCAGACAATGCCTGTTCTCGCCAATGTGCTAGTCGTGGTGAAAGGCGACCAAGTGGCGATTACCGCCACTGATCTGGAAGTGGAGTTGGTCGCTAAAGGAACGGCCAGCGTTCAGCAGGGAGGTGAGATCACGGTACCTGGCCGCAAGTTGCTAGACATCGTCAAAGCGCTTCCGGACGCCGCGCAAGTCACGATCGCGGTAGACGGTGAACGTGCGACGGTGCGCTCGGGCAAAAGCCGGTTCACGCTTTCAACCCTTCCGGCATCGGAATTTCCAACCGTTGAAGACATTCGCGCCCAGCAAAGCTTAACGATTGCTCAGGCAGCACTGAAGAAACTGCTCGAGAAGACGCACTTCTCGATGGCTCAACAGGACGTTCGGTACTACCTCAACGGGATGTTGCTTGAGTCCGATGGCAAGACCCTAAAAACCGTCGCAACTGATGGCCATCGCCTCGCGTACTGCGAGGCGACGATGGACGCTGCCGCGGCCGGTCTCCAGCAGGTGATCGTTCCGCGCAAAGGCGTACTGGAGCTTCAGCGTCTACTGACCGGCACTGACACCGTAGAGCTCGTGATCGGAACGAACCACGTCCGAGCACAAGTCGGCAGCATCCGTTTCACCTCGAAGCTCATCGATGGGCGCTTTCCAGAGTACAGCCGGGTGATTCCCGTAAATCCGACTCGAATGGTGAATGCCGATCGAGACGTTCTACGCGCCGCCTTGCAACGAGCGGCCATTCTCTCGAACGAGAAGTACCGAGGCATCCGGCTGTCGCTCAAGCCAGGAGTCCTAACCTTGCAGTCTCACAACCCCGAGCAGGAAGAGGCTGAGGAAGAGTTGGACGTGAGCTATGCGGGCGATGAGATGGAGATCGGCTTCAACGTAAACTATCTCCTCGACGCGTTGGCCGCGATCGATGGGCAGCAGGTGGAGCTGGGACTGACCGACGCGAACAACAGCTGTTTGTTGACGGCACCCTCGATGCCTCAGGCCAAGTACGTCGTCATGCCGATGAGACTGTAGGGCGGATCGGTCTCGTGCGCCCAAGCTATCTGTGCTCGCCAACTTATCCGTAGAGAACATTCGCTGCATTGAGCACGCTACCCTTGAGTTGGATCCCCGGGGCACGGGGATAGTGGGTCCGAATGGAGCGGGCAAGACTAGCCTGCTCGAGGCCATTTACTTCCTCGCCCACGGCAGATCGTTTCGAACGAGCCAGCGTTCGAAGCTCGTGGGTCCGGCGGCACGTGAAGCACGCGTCGTCGGATCGATCGTTCTTCCGGACCGTACCGTGATAGCGGGGCTTGAGCACGGCTCAGGTGAGACGCGCGCGCGCCTCGGCGGTCATGATGTCGGCGGCATTTCCGAGATCGCTGAATTGCTGCCGGTCCAGGTCATCGAGCCGGGCGTGCATCGGCTGATCGAAGAGGGCTCAATTCGGCGCAGGCGACTCCTCGATTGGGGAGTGTTTCACGTGGAACATGACTTCCTCGTTCCCTGGCGTCGCTACCAGCGTGCGCTTGCTCAGCGCAACGCGGCATTACGCGCGGGCGGAGATGCTCAAGTCTGGAATGCCGAGCTGGAAACGTGCGCGAGCGAAATCGATCAGCTGCGACGAAGCTATTTCTCGGGGCTCAGCTTGCAGTTCGGCGAACTCGCGACTGCGCTCTTGGGTCAGTTCTGCGAGATCGCGTATGAACGTGGTTGGCCCGGTGAGCAAACTCTGGGGCAAGCACTACACGACGCATGGCCTCGAGACCTGAGGCTCAAAACGACGACAGTCGGACCACACCGAGCGGACCTCCATTTCCGAGTTGACGGCGCTGTCGCTCGAGACCGAGTGTCGCGGGGCCAGCAGAAGATCCTGGCGTCAGCCTTCGTGCTCGCCCAGTTGATTCTTTCTGTGCCTCACACACGCCGCCCATGCCTCCTGCTCGACGATCCAGCCGCCGAGTTGGATGTGGATAGTTTGGGGAAAATTCTCGGAGCGATCGCGCAAACGCCCGCGCAATTGGTTGTTACTTCGCTGAGTACCGCTGGCTTACGAGGCATCGAAATAGGTCGAACGTTTCACGTGGAACAAGGGCGATTCGCCCCAATGCTATAATCCGGCACCTCTCTTTTTAGGCCTGGACATGACTGATTCCGAAATCTACGACTCAAGCAAAATCAAGGTCTTGAAGGGTCTGGACGCGGTGCGGAAGCGACCCGGTATGTACATCGGGGACACCGATGACGGTACGGGTCTTCACCACATGGTGTTCGAGGTCGTCGACAACTCAATTGACGAGGCTTTGGCTGGGTACTGCTCGCAAGTCATCGTCACAATCCACGCAGACCAGTCGGTCACCGTCGCTGATGACGGCCGTGGAATACCTGTGGATATCCATCCGGAGGAGGGGCGCTCTGCGGCGGAAGTGATCATGACCGTCCTTCACGCTGGCGGGAAATTCGACGATTCGTCTTACAAGGTGTCCGGTGGGTTGCACGGTGTCGGTGTGTCGGTCGTGAACGCGCTGTCCGAGTACCTGCTGCTGACGATCCATAGAGGCGGGCGGCGCTATCAGCAGGAGTACCGCATGGGCGAGCCCCAGGCGCCCCTCGCGGAGGCCGGAACGACCGAGAAACGGGGCACGATCATCCGATTCAAGCCCAGCGCCAAAATTTTCACGAACCTCGACTTCGACTACGACGTGCTGGCGAAGCGTGTTCGCGAGCTCTCGTTCCTGAACTCCGGGGTTCGAATCGAGCTGATAGACGAGCGCGAAGACAAACGTGAGGTGTTCCACCACGAAGGTGGAATCCGCGAGTTTGTACGCTTTTTAAACCGCAACCAGGTCGCGGTGCACGACACCATCGTATGGTTCAGGACTCAGCAAGACGCAGTGACCGTTGAGCTCGGTCTGCAATGGAATGACTCCTACCAGGAGAGCATGAACTCGTACACGAATAACATTCCACAGAAGGATGGAGGCACCCATCTGGCCGGGTTCCGGAGTGCTTTGACTCGTACCCTGAACAACTACATTGAACGAGAGTTTACGGCGAAGGACAAAATTGCGACGACGGGAGACGACGCTCGCGAAGGGCTGACGGCCATCCTGTCCGTGAAGATGCCGGACCCGAAGTTCTCCTCGCAGACGAAGGACAAGCTCGTCTCGTCTGAGATCAAGGGCATCGTCGAATCGGCTGTAAGCACCAAGCTCGAGGAATTCCTCCTTGAGCATCCGCCCCAGGCTAAAGCCATCGCTTCGAAGATTCTCGAGGCCGCACGCGCCCGCGAGGCTGCTCGTAGAGCGCGCGAGATGACCAGACGTAAAGGTGCTCTCGACCTGGCCGGATTGCCGGGAAAGCTCGCTGACTGCCAGGAAAAGGACCCGGCTCTCTCAGAGATGTTTCTGGTTGAGGGCGACTCAGCCGGCGGCTCCGCCAAGCAAGGTCGCGACCGCAGAACGCAGGCCATCTTGCCGCTCAAAGGCAAGATCTTGAACGTCGAGAAGGCCCGCTTCGACAAGATGTTGTCATCAGCCGAGGTGGGCACGTTGATTACTGCCCTGGGGACCGGGATCGGCGCGGACGACTTCGACATTTCGAAGCTTCGGTACCACCGAATCATCGTCATGACGGACGCGGACGTAGACGGTTCGCACATCCGGACTCTGCTACTAACCTTCTTCTACCGACAGATGCCGCAGCTCATCGAACGCGGCCATATCTACATTGCGCAGCCCCCGCTCTACAAGCTGAAGAAGGGCAAGAGCGAGCACTACGTGAAGGATGACGCCGAGCTCAACGCCATGCTGTTGAAGCAAGCGCTCGAAGACGCAGAGCTCCACCACGATCCGAAGCAGCCGCCCATGAGTGGATCCGCACTTGAATCGTTGGCTCGCGCGTGGATGGAGGTCTCGGCCATCATCAGGCGCTCAGCTCGTCGCTACGACCAGCGAATTCTCGAGCAGATGCTCTACCTTCCCGAGGTAACGCTGGCCGGCCACGATGATCATGCGTGGCTCACGCAGTGGGGTTCGGCCCTCGAGACGCAAGCTAACGCTCAAGACGATGCGAGCCGGCGCTACGGCATCCGCGTCATGGAGGGAGCGGCCGGTGCACCGCCTCGGCTGTTGGTTTCTCGAACTGAGCATGGCTCAACGACGGAAAAGCACATCCATCGCGAGTTCTTCGAATCAGCCGAGTACCGGAAGATCGCTGAACTATCGAAGACACTCGCCGGCCTTCTTCAGCCTGGTGCGTACGTCGCGAAGGGGGAGCAGAAGCACGAGGTGTCTAGCTTCAAGCACGCGATCAATTGGTTGCTCGAGCAAGCCAGGAAGGGGCAGATGATCCAGCGCTACAAAGGGTTGGGTGAGATGAATCCTGAACAGCTTTGGGATACGACCATAAACCCTGCGACGCGCCGACTCATTCAGGTGCGCATCGAAGATGCGCTGGCGGCTAACGACATCTTCGCGACCCTAATGGGCGATCAAGTGGAGCCAAGGCGGGAATTCATCGAGAAGAATGCACTCGCGGTCGCGAACCTAGACGTTTAGAATAATTTTAGAATTCACGCGATCCCGCTAGAGGGGGCGCGGATGTCGTTCGATTTTTCTGCCCGCCATTCAATGGGCGCCGGCATGGTAATGTTAAAAGCTGTGCCTCGATCCACGTTCTCACCTCGTCGTTGAGCTCTCGTGGATCGCGGTCCGCCGCCTCGATTGCGGGACCGATTCGCACCGTAATCTTCCCTCGGTGCTTGATCCAGCCACGACGAGGCCAAAACTCCCCAGCGTTGTGAGCGACGGGGACGACTTTGCAGCCCGCGCGGGATGCGAGAAGCGCACCGCTCACTCCATACTTGCGAACCTCGCCGGAAGGCACACGAGTGCCCTCCGGGAAAATCAAAATCCAGAGCCCCTCGGCAAGCCGCTGCTTACCCTGCTCGACCACCTGATTGACCGCGACTGCTCCGGCGCTACGATTGATTGCGATAGGCTTTAGGAAGTGTACAGCCCATCCCACCATGGGGATCCACATGAGCTCGCGCTTGAGCACCCATGACTGCGGCGGGAAGATGCTTGCCTGAGCGATGGTTTCCCAGGCGGAGGAATGCTTCCACATCGAGATGTGCGCACCTTCCGGCACATGCTCCAAACCTTCCACCGTATAGCTCAGTCCGCAGAGCTTCTCGAGCATCCACAGCTGCGTGAGAGACCATGACCGCGCAACGGCATAAAGCCGTCTAGAAGGTAACCACGCGACCAGCAGGACGGTGATCGCGTAAACGAACGTGCTTACGAACAAGAACGTCGTAAACAAGATCGAGCGCAGAAGCTGCACGACGCTTATCCCGGAAGCTTGGAAAGGTCCGCCGCGCGCAGGAAGAGATCGCGAATCGATTTCAATAAGCCCAGCCGATTCGCGCGCAGCGCCGCGTCATCTGTCATCACCATCACACCGTCGAAGAAGCGATCAACATCGCTCTTCAGGGCAGCCAACGACGTGAGCGCTCGCTCGTACTCACGCCCTCGGAAATCGGGATCGACCTGCAGTTTGAGCAACTCCACGTGCTCGAAAAGTTGTCGCTCCGCTGGATCGACGAGATGCTCGCTTCGGACCGCACCCGCGTCGTCGGTTGCGCTCTTCTTCAATATGTTCGCGATTCGCTTGTTAGCACCTGCAAGCGCGCTGCTTTCAGGGAGCTGCAAGAAACTCCTCAGTGCGGCGAGCCGGGCTTCGATATCGATGACGGAGGACGGATTTGTTGCGAGGACCGCATCGAACATCTCAGTCGTGATCGAAGCATCGTTCTCCAAAACCATGCCTCTCAAGCGCTCTGCGATGTACGTCCAGACTTCCCCGTGGAGGTCGGCCGGAGTCGCAACAGGTTGTGCTTCGATCGAACGCGCAATCAGGTCCTGCAAGTCGAGATCGAGGCGCGCCTCGAGAATGATTCTCAGCACACCGAGCGCGGCACGGCGCAGGCCAAATGGATCGCGAGTGCCAGTGGGCTTCTGCCCGATGCTGAAGATGCCCGCGATCAAATCGAGCTTGTCAGCAAGTGCTACCGCTCGGCCTGCAGGCGTGGCAGGCAGGCGATCACCCGCGAAGCGAGGGCGATACTGCTCCTCCAACGCTTCGCATACTTCTTCGTGCTCACCGTCGTGTCGAGCGTAGTACTTGCCCATCGTACCCTGCAGCTCAGGAAACTCGCCGACCATGTTCGTGAGCAAATCGCATTTCGACAGCTCAGCCGCGCGCTGTGTGAGCGCGGCGTCGGCACCGATCGACTCAGCGATGTGAGAAGCTAGCCTCACGATACGCTCGCTTCGATCGAGCTGTGAACCGAGTTGCGTTTGAAACGTAACTGCGCGCAACGCCGCGCGACGCGTTTGCAACGGTGCAGCTCGGTCCGTCTTCCAAAAAAATGCAGCATCGGCAAGACGCGGCCGAACCACCCGCTCGTTGCCGTCGCGAACCTTCGCGGCGTCCTTGCTATCGATGTTTGCGACCGTGATGAACGCATTCATCAAACGTCCGTGCGAATCCCGGACCGGGAAATACCGCTGATGATCCTGCATCGTTGCGATGGGCACCTCCTGTGGCAGCTCCAGATACTGCTCTTCGAATCGTCCAGCGAGCGCGACTGGCCACTCCACGAGTGCGGTCACTTCATCAAGCAACGCCGCGTCGACGACCGCCTCACCACCCAACGAATGCGCGATCTCGGTGACGCTGCGACGAATTCGCTCCCGTCGCTCGCTTACATCCGCGATGACGAATCCTTTCTCGAGCAGCACGGCGCGATACGATGCGGGCGAACGCAGCGGAATAGGTTTCGGCGCGTGAAATCGATGGCCTCGGGTCAGCTTGTCAGCTCGGATGCCCAGTATCTCCGCGTCGATCACCGTCGAGCCGAACAGCATTAGGACCCAATGGACGGGCCGCACGAACTCTTCCTCTCCCGCGCCCCAACGCATGCGTCTAGCAATCGGCAAGGAACGCAGCGAGGCGTTCACGATTCCTTGCAACAGCGTCTGAGTTTCAGCACCTTTTCTCACGCCAACGAACTGCAGCACTTCACCCTTCGGGCCTGCGACTCGTTGAAGCGCTTCGACCGTCGTTCCACACGAGGCGGCGAAACCTTGCGCTGCTTTCGTCGGTTGGCTGTTTGAGTCGAAGGCCTGTGCGATTGCCGGCCCTAGACGCCGTATCTCCTGATCGGGCTGGCGATCGTTCACCGCGTGGACGTGAACGGCCATACGGCGAGGAGTCGCATACCACAGAACGTTTCCGTGAGCGATTGAGGCTGCACTCAACTCGCGTTTGATCCCTTCTGCGAAGGCTTCAGTCATCGCGAAGAGTGACTTCGGCGGAAGTTCCTCCGTACCGATCTCAACCAGGAAGTCTCTCTTAGCCATCTGCCTTTTTATCTGGAGTAGTGGAAGCTCTGCGCGCTTTTGATCGAGCGTGGACGCTAGCGAACGCCCTGCAACATGGGAAAGCCAAGAGCCTCCCGCGTGTTGAAGTACGTCTGCGCGACTTCTTTTGCGAGCGCACGCACGCGCAAGATATAGCGCTGGCGCTCAGTCACGGAGATGGCCTTGCGCGCATCGAGCAAATTGAACGTGTGGGAGGTCTTCAGCATCTGTTCGTAGGCAGGCAGGGCTAGACCGTTCGACAACAACGTCTGACATGCCGCCTCGTGCTCATCGAAGTGACGAAACAACAACGAGGTATCCGCAAGCTCGAAGTTGTACTTCGATTGTTCGACTTCGTTCTGATGATATACGTCACCGTATGTCACTCTCCCTGACGGCCCCTCTGCCCACAAGATGTCGTAGATGCTCTCAACCCCTTGCAGATACATCGCGAGCCGCTCGAGACCGTACGTGATCTCGCCCATCACGGGGCGACAGTCGAGCCCACCCACTTGTTGGAAGTACGTGAACTGAGTGACTTCCATTCCGTTGAGCCAAATCTCCCAACCGAGGCCCCAAGCACCCAGCGTTGGCGATTCCCAGTTGTCCTCGACCAGGCGGATATCATGAGTCAGCGGGTCGAAGCCCAAGTACGCGAGTGAGCCGAGATAGCGCTCAACGATGTCTGTCGGCGAGGGCTTGAGCACAACTTGGAACTGGTAGTAGTGCTGCAGCCGAAAGGGATTGTCGCCATATCGACCGTCCGTAGGACGCCGCGAGGGCTGCACGTAGGCGGCATTCCACGGCTCCGGGCCAACGGCGCGCAGCAGCGTGGCGGTATGAAACGTTCCGGCTCCCATCTCCATGTCATAGGGCTGGAGAATCACGCAACCTTGTTCCGCCCAGTAGCTCTGGAGCGCAAAGATCAGATCCTGGAACGTTCGCGGAGATTGAACCGACTTTCGCGCAGGCATGTGGAAGTTCGAAGCATTGGGCACAAAGAGCGCGCGAGTATAACGCCACTCGGCATCTGAGATCCGGGGCACCGCTCTGGCCCTCCTGCCTCACATTGGTGCATGAAATGGCGACATACGCACCATCCAGGTGCAGTAAAGTACCCCGTCGGTGTCCAAATCTGCATGAAACCTAGCATTTGCGCCATCTCGGTGCGCTGGCATGCTTCCTGCAATTTTGCGAGCCAGACTCCTTAACCCTCCGGCTCGCAGCGGCGAGCGGCCCGAGGTCACTCAATTCGCCGCCTACCGGAGGAGACCTCATGACGACGCCCGCTGAAGTTCTCAGCATGATCAAAGAAAAGGAAGTCAGGTTCGTGGATCTTCGCTTTACGGACACCCGTGGTAAGGAACAGCACGTCAGCGTGCCCGCGCACACTGTGGACCAAAGCTTTTTCGATGACGGCAAGATGTTCGACGGCTCGTCGATCGCCGGTTGGAAAGGCATCAATGAATCGGACATGGTCTTGATGCCCGACGCCGCCACCGCCGTGGTGGACCCCTTCTTCGAGGAAACAACCGTCATCATTCGTTGCGACGTCCTCGAGCCTTCGACGATGCAAGGCTACGACCGCGACCCCCGTTCCCTCGCGAAGCGCGCCGAGGCGTACCTCAAATCGACGGGCATCGGCGATAAAGCACTCTTTGGCCCCGAAAACGAATTCTTCATCTTCGACAACGTTCGCTACGGGACGAACATGTCGGGCTCGTTCTTCGATATCGAATCGATCGAAGCGGCTTGGAGCTCGGGAAAGAGCTACGAGGACGGCAACAAGGCGCACCGCCCGGGCGTGAAAGGCGGCTACTTTCCGGTTCCGCCAGTCGACTCTTTCCAAGACATCCGCTCTGCGATGTGCCTAGCACTCGAAGAGCTCGGCATGAAGGTGGAAGTGCACCATCACGAAGTGGCGACCGCAGGACAGTGCGAGATCGGCGTTAATGCGAACACGCTCGTACGCAAAGCCGATGAAGTGCAGATGCTCAAATACGCCGTCCACAATGTGGCGCATGCATACGGCAAGACAGCGACGTTCATGCCGAAGCCGATCGTCGGCGACAACGGCAGCGGCATGCACGTGCACCAATCGATTTCGAAAGACGGCAAGCCGCTGTTTGCAGGTGACAAGTACGCCGGCCTGTCGGATCTCGCGCTTTACTACATCGGGGGCATCATCAAGCATGCGAAGGCCCTGAACGCCTTCACGAACTCGAGCACGAATAGCTATAAGCGTCTCGTCCCCGGTTTCGAAGCGCCGGTGATGCTCGCGTACTCCGCGCGCAATCGTTCTGCCTCCATCCGCATTCCTTGGGTCTCCAATCCGAAGGGGCGCCGTATCGAAGTGCGCTTCCCGGATTCGACGGCCAATCCATACCTCGCCTTCTCCGCGATGCTCATGGCGGGTCTCGACGGCATTCAGAACAAGATCCATCCCGGCGATGCAGCCGATAAAGATCTATACGACCTGCCCCCCGAAGAAGCGAAGAACATTCCGGAAGTGTGCTACTCGCTCGAGCAGGCGCTGCATGCACTCGATGCGGATCGTGGCTTCTTGAAGGCGGGCGGCGTGTTCACCGACGACGTCATCGATGCGTACATCGCCCTGAAGATGCAGGAGGTTACGAAGGTGCGGATGTCGACTCATCCGCTCGAGTTCGAGTTGTACTACAGCGTGTAAGCCCGAAAGGTGGCAGGTCCTCCGGCCTGCCACCTGCTTTCATGCCGTAGCTCGGTGACGGTGTTCACATTGCGCCGTCACCTCTTTTGTCAGGCTGAGGCGAAGCGGATATGCTCTGGTGTCATGCGCACAGTGCTTCTACTGCTAGCGATGCTCGCGGCGCCCGCGCTCGTCAGCGCACAGACCGTTTGGAAGTGGGTCGACGACAAAGGGGTGACGCACTACTCCGATCGACCGATGCCTGGGGCAACGAAGATGGAGCTATCGGTCGGGTCTACGGGAACGACTGCGAGCACCCCTCCCGCGCCCTCCTCGGTACCGTCTCGACAATCGAACGATCAGGATCGTGGGCCTGCGTATCGAACGATCAGTATCACCAGCCCAGGTCAGGGCGAATCGGTCGTCAACACGGGTGGCCAGGTTCACGTCAGCGTTCAAGTAGAACCAGCGATTCGTCCCGGGCACGAGCTGCACCTCTATTTGGATGGACAGAGAATCGAGAACGGTTCTGGGGGATCGACTTCGTTCTCGCTCGCGGAAGTGCCACGAGGCGAGCACACGATCGTCGCGGTGGTCACGGATCGTGGTGGCAAGCGGCTGCAAGAGAGCGAGCGTGTCACGTTCTACGTGCGGCAGACCTCGGTCGCCAATCCTCCTGTCGGTCCGGCACTCCGCAATCCTCCACGGCAGCGTTCGAGCAGCGCCGCCAACAAGCTTCCGCGTCAACAGCCCTCCTACTCCGATCTCAATGGGCCACGATCTGCCGCTGTCGATCCGCGCACGAATCGGCCAGCGAAGCCGCCGAAGAAACCCTGATCGTTAGCGCCTTGCGAGACGGCGCATCCGTCGACCATGCGCCCACATCGTGTCGTCACGACCGAGGAAGGCGGTGATGGTCGCACACGCTTCTACATTGCCTCATCGCGCGATGATTGAAGCCAGCCGCATCTTGGATGGACTGAGCACGAGCGTACTCATCGTCGATGAGCAGCACGCTGTGCTGTTCTTGAACAGCGCCGCCGAAACGCTGTTCGGAGTAAGTCGCAATCAGGCGCGCGGTCGTCCACTGCGCGAGCTCATTGCTGATGCATCGAGTCTCGATGTCGTTATCGAGCGCGCCGTGGAAACATGGCGTCCTTATTCGCGTCGTGAGCTCGCGTTGCGACCTCTCTATGGTGAAGGTGAATTGGTCGTCGATTGCACCGTCGCACCCTTCGAGGATCCAGGTGCTCATGGTGCCGTGATGATCGAGATCAGCGATGCCACTCAGCACCAACGCATCTCGCGGGAGACGGCGCTCCTCACGCAGATCGACGGCAGTCGATTGATGATCCGCCAGCTCGCTCACGAAATAAAAAACCCGCTGGGTGGCTTGCGCGGCGCGGCGCAGCTACTCGCTCGTCAACTCGCCGACGCGTCGATGCGCGAGTACACCTCGATCATCATTAGCGAAGCCGATCGTCTCGTGGCGCTCGTCGATTCGCTCCTCGGCCCGGGACATGCACCGCGCAAAGAGTTGATCAACGTTCATGAGCTTCTGCAGCACGTGCGGCATTTGCTTGCTGCCGATGCACCCTCGATCGCGATAGACAGAGACTACGATCCGAGCTTGCCGCCGTTGCGGCTCGATCGAAACTTGATCATTCAAGCGATGCTCAACCTGGGACGAAACGCTATGCAGGCGATTGCCCAGTCTCACATCTCCGGCGGCCGACTCATCTTGCGAACGCGCGCGTTGACAAATGTGAACATCGGTGCGCGCCGTCACCGAGTTGTCGCGAGCGTGCAGTTCGAGGACAACGGACCGGGCGTACCCGAGCAATTGCGCGAGACGATTTTCTATCCACTTGTTACGGGTCGCAGCGACGGCACGGGCCTCGGACTTGCGATCGCGCAGGATCTCGTTGCACGCCACGATGGCCTGATCGAATTCGAGAGCCGCCCGGGTCGAACCATTTTCACGATTCTCTTGCCTATCAACGCTTCCGATACCAGTGAAACCTCTTAACGTCTGGCTCGTCGACGACGACGCCTCAATACGATGGGTCCTCGAGAAAGCGCTGCGCCAAGGCGGGATGTCGCCCACAGCGTTCGATCACGCGGATACGGCGCTCGCCGCACTGCGACGAGATCGTCCTGACGTGCTCATCACCGATGTGCGCATGCCCGGCCGAAGCGGACTCGAGTTGCTCACGGAGATCCGCGGCAGCCAACCTGAGTTGCCTGTGATCGTGATGACGGCGCACTCGGATCTGGACAGCGCCGTCGCTGCGTATCAAGGCGGCGCATTCGAATATTTGCCCAAGCCCTTTGATATCGATCAAGCGGTCGATCTCGTTCGACGCGCTGCCCAGCAGCGCATTCGAGTGGAAGAGACCTCGAGTGAGGCGCGGCGCATTCCCGAGATGCTGGGCCATGCGCCGGCAATGCAAGAGGTCTTTCGAGCGATCGGCCGATTGTCTCGCTCCAGTATGACGGTGCTCATCACTGGCGAATCTGGCACGGGCAAGGAGCTGGTGGCTCGCGCACTGCACAGACATAGCCCGCGCGCCAATAAAGCCTTCATCGCGCTCAACACGTCCGCATTCACCGCCGACCTGCTCGAGTCGGAGCTGTTCGGCCACGAGAAAGGTTCGTTCACCGGCGCTGATCAACTTCGCAGGGGCCGCTTCGAGCAAGCGGACGGTGGAACGCTCTTCCTCGATGAGATCGGCGACATGTCGCCCCAACTGCAGACACGTTTGTTACGCGTGCTCGCAGAAGGCGAGTTCTACAGAGTGGGTGGTCAGGTGCCCGTGCGAGTCGATGTGCGTGTAATCGCAGCGACGCACCAGGATCTCGAGGAACGCGTGAAGCAGAATCTGTTTCGCGAAGATCTGCTGCATCGCCTGAATGTCATTCGCATCGAAGTACCGCCGCTGCGTTCACGTCGCGAAGATATTCCAGAGTTGCTTCTGCATTATCTCGATGCTGCTGCGATCGAGCTCGGCGTTGAACCGAAGACGCTCACACCTGAAGCGGCTGCGGTGTTATCGAACTTCGACTGGCCCGGCAACGTGCGTCAGCTAGTCAACGCATGCCGACGCCTCACGGTCACTGCACCCGGGCGGGAGATCAAGTCGGAAGACATCCCAGCAGATCTCGGCGGTTCCACGAGCCCCGCGATCTTGCAAGACGAGTGGACGCGTCAGCTGACGAGTTGGGCCGAGAAGCGGTTGAATGCAGGCGAAACACCGTTGCTCGACGATGCCATGCCCGAGTTCGAGCGCACACTCATACGTGCAGCGCTGCGCAAAGCCGAAGGTGGGCGTCAGGAAGCAGCGAGGCTTCTCGGGTGGGGCCGCAACACGCTCACGCGCAAGCTCAAGGAGCTTGCGATGGACGACGAATAAAAGCTCGTTCGTTGCGATCAGCAGACTTGTGTGCGTGCGAGCGCGGGCGCGTGTCCGCTCGAGCTACCGACGAGCTCCGAGATCGAACGCAAGCCATGGCGGGAAAGATACTCGGCGATTCCGTCGTTGATCTTCTTGCATGCGAGAGGATCGTAGAAGAGCGCGGTGCCGACGCCGACGGCCGACGCACCCGCGATCAAGAATTCGAGCGCGTCGTTCGCCGAGCAAATACCGCCCTGGCCGATGATCGGCACATTGTGCTTGCGCGCGACTTCATACACTTGGTGGACCTTCAGAAGCGCGATGGGCTTGATCGCAGGGCCTGACAGACCGCCTTGGATGTTTCCGATAACGGGGCGACGCGTGTTCACATCGATCGCCATTCCCATCACCGTATTGATGACCGCGAGTGCGTCGGAGCCGGCTTCGATGCAATAGCGCGCGTTCTCGCGGATGTCAGTTTGATTCGGCGATAGTTTCGTGATCAGCGGCTTCTTAGTGACGGCACGGCACGCTGCCACCACTCGCGCGGACATCTCGGGATAGTTGCCGAACTGAACGCCGCCTTCCTTGATGTTCGGACACGAGATGTTGATCTCGATTGCGTCGATGGGCGAATCCTCGAAACGCCGCGTGACTTCGACGTAATCTTCGATGGTGGACCCGCAGACGTTGGCGATGAAGCGAGTTTCTTTGAAGTCTAGCGTCGGCAGGATCTTCGTGACGACGTGATCGACACCTGGATTTTGCAGACCGATCGCGTTGAGCATCCCCATGGGGGTTTCGTAGACGCGATGCGGCGGATTCCCTAGACGCGGCTCGCGGGTCGTGCCTTTTAGAACGATGGCACCCGCATCTGCATTCGAGAAGCCTTCGACGCGCGTATATTCCTCGCCGAATCCGACGCAGCCGGATAGCAGCACGATGGGTGAGTTGAAGCGAAGCCCGCAGAAGTCGACGGACAGCATGCGAGAAGACTCGGGATCGGTAAGCATCGCGCGCTAGTCTAGCGCAGCGGACCCCGTGCCGCAGGTCTGACCAATCCCGGTGAGCGCCCGAATGTTCAATGTCGTCCTCTTTCAGCCAGAGATCCCACCGAACACCGGCAATATCATTCGCCTGTGCGCGAACACTGGCGCGCGCCTACATCTCATTCGCCCCCTGGGATTCGATATCAGCGAGAAGGCGGTGCGGCGAGCGGGAATGGATTACGCCGAGCTCGCATCGGTCCGCACGTGGGACTCTCTCGGGCAGTGTCTAGACGAGATACGCCCAGGCCGATGGTTTGCGGTCTCCACTCGCGGGAGGGTACGGTACGATGAGATTCGATACGAGCCCCAGGACACCTTCGTATTCGGGCCTGAGACGCGCGGACTTCCGCACGACCTGCTCGAAAGTTGTCCTACCGAACGTCGTCTACGGATTCCGATGGTGCCTGGCAATCGAAGCTTGAATCTCTCGAATGCGGCCGCGGTGCTCGTTTACGAAGCCTGGCGCCAGCTCGATTTCGCACCACCGAACTAGACGTTCTCGGGTTTGAGCGCGCGTGACATCAACTCTTTGACAGCATCTTTCGGTGCGACGCCCTCGTATATCACGCGATAGATCTGCTCGCTGATCGGCATTTCGACGTTCACGCGCCGTGCCACTTCACGGACCGCCCGGGCGGCCAACACGCCTTCCACGACTTGACCGATCGCACGCTGCGCGGCGCCGACCTCTTCGCCCGACGCGAGCTCGAGGCCAAACCGCCGGTTGCGAGATTGATTGTCCGTGCACGTGAGCACCAGGTCACCTAATCCAGCCAAGCCCATGAACGTTTCTTTTCGAGCACCGAGCGCGACACCCAAACGCGTCATCTCGACGAGCCCGCGTGTTATGAGCGCGATCCGCGTATTGGCGCCAAAACCTAGTCCATCCGAAAGCCCCGCGCCGATCGCGAGCACATTCTTCGTCGCGCCACCCACCTCCACGCCGATGATGTCGTTGGATGTGTACGCGCGAAAGTTGAGCCCTGAGAGGCTCTGCGCGAGTGCAGCCGCGAAGTTGCTATCGGTCGCGGCAACAGTCATTGCAGTTGGCAGGCCTGCGCCGACCTCCTTCGCGAATGTCGGGCCGGAGATCACAGCGAGCGGGATGTGAGCGCCGAGGACCTGCCGCGCAACCTCATGAGGCAAGAGCCCCGTCGCAAGCTCGAAGCCTTTGGTTGCCCACGCGACACGCGCCTCCTGTCTGAGGTGGGCCGCTGCACTCTCCAGCGTCTCGCGCAATGCGTGGCTGGGAACGGCAACTAGGATCTCTCTGCTATCGCGGAGCGCGCTTGCGAGATTCGCTTCGACTTGGAGCGAGTCGGGAAAGGGAGCATCCGGTAAGTAGCGCGCATTTCGGCGCTCTCTTTCGAGCTCAGCCAAGTGTGCCGGATCGCGGCCCCACAACACAGTGGGCCGCGAAGCGCGTGCAAACTGGATCGCGAGGGCCGTTCCCCATGAACCGGCCCCAAGCACGGCGATTTGTGTTGCGGAGGTGATCTCCCCAGCCCCGCTCATGGCGCGCTAGTTCGCGGGCGGGGTCGCCTGTGGGGCCTGTTGCTGCTGCGCGCGCATCGCCGCTTGGGCGAACAGCGACTCGAAATTGACCGGCGGCAATAAGAATGGCGGGAATCCACCCTTCGTCAACAGATCCGAAATCACTTGGCGCGCATACGGCAACAGATAGTTCGGGCAGAAGATACCGAGGAGGCGTTGCAGATCTTGCTGCGGAACATTGCGCATGCCGAACGCGCCCGCCTGTTGCAGCTCGATCAACCAGATCGTCTTCTCGGCCGCTTGCGCTTCCACGCGGATCGTCAGGACGACTTCTTTCATGTCGCCTCCGAGATCGTTGACCGATGTATTCAGATTCAGATTGATCGTCGGGTTGCCTGCGTTCGGATTCACGCGTGGGCCCACAGGCGCTTCGAACGAAACGTCTTTCAGATAGATAGCCTGCGGTGCGAACTGCGGAGCATTCGGATCTGCGGCTTGGCCGTTCAGAGCGTTCACTTCATCAACCATGGTGAGGTCCTCTGTCGCATTCGTCGTGTAGTTTTTAAGTCTAGTTGACGATCGTCCACGACTCGACAATCGCCCGCCGAATTGAGTGTGAGCTGCGCGGCTCAGGCCGTCTTCGCGAGCAACTTATCGAGCTCGCCCGCACGTTCCAAAGCGGCCAAGTCGTCGTACCCGCCGATGTGACGCTCGCCGATAAAAATCTGCGGTACCGTACGGCGCCCGCCACTCTTCTGAACCATCACTTCGCGCTGTGAGGGGTCTTCGTCGACCTTGATCTCATGGATCCCAACACCTTTACGCGTGAGCAACCCCCGCGCGCGCTGACAATACCCGCACCATGTGGTCGAGTACATTACGATTTCAGGTGAATCGCTCATCATGTCTTGCCCTTCTTGCCGTCGCCTCTGACCAGCGGCAAGTTCTCCTGCCGCCAACTGGAGAGTCCACCGCGCAAGGTCGCGACTTTCGTGAACCCCAGTCCTCTTAACGCGCGAGCTGCGTTAGCGGAGGCAACACCGTTTTCGCAATAGACAAGAACGGGTTTTTCTTTGTATTTCTTCAACGATTCGGCGCGCGCGCTTAGCTCGTTCGCCGGAATGTGCCGGGAATCGATGATGTGTCCGCCCTGATATTCTTCGGCGGAGCGCACGTCGATCACGGCAGCGCCGCTGTTCGCTAGATGCACCGCCTCGTTAGGGGACATCAGGCTGGAACCGCGGGCGCGGTTGCGAATCTCGAGAACGATCGCGAGCACGAACAGAATCGCCGCCGCCGCAACCAAAAACGGATGATTTGTGATGTACTCGAACAGCCGATTCATTGGATGTGTCTTACAGAATGTGCCGCACGATCGGCGCCGCCGAGCAGCTTCAAGATCATGCCGTCGATAAACGCCGACGCAAAAAAGGCGCAAAGTATAACAGCGCCCTCGAGCGGCACGCCCGTATGAGACGCTGCTTCGCTCGAATATTTGCCCTGGTATGGCTTACGTGGGGGTTCTTGCCGGTCTGCGCTGCCGCCGCAGGAGTCGATGCGAAAGAGGCCGAGCTCAAGCAGATCCGGGGCCGTATCGAGTCCATTCGGAAGTCCATTCATGCGGATGCTGAGCGCCGCGATGCGCTCGCAACGCAGCTCAAGAATGCCGATATCGCCATTCAGTCTGCCCGCCAGCGGCTCGCCGACGTGCGCTCGCAGCGTACCGCAACCGAGAAGAAGCTCGCAGCACTGGCGCGCGAACAAGCCGAGGCGCAGCGACAAGTGGATTCAGAGCGCGGTGCGTTATCCGCCGAGCTCGCAGCCGCCTACATGAATGGGCGCCAAGAGCAGCTCAAGCTCCTGCTGAATCAGCAGGATCCCGCACGTCTCGGTCGCATGATGACGTACTACGGCTACTTCGGGCGCGCCCGCGCAGATCGCATCGAGCGGATTAGCGATCAGCTCGAGCACTTGGCGTTGTTGAACGAAAACATCTCGGCCGAAGCGGCTCGTCTCAAACAGCTCGAGGCCGAGAACGAGCGCAACGTTCATGCACTGGCCGGCGCGCGTCAGCAGCGTGCCCAAACCCTCGCCCGAGTCCAGACGCAGCTGAAGAATCGCAACGAACAACTTGCGAAGCTGCAACGCGATGCTCGCGCGCTCGAAAATCTCGTGGCGGAGTTGCGTCGAGCGATCGAGGAGTTCCCCGAGCTGGCGGAGCAACCCTTTCAGAAGGTCAGAGGTAAGCTGCCCTGGCCCGTCAAGGGCAGCGTGCTGGCCAAGTTCGGCGAGCTGCGTGCCGGTGGACCGCTCAAATGGCAGGGCATCGTCATTGGTGCTCAACGCGGCACACAGGTGCGATCGCCCTACCATGGGCGCGTGGTGTATGCCGATTGGCTACCCGGACTCGGCTTGCTGCTCGTGCTCGATCACGGCGGCGGCTACATGAGCTTGTACGGGAACAATGAGCAGCTCTACCGGCGGGTGGGCGATCGTGTCCGACCGGGGGATGTGATTGGCGCGGTCGGGGACGCGGCAGGGGTCGGCAAGCCCGGCCTCTATCTCGAGATCAGAAAGGGACGCCAGACACTGGACCCTTCGACGTGGCTCGGGCGCCGCTAATCGAAAGTCCCCTCCAAGCTCTGAGCAAAACCAGCAGGTCGGAACTCGTTTCAGCGTGTGGGACGCTCATAGATGGCGCTGGGATCGCGCGATTGCCCAATGACGCCAAGGGTCGCCCTCGCACTAGCAAAAGTGCGGCGGACTTCAAGGAAGCGCGCGCCCTGTGCACCCATTATCGATCCCTCAGATTCGGGGGTACGAGAGCCCGCTACGGGCCAGCACTATGGGTAGCACGGTGGACGAGGAGACAGTAGAGGCGCAAAGCCTGTCGACGTCGCTCGATCCATACGGGCAGCTCGTCAAGATGCTGATGCCCCGCGCCATCTGCATCGCCATCTACGATCGGATGGGGATCCCCCTCTGGTTGTCCGACGGCTACGACGGTCACGATCTCGCGCAGCTCGTTGAAGAAGGGTTGGACGCGTTCCGCAGCGGGCGCGCAGATCCGAATGAGCACGATGGCTTCGCGCGCTCCTGGGACGGCGACACCTCATACGTGTTCATTCTGCGAGACGGCGCCTCGTTGCTCGGAGCGTTGGCGGTCTCATGTCAGGACGGATCGAACGGCGCGCGACCCTTCAGCCTGCTTCAGGGGTTGTTTCGCCCTGCCCTGCAGGTGCTGAGTCGCGAGCTGGCCAACCAATACAACATCGGCGATCTGCGCAAAGACCTCTCATCGCGCGACGGCGATCTCGCTTTGTTGCTCGATGCGAGCGCTGCTGCCGACGATCAGGACGATCACGATTTCTCGCAGCTCGTGCGCAACTGCGTCGCTCACATGGACTGCACTTACGGCGCGCTCATCGTTCCCGACAAGAAGATCGCGATCTCCTATTCGGTTGAGGGCGCTCACGCGTCTGCCAATGCGCAAGCGCTCGACAAGACACAACGCAACCTGTTCGCGTGGGCGCAAGTGCAGCGACGCACGTTGCTCTTGAACAAGGCCCCGCCGAACAGCCCGCTCGGTGCACTGCCGTTCAAGATTCTCGCGTGTCCTGTTCGCCACGGAGCCCATCATGTAGCCGGGTTGCTCATGCTCGCGAAGTCTGCGAGCGCACCCGATTTCGACCTGCGCCAAGTTCGCATTCTCGAAATGATGACGAGGCGAATTGCTTATGTCCTGCAGAATGCTTACGACCCATCGACGGGATTGCTGACTCGGCCTGCGTTCGAGCAACGCGCGCTGGCCACGCTTTCGGCGTTCGGGACGGACGCGCAGCATTGCGTGGCCTACGCCGACGTCGATCGTCTGCATGTTGTCAATGAGAATCACGGCATGCACGTCGGTGATGAGATCATCCATCGTGCGGCAGAGGTGTTACGTACTCATCTGCCTGCGAACGTCGTCGCGGCGCGCATCTCTGGGGATCGCTTCGCGATGTTCTTCCCGCAAACCTCATTGTCGGCAGCGCGCTCGTTCATCGAGGATTTGTGCGGGAAGATCGCGCACGCATCGCTCAATCACGACGGCAAACAGATCGAGCTCTCGATCAGCGTCGGTGTCGCCTCGGTTCCGAATACGAAGCTTCCCCTTTCGCACGCGCTCGCTGCAGCGGAGATCGCATGCAAAGCGGCCAAAGATCGCGGCCGTGGGCGCGTCGAGATTTATCAAGAAGCAGATCGCAGCATCGTGCGCCGTTACGAAGACGTCACGATCGTGGGCGATTTGCGTGAAGCGATCGCGAACGACCGCTTCCGCATGGAAGCCCAGCCCATATTGGACCTCAGCACGAAGGGATCTCCGCGTCGGTACGAGCTGCTGCTACGCATGATCGACCCTGCGGGCGACAGCGTTGCACCGGACAAGTTCTTGTCCGCTGCCGAGCGCTATCAACTCGCCTCCGATATCGATCGCTGGGTCGTCCAGTACGCGCTCGAGATTTTGTCTTCGGCCGCACCAGCGCTCGAGAACCTGGGCGCGCATTTCGCGATCAATATCTCCGGTCAATCGTTGGGAGATGAAGATTTCCCTGGGTTTCTCGAAAGCAAGCTGCGCGAGTACGACCTGCCACCTCAACTGCTCTCGTTCGAAATCACCGAAACGGCCGCCGTCGCGAACATCGTGCGCGCGGAGATGTTGATCCGCCGGCTCCAGGATTTAGGACACCATATCGCTCTCGATGATTTCGGGCGGGGGCTCTCCTCGCTCACCTATCTGAAGTCGCTGCCAGTCTCGCATCTGAAGATCGACGGCGAGCTCGTACGCGACCTCGCAGGCAATACGCGCTCACAAGCAATGGTGACCGCAATCGTGCAACTCGCGCAGGCGATGAAACTTAAGACCACTGCCGAGTGCGTCGAAAGCGAGGCCATCATGTCGGCTGTGGCGAAACTCGGAGTGGACTATGGGCAAGGCTTCGCGATCGGCAGACCGCGGCCGCTCGAGATCGTGTTGCAGGAGTTGCTCCGGGGTGCGCCGGGAATCGTGCGCAACATGGCCTCGCCGCGCATGGCGCGGTTCGCAGGAATGTGACGTGGTTCACGTCGGGCTTTTTCTGCAGCGATCGCCGCATTGGATGCACATAAATCCTGCTCTATTCTGGGTTCGCAAATTTACCAGCCATTAGAAATACATGTCCCCGATGCCTTCTTCATTTCGCTTCGCGATGATTCTCGCCGCCGGAATCGTGCTGGGCTTTGGGGTGTCCGTCGGTCCGACCGTGAAAGCGGAACGTGCCGTGACGGACAGCGCGGTCACGCAAGCTGAAGAGACTGTGATCCCCTGGAAGGATGCGCGCCTCTTGGCTGAGGTGCTGGAGCACATTCGCGCCGAGTATGTCGAAGAGGTCTCCGACAAGGAGCTGATCGAAGCCGCGATCCACGGGATGATGAACGATCTGGATGCGCACTCTGCCTATCTCGATCGCGAGCAGTTCAACGAAGTTCGAATCAGCACGTCAGGCGAATACTCTGGCGTAGGCATCGAAGTCACGCTCGACCGCGGCATCGTTCGCGTTGTATCGCCGATTGAAGGCACGCCCGCTGCGCGAGCCGGCGTCAAGGCGGGGGATACCATCGTGTCGATCGACGATGTGCCGGTCGATCCCGAGCAGTTGGACGATACGATCGATCGGATGCGCGGTGAAGAAGGAACGACCGTCAAGATCGCGATCGCTCGCAGCGGGATCGACAAGCCGATGGATTTCGTGCTGGCGCGTGAAGCTGTGCAAGTCCAGAGCGTACGCAGAGCGTTGCTCGAGGAAGGCATCGGCTATGTTCGTATTTCACACTTCAGCGAGCGCACACCGCACGATGTCGAGCGGGCGCTCAAAGCACTCAAGAAAGAAAAAGGATCGCTCGCGGGGCTCGTGCTGGACCTGCGCAACAATCCTGGCGGTGTACTCGAAGCGGCAGTCGGCGTGGCGGATCTGTTTCTCGAGGAAGGCTTGATCGTGAGCGCGGTAGGCCGCGCTGCCGATGCAAAGTTCTCGATGGAGGCTCATCCTGGAGATGTTATCGAGGGTGCTCCCATCGTCGTGCTCGTGAATTCGGGCTCCGCATCGGCCTCTGAGATCGTCGCGGGCGCCCTCCGCGATCACAAGCGCGCGACGCTTGTGGGGCAGAAGACGTATGGCAAAGGTTCAGTACAGACCGTGATGCCCCTATCGAATGGTCAAGCGTTGAAGCTCACGACCTCGCGCTACTTCACGCCATCGGGTGCATCGATCCATAAGACGGGGATTATTCCAGATCGAACGATCGGCGAAGAAGAATTGAGCGCAGCTCAGAAGTCCGGCACCGCGATCTTTGGCAGCGTAGCCGATGATTACGAGTTGCGCGTCGCGCTCGAAGTACTCGACGGACCGACGATCCGCCAGAGCCGCCTTCACTAACGGCGCCTCGCCGTCTGCATTCATGTGCTGCTAGGCCCGCGCTCGATTTGCGAGCGACGCGAGCAGGCAGTTCGTAAGCCGAGATCGATCTGCCATGTCAACCGACACTGCGATTTCGACAGCGCGCACGAGCGAGACTCGCGCGCTGCTCGGATTGCATCTCGTCGTGCTCTCGATCGGGGTCTTGCACTTCGCGTTCGTACCTAATGCCGTCGAAAGACCCCTGCCTGCTGCGGCTGCTTTGGCGATTTCAACCGTCGTGCTCATGTTCGTGCGCGTTTTCGCGAGCATGCCTGCGCGCTACCGGTACGCGCTCGAGATCGTCGCCATGATGATCGCGATCAACATGCTGGTATTCGCAACCGGAGGCGCTCGCAGCGTGTTGCTTGCACTGAACTCGGTCCCGCTTGCGGCGCTTGGAACCGCGTTCGCTCGATGGTGGATCGTGTTGCTTGGCGCGCTCGTGCTGGCCGCAGTCGGATTTCTACTGGGTGTATTCACGCCAAATGTCGACGTGCAGAGTCCCGAGTTCGGCGTGCTGCTCCTCAGCACGTTGGTCCCTGGGCTCGCGATCGGACTTGTCATCTCCGGGATGACCGAGCGCATGGATGCTGCGATTCACAAGATTCGGGCGTTGGCGGCAACGGATGCATTGACGGGCTTATTCAATCTACGCACGTTCGAGCACGTCCTACAGCAGGAACACCGTAAGGCTGAACGCTTCGGGAGCACTTACTCTCTAATTATGGTCGACGTGGACAATCTCACGCAGGTGAATGAGACGCTCGGCCACGAAGCGGGCAGCTTGATCTTGAACGCTGTGGCTTCGGCGATCACGAGATCTGTTCGCGCATCGGATGTGGCTGCTCGCCTCGGTGGGGATGAGTTCGTTGTCTTGTGCACCGAATCGGATTCCGACACTGCTGCGGCCATTGCGCAACGCATCCGAAACAATGTCTTCGCAGGAACTGTCTCGGTCGCCAATCGACTAGTCCGCGCCAACGTCAGCGTTGGCGTTGCGAACTTCCCGGTCGATCATCTCTATCCAAAAGAGCTCATGATCCTCGCGAGCAAGCGCATGGAGCAAGATCGCGAGCTGCGCATCCAGCCGCGCGGCAATTCATAGCGGGGCTCGGGACCCGCTCATCCGGTTTTGTCTCGATGGCCATTTGAAACTAAGATGTAGATGACTGTCTCGAGCCCGCTCACCGCACTTGCAAAGGAGGTTGGTCATGACCGCGTTTTTCCTGCGAGTGGCGATCGTGGCGGTGGGGCTGTGGCTCGCCACGAAGATCTTTTCGGGGTTGCACTTCGACAGCCCTTGGACCTTGCTCGCCTCGGCCCTTCTGCTCGGCATCGTTAACGCGGTGGTGCGACCGATCGCCGTCATCCTGACGCTGCCGCTAACGCTTCTTACCCTTGGCTTGTTCTTACCCGTCATCAATGCCGGCATGCTGGGGTTGGTCGCGCTGCTGTTGGCCGGCTTTCAGATCAGCGGGTTCTGGACTGCGGTGGGCGCGGCACTCGTCGTGAGCATTATTTCGTGGGCCGCGTCCGGTTTGATTGGGGACAACGGCCGGTTCGAAGTGCTGGAAAGCAAACGGTAACCAGCGCGTCAGTTGTTCTGGATATCTCGTACGCTCGAAGTACCGATGCGATAGAGCACGTACCCCACGACGGCGAAGATTGCGAGACCGAGTAATTCCCCAAATTGCAGTGAAGCGGGTAGTGCGAGTACGTCTGCTCGCCCGGAACCGACGATCGGCGCCGCGATGATGATTCCCATGAGCGCCTCGCCGGTGATCAAACCTGCGGAGAACAGCACGCCCTTGCGATGAATGCGCTCAATGTCGGTCGAGCCGGTTCGCATCTTCACCGAGCGCTCGACGATGTGCGCGAGCAATCCACCGAGGAAAATCGGAACCGTCAGATCAAGCGGTAGGTAAATGCCTACCGCAGCTGCGAGTACCGGAACTCTGAAGTTCGCCTGCCGCTTCTTCAGCACTTCATCGATCGCAATGATGACCGCGCCAATCGCGGCACCGATCCAGATCAGATCCCACGGAAGCTCTCCGCCGAAGAGCCCGCGCGCAACAGATGCCATCAACGTCGCTTGCGGGGCGAGCAGCGGGTTGGGGTGCTCAGCCGTGGGCACGCCAATGCCATAGGCTTTCGCTAACAAGTTCAGTACGGGCGCCATCACCAGTGCGCACGAGATTGCGCCGATCGCAAGCATCACCTGCTGACGCCACGGCGTCGCTCCGACCATGTAGCCGCATTTCAGATCTTGAAGATTGTCACCCGCGATCGCAGCAGCACAGCACACGACTGCGCCGATCATGATCGCGGCGACCGGCCCCAACGAGGCATCGCGCCCCATCAAGATCGTGAGCACGAGCGAGGCAAACAGAATCGTGCCGATCGTGATGCCAGAAACTGGGTTGTTGGATGATCCGACGAGACCAGCCATGTACGCGGACACGGAGCTGAACAGGAAGCCCGCAACGATCATGATGACGGTCATCGGAAGCGAGACCGTGAAATCACGCACGATTGCGTGATAGAGAATGGCGAGCGGCACCGTGAACACGACCAGTCCGATCAACACCGCCCGCATCGGCATGTCCTGCTGGGTGTGTGCGACGACCTTCGCCGCGCCTGCGCGCGTTGCGGCAAGACCGCTGCGGATGCCGGACATCAGCGAGTGCCGCAGCGCGATGAGTGTCCATATACCGCCAATGAGCATGGCGCCGACACCTAGGTAACGAATCTGTGCACCCCAGATCGCGCCCGCCGCGTCCTCAGCGCTTAGGCCCGCAATCCGCGCCGCCAATGCCGGATCGCTGTCGAGGAAGCTGGCGCTATAGATCGGGATTGCGATGTTCCACGAGAGGATGCCGCCGGCAACCACAACGATGCCAATGTTGAGCCCGACGATGTAGCCGACGCCAAGGAGCGCCGGGCTTAAGTTCGTGCCCATGTAAGCAATCGCATTGCCGACGAATGAGCCGTGTGCCGCGGCGTCCGGCACTAGGCGCAACCCACTCGCGGCGAGCAACTTGACGAACCCGCCGATCCCGGCCGCGCTTGCGAGCACCCGGATGCCTTGTGCGGGGTTCTCGCCGGTCTTGAGCACTTCAGCGGCCGCTTTACCCTCGGGGAACGCGAGTTGCTGATCGACGATCAAAGAGCGGCGCAGGGGCACGGAGAAGAACACGCCGAGCACGCCGCCCAAGCCCGCGATCGCAAGCACCCACGAATACTTGAAATCGTCCCAGTAACCGAGGATGACCAAAGCCGGTACCGTGAAGATCACGCCAGCCGCGATCGACGATCCTGCAGAAGCGCCGGTCTGAACGATGTTGTTCTCGAGAATGTGGCCGCCGCCCAGCATTCGAAGCACTGCCATCGAGACCACCGCGGCTGGGATCGCCGTAGCGATGGTCAGGCCGGCGAAAAGTCCAAGATAGGTATTCGCGGCAGCCAAGATCATCGCGAGAATGATCGACAAGATCACTGCACGCGGGGTGAGTTGTGGGCCTGGCGTGGTCGTGTTCATGGTTGTTCTTCAGATGTTGCGATTGACGAGCACGTACGTAGTTGGCGTAGATGCGACGCTACCAGCCGCACTGCTTACTTTTGTTCTGCTCCTGCAGCCAGGTCATGAGCGGCGCGAAGTAGTCGGTGATCGCGGATGCATCCATCGTGCGGGTGCCGGTGAGTTTCTCCAACGTGTCCTGCCAGGGCTGGCTTTGACCCGCGGCAAGCATCTCTCTGAAGCGCTTGCCCGCCTCTTCATTGCCGTACACGGAGCATTCGTGCAAAGGGCCATCATGTCCTGCGGCCTCACACAGCGCACGATGGAACTGGAACTGCAGGATGAATGACAGGAAGTAGCGCGTATACGGCGTGTTCGCAGGGATGTGGTATTTCGCGCCCGGGTCGAAATCCTCTTCGCTGCGCGGCACCGGCGCGGATATACCCTGATACTGCTCGCGCAATTGCCACCACGCCGCGTTGTAGTTCTCCGGGGTGACTTCGCCCGCGAAGACTTTCCAGCGCCACTCATCGATCAGCTTGCCGAACGGGAGAAACGCGATCTTGTCGAGCGCGATCTTCATTTGTTGATTGATCGTGGCCTCGCGGCTGGGCTTGATGGGCCCGATCAAACCGATCTGATGCAGATAGCTCGGTGTCATCGACAGGTTGACGGTATCTCCGATCGCCTCATGGAAACCGTCGTGCGCACCGTTCTGGAACACGTACGGCTGATCCTTGTACATGAGGTAGTAATACACGTGCCCCAACTCGTGGTACACGGTCATCAACTCTTCTTGAGACGGCTCGATGCATTGTTTGATACGCACGTCTTCGTTGCCGTCCATGTGCCACGCGCTCGCGTGACACTGCACTTCGCGATCGGCCGGCTTCGTCAACATGGAGCGTTCCCAGAAGGTCTCCGGTAATTGCGGGAAGCCCAGAGAGACGTAGAAGCTCTCGGCCGATTGCGTGATCCGCACGGCATCGTACTTCTGTCTCTTGAGCGCGCTTGTGACGTCGAGGTCGAGCACGCCGGGATACGGCTCGACGAGCGGATAGATCTCCGCCCACTGCTGCGCCCACATATTTCCGAGCAGCTGCGCCGGAATCGGTTTGCCATCGGGCACATGTTCATCGCCGTATGTGTTCTGAAGCCGATCGCGCACGTAGCAATGCAGACCGTCATACAGCGGCTTCACTTGATCCCAAAGGCGTGCCGCTTCACTTCTGAACTCATCGGGCGGCATGTCGTAGTTCGATCGCCACATCGCGCCCAGGTCCGCGAACCCGAGCTCTTTCGCGCCTTCGTTCGCGAGCGCGACGAACTGCGCGTAATCCTCTCGCATCGGCCGAGCTGTGGAATGCCAGCCCGTCCAAGCTTCCGTCAGCTCGTCATAATTGCGGCTCTCCGCCATGATCTGCGTGAGCTCGGTTTGACCTTTGCACGACTCGGGGCCCTTCGGGCAGTACTTTGCGGCGCCGTACATCCCCTCGAGTTTCGAGCTCAATGCCGAGAGCTGGGCGCGCTTCTGTGGATCCTTGGGTGCGGGAGCCGCAACCCCGAGCTTGAGAAGATGGATCGCGCGTGCCGTCGTCGGGTTGAGCGATGCGTCGCCCTCGAAGGCCTTCGCTTGTTCGACTGCGCCAGTGAAGTATTCGAGATAGCGCTCGTTCGCTTTGGCGTTCAAGAACTCGGTATCCGGGTTGATATACGTGGCATACGTAAAGGCCGCGGCACCCAGCTCGCGCGACTGCTCGGCGATCTCTCGATTCAATCGCTCGACGAAGGCGTCGGCCGTCTCGCGCGGCTGGCTAATCGTCCCCGAGCGCTCGCCGCATCCCGCGAATGCGACGGCACTCAACACCAGCGCGTAACGAACATAGTGACGAACCATCGATCTCTCCGGTGGCTATTTGACGCCGCCCATCAGTTTCTTCACGGGCTTGCTGAGCAGCAGCAACACGATCCCGGCAGCGGTCGCGAAGTACACGAACTGCATGAACTGCCCGGGCATCGCAGCGAGATTGTCGGACTCGAACATGCCGGCGAGCAGCCCGGCAGACAGGTTGCCGACGGACGTCGCGAGGAACCACACGCCCATCATTTGCGAAACGTATCGAGCCGGTGCGAGCTTAGTAACGTAGCTCAACCCCACGGGGCTCAAGCACAGCTCCCCGTAGGTATGCAGCAAGTACGTGAGCGCGAGCAGATAGGGCATCGCTTGTCCGCCTTGCGAGACGATGTTCGCGGCGATGACCATGAAGACGAAGCCGAGCCCAAGCAGAATCAGCGCGATGCCAAACTTCGCGGGTGCCGACGGATCGAGATTCCGCTTCGCCAGCGCGACCCACAGCATCGAAAACGGCGTCGCGAAGATGAGGATGTAAATCGAGTTGAGCGATTGGAACCAGGCCGTGGGGATCTCGAAATTCAACGCGTCGACGAAACGATCGACGTAACGTTCAGCGAACAGATTGAGAGACGCACCCGTCTGCTCGAAACCCGCCCAGAACAGTGCGCATCCGATGAACAAGAACAAGATGACGAGCATGCGCTTCTTCTCGACGGCATCGAGGCCTGCGAACAAGAACATGTAGGCGAAGTACACCGCTGCGATTCCGACGAGCACGCCACCCGTGCCGCGCGCGATCGCGAGCGGATCGATCTCGAGCACGCCGGTGAGCGCGAGGAGGTACAACGCGACGATGGCGACCGCTAATCCGATTACCGCGTACCAGCTGCGCCGTGTCGCGTCCGCATCGGTTGCGCCTTTCGCACTGGAGACGTGCAGCCCTGCGTCACCAAGGTGATGCTGGAACATTCGGTACTGAATCAGTCCGAGCGCCATCAGCACGCCGCCTGCTGCAAATGCGGGTGCCCATCCGAAGTGCACTGCGAGCAGGCCCGTGACGATCGGGCCCAAGAAGCCGCCGAGGTTGATGCCCATGTAAAAAATCGTGAAGCCGGCGTCGCGTCGACCGCCGCCCTCAGGATAGAGATCTGCGACCATCGCGCTCACGTTCGGCTTCAACAGGCCGACACCGCACACGATGATGATGAGCCCCAAGTAGAAAGTCCCTGGGATGCTGCCGAAGGCCAACATGAGGTTTCCAATCGCGATGAGGATGCCTCCGTGCCAAACAGCACGACGCGCGCCGATCAGCCGATCCGCGATCCATCCGCCGGGCAGGCACAAGATGTACGAGGCGGAAATGTAGAGGCCATAGATGGCACTCGCGGTGCGATCATCGAGCCCGAAGCCGCCGCGCGTTGCATCGGCCAAGAAGAGCACGAGCAAGGCGCGCATGCCGTAATAGGTGAAGCGCTCCCACATCTCCGTGAAGAAGAGCGTCATCAAGCCGCGAGGATGACCGAACACTTGGGGACCTTGCGTCGAATCGCTCACGGCTTCTTTACTCATTGACGGATTCGCTCCATCCCGCTGCAGCGCTCGACGGAGTCGCAGCGCGCATGTGTATTGTTAGACGACGAAGATGTCGCGGGGCCCGAGTCTCCATCATTCGTATTGAAATGAGCAAGGCGGCGAGCTGTGTATACAGTGCCGTGGGGTGGCTCGCCGGTGTTGCGTGCTGGTGCAGTCGTTCGTGCGAGCCTCCAGCATGGGTGCGTGCTTCTAGGCGTGCTCGGCCTTTGCTTCGCGCTGCTTCAGTAAGAGACGCGAAAGGATGATTCCGATCTCGTAGAGGAGGTACATGGGGATTGCCATGAAGGACTGAGAGATCGCATCCGGCGGCGTGAGGAATGCTGCCACGACGAAGATTCCTAGCAGTACATACCCGCGATTCTTCGCCATCGTGTCCACGCGCACGAGGCCCGTCGCCGCCAGGAGCACAGTCGCCACAGGAATCTCGAATGCGATGCCGAACGCAAAGAACAGGAGCAGCACGAAGTTCAGGTAATTCCCCATGTCCGTCATCATCAACACCCCTTGCGGTGCAGTGCTGGTGAGAAACGCAAACATAAGAGGGAATACGACGAAGTACGCGAATGCGATGCCCGCGTAGAAGAGCAAGATGCTCGATAGTACGAGCGGAATCGCGAAGCGCTTTTCATTCTTGTACAGACCGGGTGCGACGAATGCCCACGCTTGATAAAGCACGTAGGGCATCGCGAGGAACACTGCGCTCATGAATGCGAGCTTCAGCGGCACCATCACGGGTGCAACCGGGCTCGTCGCAATCATCTGTGCGCCTTGCGGCAGCTTCTCGAGCAGCGGTGTCGCGATCGTCGTGAAGAGCCGATCCTGGAAGATCGCGCACGGGATGAACAGGATGACGACCGCGATCACTGCGCGCAGCAACCGTTCGCGCAGCTCCACCAGATGGGAGATCAGCGAGCCTTCGGCGAGTTGTTCACGCTCATGGCCGCTCATTGAGACGGTTTCGTGGTGCTCGGACCTGAGGAGCTGTCTTCCGAATCGCCCCACTGCGGCTCGCTAGTCTGCGCGTTCACTTGCGCAGAGCTTTCATGTGGCACGCCATCGATATCGGTGGGAGCGGGAGTAGGCTCCGAAGCGGGAGCGCTGCTCGAGGTCGTTGAGCTCGAAGTGTTCATCGGTTTGGAGCGGGCGAGCTCCTCCAGAGTAACTTCGTGCTCGAGTTGCGTTCGCAGTTGTCGGGCCATCGCTCGGGCGCGGCCCGTCCACCGCCCGACTTTCTCAGCCAAACCCGGCAACTTCTCCGGCCCGAGTACCAGCAGCGCGAGACCCAGGATCAGAACGATCTCGGTGAATCCGACCTCGAACATGCGAAGACGATCGTATTAGACGCTCGAGGACTTGCTGCTCGATTTGCTCGAAGCGCTGGTATCGAAATCGGCATCCTTGTCGTTCGCGAGCTTCTTGCTCTCCTCGTCTTCGCCTTCGCCCATCGCCTTCCTGAAACCCTTGACCGCACCGCCCAGATCGGAGCCGATCGTGCGCAGGCGCTTGGCGCCGAAAATCAGAAGCGCGATCGCGAGAATGATCAACAGCTCTTTGAAACCAATACCCATGCAATTCTCCCGCTCGTAGGCCGGCGGATGATACGCCAAATATGTGAGAGGGTCTTACGCGTCGCGGTTACGTCAGATTCGCCGCTCAACGCTGCGAAATACGCTCACTCGGCACCGGCGGTTTGACCCGCAGCCAGAATGTCACCGGGCCGTCGTTGATGAGTGAGACCTTCATATCCGCCCCGAATTCCCCAGTTTCAACCCTGGGGTGTGAGCGCTTCGCGAGTGCCACCAAATGCTCGAACAGGCGCTTGCCCTCGTCCGGCGCAGCGGCCGGACTGAAGCCCGGGCGCGTGCCCTTGGAGGTGTCCGCGGCCAAGGTGAATTGAGAGACCAACAACAGCCCGCCATCGATCTCCGCCAGGCTTCGGTTCATCTTTCCCTCCGCGTCCGGAAAGACCCGATAGCTCAACAGCCGCTCGAGCAGCCGCTCGGCCTGGCATTCGGTGTCATCACGCTCGACCGCCACCAGAACCAAGAGACCGCGCTCGATGGATCCCACAGTGCGGCTATCGATCTCGACAGCGGCTTCGGATACGCGTTGCAGTAAGCCGATCACACCAAATCCTAATTCGACATCCTAAACGAGCTGATCAATGCCACGAGGTCCGCAATATGCGTCGCTACGACTCGAGATCTTCCACTTGTGACGCGATTCAGTGTATCAGGAGCGACCGCCCATTGCCGGAGAGCGTGTACGCATCACGTGGCATCGGCCCACGTAGCCTGCCAGTCAGCTTTTAAGATCGTGGAAGAAGGAAGTCATATAAAGGGAATCCGTGGAGGCCAAGTGGAAAGCGCGCCCAATCCCAGAGGCTATCTTCTCGTGAGCGACTTGGCCTTGGCCTCGGCTTCCTGCGCTTCAAGATTCTTGCCTCGAGCTCTATAGGTCTCCGCCACGAGCTGCCAAGCCTGTGCCTGCGCCCGCGGCGCCTGGACGGACATCGAGATTGCTTTGCGCGCGAGGTTCTCAGCTTGGGAGTAGTTGCCCTCCGCCTGCCGAACTTTCGCAAGTTCGATCCAAAGCAAGGGATTGCCGGGTTCGATGCGCAGCGCGCGTTCGATCGAGCTCGCAGCCACTCCATAGTTCTTCCCCGTCGACTGGGCGTGCGCTTGGTCGACCAACGCCTTCGAGGCAGGTCCGAGCACGGGCTCACGAGTGACCGGTTCCGGAAGCGGCTGCGGCTCTTCGACTGTGGTCGGCGGTGAGCCGGGTCGAGTCTCTACCGTGGGATCCGTCTCAGTGGTTGTAGAGGGCCGTTCGGGTGGTTCGTACGGCGAGGGCACCGCGCACGCGCTTAGTGCAGCCATGACCAGGATGAGTCCGCATCGATTCTTCATCTCTCAATGATCTCCAGTGCCACGCACGGCTCAGCGCACGATGCCTCGCCACCACTCGCGTGCTCGCTCGCCCATCGATTCGAACACGCCCACTTCGCACCCTTCGGCAGGCGGCAACTCTACTTGCATGGGTAGCGGCATGCGAATGACTTCTTCGCCGCATCCAGGTCGCGCAGCCAAGCCGGTTTGAAACTCGATCCATTCCTCTTCGAGCTTCTCCGGCAACGGTGCGCTCCACGATGTCGTTCCGAGCTCATTCATCACTCGAGACCACACGGCGAGTGAACCTGTGGACCCAGTCAAGCCGGTTGGCGAGTTGTCGTCATGTCCAATCCATACGACGGCGACGTGGCTCCCCGAAAACCCTGCGAACCAGCTATCTCGATAATCAGACGACGTTCCGGATTTACCGGCCACGACGATGTCGCTTGGCAAATGCGCTCGCGCTCGACGTCCGGTTCCATGCTCGATGACTTGCACGAGCATCTGATTGAGCTGATAGACGGCCGCTGCATCGGCCACGGGCGTGACTTCAAGGCCGAAGGCCTTGAGCGGCTTGTCTTCTTGATCGAGCACGGCGCGCACGGCGCGCAGCGGCGTGTTGAAGCCTCCGTTGGCGAGCGCGTTATAGAGTTGCGCGACTTCGAACGGCGAAACATCTACGGCGCCCAGCAAAATGGAAGGAAGCTGCGGCACGTCGCGCTCGAGCCCGAGCTTCTTGAACTCCTGAGCCACCTGAGGAAGTCCAACCTCTAGACCCAAACGCACCGTAGCAAGATTCAGAGATTGCGATAGCGCGCGAACGAGCGGCACGGGTCCGTAGAACTCCTCCGAAATGTTCTGTGGACGCCAAACCTGCTTATTCGACAGTTTCACCTCGACCGGCCCATCTTCTATGATCGATGCAGCGTGGTACCGATCCGATTCAAGCGCGGCGAGATAGATCACCGGCTTCACGAGCGATCCCATCGAACGCTTTGCATCGAGCGCGCGGTTGAATCCTTCGAAACTCGCATTCCGCCCACCGACGAGCGCGATCACCTCGCCGCTCTGCGGCCGTGTGACAACGACCACGCCTTCCAAGGTTTGCTTCTGCTTTTTCTTGCGAGCTTTCTCGAGTCGATCGAGCTCCTGCACGAGCGCCTTCTCTGCCTCGCTCTGCGCCTGAGGATTGAGCGTCGAGAAGATCTTGAGACCCGCCTCCGTCAGATCTTCCTCGCGATAGTCGCGCCGGAGCGTACGACGGACGAGATCGAGGAATGCCGGATAGTAGCCGCCTGCCAGAGTCGTGGAGCTCACGATCCCAAGCGGCCGCTTAATGGCGCGCTCGGCTTGCTCCTTGGTCACAACCCCATGCTCGGCCATCAAGCGCACGACGAGATCGCGACGTGCACGCGCGCGTTCAGGATGTCGGCGTGGGTCGTAGTAAGACGGTCCGCGCACGATCGCGACGAGAAGCGCGACTTCGTGCAACTGCAACTCTGCAGCCGGTTTGCCGAAGTAGAACTGACTCGCTAACCCAAAGCCGTGTATGGCGCGCCGTCCGTCCTGACCCAGATAGATCTCGTTGATATACGCATTCATCAAGTCCTGTTTGTCGAAGTGGATCTCGAGCAGGACCGCCATGATTGCTTCTTCGATCTTGCGTCCGAACGTGCGGCGGCTGTCGAGAAAGTAGCTCTTGACGAGCTGCTGCGTGAGGGTCGAGCCGCCCTGCTGAATTTGCCCCGCCTTGAGATTCACGAAGGCGGCGCGCGTGATCGCACCGAGATCGACGCCGTGGTGAGAATCGAACTTGCGATCCTCAACCACCTTCAGTGCTGCCGGCAGAAGCGGGGGTACGTCCTCGGGTCGCACTACCACGCGATCCTCGCCGTGGATCGGAAAGATGCTGCCGATGAGCAGTGGATCGAGCCGGAAGATCGGCACGTCCTCGCCGCGTCCGCTGCGCATGCTTTGGATTCCGCTTGTCGACGACACGATCGTCAGCTTTTGCGGTTCCTGGAGCGCATCCCAGAATTGGAAGCGTCGATTGATCAAGTCGATCTGTGCACCGCGCCTTCGATAGCTTCCCGGGTCTTGCACCTCTTCGACGCGCCGATAGCCCAGCCGTTTCAGCTCCTGCTCGAGTGCATCTGGGGTAAGCGTGCTTCCGACGTAGAGCTCAGTCGGTTCGGCATAGACCTGCGCTGGGAGCGTCCAACGCCTCCCCTCGAATTGCGTAGTGATCGCGCGATCGAGAACGAAGACCCAGACCAGGAGGCTGATCAGCGCGACGCCAAAGACGAGCGCAGCGCCGGTGAGGATCTGCCTGCGGAATTTCTTGAGAGATTTGGTCAGTCGCATCGACTCGGGAGCTCGTGCCAGGCACGGGTCAGTGTGGAAGTAAGTCACGGCAGCGCCGTGAACGAAAAGTTATCTGCCTACTTGCGCCAGAACGTTCTCGAAACGAGCACCAGCAACGGGAACACCTCCAAGCGCCCAAGCAGCATCGCCAGAACGCAAATCCACTTGCCTGTGTTCGTGAGCGACGTGAAATTTGTTGCCACGTCCGCCAACCCGGTGCCGGCGTTCGTCATACACGCAGCGATCGCCGAGAAGGCGGTTACCTGATCCTCGCCGGTTGCAAGTAACGCGACCATGAGAACGCCGAAAGACACCACGTAAACGGCGAAGAACCCCCAGACGGCGTCTATTACGCGCTTGTCGATGGGTTTGGCACCCAATTTCACGGGCAGTTCCGCATTCGGGTGCACGAGTTGCGCGACCTCCCGTTGCCCCTGCTTCCAGAGCAGCAGCCAGCGCACCATCTTCATGCCGCCGGAAGTCGAGCCTGCGCAACCACCGATGAACGCCGAGAGAATCAGGATGACGGGCAGCGCACCGGGCCAATGGGTGAAGTCGTCCGTGACGAAGCCCGAGGTGGTTTGCATCGCGACGGCGTGAAAGAGCGCGAGCCGCAGAGCCTGACCCGGCTCATGCACATATCGACTCAACCATAGCACGAGCGTATAGGCGAGGATGCTGATGCCGAGGATGCGCACGTAAGCCTTGAACTCGGGATCCCGAAAGTAGCTGCTCATCCGACGATGCCGCCACGCGAGAAAATGGAGTGAGAAGTTCACTGCGCCGATGAACATGAAGACGATCGCAATCATCTCGATGAGCGGGCTGTTGTAGTAGGCAAGGCTCGCATCGCGGGTCGAATTGCCGCCCGTCGACACGGTCGTGAAGGCGTGGGCGACGGCATCGAACATCGACATGCCGGCGCTCCAATACGCAAGCGCGCACGCGGCAGTCACAGCCAGGTAGATGATCCAGAGTGCTTTCGCGGTTTCCGTGATCCGGGGTGTCAGTTTCGAATCTTTAACAGGCCCGGGCGTCTCCGCGCGCAGGAGCTGCATACCACCCACGCCTAGCATGGGCAGCAGCGCGACAGCGAGCACGACGATACCGATGCCGCCCAGCCATTCGATCTGACTACGGTAATACAGCACCGAGATCGGCAGGGCTTCCAGCCTTGGGAAGATGATCGCGCCGGTCGTCGTGAATCCCGAAACCGCTTCGAAGATCGCATCCGTGATCGTCATATCGAGTCGTCGCGATAGCAGCAAAGGTGCCGCGCCCGCGACACCGAGCACGATCCAGAACAACGCGACGACCAAGAACCCGTCGCGCAACCGCAGCTCGCGTTGTTGGCGCCGCACAGGCCACCACACGATCGCGCCTAAAATCGCGAGTGCCACGAACGCATCGAGAAATGGCTGCCAGTTACCGTCTTCGAAGTACAAGCCCACGGCCATTGGCGGCAGCATCGTCAAGCTGAACAGCATCAGCAGCAGACCGAAGATGCGCTGAACGACGGGGAGGTTCATTGCGGGAGGCTGGGTTATCGGGTGCTGGGTGCTGGCAAGAAGTCGCTACAGAGGTCGAAGACATCCCTCTGGCCAGAAGCCCAGAACCCAGTGCCCAGAACCCGAGTTCTCACCGCTTCTTCCTTCTCGGTATATCGAACAGTCGTTCGACGGCTTCGATCTGACGGCGGTCGGTGAGGAACAGGATCACGTGATCGCCCCGATGGATCATGGTGTCGTGGTGTGCGATCAACACTTCGTCGCCGCGCACGAGCGCTCCGATCGTCGTTCCTTCGGGCAGATCGATGTCCTCGATCTTCTTGCCGATCACGTGGCTGTCGCCTTGTGTGCCATGGGCGATCGTCTCGAGCGCTTCAGCGGCGCCGCGACGCAACGAGTGCACGCGCACGACATCGCCGCGGCGAACGTGGGCGAGCAACGAACCAATTGTGACCTGCTGCGGGGACAGCGCGACGTCGATCGAACCGCTTTCCATCAGCTCTGCGTACGCGGGTCGGTTGATGAGCGCCATCACCTTGTTACAGCCGAGCCGCTTGGCCAGCATGGCCGAGAGGATGTTCGCTTCTTCCGCATTGGTGACACCGACAAACACGTCGGCGCTGTCGATGTTCTCCTCGAGCAGCAGCTCTTCGTCGGCCGCATCGCCGTTGAGGACGATCGTATTGCTGAGCTGTTCGGAAATTCTGCGCGCGCGGCGCGGATCGCGCTCGATCAGCTTCACTTGATGTTCCATCTCGAGCCGCTGCGCGAGCCGGAAGCCGATATTGCCGCCACCCGCGATGACGATGCGTTTCACAGGTGCTTCGAGGCGCTGCATCTCGCTCATGACGAGACGAATGTCCTCGGTCGCTGAAATGAAGAAGACCTCATCGCCGTGCTCGATGACGGTCTCCCCTTCAGGTTTCACGCTTTGACCACCGCGGTAGATGGCGGCAACACGCGCGTCGTGTCCCTTGATGTGAGAGGCAAGCTGCTTTAATTGTTGCCCCACGAGGGCGCCGCCTTTGAGCGCTCGTACGCCGACCAAGCGCACGCGGCCTTCGGCGAAATCGAGAACCTGCAGCGCGCCCGGATGCTCGATAAGGCGCACGACGTGCTCCGTCACGAGCTGCTCTGGGCTGATCGTCACATCGACACTGAATGCACGCTCCTCATCGCCGAACAGCTTCGAGTGTCGCGTGTAGTCTGAAGAGCGAATGCGGGCAATGCGCGTCGCTTGCTTGTTGAACAACGTCGCGACGATGTGGCACGCGACCATATTCACTTCATCGCTGTTCGTCAGCGCGATCACGATATCGGCCTCGCGTGCCCCGCAGGCATCCAGCGTGCTTGGATAGGCGCCGTTCCCGGCGACCGTGCGAATATCGAGGCGATCCTGCAAATCGCGCAGCATCTCATCGTTGAGATCGACGACCGTCACCTCGTTCGCTTCTTCCCGCGCGAGGTGATACGCCGCCGTGCGCCCGACTTGGCCGGCACCGAGGATGATGATTCTCATGATCGGCCAGCTGGCCAACTGGCAAACTGGGAAGCTGGCCAGAATTCGGCAAAGTTGGGCTGTGTCTCTGGCCAGCGAGCCAGTGGGCCAGTTTGCCAGTTGGCCACATTTGTCATACCGGCTCCAGATTCGCGTACGCGAGCATCAACCACTTCGTGCCTTGGCCTTCGAAATTCACTTGCACCCGAGCGTGACTTCCTTGTCCTTCCAGATCCAGAATGATTCCTTCGCCGAACTTGCCATGGCGCACGCGCTGCCCGAGCCGCATGCCGCTGTCGGACATCTCTTCCTGCATGCCTTGTCTGCGCGGCGTATAGACCGGTCGCGAGATCTGGATGCGCGGGCGCACCTCCTCGATGAGCTCGGTTGGAATCTCCTTGATGAAACGTGACGGCGTGCCGTAGCTATCGACTCCGTGCATACGTCGCTGCTCGGCGTACGTGAGGAACAACTGCTTCATCGCGCGAGTCGCACCGACGTAGCACAGGCGTCGTTCTTCCTCGAGCCCGTCGATGTCGGTGACCGAGCGAGTGTGCGGAAACAATCCATCTTCCAAGCCGCACAAGAACACGACGGGAAATTCGAGTCCCTTCGCGGAATGCAGCGTCATCATCTGCACGCTGTCCTCCCATGCATCGGCCTGCTGCTCGCCGGACTCGAGCACCGCGTGCGAAAGAAAATTCGCGAGCGGCGGTAGCTCACCGCCTTCATCCGGCTCGAAGCCGCGCGCGGCGCTCACGAGCTCGTTCAAGTTCTCCACGCGAGTCTCGCCGCGCTCGCCGCGATCTTGCCGGTAATACGGAATCAAGCCGCTGGCTTGGATCACGTGATCGACTTGCTCGTGCAGCGGCAGATTGCGCGTCTCACGGTCGAGCTGCTCGATGAGCAGCAGAAAGCCATGCAGGCTTTGTCCACCGCGCGCGCCGAGCTCCGTAATGCATGCACCTGCGGCCTGCCACATCGGACAGGCATTCGCGCGTGCATAGTTGCGCACGATATCCATGCTCTTCACGCCGATACCGCGCGGCGGCAGGTTCACGACCCGTTCGAAAGAAGCATCGTCGTTGCGACTGAAGATGATCCGCAGGTACGCGAGAGCATCCTTGATCTCGGCGCGTTCGAAGAAGCGCAACCCTCCGTACACACGATAAGGAATGCGCGCCGATAGCAATGCTTCTTCGAAGGTGCGCGATTGCGCATTCGATCGATACAGGATCGCGCAATCGCTGCGTTGACCGCCTCGCGCCACCCACTCGCGAATGCGATTCACGACGAAATCGGCCTCATCGCGCTCGTTGAACGCGGCGTACAGCTTGATTGGCTCGCCGCGCTCGCCGCTCGTCCACAGATTCTTGCCGAGTCGACCATTGTTGTTGCTGATGAGCGCGTTGGCGGCATCCAGGATGTTTCCGGTCGAACGATAGTTCTGCTCCAACCGAAATAACTGCGCATTCGGATAGTCGCGGCGAAACTGCTGCAAGTTCTCAACGCGCGCCCCACGCCATCGATAGATAGACTGATCGTCGTCGCCGACCGCGAAGGGCAAGCCATCTCGGCCCGCGAGCAACTTCAGCCATTCATATTGAATGGTGTTCGTGTCCTGAAACTCGTCGATGAGGATGTGACGGAAGCGTGTTCGATAGTGCGCGAGTACTTCGGGTCGATCGCGCCACAGCTCGAACGCACGCAGCAACAACTCAGCGAAATCGAGCGTGCCGCTGCGATCGCACTGCTCCTGATAGGCTTCGTACAATCGAATGAACTGACGACGGGTCGGGTCGCCATCGTCTTTCAAATCGCGCGGGCGCAAGCCTTCGTCCTTGCGTGCATTGATGAACCACATCACTTCCTTCGGGACCCAACGCGCTTCATCCAAACTGAGCGCCTTGAGGAGCTTGCGAATGGCACGCACCTGGTCCTCGGAATCCATGATCTGAAACGCTTGCGGTAGATTCGCTTCGCGCCAATGCAAGCGCAGCAGTCGATGCGCGATGCCGTGGAAGGTCCCAATCCACAACGGCGCTCGCTGCAATCCAAGCAGAGATTCGATCCGGCCGCGCATCTCCCCAGCAGCCTTGTTTGTGAAGGTAACGGCCAAGATACCGTGAGGCGAGACGTTCTCGACTTGTACCAGCCAGGCGACCCGATGCGTCAGCACGCGGGTCTTGCCGCTGCCTGCGCCAGCCAGCACCAAGATGGGCGCTAAAGGCGCCGAAACAGCCGCACGTTGCGCGTCGTTCAGACCGTTGAGAAGGGGCGAAAGATCCATCGTGCGATTGTAGCTCGCATGACGGAGGCCCACGAGCTATCGAGGTCAAAACCGCGCGATTGCCGAAGGTTCCGGTATTCTTCCGCATCAGTCCACGACGGATTCATACGTGAGCGCGGGAGGTGTCATGCAAAACTCGCACAACGCGTGGGTAGGAGCGGCCGTGAGCGTCGTCCTGCTTCTCAATGGTTGCACGCGCGAACCGGAATCATCGCCCTCAGCGCCTGCGCCGCAAACTGATTCAGTGACGAGCATCGAAGCCGTGCCGGCAGAATCAAGCTTGGCGATCAAGCGCGGTCTGATGACCATCGCGGAAGACCGGGCGACATTCACCCCGTGTGACAGCAAGGATGAGCTATGGGTGCTCGATCAATCTCCGGGCGTGCTCACGCAGTCGCTCATCGAAGGCGAGCAAGCGACGCCTGTGTCGCTCTATGCGGAAGCCTATGGCGAGCGCGCGCCCGCTGAAGAGGTGCCACAAGCACAGGGATTCGCCGGCATTTTCGTGCTCGAGGAGATCCTTTATGCGGGTGTTCCGGGCGAAGGTCGCGGCTGCAATGCTCCCATCTCCGACTCCATCGTGACCGCTCGAGGTAACGAGCCATTTTGGTTCGTCGAGGTTCGCGACGAGAAAATGATCTTCCGCCAGCCTGAAGCGCCGACCGAGATCATCTTCGGCGAGCCGCAAACGGTGCACGCCGAAGGGGCCGTGCGATACACCAGTACGGCGGCCGAACAACGCCTCGAGCTCATGGTGCATGCGCAGGCGTGCCGAGACACCATGTCGGGCGAATTCTTTGCCTATACGGCGAAAGCCGTGCTGAACGGTCGGGAGCTCAGCGGCTGCGCGCGGGTGGGGAGATGACATAGCCCGAGTCTCGACGCGCACGTGCGCGCTCCATCGCTCGCATCGCGAGGCCAATGGCAAGAGCGAGCGCCGGATCGGTGATCGAGCCACTTTGATTCGGTAGCCATAGCTGCAGGATCTCGAACGTCAGAGCCGCGCCGACGGCGACTGCAATCGCTGCGTTGATCGGTACGGCCGCTTCACGCAGCAGCCACAGCAACGCTGTGAATAGGAATAATCTTCCCAAGAGCGCCGACCAGTCGATCACGCTGATCGGGTTGTCTGCGCCTTCGAACCAGATCCGAAATGGCCAGAAGTCGAACGACGAAGCGCGAACCGTGAAGTCGAATGGCGCGAGTCCTTCGATGATGAGCACTGCGATGAGCCCAATCAGCAGCAGTCGCCGGCGGGCCTCAGGAGTCAGGCGGTGCATCAGCACGAGCAGCGGCAACAGCAGCAAGAGAGCAATCAGCTCATCCGCAACGAACGTTTGGTTCATCACGACCAAGCGTCCGACCAGCACACCAGCGATGATGAACAACAAGGTCTCGAGTCGCCGCGAGCGCCGCACCAAGGCGCCTGCCGCGTGGTTCACGATGAGCCAGCATACGAGATAGATGTAGATGGAGATGATGTCCCATTCAGGTGCGAACAGCGGTTGAAGCGCCGCCTTGAGCTTTCCCAGATCGAATTGAGGCACGAAAGGTGCAAACCGAAACGCCAGCCACACGGCAATCACAATGGCGGCTCCGGGATCGCGCCGCGGAGCTTCTTCGCGCGCCGGCAGATGCATCAATCCGGCAATCCCGCGCCATGCAAGTCCACCGAGCGCTCCGAGCGAGGCCCCGAGCGTGTTGAGCGCGAGGTCCTTCAAGCTGGGCACGCGCGCCGACACGTAGACTTGTGCGACCTCGATCCCTAAGGAAAAGAGTGCGCCTAACGCAGTCGCGGCGAGCAAGGACACGCGGCGGCGCAAGTGAGTGGCGAGCCACAAGTACAGACAGAAACCGAACGGTAGATACAAAAGGACATTGGCGATGCGATCGCCACGCCCCGCGCGCGCCCACGAGAGTTTCTCGAGCGCTTGCAGGACGCCGCCCTCGATCGCGTCAGGCTTGAAGTTGAACGGATACAAAGATCCGTAGGCGATCAATGCGACTACGCCCAACAACAACCACGGGATCAGCGATCGCGTGCGAGGCATGGAAAGGATTGGGGAGCCGAGGCTGAAGGCTGGAGATAGAACACAGATACGTCCGTCTCTGGCCTACAGTCCCAAGCCCCCGGTCTCCAGCCGAAATTTGAAGTAGTGATCGATCAACAATCCAGCGAACAGCAGCGCAAGATATTTGATCGAGAACGCGAACGTGCGCATCGGTAAGCGGGCATCACTGCGCATCTTGAGTTGCAGCGCTCGATAGAGGAAGAAACTCCCGAGCACCACGGCAAAGCCGAGATAGATCAAACCGCTCATGCCTGTGAGATAGGGAAGCAACGTCACAATGACCAGTAAGATCGTGTAGAGCAGAATATGCAGACGTGTGAATTCCGCGCTGTACGCCACTGGCAACATGGGAATGCCGGCCTTGGCATATTCGTCGCGACGGGCGATTGCCAGCGCCCAGAAGTGCGGCGGCGTCCACGTGAAGATGATCAAGAACAAGAGCAGCGAGTAAGGATCGACGCTACCTGTGACCGCTGCCCATCCGAGTACGGGCGGCGCCGCGCCTGCTGCCCCGCCGATCACGATGTTCTGCGGCGTCGCATGTTTGAGCCACACGGTGTAGATGACCGCATAGCCGATCAGTGAAAAGAACGTGAGCACGGCCGTGAGCGCGTTCACCCAACCAGCAAGCAATAGCATGGAGAGCGCGCCCAAGAGCGCTGCATACGCAAGTGCCTGGTGCCCGGTGACATGCCCGGTGGGTAGCGGACGATTACGTGTGCGCGCCATCTGCTCATCGAACCTACGATCGAGCACATGATTGATCGCCGCCGCCGAGGACGCCGCGAGCGCGATGCCGATGCTGCCGAAGACGAGCGCATCGAACGGCGGAAAGCCGGGCGCCGCCAGGAACATTCCCACGATCGCCGTGAACATGATCAGCATCACGACGCGCGGCTTGCCGAGCTCGTAGAAGTCGCGCCACGTGGCGTGTTGGGGCCGGTCGGAGGTGGTATCCACGATGAACAAGATCGGAACGCGGGTCGCGAGGGCGTCGCTTCGGGATTCTACATGGACCGCCGCTTGGCGGTGGACTAGCCCGAATCCCGCTGTTTTCGAGTTCTCGCCTCCAGAACGCAAGCTTTAGTCAAGCAGATGGATGCGATCACTAGGAGCGCTGCCATTGCGTTGTGGGCCGTCGCGAGCGACAGCGGCAATCCTCCAACCACCATCATGGGTCCTAGGACGAGCTGCACCAGGAGCAATACACCGAGCACTGCTCCTGCGGTCCGAATGGCTGAATGCGAACCGCGAGTGAGGGCGAGCACGCTCAAGAGGCCGAGCACGAGCGCCGCTACGATCGCCCCCAAGCGATGCGTGAAATGAATGGCGACCCGTGCGGGGTGCTCGAGGACACCGCCCTCATAGTCGATGCCGAGCCCGCGCCACAGAACGAACGCATCCTCGTGATCCATCTCCGGCCACCACACATTTTGACACCGCGGGAAGTCCGGGCACGCGAGCGCGGCATAGTTACTGCTCGTCCAACCGCCCAGCGCGATCTGCAGGAACAGAACGATCAAGCCCGCGAATGCGAGGTTACGCAAGCGAAGAGCCTGCTGGGGTCGAGGCACGTTAGCATCAGCACGGATATTTTGAGATCGAGGTCGGAAGGCAAGCCACGTAAGCAGCGCGAGCGTGCTCAGTCCTCCGAGCAGATGGAGCACGACGATCAGAGGCTTCAGCAGCAGCGTCACCGTCCACATGCCGAGTAGCCCTTGGAATATCACCAGTGCGACGAGCGCAATCGGCAGTGCGACGGGCTGTTCCGGGTCGTTTCGATTCGCGAGCGCGATCCCCGCAAGAACGAGGATCAGGAATCCGAGCGCCGAGGCGAAATAGCGGTGCACCATTTCCTTGTGCGCTTTCGCGTACTCGAACGGGCGCTCCGGGAATGCCGTTTGGATGGCATCGACGTTTTGTGCCGCGCCCTGAGCTGTGAGATGACCGTAGCAGCCAGGCCAGTCGGGGCACCCCAATCCTGCGGCGCTCAAGCGCACCCATGCACCGAGAACGATGACGATGAGCGCAAGACACGCCGCAGCGAACGCCAGCCGGCGAAAAAGCACGTACGGTCGCGACATCGTCATCAGCCGATGTGCGAGAACTTGAGCAGTTTCTTCATGTCCTCGAGCAAGCCTTTCGGCGGCGCATCGGGTTTGTAGCTCATCATCAAGTTGCCGAGCGGATCTACGATGTAGATGCGCCCCGTGTGAGCTAACGGTTCGCTCACAACGGCTTCGAAGACACTGCGGACATCGGCCGCTTCCGCATCGAGCTCTGCCACCAGCAGCCCAGGATGCTCAGAGTTCAGATAGTCATCTGCGCAGCAGCCATCCGTCGAGAGAAAGAGGCGTTGCACGCGCTCCATGTCGTCGTTGAGCGCCAGGCGGCTTTGACGCATAAGAGTTAGCTGAGTGCGGCATACCGAGTCGCAACTGCCTTCGCCGATGTAGACCAAGGTCCATTTCCCGCGCAACGTGTTCGCTGGAAGCGGCGTGCCGCTGGGTGTGGAGAGCTCGACCTCAGGAATCTGCTGCGGTGGTTGGATGAGCTCGCCCCGATTCGTGCTTCCGGGCGGGCGCCAGCCGTCGAGCCCGTAGTAAAGAATGAAAGCAATCGCGAGGGGCGCGAAGAAGATGGCTACGAGGATCCAAAATTGAGCCCGCGAGCGCGGCTGATGGATCGAAGGAGAGGCAGAATCGTTCGAACCTGACATCGTTTTCTCTAGCATCCCAGGAGCGCAATCAAGTCGCGCTCGAATCCACCGCGTCTGCTTGTTCGGCGCGGCGCCAGCTCAAGCTGACGTAAATGATGATCGCAACCAGCGCGAAGACGAACCATTGAACGGCGTAGCCGACATGGCGCTCCGGCCCGAAGCGGGTCAAGACCTGCCATGCACGCTGAAACCCATCGGGCTCGCTTGGATCGAGCAACACGATATGAGGTGCCACTCGCATGCTCAGTGCACGTTCGATCGTATCGAGCTCCGGGAAGTTCAGTACGCGTGGCCACGTGCCGTTCGCCTCCAGGACGCCCTCCTCCAACCGCAAGCCCGGCCGCGGCAGCTCATCCAGCAGGCCGTTGATCTCGCGCGGCGTTTCATCGACCTCTAATTGCGGCAGGTCGGTGCGGCGATCGCCCATTGGGATCCAGCCGCGATCTACGAGAAGATGACCACCGGTCTCGAGTGCGAACGGCGTCAATACGCGGTACCCAGGTCGCCCCTCCGCCGAAGGCATGTTATCGAGCAGGATCTGCCGTGCGTTCAGATAATGCCCTCGCGTGCGCACCCGCTGATACCTGGGCAACGTGGCGATGTTTTCGCTCGTCACGGTCGACGTCACTTCCTGACCGCGTTCGAACGAGGTTTGCAGCGCTTGCTTCTGCTCCGCGCGCCGCAACTGCCACATCCCTAAGCTTACAAAGATCGCCACGCCGACAACCGCTAGGACGGTGCCGACGAGCGTAGGTGTGAAGCGCCGATTTGCCGAGGCACTGGTCAAGATATACTGCCGCGTTGTGGGCGGCGTGCTGTCCGCCCCCGTCGGGGATCGCCAACTCTCGATCGCCCCACTCACTAGGACAGGCGTCGCCTGCTGACATTCATGAAATTTCTGATCGTCGCGTGCTTGATCGCGATCGTCGTGAGCCTCGGCTCTGGATTGTTTCACCTCGTGAACGACAAGGGCGAGTCGAAGAGGATGGTGAGAGCGCTCACCATTCGCATCGCCTTGTCCGTTGCGCTCTTCATCCTACTGTTCATCGCCTGGTCACAGGGATTGATTCAGCCCCACGGCCTCGGCCGCTAAGCTCGTGATCCGTGAATCGCGGGTCGTAAGGCAAGCGCTCTTGCTAGTCACGACTCTCTATTCACGAGTCACGAGGCGCTTACAGCCAGTAGACGAAGATAAACAACCCGAGCCACACGACGTCGACGAAGTGCCAGTACCAAGCCACGCCTTCGAATGCGAAGTGATTCGTTGGCGTGAAGTGGCCCTTCAGGCAACGGAACCAGATGACCGTCAACATGATCGCCCCGACCGTCACGTGGAATCCGTGGAAGCCGGTGAGCATGAAGAACGTCGAGCCGTAGATCCCGGAGCCGAGCGTCAGGTTGAGGTGTTGATACGCCTCGATGTATTCCTCGGCCTGCAGGAACACGAACGAAAAGCCCAAGAGGAAGGTGAGTGCCAGGAAGATGTTGAGAATCTTGCGATTGCCGGCCTTCAACGCGTGATGCGCGATTGTGATCGTCACCCCCGAGGTGAGCAGAATCGCGGTATTGATTGCAGGCAGTCCGAATGCCGGGATGATCTCGAAGTCACCGCCCACATCGCCGGGACCGTTGGTCGGCCACGAGGCCTCGAAGTCATTCCAGAGCAGATACTTGGTAAACACCTTGACGCCTTCGCCGCCAAGCCAAGGCACCGAGTACTGCCGGGCGTACCAGAGCGCGCCGAAGAACGCGGCGAAAAACATGACTTCTGAGAAGATGAACCACATCATTCCCATGCGGAACGAGCGATCGACAGCTTGATTGTAGAAGCGGCCCTCGCTTTCCTTGATGACCGTGCCGAACCATCCCGCGAACATGAAGGCGAGCAGCAACAGCCCAATCGAGAACACGACGGGCCCTGATCCCGCATCGTTCAGCCACAGAGCCGCACCGACAACCGTCGTGAACAGCGAAACCGACCCGATGATCGGCCACGGACTGCCGTGGGGCACGTAGTACTTGTCTGCCGGCGCGTGTGTCGTGTGTGCGTGAGCCATGAGCGATAAAGTCCAGTATGTTTGTATCAAGACATGAAGTGGTTAGTGGCTAGTGGTCAGTCGGATTCCATTCTTACTAACCGCTAGCCACTAACCACTAACCACTTCCTTTCGCATCATACATTGCATAGCCGAGCGTCAATCGATCGATGCTGGCCGGCAGTTTCGGATCGACGATGAATCGAACCGTGAACTCGCGGCTTTCTTCCGCAGCAAAGGACTGCGGCGTAAAGCAGAAGCATTCCGTCTTCTGGAAGTAACGGGTCGCCTGAAACGGTGTGATGCTCGGAACGGCCTGGGCCACGATAGGCTGCGCTCGGAGGTTCTTCGCATGGAACGTCGCCTCGTACAACTTGCCAGGCTGTACCTCTAGCCTGCCGATGTCCGGTCGAAATTCCCAACTTCCATAGGTGGGTGCCGTCGAGACGAACTCGATCGTGACCGAACGATTCTCCACCGGCGCCTCGACCACCTCGCTCGCTTCGATAAGCTTGGAGCGATCACCATAGCCGGTGACTTCGCACAACACGTCGTACAAGGGCACGAGCGCAAAGCCGAAGGCGAAGCTGCAGCCCGCGAACACCCAAAGGCGACGCGTCAAAGAACGGTGCTGTGTATTCCGATCGTCAGTCACTTCCCCCTCATCCTGCTCTCATCACGCTCGCCGCGATGAAAGCCACATAAACAGCAAGGGCGATGAGCGCCAACCACAGCGCCGTGCGGCGTACCCGTCGTTTGCGCTCAGCGTCGTTCAAGGCAGTTGCGGCCACGTGGTTACTTCACTTCCGGAGCGACTTCGAAGCTGTGGTACGGCGGCGGTGAGCTCAGCGTCCACTCGAGGCCGTGCGGCATGCCGCTGTCCCACACTTTGTCCGTCGCCTTCACGCCACCGCGCGCCGACTGCCAAATCACGACGACGAGCAGCAGCTGCGACAGACCGAAGCCGAACGCTCCGATCGAAGACACCATGTTCCAATCGGTGAATTGTGTGCTGTAGTCGGGGATACGACGCGGCATGCCCGCAAGGCCCAGGAAGTGCTGCGGGAAGAACAGCACGTTCACGAAGATCGTCGAGAGCCAGAAATGCGTCTTCGCGAGCTTTGTGTTGTACATGTGACCGGTCCACTTCGGCAGCCAGTAGTAGACGGCGGCCATGATTGCGAACACCGCGCCAGGCACGAGCACGTAATGGAAGTGGGCGACCACGAAGTACGTGTCGTGATACTGGAAGTCCGCCGGCACGATGGCGAGCATCAGGCCCGAGAAGCCACCGATCGTGAATAGGAACAGGAACGACAATGCGAACAGCATCGGCGGTTCGAAGGAGATCGAGCCCTTGTACATCGTTGCCGTCCAGTTGAAGACCTTCACGCCTGTTGGCACGGCGATCAGCATCGTCGCAAGCATGAAGAACATCTGGCCCGCGAGCGGCATGCCGACGGTAAACATGTGGTGCGCCCACACGATGAATGACAAGAACGCGATCGAGGCAATCGCATACACCATCGCGTCGTAGCCGAAGAGACGCTTACGCGAGAATGTCGGAATGATCTCCGAGACGATCCCGAACGCCGGCAGGATCATGATGTACACCTCGGGATGCCCGAAGAACCAGAAGATGTGCTGGTACATCACCGGATCGCCGCCACCTGCGGCTTCGAAGAAGGTCGTGCCGAAGAAGTGATCCGTGAGCAACATCGTCACGGCGCCGGCCAACACTGGCATGACCGCGATCAGCAAGTACGCCGTGATGAGCCAGCTCCACGTGAACAGCGGCATCTTGAGCAGCGTCATGCCAGGAGCGCGCATGTTCATGATCGTCACGATGACGTTGATTGCGCCCATGATCGAAGAGGCGCCCATCAAGTGCACCGCGAAGATCACCATCGGGAACGCGTCGCCCGTCTGCAGCACGAGCGGCGGATACATCGTCCAACCGCTGGCGGGCGCGCCGCCTTCGACGAACAACGTCGATAGCAGCAGCGTGAAGGCGAACGGCAGGATCCAGAAGCTGAAGTTGTTCATGCGTGGCAGCGCCATATCGGGGGCGCCGACCTGCAACGGAATCATCCAGTTCGCAAGACCGACGAACGCCGGCATGACCGCGCCGAAGATCATGACCAACGCGTGCATCGTCGTCATCGAGTTGAAGAACATCGGATTGACGAGCTGCAGTCCCGGCTGGAACAGCTCGGCGCGAATGATCATCGCCATCGCGCCACCGATGAAGAACATCGTCAGGCTGAACAACAAGTACATCGTGCCGATGTCCTTGTGGTTGGTGGCGAATACCCAGCGGCGCCAGCCCTTTTCGGGGCCGTGATGATCGTGCGCGTCGTGGTGCGTGTCTGCGTGACCGGCGTGCGTGTGAACTGTGCTCATGAACTCTTACTCCGCGCGGGCGACTGTCGAGGCCGCGCCATTCTCAGTCTGCGATTCGGCAGGAGCGGCGGCAGGTTGCGCCGCGGGTTCGCCGTCCGCTTGTTGCGCCTGCAGCCAGGCGTTGAACTCGTCCTTGGATTTCACTTCCACCACCACCGGCATGAAGGCGTGGTCGTATCCGCATAGTTCCGCACATTGTCCGCGATACACGCCGGGCTTGTCGGCGCGGAACCACAGCTCGTTGACGAAACCGGGATAGGCGTCCTTCTTCATGCCGAACTCAGGCACCCACCACGCGTGGATGACATCGCTCGAGGTCAACAGCACGCGGACCTTCGTGTCGACGGGCACGACGAGGCGGTTGTCCACCTCGAGCAGATAGTTCTCCACGCCATTCGGATCGATCCCCGAGTTGAGTTGGCGTGCGGCGTCGCTGTCGCGCGAGATGCGGGAGAAGAAGCTGACGTTTTGATCGAGATAGTCGTAATGCCACTGCCATTGATAGCCGGTGACCTTGACGGTGAGCTCGGAGTCGCGCATGTCCTCGATCTTGATGAGCGTCTCGGCCGCCGGAATGGCCATGCCGACGAGAATCGCGATTGGGATGACGGTCCAGACGACTTCCACCTTCGTGCTGTGATCGAACGTTGCGGGTACCGCGCCCTTCGAATGGCGGAACTTCACGATCGAATAGATCATGACGCCGAACACGACCACGGCGATCAAGACGCAGATCCAGAGAATGAGCATGTGCAGGCCGTGGATTTCGCGGCTGAGCTCCGTCACCCCGACGGGCATGTTCAGCTCCCACGCTGCGAAGGCCGCTCCGACAGGCAGGCACGCTGCGATTGCGGCCGCGGCGTATTTCAGGATCTTCAACATTTGCGCCAATGCTCCCGAGTATCTCGATACCGCTATGGCCCTGACTTAGAGCCATGCGGCTATTTAATCGCGGACAGGCATTAAGCACTGCCCGCAGTTCATCGCCGCGCTTCGCGTCAAAGCGCGGGCGATTCGTTTACATTCCCCACCAGTCGTTTGAGTCGGACCGCGAGATCGCGGCGCTCGTCCTCTGTGAGAAACCGGCCCACCTCACAGGCGCGGCCATGCGACTCGACTATGAGTCTGCTGGGATGAAGCGCCGCCAGCGGGGCGTGGAGTGTAACCCTCGCCCAATGCCGAGGAAATACTGCGAAACGATGATTCCCTTCTTCTCGATGCTCGATCGTCACGTTGTCGCGCGTGATCGTGATTGTTTCGGCGACTTTTCCGGACCGCATCGATGCGTTCACTGCCCATCGCAACGCCAGGATCTCAAGGGCGGCGAAGATGAGCACAGGCCAGAAACCATAGGCAGCGAAGAAGGCGGCGACGGCGAAGGTGCCCGCGGCCACGATCAAAATGAATCTCCGTGCGTTCGTAGGGGTGAGAGAACGATGGGCACTCAGCTGCAAAACCCACCCATCCTGATCCGCGGGAGACAAACCCGGCGGGAGCGGGGCGGCAGGGGCTAGAGGCATGATCGGGAGCGTTTCAACATGGCCGGAAAATCTAACCGCTGCATGCTAGCGAAGTTCCCTTGGAGGTCCAATCGTAAGTGCCGACGCTTTCCGGCTGAGAGCATCAGGGGGGCAGCGTCAGAGCAGGAACATCCCTAGAGAGTTGCGCAGAGACCCTCTCCGATCGGACCTAGGTTAATAAAAATCAAAGCTTGAGCGGAAAGGTTGGCGAAATGGCTGCTGGACCGTTAGATTTTTCGAGTGAGTGGGCGTAGGCTGGAAAGCGGCACGACGACCTCACCCGTGGAGCCGCGAGCTGCCCTAGGAGCTCCCTTCCAGGCGTGCCCGTATACGACTTCGACGGTGATCGGAATGACGCCCTCCCGACGAGAGGCTTCGAGCGCTTCTTGAGCCGCTCGATAACCTTTGCGCCCCAATAAGCCGAATCGCCTCCCGGCGGTGAGGTTGCTCGAGCCGCTCTGATGGAGCTCACGCAGTAAGGTGTCAGCAGTCGGATACGTTACAACGAGTCTTTCGGTGTCCATCACCGGCTCGGCGAAACCCGTTCGCAGTAACGCATCTCCGAGATCGTGCATGTCAATGAATCGATGCACGTGCGTATATGCATCCACTTGGCGAAATGCGCGGCGCACCTCAGTGAGCGTATCGGGGCCGAGCGTCGTGAACGTGAACAGGCCGTCCGCTCGCAGCACGCGAGCGGCGTTCTGAAAAACAGCATCCACATCGCTACACCAGGCGAGCATGAGATTGCTGAAAACCAAATCGATGCTCGCCTCGCGGATCGGGAGCTGCTGTGCGTCTGCGACCACTGCATCGAAGCGTCGGAAGAAGGACTGCTCGCGCGTTGCTCGTTCGAGCATCCGGCGTGAGAGATCGAGTGCTACCACGTGGGCCTTCGGGTAGCGATTCTTGAGAGCTTTGCTCGATCCGCCACTTGCAGCTCCCAAATCGAGAACACGTTGTGGCTGGAGCTTCACCAGATCGAGCCGCTCGAGCAGGCGTGCACGGATTTCTGCTTGTACGACCGCAGCTTGTGCGTACGTCGCGCTCGCGCGATCGAACGCGCGGCGGATCGCTCGACGTTCGAGGGTGTACTCGTCGATTGGGGGCGGGGAATGCATGCCTAAGAAGGCGAGCGCTGTGCCCCTCTCATCGATAGACGGCGCGCGTCCTAAGAAGCCGCTGCAATCCGCTCGCAGACGGCGGGCGTCTGCTCGCTTTCGCTCGCATGCGCGGGTTCGGGCCTAATACCAAGGCGTTCGAAGAGCTTCCAATCCGCCTCTGTTTCGGGATTGCCGGTGGTAAGCAAGCGCTCGCCGTAGAAGATCGAATTCGCACCAGCGAGGAAGCACAAGGCCTGAGTTTCCTCAGTCATCTCGGAGCGGCCCGCGGACAGCCGCACGTGAGAGCGCGGCATCAAGAGACGCGCGACCGCGATGGCGCGCACGAACTCGAGCGGTTCCACCTTCGCGACACCGTGCAGCGGCGTACCAGGGACCTGCATCAGCTGATTGATCGGTACGCTCTGCGGATGCTCGGGCAACGTTGCAAGCGTGTGCAGCAGTTGCGCGCGATCGAGCTCCGTCTCGCCCAAGCCGAGAATCCCACCACAGCACACATTGATTCCGGCCGCACGCACCGCTTCCAGCGTGTCTAAACGATCTTGATAGGTGCGGGTGGTGATGACCTTCGAATAGTGCGATTCCGAAGTGTCCAGATTGTGGTTGTAATAATCGAGCCCTGCGTCCTTCAGCTCCCGTGCCTGATCGGCGCTCAGCATGCCAAGGGTCACGCAGGTTTCCATGCCGAGCGCGCGAACGCCTTTGATCATCTCGATGATCCGTGCCAACTGTTTTGGTTTCGGGCTCCGATACGCAGCGCCCATGCAGAACCGAGTCGCGCCGTTCACTTTCGCAGCACGCGCCTTCTCCATAACCGCCTCGATGTCCATGAGCGGCTCGGCATTTAGCCCGGTTTCGAAGCGGATGCTCTGAGAGCAGTACGCACAATCTTCAGGGCATGCACCGGTCTTGATCGACAGCAACGTACTGATCTGAACCTCATTGGGGTCGAAGTTCGATCGGTGCACGCGCTGCGCGTAATACATGAGATCGGAGAACGGCAGTGCGAACAACGCGCGCACTTCATCGATCACCCAATCGGTGCGGACTTCACCCAGGCGAGAAAGATTGAGTGTGGCGTGAGTCATTTCTCGACGGGCTCCAACATATTCAGCGATGCGGTCTGCGGCACCGGGCACATTCTGTCCGAGGCGCGTGGGTAAGGAGATGCTCGCATGCAGTATTCGCAGGCGCTCGAGGGCTGTCAACCAGAAGCGGCGCTGAAGGTTGACAGCTGGTGGGACCGCGCTGGCATGCTGCTGTGGCCTGCCACGTGCGTGTTATGTCTATCCCGAACCGACAGGGTTCGCGATCTCTGCCGCCCGTGTGAACGCGAGCTCGTCATCAATGCAGTGCGTTGTCGGCTGTGCTCTCAGCCGCTCTTTCGCACCTCAGCAAGCGAGCCCATCTGCGGAAGCTGCTTACGCGTCCCGACGCTGATCGATTCGAGCTTCGTGCCGTTCAGATACGAGTACCCGCTCGATCGCCTCGTGCAACGACTGAAGTACGGCAAAGAACTGAGCGTCGCGAGAGTCCTGGGTGAGGTGTTCGCAGAGCGGCATCTCGCGCTCGACAAGCCGCTGCTGCCGGATGCAATCATCCCAGTGCCATTGGGTCGGCGCCGCTATCGCGAACGCGGCTTCAATCAGGCGCATGAGCTTGCACGATGCATCGCGCACGGTAGAGGCGTTGCGCTGCGCAGCGATCTGGTCGAGCGCGTGCGCGAAACAAAGGAACAAGCCGCACTGCCGAAGGGACAGCGCAAGCGCAATGTGCGCGGCGCTTTTCGCGCGCGTGGCTCGCTAGATGGCGCGAATGTCGCGATCTTCGACGACGTCGTCACTACCGGGAGTACCGTCCACGAGCTTGCGCGCATCTTGGGCCGTGCCGGCGCCGCCAGAATCGAAGTGTGGGCGATTGCTAGGGCGGGGAGGTGAATGCCCTCGGCAAGTGACTCAGTGACGAGGTGACAGGGTGACGAAGTCAGAGGTTGAGCGAGCGCACCTCTCGCACTTCGTCACCTTGTCACTCTGTCACGTTCCCCCAGCCCACAAGTAATCGAGTGCGATCCCGATGAACACCGCCATTCCGAAGTAGTTGTTATTGAGAAACGCGCGGAAGCACTTTTCCGGAACCCGGTCGCGAATGAGGATCTGCTGATAGAGGGCGAAGATCGCCGCAGCAGCGAGGCCGGCGCCGAACCACGCCCCGAGCTTCAGCTCACGGCCGGCAAGCCACAGCGCAAACAACGACATGAGCTGCATGACACCGACGATGAAGCGGTCGCCGTCGCCGAACAGAAGCGCGCTCGAGCGGATGCCGAGCTTGCGGTCGTCTTCGCGATCGACCATCGCGTACATCGTGTCGTATGCCATCGTCCAGAGCAGGCCCGCAAGGAAGAGCAGCCAGGCGAGACGAGGGACTTCGCTCGTTTGCGCCGCGAAGGTCATCGGGACCGACCAAGTGAATGCCGCGCCCAGATAGAACTGCGGGATCGGGAAGAAGCGCTTGAAGAACGGATAGGTCACCACGAGAAATCCGCCCACCAGCGCGAGCAGCTGAGTAAGCTGATTCAACGTCAGCACGAGTCCGAATGCGATGAGCCCCAACGCGATGCACAGCGCGACCGCCTCGATCGGGTCGAGCTGGCCCGTGACGAGCGGTCGATCTCGCGTGCGTTTCACATGGCCATCGAAGTTGCGATCCGCAAAGTCGTTGATCGCGCACCCGGCTGAACGTGTAAGCACGACGCCGAGCACGAACACAATGAAGACTTGCTGGTCGGGCGTGCCGTTCGAGGACAACCACAACGCCCACAGCACCGGCCACAGCAGCAGCCAGATCCCGATGGGGCGATTGAGCCGCGTGAGCTGCGCGTATGCCCGCGCCTTGGCACCGATGCGCGGCAGCGTCTCCGTGAACAGCGAGGTCGTAGAGATCCGATGGCCGAGCCAACGTAGGCGATTTCGAAGAGAGGCGTTTGCGTTCATCGGGTCACACTTTACCGAATCGCTCGCCTCGACCGATCCAGCGCCTCAACAAGGGCGGGATGTTCCCGGCGTGCTCGGCCAGCATTCGCTCGGCCGCTTTCTGCACGTGCGGCAGCAGATCCGCATCTCGCATCAGATCGGCGACGCGCATCTGCATCAAACCGGTTTGTCTCGTACCAAGCAACTCACCCGGCCCCCGCAGCTCGAGGTCACGCCTCGAGATCTCGAAGCCGTCGTTAGTTGCGCGCATCACCGCAAGGCGCTCTCGTGCCACCTCTGTGAGGGGTGCACGATACAGCAGCACACACGTGCTTTCCGCGGTGCCGCGACCCACGCGTCCGCGCAGCTGGTGCAATTGCGCAAGACCCATGCGCTCCGCGTTCTCGATCACCATCAAGCTCGCGTTGGGCACATCGACACCCACCTCGATGACCGTCGTGGCCACGAGCAGATCGATCTCGCCCTCCTTGAAGCGTGCCATCACTGCTTCTTTCTCGCGTGGTTTCATGCGCCCATGCACGAGCCCCACTTTGAGCTCGCTGAGCGCTTCGGATAAGGCCTTCGCTGTGTCTTCGGCCGCCTGCGCATTCAATTGATCCGATTCTTCGATCAGCGGGCAGACCCAATACGCTTGTCGCTGCTGCCGACATGCATCGCGAATGCGAACGACGACTTCATCTCGTCGCAGTTCTGGGAGCGCCACCGTTTTCACCGGTGTACGGCCTGGCGGCAGCTCATCGATGATCGAAACATCGAGATCCGCATAAGCGGTCATCGCGAGCGTGCGCGGGATTGGTGTGGCCGTCATGATGAGTTGATGCGGGAAGCGACCGGACGCGAGCCCTTTTTCCCGCAGCATGAGCCGTTGATGCACGCCGAATCGATGCTGCTCATCGACGATCGCGAGCCCCAGGCGTTGAAACTGCACGCCTTCTTGAAAGAGCGCGTGCGTTCCGATCGCTATCTTGCCGTATCCCGACGCGAGCTCCTCGAGTGCTTTGGCACGCACCGCGCCGGTGCGCTTCCCTGACAGAAACACGATGGGTACATCGAGGCTCGCAAGCCAGTTCGCGAAATTGCGTGCGTGCTGCTCGGCAAGCAGCTCTGTTGGCGCCATCAGCGCGACTTGAAAACCTGCATCGACCGCGCGCAACGCTGTCATCGCTGCCACGAGGGTCTTGCCGCTGCCGACATCGCCTTGCACGAGCCGCAACATCGGGCTCGGTTTACACAAGTCGCTCTCGATCTCGCGCCATGCGCGAAGTTGCGCACCCGTCGGCCGAAATGGCAGCGACGCAAGAAATCTCTCCACGAGTGCGCCCACCTGCGGACCGAAGGGCCAGCCTGGGTCGGCTTGGATTTCTTGCCGGAGCAAACGCAAGCTCAACTGATGCGCCAGCAGCTCTTCGAAGGCGAGCCGCCGTTGAGCAGGATGACGCACGGCTGCGAGCAGGCTCACGTCCGCATCGGGAGGTGGGCGATGCACGTACTCGAGTGCTGCTTGCAGCGTGGGGAGTTCGAGTTCTTCGAGGAGGTTTATCGGAATCCAATCGCGAACGTTGCTCTGCGAAAGCTCGCGCAGGGCCAGCGCTGTGAGTTGGCGCAGTCGCCCTTGCTGCACCCCTTCCGTCAGCGGATACATCGGCGTGAGTGTGGCCTCCGTTGTACCCGCCTCCCCAGTCGCGACGCGCCGATACTCGGGATGCACGATTTCCCACCCGGATGGGCCGCGACGCACTTCTCCATAGCACCGCAGGCGCGTGCCGCGCGGTACCGCTTGGTGCTGCGCGTTGGAAAAATGGAAGAAGCGCAGTGTCAGCGAACCCGTGCCATCGCTGATGCGCACGAGGAGCTGACGGCGACCACGGAAGGCCACTTCCGCGAGGAGCACATCGCCTTCGACGACGGCACGCTCCCCGCCGCTCAACGAGCCGATCGGTACGATCTGCGTACGATCTTCATAGCGAAGCGGCAGCAGGAACAACAAGTCTTGTACGGTCGTGACGCCGAGCTTCTCGAGGCGTTCGGCGAGCGCATCGCCGACACCGCGCAGCGAGGTGACCGGCCGCGAATCGAGCGCAAGACCCGCGCTTCGCAAACCGGATTCACGTGCTGATGCAGCTTTGTTTCGGATAGGTATGGTCATGTGCCGTCCTTGGCAGTTTATTGAGGGTAGAAGGGTTCTGGGTAGTTTGGGTAGCTGAGTACTGGCCAGAATGGGTTCGTGGTTTACGGCGCGCGCGCGCAGCTCAAGCCGTCAGCGCTCCGCGCCTTCTGGCCAGCACCCAGCTACCCAGCACCCAGAACCCAACAGCCCTAAAACCCTTACTCCAACTCCACTACACAGTCCATTTCGACTGTTGCGCCTTTGGGGAGTGCGGCCACTTGGATCGCCGCACGCGCTGGATACGGCTCCTTGAAATAGTCAGCCATGACTTTGTTGAGGAGCGCGAAATGCGACAGGTCTGTGACGAAGACGTTGAGCTTTGCCACCTGCGTGAGCTCTGCGCCCGCAGCCCGCACGATCGCCTGAAGATTGTCGAACACGCGGCGAATCTGCGCCTCCATCGAACCTTGCACCAGCTCGCCTGTGCTCGGGTCGAGAGGGATTTGTCCCGAGACGTAAACCGTATTGCCGCACTTCACGGCCTGCGAATATGCACCGATTGCCTTAGGCGCCTGAGGTGTGGAGATGATTTGTCGCGACATGCCAGTGACTCGTGATTCGTGATTAGTGACTCGTCAAACTAAAGCAAACCGTGCACCACGTATGCAGCGCTCCCTCACCCGCGAATCACGAGTCACGAGCGGAGCGCATAGGCGCTCAAGCGAGCATGCGCGTGACGCGCAGCACTTCAGGCATGCGACGCAGATTCTTGATGACGTGCGCCAAGTGTTTGCGGTCGCGCACCTGCAGATCGAAGATCAACGTGGACGCATCGCCGTCGCGCTCATCGACGGCGACGTGCTCGATGTTCGTCTCGGTGCTGGCGATGTTCGAAGCGATCGCGGCGAGGACACCCATTCGATTCGTGACATCGATGCGAATCTCGACATTGAACAAGCGATCGAGATCCGGCTGCCACGTCACTGAGATCCACTTGTCCGGCTGCTTGCGATAATTGCGCAAGTTGCCGCACGCCTCGCGATGGATCACCACCCCGCGGCCGCTCGAGAGATACCCCATGATGGGATCGTTCGGAATCGGGAAGCAGCAACGCGCGTAACTTACGACCATGCCCTCCGTGCCGGCGATCGCCAATGCGCCCGCTTGGGCGACCGGCTCGGCTGGCGCTGCGTTGTCGGGCGGCAGCAATCTGCGTGCGACCAGCGGCGCGAGGCGTTCGCCCAGCCCGATCTTCTCGTATAACTCTTCCGGGGTCTTGAGATTGAGCTCGGTCGCCGCCGCTTGGATCCGCTCCTCCGGAATTTTCTTGAGCGCGAGCGATAGATCGGCGAGCGCTTGGTTGAGAAGACGTCTGCCGAGCTCGACGGCCTCGGAGTGCTTGAGGCTCTTCAGATAGTGCCGGATCGCCGCGCGCGCCTTGGCTGTGACGACGAAATTCACCCATCCCGGATTCGGTGTCGCACCTTTCGCCGTGATGATCTCGACGGTCTGGCCGTTGCGCAGCGGCGTGCGCAGCGGAACGAGTCGACGATCGATCTTGGCGGCAACACAATGATTGCCGATGTCGGTGTGAACCGAATAAGCGAAGTCCACTGCTGTTGCGTTGCGCGGCAAACGTCGAATCTCGCCCCGCGGCGTGAACACGTACACCTTGTCGGGAAAAAGATCGAGCTTCACGCTCTCCATGAACTCTTCGGAGTTGCCTCCGTGCGGCATCTCCATCAGATGCTGCAGCCATTCGCTCGCGCGGTCGCGATACGCGCGACCTTGGTCATCGCCGGTTTTGTACTGCCAATGCGCGGCGATACCGGACTCGGCGACGCGATGCATCTCCTCGGTTCGGATCTGCACTTCGATCGGCATGCCATTCGGTCCGAAGAGCGTCGTGTGGAGCGATTGATAGCCGTTGATGCGCGGGATTGCGATGTAGTCCTTGAAGCGGCCCGGCATCGGTCGATACAAACCATGCACGAGTCCGAGCACGCGGTAACAGGTGTCGACCGAGTCGACGACGATCCTGAAACCGAACACATCGACGATCGAGGTGAGCGGCGAGCGCTTGCGGCGCATCTTCTGGTACACGCTATAGAGGTGTTTTTCGCGCCCTTCCACGCGTCCCTTCACGCCGGCCTTCTCGAGCGCTTCGCGAAGGTTTTGCGCGATCTTGCCGACAAATTGTTTCTGGTTGCCGCGCGCCTTCTTCAGCGCTTTTTCGATGATGCGATAGCGGCCCGGATAGAGCGCCTTGAAGCCAAGCTCCTCGAGCTCCGATTTGATCGAATGAATGCCGAGTCGATTTGCGATCGGCGCGTAGATTTCGAGCGTCTCGCGGGCGACGGTGCGGCGCTTCGCAGGTGGAACGGCGCCGAGCGTGCGCATGTTGTGCGTACGATCGGCGAGCTTGACCATGATGACGCGAATGTCGCGCACCATCGCAAGCAGCATCTTGCGAAAGCTCTCTGCCTGCGCTTCTGCACGGCTGCGAAACTGGATGTGATCGAGCTTAGATACGCCGTCGACGAGCTCGGCGACGTCGGCCCCGAAGCGCTCCGCGATCTCGTCCTTGGCGGTCGGAGTGTCTTCGATGACGTCGTGCAAGATGGCAGCGACGATCGTTGGGGCGTCCATGTGCAGATCGGCAAGGATGTGCGCGACCGCTACGGGATGGGCGATGTAGGGCTCGCCGCTCAGGCGCTTTTGGCCTTCGTGCGCTTCGGCGCCGAACTCGTAGGCGTCCCGCACACGATCGACCTGCGCGGGCGGAAGGTAGGTTTCGAGCTTATTGAGAAGCTGCGTGACGCCTATGGAGCGTCTTCCAGTAGGGAGGAGGCCCAAGATGGAAGACGCGTAATCCATAGAGAGTCATGACGATGCGGGCAGGTTGCGAGGAATCAATCTCCCTCAATCGCCCAAGCCGAGGTGCGGAGCCCGCAGCTCGCCGGACATGGCCGGCATCTCCATCTCGGGCATGATCTCCGGGGCGGGTCGCTCCACTTCCTCGAGGATCTCCGGGCCGATGTGGCCGGCCGCGATTTCTCGCAGCGCGACGACCGTTGGCTTGTCGTTCTCCCATTCCACCGTGGGCTCGGCGCCGTTCGCGAGCTTGCGCGCGCGCTTTGCGGCTACGAGGACGAGCTGGAATAGGTTGGGGACATTGTGCAGAGAATCTTCGACAGTAATACGGGCCATGAAAACCTCGAACGAAACCGGTCGGTGGTGGGTCAGTATAGCGTGCCGGCGCCTGCAGCGGACCAGGGAGCCCGCGGCGAAGGGCCCCTGGAGAACTCGGATTCGTGGAAAACCTGATCGGAATGCCGCGAAGCGCGTGCATCTACACCGGATCGTGGCCGTGCGGTCGAATCCGCACGCTCGCGCGCGGCGCTTGGCTCCGCTACCATTGCGCGCCCCGCGGCGCCTCAACATGATTTCGCGCGGGGCATGCATGTGTAGTTGGAGATGGGAATGAAGTTTCGACCGACCTTGGCCGCACTCAGCCTCGGCATGATCGCTGCCTGCCTGACGCTCTCTGCCAATGCGGATGCCGATCCGAAGCGAGGCGAAGTGCTGGCGTACACCTGCCACGGTTGCCATGGCGTTCCCAAGTACAAGAACGCATACCCCAACTACAGCGTGCCTAAGCTAGGCGGTCAGCACGCGAAGTACATCGAGAGCGCGCTGGCGGCCTATGCGGCAGGCGATCGCCCGCATCAGACGATGCACGCACAGGCCGCGACGCTGTCCGAGCAGGATCGCGCAGACATCGCTGCCTACCTGCAAGGCGAGCCGATTGAGCCAGCGAACCAAGTAGTCGGCACACCGCCGCCCGCAACACAGACTTGTGTGGCGTGTCATGGAGCCGATGGCGCCAAGACCGTGATGGATGACTACCCGATCCTGGCGGGTCAGTACGCCGACTATCTCGTGCAGGCGTTGAAGGACTACAAGAGCGGCAAACGCAAGAATCCCATCATGGCCGGCATCATCACGGGCATCGACGAGAAGGACTTCCAAGCGCTCGCGAACTTCTTCGCAAATCAAAAGGCTCTCTGCAGCACGAAGGATATTCGCGATCAGGGCAAGTGCCCCTGATGCGGGTTGACCGTTGACAGTTGGCGGTTGTCGGTCGGAAAGCGCACGATCCATAGCGAGAGGCGACGAACGAGATTCCATTCGTCCTTCCTCTGCCCGTCAACGGTCAACCGTCAACTGTCAACCGTGACCACGCACACCTTCAGGGCTTTTCGCATCCACCAAGCCGAACGCGGCATCGTTCCGCGACTCGAGACCATCAGCCTCGATGACTTGGCCGCAGGCGAGCTCGTCATCCAGGTCCGCTATTCGACGATCAACTACAAGGACGCTCTCGCCGCGACCGGCAAAGGAAAGATCCTGCGCAAGTTCCCGCTCGTGGGCGGCATCGATCTTGCGGGAGAAATCGTGGAATCGTCAGATCCGACATTCGCGGTCGGCACGCGAGTGCTCGTCAATGGCTGCGGTTTGTCCGAAACGCACGATGGCGGATACGCGCAGTTCGCTCGCATTCCAAGCGCATGGGCGGTTCCTATTCCAGCCGCGCTCGATGAATTTCAGTGCATGGCGATCGGAACTGCAGGCTTCACTGCCGCGCTCGCGATCCATCGCATGGAAGAGAACGGTCAGACACCCGATGCTGGTGAGATCGTCGTCACCGGCGCAACGGGTGGGGTCGGGAGTCTTGCGATCGACATGCTCGCTGCGCGCAGCTACCGGGCAGTCGCTGTCACAGGAAAGGCACAGTCCGCGGATTATCTGCGGGCGCTCGGTGCGGCGCGTGTGCTCGCTCGACAAGAGATCGATCTCGGCTCGCGTCCGCTAGAAGCGGCACGGTGGGCAGGCGCGATCGACAATGTGGGCGGCGATTTGTTGGCCTGGCTGATTCGCTCGACGGATCTGAACGGCAATATCGCCAGCATCGGGATGGCCGCGAGCACGGAGCTGAAAACGACGGTCCTGCCGTTCATCCTGCGCGGTATCAATCTGCTCGGCATCAACTCTGTCTACACGCCGCGGGCGGTGCGCCTGCGAGTGTGGGAGCGACTCGCCGCGGACTTGCGTCCGCGGCACCTGGATAAAATCGTCACACGCGTTATCGAGCTCAACGATCTGCCGCACGCTTTCGACGGGTACATCGACGCAAACGTCATCGGCCGCACGGTCGTGCGCATCGCATGAGCGATTCTTTCGCACTCCTCAAGAGCGGCGCGGCGCAGCTCGGCGTGTCCTTGAGCGATGAGGATGCGCAGAAGCTCGTGCGATTGCTGGATGAGCTCGACGTTTGGAACGAGCGCATGAATCTCACGGCAATCCGTGAGCGGCGACAGCAGATCACGAAACATCTGCTCGATAGCTTGGCCGCTTATCCGCATCTGCACGGGACACGCACCGCCGATATAGGTACAGGCGCGGGCTTTCCCGGATTACCGCTTGCAATCGTCCTGCCCCAGATGCACTTCACGCTCATCGACTCGACGGCGAAGAAGTTGAAGTTCATCGACCACGCAGCAGCGCTATTAGACATTCGTAACGTCGAGACGGTGCACACCCGCGCGGAAATTTACCGTCCCAAAGAGCGCTTCGATTGCGTGATCTCGCGCGCAGTCGGCCCGATCGAGCAGTTCGTGAAATGGGCTGGCCACTTGTGCGTCGGCGGCGGACGTTTGCTCGCGATGAAGGGCCGCTACCCGACGGACGAACTTACAAAGCTGCCGAGCGGCTGGAAACTCGCGGCGGTCCATCGACTTACCATTCCCGGGCTGGACGAAGAACGGCATCTTGTGGAAATCTGCCGGAGCCACGAAAAAATTTAGGCAGCTGGCCAACTGGCCATCGGCAACTGGCCAGAGTTAGAGTGCCGCCTTCGATCGTCTGGCTTGAGAGCTCGGACACCCAACTCGCATGCACACGCGTCTATTCTTGAGGAATCTCGCCAGTAGCCAGTGGCCGGTTGGCCAGTCGGCCTAACTCTCATGCACCGCACTCTCGCGATCACGAATCAAAAAGGCGGCGTCGGCAAGACGACGACCAGCGTGAATCTCGCGGCATCGTTCTCGGCGACGAAGCGGCGCGTGCTCTTGATCGATATCGATCCGCAAGGCAATGCAACGATGGGCTGCGGCGTCGATAAACGCACGCTGGAGCGCTCGACGACGGATGTGCTGCTGGGCGAGTGCGAAGCCGCTGCCGCGATCGTGTCCGTCGATTACGCCGATTTCAAGCTGATGCCAGCGAACCAGGATCTGGTCGCGGCAGAAGTCGAGCTGATGGGAAAGCCAGGATGCGAGACGCGTCTGCGCGATGCGCTCGCGCCGATTCTCGATCAGTTCGACATGGTGCTGATCGATTGTCCGCCGGCTCTAAATATGCTGACGGTCAACGCGCTCGTCGCAGCCGAAGGCGTGATCATCCCGATGCAGTGCGAGTACTACGCGCTCGAAGGGCTTACGGCGCTCGTCAACACGATCGAGCAGATCAAGGCCGGACCGAATCCGCAACTGGAGATCGGCGGGATTCTGCGCACGATGTTCGACCCTCGCAACAATCTTGCGAACGAAGTCTCGGCGCAGCTCATCGAGCACTTCCAAGATCGAGTCTTTCGTACCATCATTCCACGCAACGTGCGATTGGCCGAAGCGCCGAGTTACGGCAAGCCGGCGTTGCACTACGATCGCGAATCGCGCGGCGCGCTCGCCTATCTGGCGCTCGCCGGTGAAATGATCCGCAGAGACGAAGGCGATTACGCGCTCCAGACCGCGGACGCGGTCGGGTAAGGCTGTAGACTGTAGTCAGACAAAGACCAAAGCGATGGCGGACAGCCGATCTTCGTTGTGGCCCATTCAGCTGATGGACGTGATGTGATGTTTCTTTCTTCTCTGGCTACCGCCCGCAGCCCACAGCCTAGAGCCTGATCAGCAATGGCCACTAAACGACCAAGTCTCGGACGCGGGTTGGGTGCGCTGCTCGGTCAGCCGATGCCTGCAAGCGAGTCCGACAACATCACTTCGCTGCGCACCGATGAGGAGCTTCAGAAGCTTCCGATCGATCTACTGCAACGAGGCAAGTATCAGCCGCGCATCGATATGCGGCAGGAGACGCTGCAGGAGCTGGCGGATTCGATCAGGGCGCAGGGCCTCGTGCAACCGATCGTCGTGCGGCCGATTTCCGAAGCAGGCGGCGGCCAACCTCGTCGTTACGAAATCATTGCCGGGGAACGCCGCTGGCGCGCAGCGCAGCTTGCTGGCCTGCATGAGATTCCCGCTGTCATTCGCCATGTGCCGGATAGCGCGGCAATCGCGATGGCCCTCATCGAGAACATCCAACGCGAGAACTTGAATCCGCTCGAAGAGGCACGCGCACTCGAGCGCCTCATCGAGGAATTCGAAATGACCCACGCGACCGCTGCTGAAGCGGTCGGCCGTTCTCGCGCCGCGGTCTCGAATCTGTTGCGGTTGCTCGAGCTCACCGATGAGGTCAAGCAACTCGTCGAGCAACGCGAGATCGAAATGGGTCACGCACGCGCGCTGCTGTCGCTCGAGAATCGACGTCAACAGACCGAAGTCGCGACACTGGTCGCAAAGAAGAAGCTCTCAGTTCGCGAGACGGAAGCGCTCGTGAAGCGGTTGCTCACGCAGCCCGCGACTACAGCTGAAGCGCCTACGCGCGAAGATCCAAACATCCGCAAGCTCGCGAGCGACTTGAGCGAAAAGCTCGGCGCCAAAGTTCAGGTTCAACACTCAGCGACCGGTAAGGGCAAGCTCGTCATCAGCTATCACACGCTGGATGAGCTCGACGGGATCCTTGCGCACATTCAATAGGCCGCTGGCCAACTGGCCACTGGCATCTGGCCCGAAAGAGCCGAGCTCCGCTCGAGTGAGAGAGGATGTCTAGCGCGATTCCTCGCGCCTTCGCACTAGGCTTCGGGTCGGCTGTCCCGGTTATCGAACAGTGTCATCTCTGGCCGGTTGGCCAGTGGCCAGTAAGCCAGTTGGCCTTTCCTTGAAGCACTGCAAAACGCTGCGTATAATGCGCCGCCTTTTCCAGCCGGGCGGCGAAATTCGGCTGGATATTCCAGGATTTACGCAATGCCACACGTCGCCGACCAATCGGCCCACGCGGTGGCATTTTTGTTGTCTGCCGGCGGTGAGCACGATCCGTCATGAGCGCGAACCCGTTTGCGGTTGCTGCGCGCCGATCGTTGCTCCTGCTCGTGTGGCAGGTCGGTTGCTTGCTGCTCGTTGCCATCCTCGTTGCGGTTGGCTGGGGCGTGCGTGCGGGCGGCTCGATCCTCGCCGGCGGAGGCATCGGTCTAGTGTGGACCGTGTACATGGCGCTGACGCTGCTGAAGCACAGTGTGGATTACGGTGCTCGCGTGAGTGCGGCGAGTTTCTTCAAGGGTTGGCTGTTCAAGCTCGTGATGACTGTGACGCTCTTGGTCATCGCGCTGCGCGCTCGGAGCCTTCTGCCGCTGGCGGTGCTCGGAGGATTGTTCGCGAGCATGATTGCCTACTGGGCATGGTTCGCGTTGGAGCTGGGTCGACGATGGTCGCGAGCCGGCTGAATGCAGCGATCGAGACGATCTTTGCCGGCATGGTGTCGGCTGATGTTCTAGGGAATCGAGGTGCTCGATTCCATTGCTGGGGTGTGTGACGCATGCGGATGGGGCTGATGGCAAGCGAAAGCGGTGGTGAGCACGGGTTTTCCGACTACATCGCCCACCATTTGCAGCATCTCGCGAGCGGCAAGCAGGAAGCGCTGTTCGACGGTTCAATCGTCCATTTCGACACTCTGTTCTTCGCGCTCCTGTGCGGACTGCTGACGCTCCTTTTCCTTCGCAAAGCAGCGAAGCGTGCGACGCCTGGTGTGCCAGGCAAATTCCAGTGCGCGATCGAGATGCTGGTCGAGATGGTGAACGAGCAGGCCAGAGCGATGGTGCATGGCAAGCTCACGTACATCGCGCCGCTCGCATTGACGGTATTCGTCTGGGTCGCGTTCATGAACGCGATCGATCTGCTGCCCGTCGACTGGCTGCCGCGGGCTGCTGCGGTCGCTGACGTACATTACTTACGTCCGCTGCCGACCGCCGATTTGAACACCACCTTCGGTCTCGCGTTAGGCGTGTTGCTGCTGTCGGTCTACTACAGCATCAAGATCAAGGGGCTCGGTGGGTTCGCGCACGAGCTTACCTGCGCGCCGTTCGGCATGGTGAAGATCTCGGCGAATCCGCTGACGTGGATCGGCGCGATCGCTCTCGGCTTCGCGAACGTCGGCATGAACATCGTCGAGTACGGTGGCCGCACGTTCTCGCATGGCATGCGTCTGTTCGGAAACATGTACGCTGGCGAGCTCATCTTCTTCTTGATCGCGGGCCTGGGGGGAAGCCTCACGGTATTCGGCATCGCGATGCATCTCATCACGGGCACTGCCTGGGCGATCTTCCATATTCTGATCGTGCTGCTGCAGGCGTTTATTTTCATGATGCTGACGCTTGCCTATCTGGGGCAGGCTCACGCGCATCACTGATCGGATAGTTTCGGCTCTCTTTTAGGTTCAACTCGGAGAACTCTCATGACGGATATCGGTTTTGTCGCTCTCGCCTGCGGTCTCATCATCGGCATCGGCGCGCTCGGTGCGTGTATCGGCGTGGGCATCATGGCGGGCAAGTACATCGAAGCCTCCGCGCGTCAGCCGGAGCTCATGAACACGCTGCAAACGAAGGTCTTCTTGCTGCTCGGCCTCATCGACGCGTCGTTCATCATCGGCCTGGGTATCGCGTTGTGGTTCGCAACAGCCAATCCGTTCGTCAGCTGATCTGAGCAGGTACGCGGACCGCGAAGGTTCGATCGAGCGCTTGGCGTCGATCGCCGACTAGCAGGGCTTACGTTCCATGAATCTAAACGCAACACTTCTCATTCAGACGTTCGTGTTCCTGATCCTGGGCTGGGTCACGATGAAGTTCATCTGGCCGCCCTTGATCGCCGCGATCGAAGATCGTCAGCGAAAAATCGCTGAAGGACTCGCCTCCGCCGAGAAAGGCGAGAAGAGCCTTGCCGAAGCTCACGCTGCCGCGAATGAGATCGTGAAGGACGCGCGTGTTCAGGCGACGAAGATCATCGATCAAGCGAACCGCCGCTCGAATGAGCTGGTCGATGAGGCCCGCGGCACCGCACTTGCGGAAGGTCAGCGCCTGATAGGCGAAGCGCGAGAGGAAGTCGCTCTCGAAACGAGCCGCGCGCGCCAGCAACTCAGCAAGGAGGTGGCTGCGCTCGCGGTCGCCGGCGCCAGTAAGTTGCTAGGCCGCGAGATCGACGCCAAGACGCACGCAGACATCCTCGAGCAACTCGCAGTGGAGATCGAGCGCGGTTAAGCCGCGCGAAGCACTATGGCGGAGAAAGCCACCATTGCCCGCCCGTACGCGAAGGCTGCCTTCGAGTTCGCGCAGGAGCGTCAATCGTTCGAGCGTTGGTCGAAGGTGCTCGCCGCCGGATCGGCGGTCGTCGCCGAGCCCGCAGTCGCGAAGCTCCTGACGAACCCGCGCGTGACACCGCAGGATCTCGTCTCGTTGCTGGCGGACGCCGCAGGCGATTCGCTCGATGAGCCGGGGCGCAACTTCTTGATGACGCTTGCGCACAATCGCAGGCTCGGATTGTTGCCGGAGATCGCGGCCCAGTACGAAGTGCTTCGGGCCGAAATCGAGAACGTCGCGGATGTGCGCATCGTCTCTGCGGTGCCGCTGAGCGACTGGCAGCAGCAGCGGTTCGCGAGCGCGCTCAAGAAGCGTTTGAATCGCGAGGTGCGGCTGCATTGCGAAGTGGACGCATCGCTGGTTGGAGGCGCGGTCATTCGCGCGGGCGATTTCGTGATCGACGGTTCGTTGCGCGCTCGGCTCGAGCGGCTCGCGGGCGCGATGACGCATTGATGAGGCAGTAGGCTGTAGGCTCTAGGCTGTAGCTCGGAAGGGTCGCGAATCTCTCTGGCTACAGCCTACGGTCTACAGCCGGATCTGAAACAAATTTGACCGAGGACTGTGGCAATGGCCATCAAGGCATCTGAAATCAGCGATCTGATCAAGGCGCGCATCGAGAAATTCGCGAGCGCCGCCGAAGAGCGCAACATCGGGACGGTCGTGACCGTTACCGACGGTATCGTGCGCATCCACGGTCTTGCCGACGTCAAGTACGGCGAAATGTTGGAGTTCCCGGGTGGCAGCACTGGGCTTGCGTTGAACCTTGAGCAAGACTCGGTCGGCGCGGTCGTGCTCGGGGAGTACAAGCACATCGTCGAAGGTGACACCGTCAAGACGACGGGCCGCATTCTCGAAGTGCCGGTCGGCGAAGGTCTGCTCGGTCGCGTCGTGGATGCGCTCGGCAATCCGATCGACGGTAAAGGTCCGATCAACGCTGCGCGCAACGCGCCGATCGAGCGCGTCGCACCCGGCGTCGTGTTCCGCAAGTCCGTAAGTCAACCGGTGCAGACCGGCTATAAAGCGATCGACTCAATGGTGCCGATCGGCCGCGGTCAACGCGAGCTCATCATCGGTGACCGTCAGACCGGTAAGTCGGCGCTCGCCGTCGACACGATCATCAATCAGAAGAACAGCGGCATCAAATGTATCTACGTCGCGATCGGCCAGAAACAAAGCTCGATCGCAAACGTCGTGCGCAAGCTCGAAGAGCACGACGCCATGAAGCACACGATCGTTGTTGCCGCCTCGGCGTCGACACCCGCCTCGATGCAGTACCTCGCACCCTATGCGGGTTGCGCCATGGGCGAGTTCTTCATGGATCAGGGCGAAGACGCACTGATCATCTATGACGACTTGACCAAGCAGGCGTGGGCGTATCGTCAGATCTCCTTGCTACTGCGTCGTCCGCCGGGTCGCGAAGCGTATCCAGGTGACGTCTTCTATCTGCACTCACGTCTGCTCGAGCGCTCGGCTCGCGTGAACGAGGAGTATGTGGAGAAAGCGACGGGCGGCCGTGTGAAAGGTAAGACTGGTTCGTTGACGGGTCTGCCAATCATCGAAACGCAGGCAGGCGACGTGACAGCATTCGTTCCGACGAACGTCATTTCGATCACCGATGGTCAGATCTTCTTGGAAGGCGACCTCTTCAATGCCGGCATTCGTCCGGCGATGAACGCAGGCATCTCGGTGTCTCGCGTCGGCGGTGCCGCACAGACGAAGATCATCTCGAAGTTGGGTGGCGGCATTCGTCTCGCGCTCGCTCAATATCGTGAGCTCGCGGCGTTCTCGCAGTTCGCCTCCGACCTGGACGAGGCGACTCGTCGCCAGCTCGAGCGCGGCCAGCGCGTCACCGAGCTCATGAAGCAGAAGCAGTACTCGCCGATGTCAGTCGCCGAGATGGCGTTGTCCATCTATGCCGTGAACAACGGCTATATGGATAAGGTCGAGCGCCCGAAGATCGGTGCATTCGAAGCGGGCCTGCAGGCGTTTGCGAAAACCGCCTACAAAGGCGCGCTCGACGCAATCAACGCGAACCCCGTGCTCACCCCTGAGAACGAAGCAGCTCTCAAGAAGATCTGCGAAGAGTTCGCCACGACTGGAACGTACTAAAGATGGCCATCGACCAACTGGCAACTGGCCATCGGCCAGAAAGAAGACGTCTGACGCTGGCCAGCAGCCAGTGGCCAGTTAGCCAGTTGGCCGTGGAGCGGAGCGACACATGCCCGGCGTAAAAGAGATCCGCATCAAGATTGCGAGCTTCAAGAGCACGCAGAAGATCACGAAGGCGATGGAGATGGTCGCCGCTAGCAAGATGCGCAAGGCGCAGGATCGCATGCGTGCGACGCGTCCGTATGCCGAGAAGATCCGGCGCGTGATCGGGCACTTGCGTCATGCGAATCCCGATTTCAGACATCCTTATCTGATCGAGCGGGAGCCGAAGTCGGTTGGCTTCATCGTGATTACGACCGATCGCGGTCTCGCTGGTGGATTGAACGTCAATCTGTTCAAGGCCACGCTCGCGGCAATGCGTGAGTGGCAGGAACGAGGCGCCGACGTTTCGCTCTGCTTGATCGGCTCGAAAGGCGTGCAGTTCTTCCGTCGCCTCGGCAACGTAAAGACGCTCGCGACGGTAACGCACTTGGGCGATCGTCCGCATGTTTCCGATCTGATCGGCACGGTCAAAGTGATGCTCGACCTGTACAAGGACGGCAAGCTCGATCGCTTGTTCCTCGTGCACAATGTGTTCATGAACACGATGAGCCAGAAGCCCGTCGTGCGGCAGTTGTTGCCGGTCGTGACCGAGGATGAAGACAAGCTGCAGAAGCTCTGGGATTACATCTATGAGCCTTCGGCCGCCGACCTCCTCGAAGGTATCCTGATGCGCTACATCGAGTCGCAGGTCTATCAGGGCGCGGTTGAGAACGTCGCCTGCGAGATGGCTGCGCGCATGGTCGCGATGAAGAGTGCAACCGACAACGCCGGCAAGCTCATCGACGAGCTGCAGTTGATCTACAACAAGGCTCGTCAGGCCGCGATCACGAAAGAGATCAGCGAGATCGTTGGCGGAGCGGCGGCGGTTTGACGAATGGCCTCTGGCAGCTGGCCAACCGGCAGCTGGCAGGAGCAAGAAGTTTTTTAGGTTTGATCGTTTTGAGGCGAAGCCGTTCTGCTCTGGCCAGCAGCCAGGAGCCAGTCGGCCAATTGCCCGAGGAATCGAAGAATGTCTACCACCATGCCGACCGGCAAAATCGTGCAAATCATCGGCGCCGTCATCGACGTCGAGTTTCCGCGTGAGCAGATCCCGAACGTTTACGAGGCGCTGAAGCTCGATGAGGTCGATCTCACGCTCGAAGTGCAACAGCTGCTCGGCGACGGCGTGGTCCGCACGATCGCGATGGGTGTCTCGGAAGGCCTGCAACGCGGCCTCAAGGTTCGCGCCACGGGTGCGCCGATCTCAGTGCCTGTCGGCAAGGCCACGCTGGGCCGCATCATGGACGTGCTCGGCGCGCCACAGGACGAGAAGGGTCCTGTGCAGGCAAAAGATTTCTGGCCGATTCACCGTCCGGCCCCCTCCTATGACGAACAAGCGGGCGGTCAAGAATTGCTCGTGACGGGCATCAAGGTCATCGACCTGCTCATTCCGTTCGCGAAGGGCGGCAAGATCGGTCTGTTCGGCGGCGCGGGCGTGGGCAAGACGGTCAACATGCTCGAGCTCATCAACAACATCGCCAAGCAGCACTCGGGGTTGTCAGTGTTCGCAGGCGTCGGCGAGCGTACGCGCGAAGGCAACGACTTCTATCACGAGATGATCGAGTCGGGCGTCATCGACACCGGCGATCTTTCTAACTCGAAGGTCGCGATGGTGTACGGCCAGATGAACGAGCCGCCGGGTAACCGTCTGCGCGTCGCGCTGACCGGTCTCACGATGGCCGAGTATTTCCGCGACGAGCAGACCGAGTCCGGTAAAGGCCGTGACGTGCTGCTCTTCATCGATAACATCTACCGCTACACGCTAGCGGGTACCGAAGTGTCGGCGCTGTTGGGCCGTATGCCTTCGGCGGTGGGCTATCAGCCCACACTCGCGGAGGAAATGGGGGTGCTGCAGGAGCGCATCACCTCCACGAAGACCGGGTCGATCACGTCGATCCAAGCTGTGTACGTACCTGCCGACGACTTGACCGACCCCTCGCCCGCAACGACGTTCGCGCACTTGGACGCCACCGTGGTGTTGTCGCGTCAGATCGCATCGCTCGGTATCTATCCTGCGGTGGACCCGCTCGATTCGACCAGCCGTCAGCTCGATCCGCTCGTCATCGGCGAAGAGCACTATGGCGTTGCGCGCGGTGTGCAGGCGGTGTTGCAACGCTATAAGGAGCTGCAGGACATCATTGCGATCCTTGGCATGGACGAGCTGTCGGAGGACGACAAGCGTACCGTCGCTCGCGCTCGCAAGATCCAACGCTTCCTGTCGCAGCCGTTCAACGTCGCGAAGGTCTTTACAGGCCAAGACGGCAAGATCGTTCCGCTCAAGGAAACGATTCGCGGCTTCAAGGGCATCCTAAACGGCGACTACGATCACCTGCCCGAGCAGGCGTTCTACATGGTCGGCGGTATCGATGAGGCGGTGGAGAAGGCGCAGAAACTGCAGTAAGAATGTGATGATGTGATGGAAGTGACGAAGGTGACGAAGGTCAGAGCGCCGCTGCGCCTCTTGCCTACACCACCTGTATCACCTACGTCACCTACATCGCGATCCTTCTCCGTTCACATAGGCACCCCATATGGCCACTACCGTTCACGTCGACATCGTTAGCGCCGAAGGCGAGATCTTCTCGGGAGAGGCGTCGATGGTTTTCGCGCCTGCCGTGATGGGCGAGATCGGTATCGCTCCTCGGCACGCGCCGTTGTTGACGACGCTCAAGCCGGGTGAGGTGCGGGTGCAGACGCCCGCGGGCGAGGAGCACTTCTTCTTCGTCTCTGGCGGTGCGATCGAAATTCAGCCACATCTCGTGACTGTTCTCGCGGATACGGCGCTGCGCGCACACGACCTCGATGAGGCAGCAGCACTGCAGGCCAAGCAGCGTGCGGAGGAAGCATTGCGCGAGCGCGGCGACAAGATCGAGCTGGCCGAAGCGCAAGCGGAGCTCGCCCGCGCGGTGGCCCAGATCCGTGCGATCGAGAAGTTGAGGAAGATCAAACAATAGGGTCCTGGGGTACTGGGTGGTCGGGTACTGGCCAGACGAAGAATAGAAAATGCGTCCATCAGGACGCATTTTCGTTTCTGGCAGCGCTTCATTGTTGACCTGATCCGGTCCATTTAGAGTTCGCCGCTATGACAAATTCCAGCGCAAGCACTTCTGGCCAGAACCCAGTACCCGATACCCAGAGCCCCGGGCGCTCCGCGCCACTCTCAATCGTCATTCTCGCAGCCGGGCAAGGCAAGCGGATGAAGTCCGATCTGCCAAAGGTGCTGCAGCCCCTCGCAGGCCGACCGATCTTGTCGCATGTGCTCGAAGCGGCGAAGACATTGCGCGCGGAATCTATTCACATCGTCTATGGACACGGCGGGGATCGCGTTCGCGAGGCGCTCTCGCACGAGCCTGTGAATTGGACCCTGCAGTCGGAGCAGCTCGGAACCGGTCATGCAGTCGCGCAGGCAATGCCCGCGATCCCCGACGATCATCATGTTCTCGTGCTGTACGGCGACGTGCCGCTCGTGCGTGCGGAGACGTTGGCGAATCTCGCTCAACAGAGCACGGAGCGCTCGATTGGCTTGCTCACGGTTGTACTCGAAGACCCAACGGGATACGGACGGATCGTTCGCGATGGTGCGGGCAATGTCGCGCGGATCGTCGAGCAAAAGGATGCCAATACGAAGGAGCGTGCCATCGATGAGGTCAACACAGGATTGATGTCGATGCCCGCAAGCGCTCTGCGACGCTGGCTCAGCGCGCTGCGCAACGACAATTCACAAGGTGAGTACTATCTCACCGATGTGATCGTCATGGCCGCCCGCGACGGATTCAAGATCAACGCCGTGATCGCCCCTACGGAAGTCGAAGTGCTGGGCGTCAATGACAAAGTGCAGCTCGCGCAGCTAGAAGGCGCCTATCGCGCGCAGAAGGCGACCGAGCTCATGCTGAATGGCGTGACGCTTGCGGATCCCACTCGCATCGATGTGCGTGGCGATGTGAGCACGGGACGCGACGTCTTCATCGACGTGAACGTTGTGATGGTCGGCAAAGTGCAGCTAGGCGATCGTGTGCGTATCGGACCGAACTGCTATCTCAAGGATTGCAGTATCGGCGCTGATACCGAGATTCACCCGAACTGTATCGTCGACCGATCAACCGTCGGACCGCGGAATTCCATCGGACCCTTCGCCCGAATTCGGCCCGAAAGCGTCTTGCACGAAGATGTGCACATCGGCAATTTCGTGGAAGTGAAGAAGAGCGAAATCGGCGCCGGGAGTAAAGCCAATCATCTGACCTATCTCGGCGACGCGACCGTGGGTAAGAAGGTCAACGTTGGTGCGGGAACCGTGACCGTCAACTACGACGGCGTCAATAAATGGCGCACCGAAATCGGAGATAACGCCTTTATCGGTTCCGGCTCGATGTTGGTCGCGCCGCTCAAAATCGGGGCAAATGCCAATACCGGCGCGGGTTCGACCATTACGAAAGATGCCCCCGAGGGCAAGCTCACCTTGGCTCGGGCTCGCCAAGTCACGATTGATGGCTGGAAGCGCCCTCAAAAAAAGACATGAAGAAGGCCGGTAGGCTCTCGGCTGTAGACTGTAGCTAGAAAGCGCCAGATTGTGCGCTCCAGCAAGTATCGCAGCCTTCTAGCTCGTACAATTCGAACTGCCCTGGGCGATCCCGGTCCGAGCTACAGCCTACGGCCTACAGCCTACAGTCCAAGGATTTCTCTTTATGTGCGGAATCGTCGGCGCCATCGCTGATCGCAATATCGTCCCCATTCTCATCGAGGGTCTGCGACGGCTCGAATACCGCGGCTATGACTCCGCCGGCATCGCCGTGCTGAACCCGAGCGGCCATCTGAGTCGCTTGCGCACCGTCGGCAAGGTCAAGATGCTGCAGGACGCGATGGCGGAGACACCCGTCGAAGGTGCGCTCGGGATCGCGCACACACGCTGGGCGACACACGGCGTGCCGTCCGAACGCAATGCTCATCCGCACATCTCCCGCGATGGCATTGCGATCGTGCACAACGGGATCATCGAAAATCACGAAGAGTTGCGCGAGGAGCTCGCGAGCCTCGGTTACACCTTCAGCTCGGAAACAGATACGGAGGTCATCGCCCATCGCATTCATCATCACAAGCAGAAGCTTGGCGATCTCTTTCGCGCAGTGCGCGCTACGGTCGCGGAGCTCGAAGGCGCTTATGCGCTCGCTGTCGTATCCGAAGACAGTCCAGAGACAATCGTCATCGCGCGAGCGGGTTGTCCGGTCGTCATCGGTCTGGGTGAGCGCGAGAATTTCGTCGCCTCGGACGTCTCTGCGCTGCTGCCCGTGACGCGTCGGTTCATGTTCCTGGAAGAAGGCGATGTTGCCGAGATTCGGCGCACGAGCGTGCGCATCCTCGATGTCGAGGGGAACAGCGCTCAACGTGCGGTGCGCGAAAGCGAGCTTTCGGCAGATGCGGCAGAGAAGGGCGACTTCGAGCACTACATGCTGAAAGAAATCTTCGAGCAGCCGCGTGCCGTGGCTCAGACGCTCGAAGAACGCGTCGCCGGCGGCAAGTTGCTCGAAGCCGCTTTCGGTCCTCTCGCCACGGAAGTCTTCCGACGCACAGAGGCCGTGCAGATCATTGCGTGTGGCACGAGTTATCACGCCGGAGCTGTGGCCAAGTACTACATCGAACAGATTGCGCGCCTGCCCTGCTGGGTCGAGATTGCGAGCGAGTACCGTTATCGCAATCCGGTCGTGCCGAAGAACACGCTATTCGTGACGATCTCGCAGTCCGGCGAAACAGCGGACACCCTCGCTGCACTTCGCATGGCAAAGCAGGCGGGCTATCTATCGACGCTTGCGATTTGCAATGTTCCCGAAAGCTCGCTCGTGCGCGAGTCGGAGCTCGTGCTGCTGACGCGTGCGGGTCCCGAAATTGGTGTGGCTTCTACGAAGGCATTTACGACGCAGCTCGTGGCGCTCGGCATGCTCGTCGTGGCACTCGCAAAGTCGCATGGCACCGACGCCGAGCGCGAGCGCGGTCTCGTGCAGCGGCTCATCGAGATCCCCTCGATCATCGAAAAGACGTTGCACTTGAACGACACGATCAAGGAGCTTGCGAAACGATTCGCCGATAAGCATCACGCATTGTTCCTGGGCCGCGGGCAGATGCACCCTGTTGCGATGGAAGGCGCCCTCAAGCTCAAAGAGATTTCCTACATTCACGCCGAGGCCTATCCCGCGGGTGAATTGAAGCACGGACCGCTCGCCCTCGTGGATGCGGATATGCCTGTGATCACGGTTGCCCCCAACAATGACTTGCTCGAGAAGCTGAAGTCGAATCTTCAGGAAGTGCGCGCCCGCGGCGGTGAGTTGTTCGTGTTCGCGGATCCCGACTCTGGCATTCAGTCATCCGAGGGCGTCACCGTCATCACGATGCCGAAGCACGTGAGTCACTTTCAAGCACCCGCGATCTACACGATCCCGCTGCAGTTGCTGGCTTATCACTGCGCGATTCTGAAAGGGACCGATGTGGATCAGCCTCGCAACCTCGCCAAGTCGGTAACGGTGGAGTAGCTGCGGTCAAGCTAGAAGGCGATAGGGGATAGCGGATAGGCGATAGCCGGATGCCGCTGTTCGCGCTTTTCATGCGCGGCTCGGCCGAAAAAATCAGATGAAGTCTTCGGCCGAGACTCTTACTATCCCCCTATCCCTATCCTTCCCCTTGTACTCAGGTCCGCCATGCAAATCGCCCAAGATACCGTCGTCCTCATCCACTACACATTGACAGACGACAGCGGCAAGACGATCGATAGCTCGGCAGGCGGAGAGCCGCTCGCGTACTTGCATGGCAACGGTAACTTGATTCCCGGACTCGAGCGCGCGCTGGAAGGTAAAGAGAGCGGCGAGTCGATCACGGTGAAGATCGCCGCTGCAGAAGGTTATGGCGAATACGACAAAGCGCTCGTCCAGCAAGTGCCCCGCCGTGCGCTGAAGGGCATCGGCAATATTCATGTCGGGATGCAGCTACAGGCGCAATCCGAGCATGGCGCGCGCGCCGTGACGGTGACGCATGTTGCCGGCGATATGGTGACGATCGACGGCAATCACCCACTCGCGGGGCAGAACCTGAACTTCGATGTGAAGATCGAAGATGTGCGTGCCGCTACTGAAGAAGAGCTCGCGCACGGCCATGTGCACGGTCCCGGCGGTCATCATCACGGGTAGACACACCGCTGCACCGCGAGCGTGCGCTCGGGGGCTCGCGCGCACCGCTCCGTTGCACCGAGCGTGAGTGACGAAATGACGAAGTGAGGGGACGAAGTCAGATCCGGAGCTGCTCAATCGCTTTTCTGACTTCGTCACTCCGTCACCTTGTCACTCCGGATCCTTCCGGATTCGGTACTCAATTTCCGACATTCAATTGCAACTCTTTCTCCGTACAATCACCTGCGCTCGATCCAAACGGACGACGCGGTCACCGCGCACACTTCGTGCGAGCGCTGCACGCTCGCAAGCTGCGATGTGTTTGGCACGAGCCATGCTTGTATTCACACGGATCGATTCTCGAGGAGATCTTTAGATGGACGTGACACCGGGCACGCCTGCGAAGCGGTCGCGGGCCAAGACGAATGAACCCGCGGCAGCGAAGGTTGCGAAGCCGAAGGTCGTGGCGAAGAAGAAGTCGCGGACAACTGCGCGTAAGCCGATCGAGCCGACGCTTGATACAGTCGTCACGCAGGCGGTGGTCACGGCTCAGCCGAGCGGCGATGAGTTGAATGGCATGATCGCCACCGCAGCTTATTATCTCGCTGCGGAGCGCAACTTTATCCCTGGACGCGAGCTCGACGATTGGCTCGAGGCAGAGCGGCGCATTCGCGCGACTCTGTTCGGCTGAGACTCATCCTAGATCACGGGCTTTGATACCTGCATCGGGTTGAAGCCGATGTCATAGTCAGCCCGTGCTCGTCGCGGCCGGCATTGCACTCGAAAGCTGTCCGCGTCGCAGCGCGCGATTGACTGCGCTCAGCACCGCCTCGAGCGAGGCCGTCACGATGTTCTCGTGTATGCCGATGCCGAAGAGCGTGGCGCGCGCTGGCGTCGTGATTTCGACGAACGCGACCGCCCGCGCACCGCTCCCGCCCGCCATCGAGCGCTCTTCGTACGAAAGAACATCGATCGATAAGCCGAGTGCATCCACTAGCGCATCGATCGGCCCATTACCTTCGCCTTTCAACAGCACCCCTTGCCCGTTGTATCGCGCTTTCAACGCGAGATGCTCGCGCGTGCGCGCATCGCGCGTCATTTGGTGGCTGACGTAAACGTAAGAACCTTCGCGCGAGAGGTATTCTCGCTGTAATAATTGCCACAGTTGCTCTGACGTGAGCTCCTTGCCGGTGGCATCGGTGACCGCCTGCACGACCTGACTGAACTCGATCTGCATGCGACGCGGCAAGTTCAAGTCGTAGTCCCGCTCCAGCAAGTACGCGATACCGCCTTTGCCAGACTGGCTATTCACTCGAATGATCGATTCATAGCTTCGCCCCACATCCCGCGGATCCATCGGCAGGTACGGGACCTCCCAAACATCGCTCTCACGTCGAGCAGCAAATCCTTTCTTGATCGCATCCTGATGCGATCCCGAGAACGCCGTGAACACGAGATCGCCCACGTACGGGTGGCGCGGGTGAATCGGCAGCTGATTGCAGTGCTCTGCGGTGCGCGCGGCCTCGTTGATGTTCGAGAAATCGAGAGCGGGATGAACGCCCTGCGTATAGAGATTGAGCGCGAGCGTCACGATATCGACGTTCCCAGTACGCTCGCCGTTACCGAACAACGTGCCCTCGACGCGATCGGCGCCTGCCATGACCGCAAGCTCCGCTGCAGCCACAGCGGTTCCCCGATCGTTGTGCGGATGGACCGACAGCACGATCGACTCGCGGTCCGCGATGTGTCGTGCGAACCATTCGATCTGATCGGCATAAACATTCGGCGTTGCCATCTCGACCGTGGCGGGCAGATTCATGATCGTCTTGCGCGACGGCGTCGGCTGCCAGATGGAGTTCACGGCATTGCAAATCTCAACTGCAAAATCGAGCTCGGTGCCGGTGAAGCTCTCGGGGCTGTATTCGAACCTCCATTGCGTGTCCGGTTGACGCGCGGCGTGCTCGGCCACGAGACGAGCACCTTGAACGGCAATGTCGACGATGCCGGCGCGATCTAGACCGAACACGACACGCCGCTGAATGGTCGATGTGGAGTTGTACAGATGCACGATCGCGCGTGGCGCGCCCCGTAGCGCCTCGAAGGTGCGCGCGATCAACTCGCCGCGCGCCTGCGTGAGCACTTGGATCGTGACGTCCGGAGGGATGAGGTTGCGCTCTATAAGCTCGCGCACGAACTCGAAATCCGTCTGCGACGCGGCGGGAAACCCGACTTCGATTTCCTTGAAGCCGGTCTTCACGAGCAGATCGAACATGCGACGCTTGCGCGCGGCGTCCATCGGCTCGATCAAAGCCTGATTGCCGTCGCGCAGGTCGACGCTGCACCAAATGGGCGGAGCGCTGATCACCTTGTCCGGCCAGGTGCGATCGCGCAGATCCACGGGCGTAAACGGACGATACTTCTGTGCAGGCACCTTCAACATCTGACGTGAACCTCTGCTGCGCATGGCACAGCACGCAGTCGATTCCGCTCGTGAAGCGGAGGATTGAGACTAAACGGTTTGGGAGAATTCGCCACTCGCGTGGCGTGGGCAGGTTTGTTGCGCCTAGCGGCGCAGGTGCAGGCGCGCACGCAGCAGCTCGCTGCCGCGGAGGGGCAGGGCGAACAGTTGCTGGATCGTACGCATGGACCGAATCTAACAGCACCCAGGCGGATCTTGCAACTGTATACGTCGAACCGGAAGCCGGCTAACTGGCCACTGGCTAACTGGCCAGACGCTAGGCCTTACTCAAGAACGGATACTCTCGCCAAGCACGCCGCGCTCGCCAAGGAAGATGAGGTGACGATTGGTGGAGCAAATTTTCTCCAGATCCCTTCCTCCTTTGCGAGCTTCGCGTCCTTTGCGAGAGTCCATTCAATTTTTGAAGATGCCTGCCCAGTCGCGCGACGTATCGCCGAAGACCAAGAAGTGAGGGTTGAGCAGCTCTACTTTCGTGTTATAGCGCAGCGGTTTGCCATCGAGCGTGATCACGGCGCCACCGGCCGCTTCGACGATTGCTTGTGCTGCTGCGGTGTCCCATTCGCTCGTGGGGCCGAGGCGAGGATAAAAATCTGCACTGCCCTCAGCGATGAAGCAGAACTTGATCGAGCTTCCGACTGAGACCAGCTCGTAGGGTTCGAGCCTCGGTAAGTAATGCTCGAGTCTGTCGTCTCGGTGAGAGCGGCTGCCGACGATCCGAAGCGGTGTTGCAGAAGGTGAAGTTACTTCGATGGGTAGCGCTGCCGCGTTGCCGATCTGCCGTTGCGCGCCACTGGAGATCGCCGCCATGTACAACGTATCTCGCACCGGCACGAACACGACACCCAGAACTGGCGAATGCCCTTCAATCAGCGCGATGTTGACGGTGAACTCGCCATTGCGCGAGACGAATTCCTTCGTGCCATCGAGGGGATCGACGAGCCAGTAGCGCGCCCACGTCGAGCGCGTCTGGAACGGGATGTTGCTCGCCTCTTCGGACAAGATCGGCACGTCTGGCGTCAGTGCGCGCAGCGCGTTCTCGATGATCTCGTGCGAACGCATATCTGCGATCGTCAGCGGCGAGCTGTCCGCCTTCTGTGTGACGTCGAACTCGCGTGAGTACACATCGAGGATCGCCGCCCCCGCCTCGCGCGCGATTGTCGCGATCTTCGGCAAGAGCAACCCAGGAATCGTCTTCGCAGTCTCCATTACAACCCTGCGAGCTCGTCAGCGACGTACAGCATTCCTGCGTCACGCAATCTCGTGAGGATCTCCTCTGCAGCCTGTTCTGGAGAGAAGAGTGCCGTGCGCAGATGAATCTCCGGATGTTCCGGAGGCTCATATGGCGAGTCGATGCCGGTGAAGTTCTTCAGTTCTCCGCGCCGTGCCTTCTTGTACAGGCCCTTCGGATCGCGTTTCTCGGCTTCTTCGATCGGAGTATCGACGAACACTTCGAAGAACTCGCCCGGCTGCATCAACTCGCGCGCGAGCCGCCGTTCCGAGCGGAACGGAGAGATGAAGGACACGAGCACGATCAGTCCCGCATCGACCATGAGCTTCGAGACCTCGGCGACGCGTCGAATATTCTCGACGCGATCCGCATCCGTGAAGCCCAGGTCCTTGTTCAAGCCATGGCGCACGTTATCCCCATCGAGCGTGTAGGTGTGTCGGCCCAGCGCATGGAGACGTTTCTCGACGAGGTTCGCGACGGTCGACTTACCCGCGCCTGATAGACCGGTGAACCACAGCACGCACGCACGCTGGCCTTTGAGCGCCGCGCGCGCCTGCTTGTTCACATCGAGCGCTTGCCAGTGAATGTTCTCCGCGCGTCGCAGCGCATAGCTCAACAGGCCTGCACCGACCGTATCGTTCGAGAGCTTGTCGATCAGGATGAATCCACCCATCTCGCGGTTCTCGGTGTACGGGTCGAACGCGACCGGTCGATCCAGACTGATGTTGCAGACGCCGATCTCGTTGAGCTCGAGCTGCTTCGCCGCGAGGTGCTCGAGCGTGTTGACGTTCACCTTGTACTTAGGCGCAGTGATGCTGCCGGTGACGACCCGAGTGCCGATCTTGATCAGATAGGGCCGCCCCGGGAGCATCGGCTCCTCGTGCATCCAAATGATCGTGCTTTGGAATTGATCGGCAACTGAGGGCGGCGCGCTCGCGCTCGCGATCACATCGCCGCGACTGACGTCGATCTCGTCCGTGAGGGTCAGTGTGATCGACTGACCTGCGACAGCCTGATCGGCATCGCCGTCGTGGGTGACGATGCGTGCGACGCGGCTTTGTCTGCCGGAGGGCAACGCACGGATCGCATCGCCGACGCGAACGACGCCAGTCGCAATGGTGCCAGCGAAGCCGCGGAAATTCTGATTGGGCCGGTTCACCCACTGCACGGGTAAGCGGAAGGGCTTCGATTGCAGATCGTCTTCGATCTCGACCGTCTCGAGATATTCCATGAGCGTAGGGCCCTTGTGCCAGGGCGTGCGCGTGCTGCGCTCGATCATGTTATCGCCCTTGAGCGCCGACAGCGGGATCGCAACGATATCTCTCAAGCCGATCTGCTCGGCGAAGTCGCGATACTCCTGCACGATCGTATCGAACGTCTCCTGCGAGAAGCTCATCAGGTCCATCTTATTGATCGCGAGCACGACGTGCTTGATGCCGAGCAACGAGACGATATAGCTGTGGCGTCTTGTTTGAGTCAGCACGCCTTTGCGGGCGTCGATCAAGATGACGGCGACATCTGCGGTCGAGGCGCCTGTCACCATGTTGCGCGTGTACTGCTCGTGGCCAGGCGTATCCGCGACGATGAACTTGCGCCGGTCGGTAGAGAAGAATCGGTATGCAACGTCGATCGTGATGCCCTGCTCTCGTTCAGCAGCAAGCCCATCGACGAGCAGCGCAAAATCGAGCTCGCCCCCTTGCGTGCCGACCTTCTTCGAATCCACCTCGAGCGCGGCGAGCTGATCTTCGAAGACGAGCTTCGATTCATAAAGCAGCCGCCCGATCAGCGTGGACTTACCATCGTCGACACTGCCGCACGTGATGAAGCGCAACAAGCTCTTGTGCTCGTGCGCCTTCAGATAAGCCTGAATGTCGGAAGCAATGAGTTCAGATTTGTGAGCCATGTTTCTCAGTGAACGGTGGACGGCGGACGGCGGACGGTGACGGAGAGAGCGGAGGTGCAATCTTGCCTTTCACCGTCCGCTGTCCGCCGTCCGCCGTTCACTAGAAGTATCCTTCCTGCTTCTTCTTCTCCATCGACGCCGCGCTGTCGTGGTCGATCACGCGTCCTTGTCGCTCGGAGCTGGTCGTGAGCAGCATCTCTTGGATGATGGCAGGCAAGGTTTCCGCGCGGCTTTCGACCGCGCCGGTCAAGGGATAGCAGCCAAGCGTTCGGAACCGCACCCAACGCATCTCGGGCTTTTCGCCCGCCTGAAGCGGCATGCGATCGTCATCGACCATGATGAGCGCCCCGTCGCGCTCAACGATGGGGCGCGGCTTGGAGAAGTAGAGCGGTACGATGGGAATGTTCTCCAGATGGATGTACTGCCAGATGTCGAGCTCCGTCCAGTTCGACAAAGGGAAGACGCGCAGGCTCTCGCCTTTGTTCTTGCGAGCGTTGTACTGATGCCAAAGCTCGGGCCGCTGACGCTTCGGATCCCAGCGGTGCTGTGCCGTGCGGAACGAGAACACACGCTCCTTCGCACGTGACTTCTCCTCGTCGCGGCGCGCTCCGCCGAAGGCCGCGTCGAACCCGTACTTGTCGAGCGCCTGCTTCAGGCCCTGCGTCTTCATCACATCTGTATGGATGGCCGAGCCGTGCGTAAACGGGCCGATGCCGCGCGCCAATCCCTCTTGATTGATGTGCACGAGCAGCTCGAGGTCCAGCTTACGAGCCATCTCATCGCGGAATGAGATCATCTCGCGGAATTTCCACGTCGTGTCCACGTGCAACAGCGGAAACGGCGGCTTTGCGGGATAGAACGCCTTCATGGCGAGGTGAAGCATCACGGAGCTGTCCTTCCCGATCGAGTACAGCATGACCGGGCGTTCGCATTCGGCGACAACTTCCCGGAGGATGTGGATGCTTTCGGCTTCTAAGCGTTGTAGGTGTGTCAGGCGAGTCATGGATCGTTATGAGACCCCTGGGATGGACCAGGGTTGACCGTCGTAACGCACAATTGTGGGGGAAGGATGCATAACTGCATATCGCAGGTGGTGCTCGAATCGCCCTACTTTGGTTATAAGCAGGACCTCGCCATGATGTTCGGGGCCCGATGTCAACGAAAACGGCCCTGCGGCGTTCTAATCCAGCGACTTGCGGCGGAGCGATCTTACGAACTCGGTCGGCCGGACTGGCTACGAGGAGCCTCGGCGCAGACCGAACCTTCGAGCAGGCCGACCTCACGACAGGCACAATCGCGCTCGGACTTCTCGGACTCAGAGTGATGTGGAGACCTTGTTGACGCCAGCCGAAAAGCGGCGCCAGGTGCAAGCCGCGCCGGACGACCGTAAATCTCGATCGCTACTAGCGGCACCACCACGGGTCGGTCTGTCGCTGATCGCGTTGTTCGCCGCGGGTTGCGCGGTCGGACCGGACTACCGCACACCCGATGCGCCCGCGCCGGATAGCTGGCATGCGCTCCCACAGACGGGCATTCGGGTCGAAGGAGCAGATGCGCCCTCGTTAGCCTCATGGTGGACGGCATTCGAGGATCAGACGCTTTCGAGCCTCATCGAGCACGCAATCGCCGACAACAAAACCGCTGAGCAGGCCCGCGCCCGGGTCATCGAGGCTCGCGCCCGGCGCGGCGTGACCGCAGGGTCGTTCTTTCCCTCGATCAATGCATCCGGCGGAGCGAGCCGCACGGAGTCGGATGCGCGATTCCTCGATCCTGAACAAGGAGTCATCGCGCGCAGCAACGACGAAATCTACAGCACGGGGCTCGATGCGACGTGGGAGCTCGATCTCTTCGGCGGCCAGCGGCGCGCGTTCGAAGCGGCCTCAGCCAATCTCGCCGCATCCGAAGCCGATTTGCGAGACGTGCTCGTCACGCTGCTGGGTGATGTCGCGCTCAACTACACGTCGGTGCGCGCGACCCAAGCACGGCTGGAATTCGCAGAGCGTAACCTCGCCGCACAAGCGGAGCTCCTCGAGATCACGCGTTGGCGAGCCGAAGCCGGTCTTGCCACGGTGCTCGATGTGGAACAAGCGGAAACGAGCTATCAACAAACACGTGCGCAGATTCCCTCGCTCGAATCGACGCTGGCACAAGCGATGAATCGTCTGGCAGTGCTCACGGGCGAGGTGCCTGGAGCGCTTCACGATCAACTTGCGGCTCGACAGGCCGTTCCGACTGCACCGGACGAAATTGTCACGGGCGTTCCCGCCGATGTCGTGCGCCGCCGTCCCGATATCCGCGCGGCCGAGCGGCGCGTGGCCGCGCAGAGCGCGCAGGTGGGTGTAGCGACCGCCGCACTGTACCCGTCGTTCTCCCTGACCGGTTCGATCGGGCTGCAGTCATTGTCGGCGAGCGATGTCTTGGATGGGTCGCGAACGGATCGTCTCGGCTTGTCGCTGCGCATTCCGCTCTTCGCTGGCGGTGCTTTACGCCAAAACTTACGCGCGCAGTACGCCGTCCTCGACCAAGCCTTTGCAGCATATGAAGAAACAGTGCTCGCGGCATTCGAGGAAGTGGAGAATGCGTTGCTCGGCTGGACGAACGAGCATCGCCGTCGCGAGGCGCTCGTCCTCGCGACCGATGCCGCACGTCGCGCGCGCGAGCTTGCAGTCGTTCAATACAACTCCGGTCTGGTCGATTTTCAAACGGTGGTGACTGCGGATCGCCAGTTGATCTCGCTCGAGGATTCTCTCGCGGTGAGCGACGGCGAGCTCACCTCCAACCTCATTCGTCTCTACAAAGCATTGGGTGGCGGCTGGGCCGTCTTCCCCTAAATCGACGCCTCTACGTGACACTCATGGATACTGAAGCGAACGTCCACCGATCTGATCCGACGCCCGACCTAGGAATGCGGTTCGAAAAGCCGAAGCCCTGGCGGCGTTGGCTCAAATGGCTTGCGCTCGCGGTGGTCGCGCTGGTCGTGCTGTTCTTGATCTTTGGGCGCAATGGCAAGACGGAGACGCATTTCGTCACTCAGGAGGTCGTTCGCGGCGATCTGCGCGTCACGGTCACCGCAACCGGCAATCTCGAGCCGCGTAATCAAGTCGATATCGGCAGCGAGCTGTCGGGCACCATCCGCGACGTGAACGTGGATGTGAATGATGAAGTCAAAGCGGGACAAGTGCTCGCCGTGCTCGATACGACACGCCTGCGCGCACAAGTCTTGCAAGCTGAGAGTGCACTCGCTTCCGCCGATGCCCGCGTTCTGCAGACTGATGCGAGCGAGAAGGAAGCGCGCGCGAATCTTGCGCGCTTACTGAAGGTTCGCGAGCTCAGCAACAACAAACTGCCGTCGCAGCAGGATCTAGACGTTGCGGAAGCGGCTGTCGCCCGGTCCGTCGGTGAAGCTGCTGCAGCGCGGGCCGCCGTGGCTCAGGCGCGCGCGAATTTAGAAGCGGTGAAGACCGACTTGAGCAAGACCGAGATTCGCTCCCCGATCAACGGCGTCGTTCTCGTGCGTTCCGTCGAACCGGGACAAACAGTCGCGGCCTCCTTGCAGGCGCCCATTCTGTTCACGCTCGCCGAAGATCTGCAAAAAATGGAATTGCACGTGGCGGTCGATGAGGCCGATGTAGGCTCAGTGGAAGTCGGTCAGCAGGCGACGTTCACCGTCGATGCCTTTCCCGCCCGAACGTTCGCGGCGCACATCACTCAAGTGCACTTCGCATCCAGTAACACGCAAAGCGCGAGCGGCGCCTCTGCAGGCGGTGCGAGCAGCGCAACGTCCACGGGCGTCGTGACCTACGAAACTGTGCTGGAGGTTGAGAACGAAGAGTTGCTTCTTCGCCCTGGCATGACTGCCACCGCGGAGATTCTCACGACCAACATCGATGATGCGATCCTCGTGCCCAATGCGGCGCTGCGCTTCACCCCCGAAGGCGTGCAGATCCCGGGTGCCCCAGCGCAAGCGGAGCGGGGTAGCAATCCTTTCTCGGCGATGATGCCCCGCTTCCGCGGTCGCGCAGGTGCAGGCCAGCAGAACGGAGCGCGTCGGATCGGACGCGCGTGGATCACGGAGAACGGCAAGCCGGCACTCGTCCTCTTTCGTGCTGGTCAGAGCGATGGGCGCATGACGCAGGTACTACCGCTCGAGCCGAACGCAAATCTTGGCCGAATGGATGCGGCGAACGATCCAGCGGTGCAAGCCGCGCTCGAGCGCAAGCTAGAGCCAGGCACTCACGTCATCGTCGATGTAGAAGCGAAGCCGAAATGACGAACGCTCGGGCAGAGCCAATCATCCAGCTTTCGCGAGTCACGAAATTCTATGGCGAGGGCGAAGGACAAGTCCGTGCGCTGAGGGGCGTCGACTTGCAGATCGACGCCGGCGATTTCGTGGCGGTCATGGGCCCGAGCGGTTCGGGCAAGTCGACGTGCATGAATATCCTCGGGTGTTTGGATGCGCCTACGAACGGGACGTATCGCTTTCTTGGCGTGCCAGTGGGTGAGATGACTGCGGATCAGCGGGCGCTGCTGCGGCGTAACTATCTCGGCTTCGTGTTCCAAGGATTCAATTTGCTGAGCCGCACGACGGCGCTCGAGAACGTCGAGCTGCCGCTTGTCTATCGCGGACTGCCGTCCGAAGAACGCCACGCTAGAGCCCGGCGCGCGCTCGCCGAAGTAGGCTTAACGGGTCGCGAGACGCATGTGCCGAGCGAATTGTCGGGCGGTCAGCAACAACGCGTGGCGATCGCACGCGCTATCGTGTCGGAGCCGAAAGTGCTGTTCGCGGACGAGCCGACCGGCAATCTCGATACCGCCACCAGCATCGACATCATGAAGCTCTTGACCTCGTTGAACGAACAGCGCGGCATCACGATCGTGATGGTGACGCACGAGCCCGATATCGCTGCGTGGACTCGGCGCATCGTGCGATTTCGCGATGGGTTGATCGAGAGCGATGAGCAGCATCAGCCGCAACGCGGTGAGCTGCAAGCTGCTCAGGCTGTAGACCGTAGGCTGTAGGCTGTAGGTCAGAATGAAGAACATGACCCGACTCGATAGACAGATCCTCGTACCTCGCGGGAAGGCTCATTCTGCTTTTCTCTGGCTGCGGCCTACAGCCTACAGCCTACAGCCTATCGTTTGGCTACAGCCTACGGCCTACAGCCTACAGCCTGACCATGGCGGAGCGCCGCGATGTTCCTGAACGCTCTGCTGCTCGCGCTGCGCGAGATTCGTCGCAATGTGCTGCGCTCCTCGCTCACGATCTTAGGCATCGTCATCGGTGTCGCTTCCGTCATTACGATGGTGACCATCGGCGAGGGCGCGACGGCGCAGGTGCAAGCTGATATGCAGAAGCTCGGCACGAATCTTCTGCAGGTATTTCGCGGCCAAGGCTTCGGCGGAGGCGGCGCACGCTCGGCATCGCCTCCGTTCACGCTCGACGATGCACGCGTGATCGAACAGGAGATCACGGGGATTCGCGCGGTTGCGCCGGCATCGAACACCGGAGCACAAGCCATTTACGGCAACTCGAATTGGTCGACGCAGATCGTCGGTACGAGCGACAAGTATCTGGACGTGCGCGATTGGTCGCTTGCGAACGGACGCAATTTTTCAGAATCCGAGCTGCGTTCCGGAGCCGCCGTATGCATCCTTGGCGATACGGTCAAGCAAGAGCTCTTTGGGAATCAGGATCCGGTAGGCGCGAATATTCGCCTGCAGAAGGTTTCCTGCCAAGTGATCGGCACGCTCGTGCCGAAGGGTCAATCGGGCTTCGGACAGAATCAGGACGATGTCGTCCTCGTGCCGCTGCGCATGCTGCAACGGCGGCTCGTGGGAAACTCCGACGTCAACTCGATCATGGTCTCGGCGCGCGATACTGCATCAACCGAGAAGGTGCAGCGCGACCTCGAACGGTTGCTGCGCGAGCGTCGCAAAATTCGTGAAGGCGCCACGGACGATTTCAACGTTCGCGATCTGCAGGAGATCACGAGCGCATTCACGAACTCCTCGCGAGTGATGACCGCGCTCCTGAGTGCGGTGGCCGCGGTGAGCTTGGTCGTCGGCGGCGTCGGCATCATGAACATCATGCTCGTCTCCGTGACCGAACGAACACGCGAGATCGGCACGCGGCTCGCGGTCGGAGCGATGGCGAAAGATGTGTTGCTGCAGTTCCTCGTGGAAGCGGTCACGCTCGCCGCTTTTGGCGGCATTATCGGAATCGTGTTGGGTTTGACTGCCGGCATCCTTGCGAACAATGCGTTCAACGTTCCCTATGTGTTCAATCCCGGGATCATTCTGATCTCCTTCTTGTTCTCTGCAGCGGTCGGAATCGTCTTCGGCTATTTCCCCGCCCGTCGAGCGGCGCGCCTCGATCCGATCGAGGCGCTGAGGCACGAGTAGCTACGCGCCGCTCTCAATGAGGTCGGCGCGTGGTCAGGTAAGAGAAGGATCTCTCGCGGCGAACGCGGCGACCGCGGCAAGGAAATGAGTAGATAGGAGACGGGCAAGAGCCGCAGTACCGAGTCCTTGATTCCTTCTCGCGCGCTCGCTGCGAGTGGAGAGGTCGATCAATGATTCCCTTTCTTGTTGCGGCCGCCGCGTTCGCCGCGAGATCATTCTTCATGTCTTCGGAACTGCTGCCCGCACACTCGAGTTCAACGCGAGTGACCAAACTCACCTTGACCTTAATGCTTCTGACGCTGGGATGTACCGGCTGCTCGAGCCTGCCAAGTGGACGCAATTGGGGAGAGGCAGCGACCGTCACTCCAGGGTGGGCCAGAGTCGGAAGCGCAGTGGGTGAAGCCGCGCGAGATCCGTGGGTGTGGGCGCCGCTGATCGGCGCAGCCGTTTTTCAGATCGACGATTGGGATCGACGTACTTCAGATTGGGCGCGCGAGCGCACGCCGATCTTCGGCTCTCAGCGCGAAGCTGAAGAGTGGAGCGATGATCTGAAGGATGCTTCCGCCATCGTGCACTACGCCTCGATCGCGTTGATGCCGTCGGGCGACACGTTCAAAGAGGCGGCGTGGAACAAGGCGAAAGGAGCGCTCGTGCAGGTCGCGGCCGTGAGCCTGACGGCGAACCTCACCTCACAATCGAAAGATTGGTTCGATAGAACGCGCCCGAATGGCGCAGCGAAGGAAAGCTTCCCGTCGGGCCACACGTCCTCGTCCGCCGTTCATACACGGCTGACTTCTCGAAACGTGCACGCCCTCGGCCTGTCCTCGACGACGACAAGAGCGCTCGATGTGGGCCTGTATGCGCTGACGATCGGGACGTCCTGGTCTCGTATCGAAGCGGGATGGCACTATCCTTCGGACACGCTCGTCGGTATGGCGCTGGGAAATTTCATCGCATCGTTCATCAACGATGCGTTTCTCGGCACACAGGGCACTCATGCGCAGATCGGGCTCAGCGCCACCGACGGCGGCGCAATGTTCGTCTTCCGAAGTGCGATTCGGTAACGACGAGCCGCCCGAGCAGCTCCACGCTCACTTCTTCCACTTGATGCTGCAGCCGATGCTGGGACGCTGCTCGATCGTAATCGGTTTGTCGGCCAACACGGCGTCGCAAGCCGCGCGCATATCGGCACCCGTGACAGGCACGCCATTGCCTGGCCGACTCCCATCGAACTGGCCTCGATACACGAGCTCGCGCGCGCGATCGAACAGAAAGAAATCCGGGGTGCACGCCGCCTTGTAAGCCAACGCGACCTTCTGGGTTTCGTCGAACAGATAAGGGAACGCGTAACCAGCGGCTTCCGCCTCCTGGGCCATTCCCTGCGGGCCGTCCTGCGGATAGGTCATCGCATCGTTCGACGCGATCGCAACGACGGCCAATCCACGTGGGTGATACTCGCGCGCGAAGCGGGCGAATTCGTTACGAATGTGCTTCACGTAGGGGCAGTGATTGCAGATGAATGCCACGAGCAATCCGGGCGAGGCGGCGAGGTCATCGATGGATACGATGCGTCCCTTGAAGTCAGGTAGACGAAACGCGGGCGCCTTCGTCCCGAGCGGTAGCATGCTAGATTCGGTAGCCATGTCGGTAGCGCCTCGGCTTGGAGGTGCGAGCGTTGAGTGCCGCATCGATTGTGACAGGGTGACGCCGTTTCAAGAAGCCGTTTGCGCAGCAACATCGATGCGCAAGTTTTGCAAACGCACGTAGATTCCGGCTTCTTTCGAGACGCGCTGTGCTCCAATATCATTCGCGCTTCGATTTCTTCTTTCCGATATCTAGCATCACGAGCCGACCGCTATGTCATTGAACCTCATTTCCGAACACCGCTGCTTCGGCGGTACGCAACGCTTCTATTCGCACGAGTCCCAGGAGTGCCGCACGGAGATGCGATTCTCGATCTACCTTCCGCCGCAGGCGGAGCAGCGTGCCGTTCCGGTGCTCTACTACCTTGCAGGACTGACGTGCACCGAAGAGACGTTCATGATCAAAGCGGGCGCACAGCGATTAGCGGCGGAGTTAGGCTTGATGCTCGTGACGCCGGACACGAGCCCGAGAAAGACGCGCTACCCAGGCGACGATGCGAGCTGGGATTTCGGTATCGCCGCGGGGTTCTATGTCGATGCGACGCAGGCGCCGTGGTCGCAGAGCTACCGCATGTATAGCTATGTGTCGCGCGAGCTACCCGAGCTCGTGCGCTCGCTCAATGTTGCTCGCCCAGATCGTCAGAGCATCTTTGGCCACTCGATGGGCGGTCACGGTGCGCTGATCTGTGCGCTCAAGAATCGCGATCAATATCGCTCCGTGTCGGCGTTCGCGCCGATTTCGGCTCCGATGCAGTGTCCATGGGGCCAGAAGGCATTCTCCGGCTATCTGGGGCAAGACCAAACGGCGTGGCGCGCGTACGATGCTTCGGAGCTCGTGGCCGCGGAGCGCTATCACGATACGATTCTCGTCGATCAAGGCACTGCAGATAAATTCTTGACGGAGCAGTTGAAGCCCGAGTTGTTGGAAGCAGCGTGCAAGAAATCCGGCACGAAGCTGACGCTGCGTCGTCAGGAAGGCTACGACCACGGGTATTATTTCATCTCCACGTTCGTCGCAGATCACTTGAAACATCATGCGGAGCGCCTGGCCTGAAGAAGAAGCGGTTAGGGGTTGGCGGTTAGCGGTTATTCAGAGCGCGCCGGCCGCGCCTGCATACCCGAAGCGCGCTGACTAAACTCCCGATGATCAGAAACGCGGCGCGCGCGGCTGCCTAATTACCGATGAGTGCACTCGTACTATCAACAGATAGCACGCCGCGTTTCTGACTAACCGCTAACCGCTAACCGCTTCTAGACAAGTGCTCTCTTCCCACAAGCTGCCTGGCTGGTTGCTGCTCATCGGCGCGATGACCGCTGTCGGTCCCGTCACGATCGACATGTACTTACCCGGCTTTCCAGCGATCGAACGCGAGTTCGCGACCCAGGGCGTCGAGAAGACCATGTCGGCGTACTTGATCGGGATCGCGCTCGGACAGCTCATCTACGGTCCCATCAGCGATCGCTTCGGACGCAAGCCACCGCTATACGCCGGATTCGCGTTGTACGCCCTCGGATCGCTCGGCTGCGTCTTTGCGAGCAGCATGTCGATGCTGATGAGCATGCGCGTTCTTCAAGCGCTGGGCGCATGCGGGGGAATGGTGATTGGACGCGCGATCATTCGCGATCGCTGTGAGCCGCATGAAGCGGCCCGCGCTTTCTCGTTGCTGATGGCCATCGTGTCGCTGGGTCCGATTCTTGCGCCGAGCATGGGCGGGATCGTCGTGACCGCATTCGGCTGGCGCGGCGTCTTCGTGTTTCAAGTGGCGCTCGCATTCTTGCTCATGCTCTCGATGCATTTCGTGTTGACCGAAACGCGAGATTCCACCTCCGTGCGTCCCTTGAGCGTGCCGGCCGTAGCGGTCGACTATCACACGCTCATCCGTGATCGCGCCTTCATCGGCTACACGCTGGCTGGCGCATTCGGCATGGCTGCCTTGTTTGCCTACGTCACCGGCGCGCCTGCTGTGCTGATCGAGCGCTACGGGCTCACTGCGCAACAGTTCGGGTGGTTGCTCGGCGTGAATGGCTTCGCATTCATGGCCGCTAGCCGTCTGAATATCGTCGCGCTACGCAAGAAGACGCCTTCCGAATTGCTCGCGAGCGCGGCGTGGGTGCCGACGGGTGTGGGCATCGTGTTGAGTGCGCTTACGCTCGCTTTCGATGTGCCGCTCTGGTTGTTCGTCGCCCTGCAGCTCTCGTTCTTCGTGGCGGTCGCTCGCGTGACACCGCATGCGGCAGCACTCGGCCTCGGCCCCTATTCGCACATCGCCGGCGCGGCTTCGGCGATGATGGGTGCGCTGCAATCGATCGTGCCGATGTTGGTCGGATTCGCCCTCGCCTATTTTCACGACGGGGAGCCATCGACGCTCGCCATCATGATGACGCTCGGCGGGTTGGGAACGGGCGTGGCGTATGAGTGGGGGAAACGGAAGAACAAGACCGGAAAGGCTGCGTCCCACGCCGCGTGGGCGCGGCCGCCGCCATCTGACATAATCGCAACGTCAGGG
>JAEZFW010000052.1 GCA_023417315.1 Pseudomonadota bacterium
CCCAGAACCCAGAACCCACAACCCAGAACCCAGAACCCACAACCCGATAAGCCTTCGCAGAGACCCCGTCGCCCGCTCAGGCCGCGAAGACGGCCTGAGCCTCGAACACTGGCCCATCGACACACACTCTCTTCATCGCCGGGCCTTGCGGCGTTTCGACGCGCACGGCGCAGCCGGCGCAGCCGCCGACGGCGCACGCCATGAATTCTTCTAGGGAAACTTGGCAGGGGATCTTGAAGCGTCGTGCCACTGCTGCCGCCGCCTTCAACATCGGTGTCGGTCCGCAGGCAAAAATTTCGGTTCGCGTGAGCTCGGCTGTGTCCAAGGCGGCGAGCCAATGCGCCGCGAGATCGGTGACGTAGCCTTCATAGCATCCTGCGTAGCCTGCGAAGGTCGCGAGGCGGCTGGGCACACCCCATTCGTCCAACAAGGGCATGCAGGCAATTGCGCCGTCCGGCATGCCTGGCACCAGAATCGTCGATGGACGAGCGCGGAAGGGAAACGGAATTTCCGAGCCCATCAGAACGAGCGGCTGCCACTCAGCATCCGTACGCTCACGCAAACTTTCCGCAAGGAACACCATCGGTGGGATCCCGACGCCGCCGCCAATCAAGAGCGTTCGTGGCCGCATCGGATGCGGCACGAAACGATTACCGATCGGCCCTAAGCAGCTGATGCGCTCGCCGACGCGCCGCTTCGAGAGCTGCGCAAGTCCTTGCCCGACGATCTTGTAGAGCACGTCGATCGTTTCGCGCTCCGCATTCGCGCGCATGATCGATAACGGCCGGCGCATTGGCAGCAGCGGATCGCACGTCAGATGCACGAACGAGCCCGGGCCCGCGGCACGAGCGGTCTTCGGCGCCTTCAAGCGCAAGACGAACTGATCGCCTTCGAAGCGCTCGTGAGCGAGAACTTCGGCGTCTTCAAGGAAGATGGTGCCGCGATGCGAGGTCATGCGGGGCGGCTGTAGGCTGTAGGCTGTAGGCTGCAGCCCGGAACAAGAAGCGCAAGCTTGGCGCCTGCCCTCTTGCGCAGATAGGAATGTCTAATCACTGCCTCTACCTCTTCTCTTCGCATCTCTTCCTCTGGCTACAGCCTGCAGCCTACGGTCTACAGCCTTCTTCTGGCTTGCACGTTGCGCGCGATCGTCGCGAGCACCGCCATGCGCACGGCGACGCCGTTCGAGACTTGCTGCTGAATGACCGATTGCGGGCCGTCGGCGACTTCGCTCGAGATCTCGACGTCGCGGTTCATCGGGCCCGGGTGCATCACGATGGCGTCGGGTTGAGCCTTGCGCAAGCGCGCAGCGTTGACCCCGAACTCACGGTGAAATGTCGCTTCGTCAGGAAACAGCGCGCTGCTCATGCGCTCGCGTTGAATGCGCAGCGTCATCACGACATCCACACCGTCGATCGCTTCATCGATGTTCGAAAAGCGCGCGGCGCCTGGAAATTCGCCCGGCTTCGGCATGAGCGAGTCGGGTGCGGCGATTCGCATTTCCCGAACACCCAATGCGCTGAAGACCTGCCAGGCCGATCGGGCAACGCGCGAGTGCGCGATGTCGCCGGCGATAAGGACGCGCAGCGTGCTCAAATCGCCCTTCGCTTGGCGCACCGTGAGCGCATCCAAGAGGCCTTGCGTCGGATGCGACAAGTGCGCCTCGCCTGCGTTCAAGATGCACACATGCGGCGCAACGTGCTGCGCGACGAACGCAGGTAACCCAGGCTCGGCATCGCGCATCACCAGGATGTCGGCATGCATGGCTTGAAGCGTGTAGATCGTGTCGAGCACGGTTTCGCCTTTGACGCGCGAGGAGGACTGCATGTCCAAGTTCACGACCTCGGCGCCAAGACGCTGCGCAGCGATTTCGAATGACACCCGCGTGCGCGTGCTCGGCTCGAAGAATAGATTGGCGACGGTATGACCGGAAAGGCTCTGGTCGCGGGCAGGCAACTCGCCGAGCGGGCGAACGTAGAACTGCGCGAGATCGAGTAGAGCAGTGATCTCTTCGCGCGTGAGGCCATCGAGCGTGATGAGATGTCGCAATCGTCCTTCGGAATCGCGCTGCACCTGTGCGCCGAGATCGTTCATCGACGGTTCCCCGGAAGAAGGCGATAGGGGATAGCGGATAGCGGATAGTTAGAAGCGCGCACCCCAAGTCGATTCACATGTCTGCTCACTATCCCCTATCTCCTATCTTCTATCCCCTATCCCCTATCCCCTTCCATCTGTTCGAACCACCGTTCGAGCACGATGCGCGCCGCGTTCATGTCGATGTCCTCGCGCGTGGTGCGCCGTCGTTTGAGGCCTCGCGAACGCGCATCGCGCAGCTGATCAGTGGCCTCCCGTGAGCTCAGGCGTTCATCGACGAGCGCGACGGGGAGGGTGTAGCGGGTCTTGATGTCGTTCGCGAACCGGCGGCTCGCCTTGGTCAAGAGGGTCGGCGTACCGTCCATATTATAAGGGACACCCACCACGAACTGCGCTGGTCGATACTCGGCAACGAGCTTGTCGATCTGAGCCCAAGGAATCTCGGGCGTGCATTGAAGGGCGGTGAGTGCGCGCGCGGTTCGCGTCAGCGTATCGGCCGATGCGACGCCGATCCGGCGAGTGCCGTAATCGAAACCAAGGATGATCTGCGGTGCGCCAGGAGAAGCACCGGCGCTCGCCATCAAGCGTGCCCTACGTGCGGGCTGATGGTCGCCAGATCGATGCCCAGCAAACGGCCGGCGGCTCGCCAGCGCTGCTCGTAAGGCATGTCGAAGAGAATGCGCTCATCGCAGGGTGCCGTCAGCCAGGCGTTCTGCGCGATTTCGCTTTCTAACTGTCCCGCCGACCACCCGGCATACCCCAGCGCCACGAGCGCGGTACCAGGCCCGGTGCCTTGGGCCATCGCGCTCAGAATGTCCGGCGAGGTGGTGACTTGGATGCGCGAGGAGATTTGCTTGGTGTGCTCCCACTCGCCGCCGATGTGATGGACCACGAAACCTCGATCCGTCTGCACGGGCCCGCCTTGAAGCACGTGCTGATGTCCGTCGATCCCCTCGGCGGTCGGCATCTTCAATTGCTCGAACACGTCTGCCAGCCGCATCTGCAGCGGACGGTTGATGATGATTCCGAGCGCGCCGTCGGCGTTGTGCTCCCAGATGAACGTCACGGTCTGTGCGAAGTTCGTATCCGCCAGGGCCGGCATCGCGATCAGAAACTGATTCGTCAAATAATCCGAGCTCGCCATAAGGGCAAGTATCCGACCCGACAGGGATTCGCTCAAGGGAAAAGCGTGCCAAATGTCGGGGGGATCACACTGGCGCACGCCGAGCGCGCGCTTGCTCAGGCTGTAGGCTGTAGCCAGAGTGGAGTCCACCCTACAGCTGGTCGCAGGGACCCAACTGCGTGTTGGCAAGATTGCCGAGCATCTGCTGCTCTGTATCTGGCTACAGCCTACAGCCCACGGTCTACAGCCTGGGCTCAGCGCGCTAGCGCGCGTCGCCGTCGAGAAACTGCCATTCGTAGGCGAATCGCAGCTCCTGGTACTGCTTGCGCAGCTCCGAAGGGAACGGATCGAAAGGGGAGGCGAGCCGCAGAATGGAAAGAGCCGCTTGATCGACCTCTTTGCGACCGCTCGAGCGGCGTACGATCGTGTCGCCGAGGCTGCCGTCCGCCCGGATGGACACCTCCAGGACTGGATTGCCGGTCTGTTCCCGGGTGCGAATCGCCTTGGGGAAGTTCAGCGTTCCTAGCCGCTCGACTTTGCGCCGCCACGCATCGAGATAAGGGGCGAGATTCGACTGTCGTGTGTTTGGGATGACCTCGAAGGTGCCGTCGGGCTTCAGGCCGCGCAAGCGCAGCGTCTCATCGGTCGCACGCGTGGCGATCGGCTGCGGAGCGGTTTGCGTGAGGGCGAGCGGCGCTTGTGCATCCTGAGCCGGGCGATCTTCGCCGCTGCGATATTCGACTTCGCTGACGTCGCTGCGGCTGCTGACGATCTCCTTGGAACGTTGGCCTTCGACCGCCTCGCGGTACTCGGTGCTGTTCGCGTCGGGGAGCCCATCCTGTTGTGCGGCGAGTAGCGAGGACGCGGGATTCGCAGGCCGCACTCGCTCGTCGGTCGTGCCGCTGCCTTCCTGATTGCGCTGAGCCAGATACTGAGCATTCAGATTGTCTGCAGCGCGCGTGTCGGCTCCTGTCAGCAATAACACCTCAAGCGTGGGCAGCGATCGATCCTCGCTGGAAGGCAGCGCGAACGTGATGCCTAGAATGACGATGCCGTGGAATAAAGCCGCCAAGAACAGGGTAGTCGTGAAGCGATCGTTGACCGGCGCGACCCCCTCGTTGCCTTCGAGGGGCGGAGCGGATTGTTCGGGGGCGGACATGTTTAGAAGCGGTTAGGGGTTAGAGGTTAGTCAGAGGAGCCGTGTCGCGAGTGTTGGCGAATGCGCGATCTCAAAAGAATTGGTGGTTCACTGAACGTAAGAAGGACGCAATTCTTAACTAACCGCTAACCCCTAACCGCTAACCGCTTCTCAGGCCGGCCGCTAGCCACTTCTCATGCGACGGCGAGCCGCCTGCCAATGGCATCCATCAAGAGCCCCGCGATGTCGATGCCAAATTGCTTATCGAGCTCGCGAACGCCGGTTGGGCTCGTCACGTTGATTTCAGTGACATATCCGCCGATGACATCCAAGCCGACGAACAGCATGCCGCGTTCCCGAAGCGTCGGCCCGATCTCGCTCACGAGCCAACGATCGCGTTCCGTGAGCTCGCGGCCTTCCCCGCGCGCGCCTGCCGCCAGGTTGCCGCGATTGTCGGACTCCGACGGGATGCGGGCGAGCGCGTAAGGAGCGGGCTCGCCATCGATGACCAGCACTCGCGAGTCCCCGGTGGCGACAATGTCCGGGATGTATTTCTGCACGATCGCATAGCGCGTCCCGTACTCGGTCAACGTTTCGAAAACCACGTTCGCGTTCTTGTCGCCGCGATCCACGACGAAGATCGATCGTCCACCCATTCCATGCAGAGGCTTGCACACGATGCGCAGATGCTCGCGCAGGAACGTATGCATGTCGTTCATCTCGCGGGTGATCAAGGTCGGTGCACAGCACTGCGGGAACCACGCGGTGAATACTTTCTCGTTCATGTCGCGCAGTCCCTGCGGGCGATTCACGACCAGTGCGCCTTGCTCCTGCGCACGCTCGAGAATGTACGTCGTGTAGATGTATTCCATGTCGAAAGGCGGATCCTTGCGCATGAGAACGACATCGACATCGCCAAGCTTTACGCTGCGGCTCTCGCCGAGCTCGAACCAATCTTTGAGGTCATCCCTGACCGTGACGTCGCGCAGACGCGCATAGGCGACTCCGTCATCGAGCCATAAATCGTTCTGCTCGGCGTACAAGAGCCTCCAGCCGCGGCGCTGGGCCGCCAACATCATCGCAAGCGTCGTGTCCTTGGCGGGTTTGATCTTCGCGATCGGATCCATGATGACCGCGACGCTGATGGGGGAACTCATGATTGACGGTTGACCGTTGACGGTTGACAGCAAGAAAGCCGCGACTGCTTCGCAGCGAGTGAGTGGATGATGAGACGATCATCGAAGAATCGAAGTTGGGCTTCGATTCTGGCCGTCAACTGTCAACTGTCAACTGTCAACGGCGCGCAGCGCCTGAGTGACGCAATTCACGCTCGCATCAGGCGCATGTGACGGGCTTCATAGTATAGGAGTGCGGCCAATGGCGGCCCTATAACCAATATGTTAAAAGTTTCGACTATCGCGCAAGTCCCTACAGGACGACGGGTTTCGCAAAGCTCCTAAGCGAGCGCTGCAATCCGCTGCTCGATGGACGCGTCCTCGTGGATGCGTTGCGGGACGCGCTTCGATCGATCCTGGCCTGACGCCCTGGGAAATGTGAACGAGGAGCGTCGAATCGATCGAACCGGCTCGGGATCGAGTCGTGCGCACGCATGTTCGTGGTTCATGAGAAGAGGCAACGCCGCCGCGCGCCCTACGAGGAAAGCCGATGGAGAATCTAGCGACGAACACGACCGCCCGGCTGGCGGGATTGAAGGTCCTGGTGATCGATGACAGCAAGACGATCCGCCGAACCGCGGAAACGCTGTTGTCCAAGGAAGGTTGTGAGGTCTACACGGCCGTCGACGGCTTCGACGCCCTGTCCAAGATCGCCGATCATCAGCCCGATATCGTCTTCGTCGACATCATGATGCCGCGGCTCGATGGCTATCAGACCTGCTCGCTCATCAAGCACAACAAAGTATTCCGCTCGATTCCCGTGATCATGCTTTCGAGTAAGGACGGCCTCTTCGACCGCGCTCGCGGCCGTATCGTCGGCTCGGAGCACTATCTGACCAAGCCGTTTACGAAAGACGAATTGTTGAATGCGATCGAGACCCACGTGGGTGCGCTCGCAAGGTAAACACTCATGCCCGGATACGCCGCAGCGACCCGCTCGGAGCAAGGTATGGCTTTGATTCTGATCGTCGATGACTCGCCCACCGAAGTGCACGTCATGCAGAAGGCGCTCGAGCGCCATGGCTATCAGACTGCCTCGGCTGGCGATGGCGCCGAAGCGATTCGCAAGGCGAAGGAAATGAAGCCAGACCTGATCTTCATGGATGTCGTGATGCCCGGCGTGAACGGCTTTCAGGCGACGCGCAAGCTCGCCTCCGATCCGGATACGAAATCGATCCCGGTCATCATGGTGACATCGAAGGATCAAGAGACCGATCGCATTTGGGGCATGCGCCAAGGCGCGGTCGATTACCTGGTCAAGCCGGTATCGATGGACAAGTTGATCGAGAAGGCACAAGCGGCGCTCGCCGGTTGACAGCATGAGCGCTCAAAGCCTCAAGTCGCTTCGCGACAAGCCGTTTGAATTGCTGCGCGAGCTCGAGCGGCTCGCGCGCGTCGCGCTCACAGGTCAAGGCCGTGGCGATGCGACCGAGCGCGAGTGGGTCGGCGTCGCTTTTCGCTTGAGCTCGGAGAATTTCTTGGTGGCGCGCGAGGAGACGCGGGAAGTCCTCGGATTTCCCTCCGTGGTGACGCGCGTGCCCGGTGCCAAAGCTTGGATTCGTGGGATCGCGAACGTGCGCGGTCAATTGCTACCGGTAGTCGATTTGCGCGCCTTCCTTGGCGGCGGCGCGACGAATACCGGGCGCAGCACGCGCGTGCTGGTCGCGAACCATCGCGAAGTGCCTGCCGGACTGCTCGTTGATGAAGTGCTCGGGTTTCGTCGCTTCAACGACGCGGAGTTCTCTGCGGTCACGCCGCCGACGATCGCGCGCTGCGATCGCTACCTGGCGGGTGCCTTTCGGCGTGGGACCGAGAGCTGGCCGGTGTTCAGTCTGCGCTCACTGCTCGAGAGCACTGAGTTCTTGCAGGCGGCGGCGAGTTGAGCGCGCAGGGCAGGTCGGTGATCGAACACAAATTGATGATTCGCGGACGGCGCTCCTTCGAGCGCGCGGCTGTCGATCGAGTGGAATCTCGCCATGGCCGAGACTAAGACATACGGCGTCCGGTTCTTACCGGTGCTCATGATCGTCGCGTTGGTGTGCGTCGCCGCCGCGGCCGTGCTGCTGCTGTACGTCGGCGAAAAGACCGGTGCGGACAAGAACGCCGATCCTCGTGAGATGAACGAGTTGCTCGCCTTGTCGCAGAAGATGCCGATGCAGGCGACTTCGGCGCTCGCAGGTAAAGCGGGTTCATTCGAAGCGCTGGCTGAGTCGCGTGCTCGCTTCGCGGCGCTCGCGCAATCGCTGGGTCCCGATGTGCAATCGTTCGCGGGCTCGAGCGATGTGCTCAAGCACAGCCAAGCCGTCCTCGGTGGACGCGAGCCGATCGAGGCTGTTCAGAAAGCTGCAAACGAGACGCGCACGATGGTGCCGCAACTGTTGCAAGGTTTGGGCAATGTGGCGAGCGCGCTCGGCGCCTCGACGATCGACGGCATGGCGCGACACCTAGAGCGTTTCGAGCTCACCGGGCTGCGCATGCAACAAGACATGGAAGCGCTCGCTTCCGGCGTGGGCGAGCCTGAGCGTATCGCTCGTCGACTGGCCGACGGCAATGACTACATGGGTCAAGTGATCGGCGGTCTTGCGGGCCAAGACGCGGGACTCGGGTTGCCGAAGGTCGCAGGTGGCGATGCCGAAGCACAGTTCAAAGTCACGAATGCGTTGTACGCGCAACTGAGCGAACGCGTTCGCACGGCGATTAGCTCAGCGGATCGCGTGCGCACGGCTCGCGAAGCTGGCATCGCGCTCGCTGTCAGCGGCGATGAGGTGTACTCCAAGTTCGTCGGCCGCATCGGCGCCGTGGAGCCGGGCGCAAGCGGATTCATGAGCAATCGCAATCTGCCCTTGATCCTGCTTGCGATCGCATTGACATCGCTGTTGGTTCTCGCACTGCTGCACACGAAGAGCGGGAACATCCGCAAAGCATTGGAGCAGCAGGCGAACAAGAACGAGCGCAACCAAGAAGCGATCTTGCGCTTGCTCGATGAGCTGTCGAGCCTCGCGGACGGCGATCTCACCGTGCAAGCGACGGTCACCGAAGACATCACGGGTGCGATTGCGGACTCGATCAACTATGCAATCGAAGCATTGCGTGAGCTCGTCAGCACGATCAGCAACTCCGCGATCACGCTCGATGCAGCCGCTAAGCAAACGCAAGCTTCAGCGGGTTCTCTCGCAAAAGCTCAGGTCGCGCAATCGAAGCAGATCGTGCTCGCCTCAGAGTCGATCGCTGCGATGGCCGCTTCGACAGAGGAAGTCTCCGGTAACGCCGAGCGTTCTTCGGACGTGGCGCGTCACTCGGTCGACGTCGCTCACAAGGGCGGCGAAGCAGTGCGTCGCACGATCGATGGCATGAATGCGATCCGCGAAACGATTCAAGAGACCTCCAAGCGCATCAAGCGCCTTGGCGAGAGCTCGCAGGAGATCGGCAATATCGTCGAGCTCATCAATGACATCGCCGAGCAGACCAATATCCTCGCGCTCAACGCGTCGATCCAGGCGTCGATGGCAGGCGAATCGGGTCGCGGCTTCGCGGTCGTCGCAGACGAAGTGCAGCGCTTGGCCGAACGCGCTGCGAATGCAACGAAGCAGATCGAAGTGCTGGTACGCACGATTCAGGCCGATACGAACGAAGCAGTCGTTTCGATGGAACGCAGCACGACCGACGTGGTCGGCGGTGCCCTGCTCGCGGAGAACGCGGGTGCAGCGCTCGAAGAGATCGAGCAGGTGTCGAATCAGATCGCGAGCCTCGTGCAGAACATTTCAGCGAGCGCGCGCCAACAAGCGTCCGCAGCTCAGAACATCGCTCGCAACATGCAAGTGCTCCGCGAGATCAGCTCGCACACGGCAGAAAACTCCGCAGCGACCTCCAGCTCGGTCGGTAAGCTCGCCGAGTTGTCTGCGCAATTGCGTAAGTCGGTTGCCGGCTTCCGCTTGCCTGATGCGGCGACTGGCGGCACAGCGCTGTTGACGGATCCCACGAAGAAGCCGACCGCGGCTGTGGCGCCGGCAGTTGAGCGCCCGGCGCCAAAGAAAGTCAGCGGGCTCGCGAGCTAGCACGTGACGGCGATGCTCAATACTGACCGCACAAGCGGCGGACGGCTGAAGGCTGGCAACGCAAGGAGCGATCGCGCTCTTCGTCGCCCACGCCCCCAGCCCCTAGCCCTGTTCGAGGCTTACTAACTCATGGCTGAGGTTTCATCACAAACTCTGCACATCGTCGCTCGCGAGCTTGCGAGCGAGCTGAACGACGCGCGCGCAGCGCTCGAGACGTTCGGTGAGCAGCAGGAGAATCTTGCGCTCCTGCGCAAGTGCAACGAGCACCTGCACTGCGTGCACGGCGCTTTACGCGTGGCTGAAGTCTATGGCGCGGCCTTGCTTGCCGAAGAGATGACGCAGGTCGCGCGCTATCTGATCGATCACTTCGCTGAGAAGCGCCACCTCTCCGAAGGCCTCGATGCGCTGATGCGCTCGATGGTGCAGTTGCCGACGTATCTGGAGCGCGTCTTGAGCGGCGGGCGCGACATGGCGCTCGTGCTCCTGCCGCTGCTCAACGATCTGCGCGCGGTCCGCGGACATGCACTGCTGTCCGAGGGAACGCTGCTCCTGCTCAACTTAAGCTCCGATCAACAAGCGCGGCCCGTGCAGACCGCAGGCGGCGAAGCCGCCATGACGGTGGCGCAGTGGGCCCGCAAGCTCCGCACTCGCTTTCAGCTCGGTCTGCTTGGCTGGATCAAAGGTGAGCGCGTAGAGCAGAACCTCGAAGTCCTGTCGCGCACTGCCGAGAAGCTCGAACAAGTTGCAACCACGCAGCCCGTCTTTCAGTTGTGGTGGGTCGTCGGCGCTGTGCTCGAATCCATGCGCGACGGCGGTCTCGAGGGAAGCGCTTCGATCAAACGGTTGTTGGGTCAGGCGGATCGCGAGCTGAAACGTCTCTACGAGCAAGGTGAAACGCGTTACGCGGACTCCCCGCCGCTCGAGCTGCTGAACAATCTTCTTTACTACGTCGCACGCGCGCGCACTTCGGGTCCGCGCGTCGCCGCAGTACGCGCATCGTTCCGCCTGAGCGAGCTGTTGCCTGTCGACGATCAGGTCGAGCAGGAGCGAGAAAGTCTCTCGGCGCCGTCGGTCAAGCTGATGAAGACCGTGGCTGCCGCGATCAAGGAAGACTTGAGCCGCGTGAAGGACGCGCTCGACATCTTCGTGCGCCAGGGCGGCACGCAGGTGGATGAACTTGCGCCGCAGCTCGAGCTACTCAAGAAAATCGCTGATACCTTGGGCGTGCTCGGTCTCGGCGAGCTTCGCGACAAAGTTCAAACCGAAACGACGGATTTGCAGAGCATTGTCGCGCAGCGCACCGGTGCGAGTGAAGGCACTCTGCTGCGTATCGCGGCCACGCTGATCAAGGTCGAAGACAGTCTCGATGAGCAGCTCGTCGGGATGATCGTGCCGACGCCGAGCGAAGCGGGGGGGCCTGCAAGGGCTGCGGGACCGGAAGACATCGAATTCCGCCAAGTCGCCGAAGCGGTGCTGCGCGAGTGCATCGTGAACATGGCTCGCATCAAGGAAGCGATTGCGCTCTCCGTCGAGAAGCCGCGCGAGGCGCAAGCCGTGGATCAAATTCCGCAGCTCGTCCGTGGCATCACCGCAGGCTTGCTCATGCTCGGCAAGACGCGCGCAGTCGAGATCATGGAAGGCATCGATCGCTCGCTCAAGCAGTTCGTTCGCAGCGACGGTATGACGCTGCCGCAGGAAGCCGTCGACCGGCTCGCCGATGCGATCGTCGCGGTCGAGTACTACATGGAGACCTTGCAGGCAGGTCGCACGGATCCTTGGTACATGCTCGACAACGCGGAGACCTGTCTGCGCTTTCTCGCCGAAGCTCAGCCCGTCCCGCGCGGTGCGGAGTACGAAGAAGGCGGCGATCACATCCGCACGCTCGTCATCGAACCCCTGTCGCAAACGATTGCGGCGCCGACTGAGCACGAGCGAACGGCGGTGCTCGAACCTGCGGGAGTGCCGAAGGGCGCCGTACCGAAGCCGGCCCAGTCGCAACCTGCGGCGTCTGTTGCTCCGCCCGCGCCGCCCGCCGCGAAGGTCGTCGATGCCGAGATCGATCCGGAGTTCCTCGAGATTTTCATCGAAGAGGCAAAGGACGAGATCGCGAAGCTGAACAAGCTGTTCCCGTTGTGGGACGAAAATCCGCAGGATCAGGACGCTCTGGTCAACGTGAGGCGTTCTTTCCACACGCTCAAGGGCAGCGGCCGCATGGTCGGCGCGCAATTGATCGGCGAGTTCGCTTGGTCGATCGAGAATCTTCTCAACCGCGTCATCAACAAGACACTCGAGCGCACGCCCGACATGATGGGCATGCTGCGCGAGGCGGTTGCTGCAGTGCCCGAGTTGGTCGAGCAGTTCGAAACCGGTCGTGCACCGGCTGTCGATGTAGCTCGTATCATCGCGACGGCGAACGAGATCGCCGGTGTGAAGCCTTCATCTCCAGGGGAGGCCGCATCGGGCGTCAAAGCGAGTGCTACGCCCGCTAGCACAGCGCGTCCTGCAGCGAGAGCTCCGACTCTGACCGTGGCAGCCACACCTGCAGCCCAGCCTAAGCCTGCGCACGCGTCCGCCGCAGCCGCGCCCGTTGCGCAAAAAAAAACAGTCGCGCCGCCCATGGACGCGACGCTGCACGACATCTACAGCAAAGAAACCGCGGGCCATCTCGCGATCATTCGTGAGTACATCGCGGCGGCTGAGGCGTCCGCGCCCCCGTACGTCGTCACTGAGGATCTGCACCGCTCCTGCCACACGCTGAGCGGCACCGCGAAGACCGCGGGTGCTCGTCAAGGCATCAAGATCGCAGAGCCGCTCAATCGCTACATTCGCAAGCTCTACGACAATTCGATCGGTTTGTCCGCGCCGGGTCTCGATGCGCTCAAAGACGCGGTAGTGGCGATCCAGCAAGTCGTCGATCACATCGACGAGGACACCGGCTTCTTCGTGAATCACGCAGCGCTCGTGGCGCGCTTGCACGAGCTCGAGCACGCGATTGATGTCGAGATCTCGCGCTTGGCTGAAACCATCGATGCGACGACGGCGAGCCCGATGCTGACGGAATCTTCCGTCGTTGCGGAGAGCGAAGCTGTGCGTGCGTCATCGCGATCAGAATCGGCGCCGTTCGATCGCGCTCGAGGCTCGACGCATGAAGCGTCGCCCGAAGACATGCTCACTGCGACTGATGTGTTCTCGGCGGATGACTTCACGGCCAGCATCGCGAACGACGAGGTCATCGAGATCGAGCCGACCGACGCAAATGCGCTCGAGATGCTCAATTGGAGCTTCGACAACTTCCCGGCCGATAAGAGCGATGATTCGCCGACGCAGATCGTCGAGTCTTCGGGTGCGACATCGTCGATCGTGCTGCCCGACGATGACGAGCTGCCGACGCAAGACATCGAACGTCTCGGCGACGACACGCTCCAGAATGTCGAGCTCACCAGCAACACCCTGTCACGTTTGAGCGTATCGGGTCGTCACGAGATCGTCGTCGAAACCTCACCATGGGCCGCTGAGTTCGAGCCGCCGACCTTGCCGGCAGACTCGGCGGTTGCCATGCCAGGGTCGGAAGAAACGATGCGTACTGCGGCCGTGGCGGTCGACGATGCCGCCGCCGATGGTTTCATCGAGCTCGATGCGACGCAGCTTGCGCAGGCGCCGGAGCCTGAGCACGAGTATTCGAATGCAGAGATGCCGTCGGACACGGTGCGCCAGCCAAAGCTCTCACTCCCCGTGAATCCATCTGTTACGGGAGGGCCGGAATCACCCGATCACGGCTCTGCCACGATCTCCGTTCCCGAGCTCGATATTCCGTTTGAGCCCGAGCCGATGCTCGACCAGGTCGTCGAGCAAATTGTCGACGAACAGCAGCCAGAGCCGCCGACGCTCGATACGATCGTCGAGCACGTGGCGGTCGAAGAGTCCCAAGAAGAGCTCGCAGCAACGAACGACGAAGTCTCTGAGCCAGACGCAGTCGAGGAGGTCATTGAATATGGCTCCGAGCTTGCCTCGGCAAGCGACGCGAGCGATGACATCGCCGATGAATGGCTCGCCGATGTCGATGTTCAAGAGTCGATCACAGTCGAAGAGACACCCGCCGCCGAAGTGGCACCTTTTGTCGCCCCGCCCGCCCCGCCGCCGCAGGCCCCACAGCAGCCCGCGGCGCGTGCCGCGTCAGCGCCTGCTCCTGCGCCGATCGAAGAAGAGGAAGTGATCGACGAGGATTTCGATGCGGAAGTCGCCGCAATCTTCACCGATGAGGCGACCGAGCTGTTGGAGACTGCGGATCGCGCCTTGTCCGATTGGATCCGCGATCGCAGCAACAATGCGCTCGCATTCGAGTTGAAGCGCGCTTTGCACACGCTCAAGGGCGGTGCGCGCATGGCGGGTATTCGCGCGATGGGCGATCTGAGCCACGAGCTCGAAACGTTCATGCAACTCGTCGAAAACGGCCAAGTGCCCGCTGAGCAGCCTGTCTTCGATGCGCTCCAGGCGAGCCTCGATGAGCTGCATCAGATGCGCGATGCCGTCAGCAATGGCAGCCGCTGTCGCAGCGCTCGCGGATTGATCAATCGCATTCGTGCTTTGGCGGGCCAGCCAGTCGAAGAGCTGCCGCCCCCGCAAGCTCCCGCACCCGAGACTGCAGCGACTGCGGAGCCCACTCCCACGCAAGTGGAGGAAGTTGCGCACAGCGAGATCGTCGAAGTCGAATACAGCGGCGACGACGTCGATATCGGCTCGCAGACGGACGTCGTACCGATGCTGACCGAATCGATGCAACCCGAAGCTGTTGCGCCAGTCGAGGCAGCCGAAGAATTCGACGTGGAGTTCGGTGCCGATGAGCTCGGGGCTGCCGCGCCGCGCGAAGCCGTTCGCGTCGAGGAGCCTGCCGAGCACACTGCGACGGGGCGTCACGAAGCGATCGATGTGGCCGCACTACAGCCCGAGCTGCCGCCGGATGCTCCGGCTGAGGACGAGGCGCCCCAAGAGCAGTTCGCGGCACCTGCCTTGCCGCCGGGACGCGAGCCGCAAGTCCAAGAGCGTCAGGAGTTCGCACGCGTCGATGCGGACTTGCTGGACACGCTGCTCAACAACGCCGGCGAAGTGAGCATCTTCCGCTCGCGCCTCGAGCAGCAAGTAAGCTCGATCGAGTTCAACCTGGCCGAGCTCGGTCGCACGGTCACGCGCTTGAAAGAGCAGCTGCGCAAGCTCGAGCTCGAGACCGAAGCCCAGATACTGCATCGGCATCAAGAAGAGCATCCCGACCGTGCGGACTTCGACCCGCTCGAGCTCGACCGCTACTCAACGATTCAACAGCTCTCGCGCGCGTTTGCCGAATCGGTGAGCGACGTCGGCAGTATCGAAGGCTTGCTCGAGAACCTGACCCGCGAAGCACAGAACTTGCTCCTGCAGCAATCGCGCGTCGTCACGGAGCTGCAGAACGGCTTGATGCGCACGCGCATGGTGCCGTTCCAACGGCACGTGCAGCGCCTGACGCGCCTCGTACGGCAGGTAGCCACCGATACGAGCAAGCGCGCCGAGCTCGTCGTGGTCGGTGCCTCGGGAGAGCTCGACAGGCAAGTGCTCGAGCGCATGTTGCCGCCCTTCGAGCACATGCTGCGCAACTCGGTCGTGCACGGCATCGAATCGCCCGAGGAGCGTCTCGCGAACGGCAAGCCCGAAATGGGCACGATCAAGGTCGGGCTGCATCGCGAAGGCTCCGAGATGGTCATCGTCCTGGAAGACGACGGTCGCGGCATCGACGTGAGGGCGGTGCGCGAGCGCGCGATCCAGCGCGGGTTGCTCGCGCCTACGCGCGTGCTGAGCGATGAAGAAGCGTTGCAGCTGATCTTGGAGCCCGGTTTCAGCACCGCAAGCTCGGTCACGCAACATGCCGGCCGAGGCGTCGGCATGGATGTGGTGGTCACGGAGATCAAGAAGCTCGGTGGCGCCCTCGTGACCGAGACGAAACCCGGCAACGGAACGAAGTTCACGATTCGCCTGCCATTCACGCTCGCGATCACGCAGGCGCTGATCGTGCGGACGGGCGAAGAGCTCTATGCCTTGCCGCTGCCGAGCGTCGAGGGCGTCGCACGCGTGCCGCGCTCGGAGGTCGAAAAGCACCTCGCAGAGGACACGCCGACCTTCACGTATGGAGGGCAGGTGTATCGCTTCCAACACTTGGGGGCATTCGTCGGTGGCGGACCTTCGGTCCTACCCGAGAACGATGTCGCCGTGCCGCTGTTGCTGATCCGCGCCGGCGAACACTCGACCGCAATCGTTACGGACGAGCTCGTCGGTAGCCGTGAGATGGTCGTGAAGTCCGTCGGACCGCAGATCGCCACCATTCGCGGGATCGCAGGCGCGACGATTCTTGGCGACGGCCGCATCGTCATCATTCTCGACATGGCGACACTCGTGCGTTCCGAGTGGCGTAAAGGCGCGATCGAAGCGCAGGCACCGAAGGAAGACAGGCGCACGTTCGCGCTGGTCGTCGACGACTCGATCACGGTACGCCGCGTCACGCAGCGACTCCTCGAGCGCAACGGCATGCGTGTGATGACGGCGAAGGACGGTGTCGATGCGCTCTCTATCTTGCAAGAGCACATGCCGGACATCATCTTGCTCGACATCGAAATGCCGCGCATGGACGGTTACGAATTTGCAACGCACGTGCGCTCGGATGCGCGCACGGCCGACATTCCGATCGTGATGATTACCTCCCGCGTCGGCGAGAAACATCGCGCTCGCGCAATCGAAATCGGCGTGAACGACTACCTCGGCAAGCCGTACCAGGAAAACCAACTCCTCGACGCGATCGAAGCACTGGTCGAGGCGAGAAGGAGGAAGGTGTCGTGAGGAAGGGAACTGGGTCCTGGGTTATCGGGTTCTGGCCAGAAGCACGTCGAAGGCCTTACCGGCGTCCGTGCCAGGCTTGCACCTCGCTCGGGCCTTCTCTTCTCTGGCCAGTACCCAGAACCCAGTAGCCCAGTACCCGACGCGAAGCGCAAATGTCCGACATCCCCGCCCACGAGCTCTACAGTCTTCTGATTCCGCTCACTCATGAGCGGCTGATCGTCCCGCGCGCATGCGTCGCGGAGGTCATCACGTGGCAGGCGCCGGAAAGAATGGAAGGCACGCCGCCGTGGTATCTCGGCACCATTCACTGGAGCGGGCGCGCAGTGCCGGTGATTTCATTCGAAGCGGCTTGCGGTCAGGCGCTGCCGGTGCCTGGAACGCGCACTCGCATCGTGATCTTCGTGGCCTTAGGCAGTCACATCACGAGCGGTTACTTCGGCGTGATCACTCAAGGCTTCCCGCAACTCGTGCGTGTGAATGCCGACGTCGTGAAATCGGATCCCAGCCGCAGCTTTCCCGAACGCGGCCCCATCCTCTGCCAAGTCCGCATGCTCAACGAGTCCCCGCTCATCCCGGACTTTGAGCATCTGGAGGAAATGATTAGTGAGGAGACGCGCGCCGCGTAGTGCCCCTGAGAGGAAGCCGTACGTGCGACGGCAAGAAGGCCTATCGGCAGGGAAGTCGTACTATCGACGGCAAGGGAGCCTATCGGCAGGGTCAGAGAAACAAGAACCCGTCGGTGTGTCAGGCGTCGTACACGAGAACGCACGAAGTTAGCCGCGGAGCTCTCTTCTTACCCTGCCGACAGGCTCCCTTGCCGTCGACAGTGCGACTCTCTTGCCGCAGGCACTCGCTGCCGAAGGCCCACTTGCCGTCGCTAGTGCGGCTTACCAGCGCAGTGGATCCTTCTGTCCTGCCGACAGGCTCCCTTGCCGTCGCTCGTACGGCTTCCCTGCCGAAGGCGCTCGCGCCGGAGGCTTCCTTGCCGTCGCTAGTGCGGCTTTCTGTGCAGTAGGCAGTGCCTACTGCAAATCCCCCCAAAGTGCCTGCAACACACTCAACGCCACCACCGCCGCCGTTTCCGTGCGCAGTACGCGTGGGCCGAGGCGGACGGGTGTGAAGCTCGCGGCGCGTGCGGCGGCGAGCTCATCGTCATCGAGCCCGCCTTCGGGTCCGATCAAAAGCTCCACCTTCGTCGGTAAGCTCGCAAGCCCTGCCAGCGAGCCGGGTGCTGAAGGGCTCAACACGAGTCGCAGACCTTCTTTCTTGACCGACGACAAGTAGTTTCGCAGCGTCTTCGGCGTGCCGACGCTCGGTACGCGTGTGCGACCGCATTGCTCGCAGGCGCCGATCACGATACCGCGCCAATGATCCTGTTTCTTAGCAGCTTGCTTCTCATCGAGCCTCACGACGCTGCGTGCCGTGAGAACCGGCGCGATGGCCGCGACGCCGAGCTCCGTTGCTTTCTGCAGCGTCCAGTCCATTCGTTCGCTACGAGAGACGCCCTGCACCAGCGTGATGCGCAGCGGCGATTCAGCGGTACCGGGCGTTTGTTGGCCCAACTTCACGGTCACAGCATCGCCTTCCACCCGCGCGATCTCCGCACGGTACTCTCCGCCAGTTCCATCGAAAACGACGAGCGGCGCGCCTTCGCGCATCCTCAGCACGCGCGCAACGTGATACGCGCCGGCAGGCGGAAGCTGAGCCTCCATGCCTTCGCTCAAAGGCCCTTCGCAGTAAATTCGATTGAGTCGCATGTTTGCCGTGACGAGTGACGCGTGACGAGTGATGAGTGACGAGCAAGAATCTTGGCACACCAAGCGCATTCTGACCCGTCACCCGTCACCCGTCACTGTCTCCCGTTACTCGTCACCCGTCACCTAGAACTGGCATCATGAAAGCATGCATGACACTTCACTACGCGTGGACGCGATCACCGGGCGGCTGCTCGGCGTGCGTTACGTGGACTCGCCCAATCACGATGCGCGTCCGCCGGGAAACGATCCGGAGCTCATCGTCGTGCACGGCATCAGCTTGCCGCCAGCCGAATATGGCGGACCTTGGATCGACCGCTTGTTCACGAACGAGCTTCCAAGAGATGCGCATCCTTACTTTGCGAAGATCGCTGGACTGACGGTGTCCTCGCATCTGTTGATCAGACGCGAGGGCGAGATCGTGCAATACGTGCCGTTTCACCGTCGGGCGTGGCATGCAGGTGCCTCGCAGTATTGCGGGCGCGAACGCTGCAACGATTTCTCGATTGGCATCGAGCTTGAGGGGAGCGACGATGCGCCGTACGAACCGATGCAGTATCGCAAGCTCGCGGAAGTCATACGCGCGTTGTGCCGTGCCTACCCGACGCTCTCGAGCGAGCGAATCGCTGGGCACAGCGACATCGCTCCCGGCCGAAAGACCGATCCCGGCCCTGCGTTCGACTGGAAGCGACTGCATGCGCTGCTGAGAGTTGAGCGGACGCATTTCACATGATGCGCAGGCTCTTAGTTCTTGCGGCGTGGCTGCTTGCAGCTGGCACCGCGCTCGCAACCGAGTCTGGCGCTCCACAGCCAGCCACGCGCATCGTGAGTCTTGCGCCCAATCTCACAGAGCTCGCTTTCGCGGCCGGCGCGGGCGACCGCGTCGTGGCCACCGTCGAGTACAGCGACTACCCGAAAGAAGCGCTCGCGATCCCTCGCATCGGGGATGCGTTCCGCGTCGACATGGAGCGGTTGCTCGCACTGAAGCCCGATCTCGTGCTGGCCTGGGATAGCGGCACACCCGTGCAGGTGATCGAGCGCATGCGCGCGCTTGGGTTGCGAGTGGAGTCAGTCTCTACACCAACGCTTGTCTCAGTCTCAGCCGCGTTGCGTCGACTGGGGGAGCTCGCCGGGACGCAACGCGAGGCGGAACGCGAAGCTGCGCGTGTCGACAAACAGGTCGCGCAGCTCCGCGCGCAATATCGCGATCGCAAGCGTATTTCCGTATTCATCCAGATCAATGATCGCCCGCTCTTCACTGTCAACGGCAAGCACATCATCAGTGAAGTGGTCGCAATATGCGGCGGCACGAACGTGTTCGCGCAGTTGAACGATCTAGCACCGACGATCGGCATCGAAGCGATCCTCGCTGCCAATCCACAGGCGATCATCTCGACCGACGACACCGTCCCGGATGCAGCTGCCGCTTGGCGCCGATGGCACACATTGACCGCTGTGCAAGCGGGTAATGTGTTTACGCTGTCCTCGGATGAGCTCACGCGCGCGACGCCGCGCCTGCTGCAGGGCGCCCGCGCCCTCTGTCGCACGCTGGATACGGCTCGAAGGAATCTTCAGCAGGAATCAGCATAGCCCGCACGCCGGGATCGGCTCTCGCGGATCGCCTGCTATCGCCATGCGACTGCCCTCGGGTAGCATCCGAGCCCGGTTCAGACCCGGCCGCATGAGGACGTTCCACCAGCATGACCCGCAGCTCCGTAATCCAGCTGGTGTTGATCGCGTTCTTTCTGTCGATCGTTGCCGCTGCGGGTTGGTCGAAGCAGCGAACACACCACGCAGCAGACTATCTCATTGCGAATCGCCGCCTCGGCGGCTGGCTTGCAGCGTTCGGATACGTGGGAAGCGCGACGAATGCCTGGACGGTGATGCTCGTGAGCGGGGTTGCGTTCACCTCCGGTTTGCCGGCGGTCTGGTTAGCCGGCGGTTTCGTGCTGGGCGCCTTGTTGAGCCATGCCTACGTCGCGCCGCGTCTGCGCGCAATGTCCGCTGCGCAGGAGTCTGCGACGCTGACTCAGTTCATAAGCGCGGATGTCGGTGACCGTTTGCAGCCCATGCTGGTGCGCTCGGCCGCGTTCATCGCTCTTTTATTGCTGTTGCTTCAGGTCGCGATCGTCACGCGACTCGCAGCGGAATTGCTGAACACAGACTCCGGTTATTCAATCGCGACGACTATCGTGCTCGGCGTCGGCACCGTCGTTGGGTGTGTGCTCGTCGGCGGCATCCGCGCGGCGAGTCTTTGCGATGGCATACAGATCGTGAGCGTCGGCATGACGGCGCTGTTGTTGCCGATCGCGGGAATATTTGCGATCGGCGGCTCGGATGCATTCATCTCGGGTCTTTACTCGGTCGGCGCGACCACGGGCGATTGGTTTGGCGGCAAGAGCGGCGTCGTCGCGCTTGCAGTTGCAGGCGGGGCACTCGGTCTCGGACTTGCCATTCCCGGACAGCCCCATGCGATGGCGCGTCTGATCGCAGTTCGCGAAGCGCGCAGCGCGACTTTGATGCGTTGGATCGCTCCGCTGATGACGTGCGGCGTGCTCCTCTCCGCACTCGTGGGCGGGTGGTCTGCCCGTGTCCTCTACGATGGCCTGCAGCAACCGCATCTCGCACTGTATGCGTTGGCAACGCGATTGCTCCCGCCCATGGTCGCGGCAGTGTTCGTCGTGGCGATCATTGCGGCCCTCATGTTGAGTATCGCAAGTCCGATGCTTGCGATGGCTTCACAGTGCGCTGTGGATCTGAGACGTTCAGTGGCGTTGCTTTCATCTGGATGGGCGCGCTTCGCACTCGTGGTGACGGCGCTCGCGTGCACCGCGGCCGCGCTCATGATTCCGTTCGACCCTACGAAGCATGCCTGGTTGCCGCTCATCGCTCTCGGAGCTGCGTTCAGCCCGCTGCTCCTCGTGCGTCTGACGGGTAAGCGGATCCGGCCCGGTTCCGCGCTCGGCGCGATGTGGTCTGGATTCATCCTCGCGCTGATCTTTCATGCGCTGCCGGACTCTCCCGGTGATTTTCTGGAGCGTGTGCTGCCGTTCGTTGCCGCACTCGGTATCGCGCTCTCCGGCGGCGAGAGACGTCGCAATCCCGATCGAGCCGATCGCGCGCAGGAGACGGTGCACGACCGCATTCCGATTTAGGGGATAGGGGATAGGAGATAGGAGATAGGGGATAGGGGATAG
>JAEZFW010000046.1 GCA_023417315.1 Pseudomonadota bacterium
GCGGGGGAGGGTTAGGGTGGGGGCATCTTCAAACTGCGGCAGCGCGAACGTGCTCACACCCGTCGTCGGCGGACGCGCGAGTCCGGTCGCATGTTCGTCTTGTCCGATGAACACACCATCAACCCACACCTGCACGAGACCCGCACCGCCACCGCCCCAGTGCAGCGTGAGCGTTTCCGCTAAAACTCCCTCCCCTGCACCGCGGGGGAGGGTTGGGGTGGGGGCATCTAGCTCGAATCTCCCTCGATACCACACATCTCCATGGTGAAATCCATAGTCATCCATCGTGAGCACCGGTTGACCGGCGGGAGGTTTGGTCGGGCCATGCGTGCGGGCGCGATCCGCCGCGATCCAACTTGCATCGTCGAAGCGAGGATCGGCTTCAGGCGATCCGTGCTGCACTTTCCACGCTGCTTTGCTGAGATCCGGCAGAGCGATCTTCTCGGGACCTTTGAGCGTGTTGCGGCCAAGCAAACTGCTGCTTTCTGTGGCCGTTGTCTGTACACGCACTCCGTTCCACGAGACGGTGCTCGCGCGAGGAGGTGCCCAAAGCTCCAGCTCGCTGGGCTGCGACGTATCGCCGCGAAGCGCGACTGTGTTGCCTGAGATAGATGCACTGCGCACGAGCTGCGGACCTCGTATCAGTACCGGACCTGCGGCTGTGTTCTGACGCCAGAACGATTGCGTGACCGATTCACTTCCAATCAGCAGCAGAAGCGGCGCTCGACCGCCATCTTGAATACGTACGCGCGCGAGGTCGCCGTGCACATAGTTCAGTTGCAAGTCGCCGCTGGAAGGATCGAAGTGGCTCGAGACTTGGCCTGCGATGACCGCGACCTTCGGCTGCCGCGAGAAGCGCAGGACTGTTTCACCGTCCTCTCCTGCGCGCCCGTATATCAGCGCGAGGTCCGTCTCACCGACCTGCAAATGCGTCTGCAGCTCCGAGGTCGAGTACACGAGTTGCTGTCGCGCGAGCGCGTAGGACGCGAGCAGAATCTTCGCGTCCTGCCCGTCGATGCGCAGCGTGCCTTGCTGTGGAACGACGTAATGCCCGTCTTCCGTGTCGATCTGAAACGTGAACGCATCGTTCGTCGTCGCATTCGAAGGGTCGTGCATCGCGACATAGATATGAGTGTCGCGATCCGATCTACGCGCCTTTCCGGTGTTGTGGTAAATCTTGATCGCAGAGGAAGAAGCGCGCACCAGCTCGGCCTTGCGCATGCTGCGTAATGGCTCGGCAACTTCGATGAACTGCCCGAGCTGCTTCATGGTATGAGCCTTGTCGCGCAGCCGTCTGGCTTCATCGATCGCCGCGCCATAGTCGTACGACGTGAAAACGACCGGCGCCGGCAACCAACCCCAGGAGGTGCCGCCGAACGTCATGTAGAAACTCTGGATCGTCAATCCGTTTGCGATGTTCGTCCCGTAGAACACGCGTTGATAACCAGGTCCGTTGCGGAGTGCCGTGCAAGGGTAGGTATCGTTGCTGCCCCAGTAGTCGAACCATCCACCGCCGAACTCCGCGGTGAATCCAGGCGTGGAAGGCGAGGCTGTGGCGCCGCCTTTCGCGCCGCCGACGCTGTACAAGCCGAAGTCCGGTGCGACATTCGGCATCCCGGGCGTCGCATCGACATTGCACGATCCGCCCGGGTAAGCATCGAATGCATATAGATCGACCGGGCCGTGCACCACTCCGGGAACATTCGTCCCCTTCGGCACCCAGTACCCGTTACGCCCTTTGTCGTTGTGGAAGATCGGCACCGAGATGCCATCGCGACGCACCTTGCCGTAGAGGTGCTGCATGTAGCGCTGATGAGAAGGCGAGGTGAGGTCGAGCTCGTTCTCGATCTGATACAAGATCACCGTGCCTCCGCCGTCCGTGAGCTGATGTCGTTTGACGATTGCGTTGATTTGCGAGAGCCATTCATCAGCCGCTTCCATGTATTCGGGCGCGTCCGTGCGCGCCCGCGCCGCCTGTGTCACGAGCCAGCTCGGAAAGCCGCCGCGCGTGACCTCCGCATTCATGTACGGGCCCGGACGCACGATGACATAGAGGCCGACTTCCTTCGCGGTGCGCAGCAATCGATCCATGTCGCGCACACCGGAGAAGTCGTACACGCCGCGTTTTGGCGAGTGATAGCCCCACGCGAAGTAGAACGCGACGGTGTTATATCCGCTCGCTTTCATCTTCTCGAGCACATCGCGCCATAGGCTCGGGCTCGGCAAGCGAAACGGGTGCATCTCGCCACCCCAGACGAAGATGCGCTCGCCGTCGATCATCAAGGATTGCGAGTCCCACGTGATCCGAGCCGCAGGCTCTGTCGCAGCATTCGCATCACCCAAGAGAATCGCGGAGCAAAGCAACGCAAGCGCTGCGATCCGTTTCGTGCGCGTACGTCTCGACGTCGTGCCTGAGTTAAAGGCCATCGATCATTCCAGATGGAACATCAATTGGAGCGGCCACTCCTTCGGCCGATGCGACACCTTCTGCCTTCCATCACTTCCATCACTTCCGTCCCTTCCATCACCTTCATCACTTGTCACCATCAGATCCGCCATGTAAGCCCACCAACGCTGCATCACCGGTTGGCTCGGCAAAGAGTCGCGTCGATGAAACGGCGCAAGCTTGAGAACGGCGAATAGGGAGTTCGACTCGGGATCCAGGAAGATCGAATAGTCGTAGATGCCTGCGTCTCGGAGCGCATTGACCAGCTCCGGCCAGATCGCATCGTGACGGCGCCGATATTCATCGCTCACGCCAGGCTTGAGCTGCATGCGAAAAGCAATCGAGGTCACGGTGATATCTCCGTCATTCCGCGAACGCTGCGATCGACTCGAGGTTTCAAAAAAACCGCCGACGCGAGGTGCTGAGGCGACTCGCGCGGCGGGGGAGTGGGGCTTGCGGCCGGGGAAGCTGCAAGCCTCGAGCGTCATTACGCTGCATGCACTCTTAGAACCTCTCGTCGCAGGACTCCTCTTCCGTTGCGAACGAAAGAGGAGTGCCATCGCTCGAGCTAGAACTTGATCGTCGCCCCCAGCGTGTAGGTGGTGCCGATCTCGGTCTCGAACAGCGTGTCTTCGCGATCGTTGTCGATGTATAGCGTGTTGCGCTCACCCGTGAGGTTCTGAGCCTCGAGCAGGATCGTGACGAAGTCGTTGACGAACCAGGATGCCTGCGCATCCACGAACGTCGTGGAGAGATCGCCGCGCACATCGCTGCCGGGCGAAGCCGGTAACGCGCGGAAGAACCGGTCACGGTAGGCCGCCGTGGCGCGCACGCTGAAGCGATCGTTCTCGTAGAACAGCGTGCCGCTCGCGGCATTGGGTGACAGGCCCACGAGGTCCGCAGTGACGGTCGATGTAGGCACGCCTCCGGCGCTCGTGAGGATGTACTCGATCTCTGCTTCCGCGCGCGTGTAGTTCGCCAGCACGCCGAAGTCGCTCCAGAAGCCCGGCAGAAAGCTGAACATCACTTGCGCGTTGATCTCGAAGCCCTTCAACGGACCGCCCGGCGTGTTCTCCAGCCGACCGACCGTGAAGATGTCCGTTGGCGAGGATGGCGTGCCGTCGAGCAATGAGTCTGGTAATCCAAGCTCGCGATATGGAACCTGGCTCGTGATGCGCTGGATGAAGCTTTCGATGTCCTTGTAGAAGTACGCGACCGACAGCAGCGAGCCTTCCGCGAAGTACCACTCAAGCGCAACGTCCGCCGTCTTGGCGCGGATTGGATCGAGGAACGGATTGTTCACGTTGCCGGTGCGAGTGGTCGCCGTGACGCCTGCTGTCGGCGTCAGGTTGCCGAGCTCGGCGCGTGACATCACTTTCGCACCAGAGACGCGTGCGAGCAGGTCGTCGGTCAGCTCGAACACGATGTTGAACGACGGCAACGTATCCGTGTAATCGGTCTCCACTTCGTTGTACTGGCCGAACGCGGTGTAGATCGACGTCGACGGCGCGGATACCGGAAGGTTGCCGGACGCGAACTGGTCGGTCTTCACATAGCGCACACCGAAATCGCCGCGGATTGGAATGCCGAAGCGAGCTCCCGTATCGAACATGAACATCAGATAGGCGCTCGACACGTCCTCGAACAGCTCGCTCCGCCCGGCGCCGCATTCGGTTCGGCACGTGGGGATGCTGTCGATGTCGAAGACCTCGTCCCACTTGTTGAGGTCGATGGCTGCCCAGCTTGCGGGCGCGCCCGATCCGAACAGGTCATCCAGATCGCGGATCTGTCTCGTGATGTCTGCGAGCGTGACGCCTGCAGGCAGTGCCTGGGTCACGGTCGCATTTCGAAGTGGGTTCGAATTCCAGCTCGTGAAATGGTTTTCGCGATACTGAGCACCGACCTTCGTGCGGAACATCTCGCTGAATTGCCACGTGCCGCTCAATTCGAATGTGTTGATCGCAGTCGTGTTCTCCGAAGGTTTGCCTTGCAATGAGAAGCCACCCGTGACGGTCTGGTTGCCGTCCGGCGAAGGTCCGTACAGGAAGGCATTGGGATCCGAGACATCGAAGCCGAAGGAGATGCGCGGCGAGCGTCGTCCGCCGCGGAAATCGACCTCGAAGTTGTCGGTATCGATCGCATCGATGAAGGTTTGGAAGCGCAGCGGGCCTTCCCACGTATTGACGGAGCGGCCTGCGAAGAAATTCATACCGAAGGCGTCGTTGAACTGGTGATCCACGTTGAGGGTCAGCTGTTCGAACGTGGAGGTGAACCGGTCGACCAGTCCTTCGGACCGCACATCGACACCATCAAAGAGCCCATACACCATCGAGCCCTGATCATCGAACTCGACCGCGCGGATCGACGTCATGGGCTGGCCGTTGTTGCTGATATTGCGGCCGAACGAGAGTCCCAGGATGTAGTTGTCTCGCCGCTCTTGCTCGTAGCGCGAGAGCAAGCCGTCGAGCGAAATCGACGTGTCCTCGGTCGGACGCCACTCGAATGACAGCGTGCCGCCAGTCCGCTCGGTATCCTGTTCGGAGTTCACGTAACGCGGCAGGCGCGGATGGAATGCGCCGCCGCCGGGCACTGGGTTGCCCGCAGCGTCGCGAATCGCAGGATTGGTTCTGTTGTAGACCTCGAGGAATGCGTCCATGTCGCTCGTACGAGGATTGTTCGTGCTGCAGTTCTCGGCCGTCGAACCGCGCGAACCGTAGGCAGGGCTCGGAGGGGTGAGTGTCCAGCCCACTGGCGTACAGAACGGCACATTGTTCGGCGCGGCTGCGGTGCCGACGTTGTTGCCATTCGTCCCGAAATGAAGGACGTCGACAGCTGAGTAACCCACTTCGCGCAGGTGCCGTTCTTGGTAGGAAATGGATGCCAGTACACCGAAGGTATCGTTGAAGAATCTCTTCGATGCGATCATCGAGACGCGCGGATCGACATCGTCGCTGATTTCGTTCCAGATGCCGCGGCCAGTGATCGAGAACGCCTGCTCCTGGTCGTAATCGAAGGCGCCCGGCGCTCTCAGGTCGACCGTCGCGCCCAACGAACCTTCCTCGACATCCGCAGATGGCGTCTTGCGCACGGCGAGCTCCGAGAAAATCTCGGTGGGGAACACATTGAAATCGAAGCTGCGCCCGTTGTTTCCGGCGCCATAGATGTCGCTGCCGCCTGTCTGCGCCGCGCCCTCCATGCCGTTGATTCGGACGCGCGTGAACTGCGCGCCGAGACCGCGAACCGAAATGTTGCGGCCCTCGCCGCCCTCACCGCGAGTCAGTGCGACACCGGGAATGCGCTGCATGGATTCGGCGAGATTGCTGTCCGGAAACTTGCCGATGTCTTCGGCCGCGATGACGTCGATGGCGGCCGTCTCCGAGCGCTTCTCGGCCAGCGCCGTATTGAGAGAGCCTCTGAATCCGGTGACGATGATTTCTTCTACATTCCCGGAGCCGGCCTGTTCTTGCGCGTACACGGGCAAAGCGATCGCAGTGCTTGTCAGCGCGATGGAGATCGCATTGCGTACGATGCTCTTCGTCATTTTCATTCCCCCCTTTAGGATGCAATTTCGGAGCAGTTGACCCGACAACGAAGTCTCGTGTGCTTCGTTCGCGAGCCCTCGAATTTTCTGCACTGATATCGGTAACCGGTGTCACCTCTGCGGCTTAAAAAAGCGGAATCCTCCGCTTAACGTTGACTTCAACTGCGCCGGTCGTCACCCATGAATGCGAGCACTCACGAGCCTCGAACAGCCACTCGAATCCCGAGCGCGTGATCGCTAAGCACGGAAGCTTTCCCGCACCTTGCCTGCGTTCTCGAGATGTCTCTGAAGGGTCCCCCCTGCTAAGAAGGTCGCTCAGATTTGAGCGATTTGTAACGTATTTGATTGCGGAGCGCTAGTGGTTTGTTTCCTGATGACAGTACAACGCGTCAAAACTTTCCAATAAACGAGGAATGACCGAAGTTGAACGACTCCACATGTGGCAGATATCAAAGAATAGGTATCGCTTTCGATCGCTTCTGTTCTCGCTCAAGTAAATTTTGCCAGCGCGGCGATCATTGAGGTGTGCGGTTGCAGTCACGCCTGCTGAGCCCCAATGAACCGGCATGTCGGAAATGATCTCGCGGAGAACGTGGCGGCCGCGGCGAAAACCAACAGAGTCGGAGCCTGCTAGAGGACTTTTTGCTTTCCGCCGCAATCGCCGCGGTCGCCGCGGTCGCCGCGAGAGTTATCTTTCTCCAGACACAATCAGTCCGGCGCGTTAGCGAATCGCGTCCATGCGAGACCCTGAATTGCGGCCAATCCCCATTGCGCCGTTTCATTCGTCGAGACCCACGCCGCTTCGGTGACGGGATTCAGCGCCGCGGGTCCGCTCACGCGCCGCGATTCGAATTTGCGAGCCCACGGGTAACCCGCACGGCCCGCATCGAATTCTTGCCATGCACGTTGCGCGAGTGCGGCATCGTTCTTGCGTAAGGCAGCATAGGCCGTCAGACGCGAATGACCCTGACCGAGGTTGAGCTCACCGAGGGCCTCGCCAAGCGCTTGCTCTTGTTGCTCCGGGGGCGCGTTGTACAGCTCGCAATACTGAACCCACGCGCCCTCGAACTCAGGCACGGACAACAGCTCGATGAGCTCTGCACAAACCTCGGGCAAACCGAAGGCGGCACTCAGGTGCGAAACCTCGACGCGCGAATCGTTCGAGATGTCGAACGCGCCGCTCTCGATGTTCATGCGTCCGCTGCCGGTGAAGAATCGTTTCGGCTGAGCAGCGATCGTGCGCATGCCGTTCACGAGACGTGCACGCATCTTCTTATCGCCCGTTCGCTCCCACTCGGTGAGCCAGGCGCCGGCGATCGATCCCCAATCCGTGCCGAAGTTGAAGTAGGCGTGTTCGCCGCTCGGATCGAGCGGTGCGCGATCGCGACGCTGCGGAAGCTTGCGTTCTGGTTGGGTCGTGAGCAGCGCGCGCGCGCCGTCGACTTGCTCGCGCATCAAGTCACCGACGCGCTCATCTCCGGTGAGATAGAAGTAATAGCGTCGATTCAGCGCCGTGCTGATGCGCAGCTGCTTCGCGCTGCAACCCCAATGCATCACGTTGTGACGCGAGCCGAGCGGCGCGAAGCGACCGAGATGATGGACGTCCACTTCGCCCGTGTGGCGCGTCATCGCCTCTGCGAAACGAAACACGTCGGCGCGTCCGCTGCGAAGGAAGTAGAGCCACAGCCAGATGTCCGTCGACAGCTCGGAGTTGTCCCACGCGTAGCCGCCGATGTCGTAACGCCACGTATGACGATCGATATCGTACGTGTGCATGACATCGCCGTAGTTCCAGAAACCGTACCAACTGCGCTCGTCCTGCTGCTCGCGGTAGAAGTCGAACAGCCACGCTAGGCGCTCGTCGATGTCGCGCTCTTTCGTCGAGGCATGCTCCGGGAGCGAGAAGCTGTTTGCGAACACGCCTGCCGCAGCGAGCGTTTCCGGCGTCGCCACCAATCGTGCCGGCGTGCGCAACTCCGCCGCGAGCTCGCTCAAGCGTGCTCGACTCGGTGTGGACCCGAGCACTCGCAGTGTCATCTCGCTCGTGCGCGCCACACCCATCGCAGTACCGAAGCCGGGTTCATAGTCTTCGTACGTGATCTCCAAGGCATCGAGCTGCTTTTCATACGAGTCTTGGCCAAGACCGTCGTGGTAGAAGCGCAGATCCATTGGGGAAGCGCCGGGCGCCCAGACCCACAGCGTGACTTCCGCCGCGTCCTGCGTGGCGCGCCGAATGTCGAGCTGCGCCGGATGGCTTTGCCAGAAGTCACGAATACCGAATGCGACGCCGCCCGAAGGTCCGCCCAGATAGCCGAGCCCTGATGCGCGTCGCCCGCGATCCGCCTCGAGCCACGAATAGCCGTCCTCAGTGCGTTTGCGAATGACGAAAGAATCCGCGTTCGACTGCAGCAACGTCCAATCGCCGAACGTCGGAATCCACTGCATGCGCTCGCTCACTACCGGCGCGATCGTTCCTGCGGCTTTGCCTTCGATCTGCGCGGCGCGCGCCTCGGTGCCAGGATTGCGGCGCAATCCAGTCAGTCCGAGCACGGCTTCGCCAAATAAACCGTCCTGTTCGCCTGCGAAGCGCACGTGACGATCGTGTAGCGCATCGTTCAGGAGAGTCTCGAACCGCAGGCCGATGCCGCGGATGAAATCGCGCGCTTCATCGCCGTCGAACACGATCGTGTGCATCACGCGGACGGCCTCCCCGCCTGCATAGAAGTAAAGACGCAGTGTGAAGGGCAGCCATCGTCTGCCGCTGCCGTTTGCATGACGGCCCTCGATCCTCACGACCGCCCGCACGGGCCCGCGTTGTTCGATCTCGACGCGCTCGATCGTGCTCTGGAAGGATTCCTGCGATACAGCGCCATCCCCCTCGGGGAGCAGCTTGTCTTGTCGCAGGAGCACGAGCTCGCCGTTGCGCACCAACTCGCGTCCGTCCCGGCTGATCGAGGCAATGACATGCGTGCCCGCGCGTGGAATACGGCAGTGAACGACGCCAGTATCGACGGCAATCGTGTCGCTCTCTTCTGCGACCTTGACGACGGAGCTCGGCGCCGGCGATGCCTTGCCGGTCACGAGCCGAAAAGGACCAGCGCCCATTTCGTGCTGTGCGGGAATCGCATGCGCTGTCCACTTCAGCGAACCATCTGGCCAATAGGCAAGCGGCCAACTCTGCAGCGGCAGCGTACGATTCGAGGCATCGATCAGCGAGAACTTGGAGCGTGCACCCAGCTTCCCGCGCGGCCAGGGCGTGCCCCAGGTCGCGCCGTCGAGAACCGCAGGCGCGCGTTCGTCCAACCACTTCGCGTGATTGCCATTGGCGAGCGCCCACATGCTTTCGGCTGTCTGCTCGTTGCCGCCGGTTTGCGCTTGCGCATTGCGCGTCGCGAGACCCGCCGCGACAGCACCCGTGATGAACTCTCGACGCGAAATGCTCGTCACCCTGCGATCCCCCTGCCTGACGTACGACCCGTGGACATACCAAAGGTCGATCTACTGTTGATCAGTTTTGATTGCTTTTTATCGTACTTGACCGATATGCTCCGCACTAGTCCACGGGTGCCCGGTGTCACACTGCGCTGCAATGATCGAGTTTGCAAATACGTTCAGTTTGGAGCAAATTCTGTCAGATGTGACAGCAACAGTTGACTTGGTCGCGCTCCAGTCGCGCTGCGCAGATCGCATCGGAGCCGTATTCGAGGGCTACCAAATCACCTGTTGATCGATTTCCAAAGCAAAACGTCCGAAGCGAACCATAAGGGGGGATGAGCTGTGGACACGTTGAAGCATCGTCGTTGGTGTTCGTATCGTCATGCGCCGCTGTCGTTGCTGGCGGCATCGGTTGTGATGCAGGGGCAGGCATACGCACAGACTGCCCAGCCATCCGAAGAAGTCGAAGAAGTCATCGTCACCGGCATCCGCGCAGGCCTGCGCTCGTCACTGGAAGTTAAGCGCGATTCGCTGCAGGTCGTCGATGCGATCTCTGCCGAAGACATCGGCGATTTCCCAGATAAGAACATCGGCGAAGCGCTTCAGCGCGTCACCGGCGTGCAGATCAGCCGGCAAGACGGCGAAGGCCGTGGCGTCAGCATTCGCGGCGCCGATCCAGGATTGAATCGCGTCGAGATCAACGGCTCGTCGGCTTTGTCGCTCACCGTAGGCGGCGGTCGCGATGTCGACTTCCGCGACATTCCAGTCGAGTTCATCTCGCGCCTCGAAGTCGTGAAGTCTGCAACGCCGGACATGACCGAAGGCGGCGTTGGCGGCACCGTGCGCATCGTGACGCGCCGACCGTTCGACAGTGACGAGCCTTACCTCGCCGGCTCTGTGCAAGGCGTCTACAGCGATCTTGCCGATGAGTTCGATCCCAAGGTAGCGCTCATCGGTAGTCGCACGTTCTTGGATGACACGCTCGGTGTGCTGCTGTCCGCGAGTTGGGAAGAGCGCAACTTGGATAGTCATAACGCGCGTACGACCGGATGGTTGCGACGTGCCCCCACAGCAACCGGTGCCGGGGCGACGCCAGGTCGCGGTACGGACATCAATGGCGACGGCACGCTCGATTGGATCCCGGAGATTCCCCGCTACATCATCGATCGTCGCGACACCGAAAGAACCGCGTTCAACGGCATCGTCGAATGGCGTCCCAGTGACGACTTCACGCTGTTCGCCGAAGGCACGTACGCGGAGGGCAAGGAAGAAGTGAGCAGCATGCTGATGCAGCTCGGCGCTGCTGGCGGGCTCATCGACTATGCAGCGAGCACCGTGGGTGCCGACAACACTGTCGAGCATCTCGAGCTCACGAGCGGTCCGGGGTTCGCGATGGATCTTGCTTATCGCAACATCAATGGCGGCCTGACGCGCGAGCAATACACGACTGCGTTCGGTGCGAAGTGGAGCGTAGGTAGTAGCTTCAATCTCGATGCGCGTTTGACGTACGCGAGTGCGGACGTACAGAACGACGAGAAGAACTCGACCGCTACGATCTTCGGTGTCCCGCGCGCGATCATCGACTATACGGGCGGCGAGCGCGCTCCGAACATCCAGTTCCCGGGGCTCGACACGACCAGCGGGCAACTGGTCAACAATCTTGCGGCAGTCTTCAACCCGCGCACGAACACGCAGGAGGAAGTCGGCGGTAAGTTCAACGTCGAGTACGTGCCCGAGTCGAATTGGTTGACGTCGATCAAGACCGGTGTCGAAGTGCGCACGTTGACGATGGATAGTCTCTTGTTCTCGCGCACGATCGAGATCACGAGCCGGACACCGACGCCTGCAAGCGCCGGAGCGCGCACGACCCTCGCTGTGCCGCAAGCGACGATTCAATCCATCGTCGACGATTTCTCGGGAGTAAATGACGTCGACTTCTTCAAGACTGGCGATCTGGGCTTCCCCGGCGGCATCCGTGCTTGGAACGACAACGGCGATGCGACGTACAACGCCACGATCGCAGCAAGCGGCCTGACGATGGATCCCCATGGGCAGAACGTGAATGCCGGCACGAACGGCACGTTCCAGAACTATCTGGACACCTGGGAGGTGGAAGAGGACACCAACGCGGCTTACGTGCAGGCTTCCTTCAGGTTCGAAGAGTGGGCCGTTCCGATGAGCGGCACGCTTGGTGTGCGCTATGTGGACACAGACACACTTTCTTCCGGATACAACCGCGTCCAGGAGGGAGCCAACATTACGTTCCCGCGCGGCTCGTTCTCCGGGGGCTACGAGAAATGGTTACCCTCGCTGAATCTGCGCTTCGATATCACCGATAGGCTCGTTGGACGAATGACAGCAGGACGCGTGATGGCGCGCGCAAATCCGAGTCAGCTCGCGCTGCGCCGTTCGGTCGACAGGGCGGTCAATAGAACGGGATCGCGGGGCAACCCCGACCTGCAGCCATTCGAGGCGGATCAATACGATCTGGGTATCGAGTACTACTTCTCGCAGGACAGCTATGTGTCGGCAACGCTGTTCAGGAAGGAGATTTCCTCCTTCATCATCAACGAGACGCGCGAGGAGGATGAGAACGGCGTTCCTGGATGCGATTTCGACACGGACCTCGACTGCTTGCGCATCACGCGTCCGGTGAACGGTACAGATAAAGTGACGATCAACGGCATCGAGGCGGGTGCTCAGCTCGCATTGGATTTCTTGCCGCAACCGTGGGATGGCTTCGGCGTGCTCGCGAATGTCACTTATCAGGATGACAAGGGCTACAAGCAGCAGAACTTCTTCACCGGCGCGATCCTGCCATTCCCGGGTCTATCGGACCTGAGCTACAACTTCTCGCTGTACTTCGAGAACGCGCGCTTCAACGCGCGCGCCTCGTACAACTGGCGCGAAGAGTGGCTCATCACACCGTCCGGCCGCGGCGGATTGCCTGAGTTCAACGAAGAGTACGGCTCGCTCGATGCCTCCTTCGGCTTCAACATCACACCGGATGTCACGTTCTTCCTCGAGGGCGTAAATCTCCTCGACGAGCAACGCATCGAGTTCAACAATCCGTTTCGCCGCATCGGCAACGAAACCTTCGGCTCGCGCTACTTCGCCGGTGTGCGCGCGCGGTTCTGACGGGTCACGCGGGCGAGGAGGGCCAGGGAGGGTCCTCCGGACCTTTCGCTTCGCGAGAAAGCCTATCGGCAGGAAAGACAAGAGTGAGCCGCACTATCGACGGCAAGGGAGCCTGCCGGCAGGGTAAGAGACGAAGGACACCATCGCGGTCACGCCACTCTTGGAGGCCGGATTGTGTTCTCGACAGGTTGAGAAAGGTGTAGGTCGGAATTCATTCCGACTTCAGCTAGTGTCGGAATGAATTCCGACCTACAACGCGGAAAGCCGCTGTCGTTCTGTCCTTGCCGATCGACTCCCTTGTGACAATGGAATTCCCTACGGGGGACCGTCGCTCGACGGCAGTTAGGTCCCTTGCCGTCGCACGCACGGCTTCCTTCAGTGCGCTCCGCGCGCCATCGCCAAATGATGCGGTCCGTGATGTGCGCCGAGCGTGAGCAAGCCGAATGGGCCGAGGCCGCGAATGGAGGTGCGTTCCTCGGCGCTGGATGCTGAGATCACCCAGGCAACACCGTCCTCGCGCATCTCGGTCTCGCTCTTCCAATTGCGATAGCCATTCATCATCTTTGCGTGCGCGGGGATCATGCGTCGAATCGCTTCGAGCGTTCGGCCGGTTCCTGTGTATGTGATTCGTAGCTCATCGCTACGTTCTTGCACTTCCGCCGCCGCTCGCATGACCACCTCGTCCATATCGACGAGGTGGTCGCGAAGCCGCGTGACATCGACCTTGGACCAATCCGTCGTGGGATCGGCCTGCAGTATCGAGACGACTTCGCTCAGCGCGCCGAACGCTGCTTGGCCCGGCTGCTTCAGCGTCGTAGAGGTGTGTGGTTGATGATGGGTGGTGTGCGTTTCCTGCGCGAGCGCAGGTATGAGCGCGCACGCCGCGAGCAATGCGACCGGTAGAACAGAGTGCCTCATGATCATGCTCCTGAGCTTCTGATCCAGCATCATGGCAAGCTTAGTGCCCGGATCCGTATGACTGGAATCATATGAACACGAATGCGCTCCCATTCGCGACAGGCCTGCCGCGCCGCGCTCATCATCTGGATGCGGAGCAGCCGTTGTTCTTGGCAGGGCAGCGTGCAACTCGGCTGTTCTATGTACAGTCAGGATGCATCCACCTGAAGCGAGGGCTCGGTCACGGCGCGAGCGCACCCATGCAACTCACTCGCGCGAACGAGTGGGTGGCAGAAGCCTCATTGTTCAGTGATCGATACCATTGCGACGCAGTCGCAAGTGAACCTACGACGCTCGTGAGCGTGAGCAAGCAATCTTTGCTGAAGCGTTTCGATGAGGATAGCCAAAGCGCAATTGCATTCGCGAGCATCTTGGCCGCGCAGTTGCGCACGCTCAGACAGATGCATGAGATTGTGCGCGTGCGGCGAGCCGAAGACCGAGTGCTTGCCTGGCTCACGCTGCACGCACGTGGTACGCCGCTGAGTCTGGAACTCGACCGTACTTGGACCGAAGTCGCCGACGAGCTCGCGCTCACCCGCGAGGCCGTCTATCGAACGCTGAGTGTGCTGAAGCGAGCAGGCCGCGTTCGCATCGACGGCACAAAAGTAGTGTTGTCGCTGTAAGCGTGCGGCAAGTGTCCGCGGCTGTTTCGGAATCAAATTCCGACCTACATCCTCTGGCTTGCCGATAGGCTCCCTTGCCGTCGCACGCACGGCTTCCCTGCCGCAGGCGCTCCGTGCCGAAGGCTTCCTTGCCGTCGCACGCACGGCTTCCCTGCCGCAGGCGCCCCGTGCCGATAGGCTCCCTTGCCGTCGCTCGCACGGCCTCCTTCCATCTGACCTGCCCTTAGGCCAATCTCCAAGGATTCCGCGCTCCGTCCCGTCTAACGCTCGAGGCACAAGAAAAACACACCGGAATGGACGATCAGGCTCTCATTCGCCGGGCCCAACAAGGGGATGCCAGTTCCTTCGAGGAGCTATTGGAATTGCATTACGACACGATCTATCGCTTTGCCTGGAAGTGGTGTGGGCGAGCGGTGGACGCCGAAGACATCGCTCAGCAGGCATGTATGAAGTTGGCGAACAGTCTGGGCCAGTTCCGTTTCGAGGCCGCGTTTTCGAGTTGGCTTTATCGGCTCGTGATCACGTGCGCCCAGGATTGGGAGCGCACGCAGCAGCGTCATCGCCATGCCTCGGTGCCCGAAGACATCGTCGGCTTCGATCCTGAGCAAGTCGAAGATCAGATTTATCTGCTGCAAGTGTTGACCCGGCTCGATGAGCTCGGTGAAGGAATGAGGGCGACCGCCTTGCTCGTGCATGCCGAAGGGATGAGTCACGCACAGGCGGGTGAGGTGCTCGGTGTTTCTGAATCCACGATCTCCTGGCGCGTGCACACGATCCGCAAGCACATGAGCAAGTGCGAAGCCAGGAAGAGCGGTGTCCTATGAGCGACCATTCGTTCGAATCGCAATTGGCTCGACTGGCGCCACCCGAGATCGATCCTGCTACTCGGCTCAAGGCCAAGCGCGCGGCGCTCGCCGAGTTCGCACGCGTTCACGCGCACGATGCGACGCATGTCGAGAGTAAGCAAAACACACTCAAAGCTTTGTTCGCGAAGCTCCGTCTCATTCGTGACGAACAACGACACGGGAGAGCGCTCATGAGTGTGGCCACTCGAAACACGGTGCTTGGTAGCTTCGCAACTTTGTCGGTAGCAGCACTTGGCGTTGCACTGCTCTGGCCGACCATTCAGCGCGATGGAGGGCTGCCGACTTCTGAGCTGCCGGCGTTTCGCGTTACGACCGATCCGGTTGAGGCCAAGGAAGCTCGCGATACGACGCCACGATCTGTTGCTCGGCCTGCGCAGAATCGGCAGCAAGGCGAACCTGTGTATATCGATCCGGGCGTCGTCGACATTCCTGCGCCCGAGATAGCTGTACCGCCTCCAGAGATCGCGATCGATTTGCCGATGGAGGCTGCTCCAACCACAGCGATTACGCAGACCACCAGTGTCAGACCAACTACGTTTGCGCCCGCTGCGAATGGGAATCTGGGCGACGTTGTCGTGGCCGGTCATAGGCCCGCGCTCGCGCAGTCGTTGGAAGTCAGGAGAGATGCGATCGGCGTCGTCGATGCGATCTCTGCCGAAGACATTGGCAGTTTTCCAGATCGCTATGTCACTGCGAGTCGACCGCGCGCGCCTATGCCCGTGCACCCGGAAAATCGAGACTCCTTCGAGCACTTCGAGACCAACCCGTTGATGCAGGTCGCTGAAGCCCCGTTCTCCACATTCTCGATCGACGTCGATACGGCCTCTTACAGCTTCGTACGTCGGCAACTGAATCATGGCGTGCTGCCACCGAGGGACGCCGTTCGTGCGGAAGAGATGATCAACTATTTCGACTACGCGTGGCCTGCGCCGCAGTCGCGTCGCGAACCATTCGAGCCGACGATCGTCGTGAGCGATTCGCCGTGGCGGGAAGGAAAGAAGCTCGTTCACATCGGCATCAAGGGCTACGAGCTGCAGAGCAATCGTCGTCCCGATGCGAACCTCGTATGGCTACTCGATGTGAGTGGGTCCATGAACTCGCCCGATAAGTTGCCGCTTGCAAAGCAATCGATGGAAGTGCTGCTCTCGAGCTTGAAGCCCACCGATACAGTGGCCATCGTCGTTTATGCCGGTGCTGCGGGAACGGTGCTCGAGCCCACGCCGGTCGCGGAGAAGGACACCATCCTTCGCGCGCTTGGGCGATTGGAAGCCGGCGGTTCGACGGCGGGCGCAGAGGGCATCCAGCTCGCCTACCAGCTCGCCGAGAAGCATCTGCGCAAAGATGGCGTGAATCGAATCCTTCTCGCGACGGATGGCGACTTCAACGTCGGCATCACCGATCAAGAGCGATTGAAAGACTATGTGCAGCGCGAACGGCAGAAGGGCATCTTTCTGTCCGTGCTCGGCTTCGGGCAAGGCAACTATCGCGACTCGATGGCGCAGACGCTCGCTCAGAACGGCAACGGGGTGGCCGCCTACATCGATACGCTGAATGAAGCGAAGAAAGTGCTCTCACAGGAAGCGAGTGCCTCGTTGTTCACGATCGCGAAGGACGTAAAGCTGCAAGTCGAGTTCAACCCTGCGACGGTGGCGGAGTACCGCCTCATCGGTTACGAGACGCGGGCGCTGCGCCGCGAAGATTTCGATAATGACGCTGTCGACGCGGGCGACATTGGTGCGGGTCATACCGTGACTGCGATTTACGAGATCACGCCTGTTGGATCGACCGCCCACATGGCAGAGAGTCGTTACGCGGACCAGGAAGTCGAGCGCAAACCGCGGGGCAGGACCGACGAATACGGTTATCTCAAAATTCGCTACAAGCTGCCGGACAGCGAGCGCTCTAAGCTGATCGAGGCGCGCATCCCGCTGAAGACTCGAGCACACGCCGCGGCGATCGAGCGCGATGTGCGCTTCTCGACCGCAGTGGCGGGTTTCGCACAGCTGCTGAGAGGCGGCACATACACCGGTGAGCTCAGCTACGAGGACATCATTGAAGAGGCGCAAGCTGCGCGCGGTGAGGATCGCTTCGGCTATCGCGCCGAATTCATCGATCTCGTCCGCAAGGCTCACCAGGCGAGAGGGATGTAGGGGACGCAATGCGCAGCGATTCGAGGACTCGGTACAAGCTGTCCGAGTCCTCGTCGCTTGATCGCTGCGTTGTCAGCGCATCGCGATATCGACCCGGCGTGCTTCGTCGTCGGTCCCTGTGCCGGTGAGCTGCGCGGGCGGGTTCATGAGAATCCTGGATTGATCGATCCCGCCTGCGACCAGCGCATCGCGGACGGCTTCAGCGCGGTTCTTCGCGACCATCGCGTTCTGCTGCGGATCGCCGCTGCGATCGGTGTATCCAGTGATCGTGATCGGTCGATCGTCACGCTGCGCCGCTTGAACGATGCTCGCGATCTTCGCGCGATCGCCTTCGTCGATCGTCGTTTCGCCAGATCCGAAGTAGACGCGCGCAGAGTCCGTCGCCGCCGTCACTTGCGCGCCTTCGATTTCAGCGCGGTCGGTCGGCCGATTGAACATGAGCAGGAATGCGAGAGCGGCGACGCCGGCTGCGATCGCCCACGGAATCCAAGGGCGGCTGCGTTGCCGCTCCGGCTCGACTCGCCTCTCGATATTGCGCACAGTGCTCGTCGTCGCTTCGGGCGTCGGCACCGACCCGAGCAGACTCGAAAGATTGCTGAAGCCGAGTGCGTTCGTGACTCGATCGTCCAGTCCCGTGCGCTCCAGAGCGCCACGCTGCGAGAACAGTAGCGACGCCAGACCAGATGCATTCAAGCCACCGCTCGCCACGTATTTGCGCAACACGCCTAAGATGAGCGGCAATCCAAGCGATAGCAAGGAGCTGGCAGTGCTCCCGCGAACGCCCGCGACTTCCGAAACCGCGTTGGTGAGCGCGCCGCTGCGATTGCCGAACAAGGAGCCGAGCAGCGATTCACCCGTTCCTCGCATCGAATCGATGGATCCGCGATTACTCAAGATACCGCCGAGCTTCGATACGATTCCGGAGTCGACGCGATCGTCGTTCACTGCATCGAAGACCTTGGCGACTCCGGTTGGAGTCGTCGCCTGCTGCATGAGCCCGGCGAGCAGGCCAGGGCCTGCGACTCGCAACGCACTTCGCGTGCGGTCTTCGTTCTCGCCCAGCATCTCGCTCAGATGCCGCGTGACAGGTCCACCTAAAGCGGAGCTCAGCGAACCTAGGATGTCGACATTCATACTGCCTCCTATGCGCGGAAGTCGTTTCGAGGGCGATGAGCTGGCATCGCACCTCCTACGAAGAGCGCGGTCATTCTCAAACGCACGCGCGCGGAGTCAATGCGGGAAAGGTAACCGTAGAGGCGTCTCGAGCTGACGCGATGCAGCGGGCCACATGCGAATGCAACAGCCAGGCGCGGCAGCGCGATGCTGCAAGACGGAAACACATCTCATCGTTGTGCGTTAGGGTTCGTTCACCCCATCACGGAGCCCACTCATGCTCATCACCACGACTCCAGGCATCGAAGGTCGTCGCATCACGAAGTACTGCGGCGTCGTTGCAGGCGAGGCTGTACTCGGCGCGAACATGTTCAAAGACATGTTTGCCGGGTTGCGAGATATCGTTGGCGGGCGGTCGGGCACCTACGAACGGGAGCTGCAAAACGCTCGCGATATCGCGTTCGAAGAGATGGCTGAACGTGCTAAAGCCGTCGGAGGCAATGCTGTGGTCGGCGTCGATATAGACTATGAAGTGCTCGGAGAGAAGAATGGGATGCTCATGGTCTCGGTGAGCGGCACGGCAGTGGTAGTGGAGTGAGCGATGGCCCGGTACTCAGATGGATCCTCGCCTCCACGAGGACGACGATCAGGTTCGATGAGCTACCGCCTTGTTCGTCACCCTCGCGAAGGCGAGGGCCCATCAGAGGGTAGATCAAGCGCAAGGGAGCAAGATGGATCCTCGCCTCCGCGAGGACGACGATCAGGTTCGATGAGCTACCGGTTTGTTCGTCACCCTCGCGAAGGCGAGGGCCCATCAGAGAGTAGATCAAGCGCAAGAGAGCAAGATGGATCCTCGTCTCCGCGAGGACGACGGGTTTGTCGTGCACCGCGAGGAATCTTTGCTGCAGCCGTGGCGGTCCTGTGCACGTTCGTACTGCCGATCCCAGCGTTCGCTGCGGAGTCTGAAGAGCTCGATCGGCGCATCGAGCGCTTCCTGCAAAGTCGCGAAGGAACCTGGCGCGACTTGAACGTTCCGGATGTCGATGGCCGCACGCTGAAGGATCTGATCGTCAAGCACGGTTTCAAGAACGCGCTCGAGATCGGCACTTCGACGGGTCACTCCGCGATTTGGATTGCATGGGGCCTGAGCAAGACGGGGGGCAAGCTGACGACGATCGAGATCGATCCGGAGCGCTACAAGATCGCGCTTCAGCACTTCAAGGAAGCTGGAGTGAGTGATTACATCGATGCGCGTCTAGCAGATGCGCACGAGCTCGTCCCCCAACTCTCGGACTCCTATGACTTCGTCTTTTCCGATGCCGACAAGGAGTGGTACACGAAGTATTTTCAAGCAGTGTGGCCGAAGATGCCGGCTGGAGGTTGCTTCACTGCCCACAACGTGACGATGAGCGGCAGCGGCATTCGCGAGTTTCTGGCTCACCTCGAGACGCTGAAGGATGGAGAGACGACAATAGATCAGAAAAGCCGCGCGGGATTGTCGATCACGTGCAAGAAGAGTCGGTGAGCCGCGCAATGAGAGCTCGAGTGACTTTGATCACGCTCGGCGTCGATGATCTGGAGCGCGCAGTTCGCTTCTATAAGGATGGTCTTGGATTACAGACCCCGGGGATCGTCGGAAAGCAATTCGAGCATGGGGCGGTCGCGTTCTTCGATCTGCAGTCAGGCCTGAAGCTCGCGCTGTGGCCGCGCGCAAGTCTCGCTCACGATACCGGCCTTTCAGTGGCGCCGCCGAGCGCGACCGATCTCAGCATCGGACACAATGTCTCTTCCAAGGCAGAAGTCGATGCGGTCATGGAACAGGCTCGAAATGCAGGCGCTACGATCGTCAAGCCTGCGCACGAGACATTCTGGGGTGGATACTCGGGGTACTTCCAAGACCCCGAAGGCCACTTGTGGGAAATAGTCTGGAATCCAGAGTGGGCAGTGCCGGAGTAGGTCGTACCCTCTGTGTATCGACATTCAGTTGCTCCGAGGATTCTCCAACGGTGAGCGCCGCGACTGAGCACTCAGGCGAAATGCAGCGTCAGTCCTGCCAACGCAAGATATCTGCCGACCTTCGCAACGGCTACGAGCGGCAAGAACACGCGTAACGGTTCACGGAAGATGCCGGCGATGACGGTGAGCGGATCACCGATGATTGGAGCCCAACTCAATAGCAGCGACCACTTACCGTAGCGGTGATACCAGGCCTCCGCTTTAGCGAGACTCTGATCATCGACAGGAAACCATGACCGGCCGCGCAGACGCTCGATCCAACGCCCCAGCAGCCAATTGACGAGCGAGCCGAGGATGTTGCCCACGCTCGCGATCGTAACGAGCAGCCACGCGGGATAGTCGGCCAGCAACAATCCGACGAGCAGCGCTTCCGATTGCATCGGAAAGATCGTGGCAGCGACGAACGCGGAGAGAAAGAGCGAAAGATAGAGCGCGTGCTCGGCCATGCATGCTGTTGATCAAGAAAGCGACATCTTAACTGCGTCCCGCTCGTTCGTTTGGGGTGCGCAGGAAATTCGCGCGGCGAACGCGGCGAAAGACGAGAATACTCTCGCAGAGACGCGGAAGCGCAGAGTTAAATTTCTTTGCATCTACTCGTCTCTGCGTCTCCGCGAGATCATTTTCTTAGTTCCTGCGCCGCGAGCGCCGCGATCGCCGCGAGATCATCTTCGAGCAGTGGTGCCTATCGATCCCGCGCCAGGCATTGCTTGTAGCGCATGTCGACACGCTTCGCGAACCATTCAGTCGTGAGATTGCGTGTGATCTTAGCGCTTTGCAGGCGGATGTTCGGGATCATGCCGCGCGGGACTTCACGGCCGCGCTGCTTGTCCGCAAGCGCAAGCACTCGCTTGTACGTTTTTGTATCCCCGAAAGCCTCAGTCTTCTCCCGCTCGAGATCGCGCCGTATCTGGGTGGCATCGAGCTCGATCTTATCCGCGAGCTTTCGCACGGCGAGCTCCGTGTTGCTTGGTTCGCCGGCCCCGCTGCCGTAGCGGAGCAAGTCGCCATCCAATACGAGCTTCGTCTTCGTCAGACTGCTCACCGCGCTTTGAAAGGCAGCATTGCGACTCGCGTAATGTCCGGCATTGAAATCGGCGAAGCGGTGAATCATCTCGTCGTACGACGAGGGGTAATCGAGCAAGTGCGCGATACCGAAGTACATGCCCCCGCGACGTGTGAAGACTTCCTCGCGAATGCTGGCCTCGCGCGGATACGGATACTCCTTCTCTCGCGCGTGCGCCTCAGCGTAGGCGATGCTCACTTGCATCGGTCCTCCGGTGCGCACCGGATTTAAGTTGGAGAAGAGTTGGCGTCCGAGGGGAACCGATGCGATCAGCTCTTCGAAAATGTCGCTGAGCTCTTTCTCCGTCGTAACTTGCGAAAGGCGCTGTTCATACGTCTTGCCGTTCGATGATTTCACCTTGAGCGCAAGCCCCACGATCGGCTTCGGGACTCGATAGCGAGCGGCGCGAGTGTCGATCTCCCCGCGCGCAATCTTCGCAAGCCCCGGCACTTTCGGCTGTGCCTCGAAAGTGGACTCCTGCTGGGTCACTGCAATCGCGGCGCAGATGTTCTCAGTCGTGGGCGCAATCTTTAAGGCCTCGAATGCAGCGAAGATATCGACCGCCCACGCGGCCTGATTCTTCACGCCACCGGGCATGAGCTTCACGATCTTCGCGCGAGCGACGTCCGGATCGATGCGCTCGGCTGTCGAGCGCGGATTCGTGCAGCTCGCAACGAGCGCTGCGCTAACGACTGCGATCGCGATTCGCTGCAGAAGAGTTGGGAGTCGTTGCCCATGGCGGGCGCGGCTTGAGAATGTCAACGTTTTGTTAGCTCGAGCTGCGTCTGCGGCATCACGCCGCGGAGCGTGAGATTGGGCCTGTGTGCATGAATGCAAGCTGACGGGCTCGCACGGAAAGCTTCGCCGTCGGCTGCGCGAGAAGGCTATCGCGAGTAGGCTTCGCCTCGGCTACGCGAGAGAGCTGCCGCTAGATGTGGTTTAGCTCTCTGTCTAGCGATAGCTTTCTCGGCGCGCTCGCGCCTCTCTAGCGGTAGCCTTCCAGCGATAGCTGACGGACCAGCGGTCCTCTGTCTAGCGATAGCTTTCCCGGCGCGCCCGCGCCTCTCTAGCGGGAGCTTTCTAGCGATAGCTCTCTTGTTGGCATGGATCCGATGTCGCCGTATACGCGTTCGTTAGTTGATGCTGATCACGAACACCGATAAAGGTCTGTACTGTGAGGCGGGCGATTTCTACATCGACCCGTGGCAGCCGGTTCATCGTGCCGTGCTGACACATGCGCACGGAGATCACGCTCGCGCAGGCAGCGCGCAGTATTTCGCAGAGGCGAGCAGCGAAGGCGTGCTGAGGCAGCGGTTAGGCGCGGACATGCCGCTCGTTTCGAAACAGTATGGCGAGCTCTTTCAGTTAGGTCGCGCGAGCATTTCATTGCATTCTGCGGGTCATGTGCTTGGCTCTGCGCAAGTGCGCATCGAAGTGGGCGGCCAAACGTGGGTCGTCACGGGGGACTACAAGCGCGCACGAGATCCGACGTGCATGCCGTTCGAGCCGGTGCGCTGCGACGTGTTGATCAGTGAAGCAACGTTCGCATTGCCGTGCTATCGCTGGCCCGATACGAAAGATGTCATTGCGGAAATCTGGCGCTGGTGGCAATCGAATCGCGAGCAGGGCCGCGCGTCGGTGCTGTTCTGCTACGCCTTCGGCAAAGCGCAGCGCGTGCTCGCAGAGCTCATGGCTCACACCGTTGAGCCGATCTACTTGCACGGCGCCGTGCTGCCGATCGTCGAGCAGTATGCGCGCGCAGGCGTTCGCATGCTTTCCACACAGCTCGTCGTGCGCGAGCGCAAAGCGGATTACCGCGGCGCGTTGATCATCGCTCCCCCAAGTGCTTCTGGCACGCCATGGATGCGCCGTTTCGGCGATGCATCGACCGGCTTCTGCTCGGGTTGGATGCGCATTCGCGGCGCGCGGCGCCGCCGAGGCTACGATCGCGGCTTCGTGTTATCCGATCACGCTGACTGGCCTGCTCTGATCGAGACCATTCGCGAAAGCGGCGCGACACGTGTCTATCTCACGCACGGCTATAGCGATGCGCTCGTGCGTTATCTGCGCGAGCAAGGAATGGACGCTGCCGCGCTTCGTACCGCCTATGGCGATGAGGAGTAGATGCGCGCCTTCAGTGAGCTCTTCGATGACCTCGATACCACGACTTCGACGAACGAGAAGCTCGCGGCGCTCAAGCGTTACTTCAGCAACGCGAATCCAGCGGACGCTGCCTGGGCGGTGTACTTCCTGTCGGGCCGCAGATTGAAGCGGCTCATCGGCAGTGCGACGTTGCGCGCCTGGTTGTTGCAAGAGACCGGTTTGCCAGAATGGCTGCTCGATGAGACGTATTCGGAAGTCGGGGATCTCGCTGAGACGATTGCACTGTTGGTCGACAATGTGCATGCGGACGATCTGGTCCATGTGCCGCTCGAACAATGGATCGAGCGACTGCTCAGCCTGCGCGATCTGCCCGATGATCAACAACGCGCCTGCGTTGCGCGGTGGTGGCGCGAGCTCGATGCTCGCGGGTGTTTCCTGCTCAACAAACTGCTCACAGGTGAGCTGCGCGTTGGCGTTTCTTCCGGACTCGTCGAGCGAGCGCTGGCCGAAGTGACGGGTCACGCGCGTCCCGTGATCGCTCATCGAATGATGGGCAATTGGCAGCCGAATGCACACTTCTTCGAGTTCCTGCATAGCGCCGCGGATGTGGCGGGCGATCGGAGCCGCCCGTACCCTTTCTGTCTTGCCTCGCCGCTCGAAGCCCCGCCCGAATCGCTTGGACAGGTGGAAGATTGGTTGGTCGAGTGGAAGTGGGATGGCATCCGTGCGCAGATCATCCGGCGCAGTGGCGGCATTCATATCTGGTCGCGCGGCGAGGAACTGATCACTGAGCGCTTCCCCGAGATTGTGGAGCAAGCCATGCACCTGCCGCTGGACACCGCGATCGACGGTGAGATTCTTGCGTGGCGCGACGGGCAGGTCCGACCGTTCGGTGAGCTGCAACAGCGGATCGGTCGTAAGAAGCTGACGCCGAAAGTTCTCGCCGACACGCCGGTGCATGTCGTCGCATACGACATCCTCGAACAAGCGGGCGCGGATATTCGCGTCCGCCCTTTACAGGAACGACGAGAACGTTTGGAAGCAGTGCTCGCGGAGCGAAGCTGGGCCACCATCTCACCGCGCGTGATCGCGAGCGATTGGCAAGAGCTCGAGCGGAAACGGGCACGATCGCGCGAGCGGTATGTCGAAGGTCTGATGCTCAAGCGTCTGGATTCGGCGTATGGATCTGGACGCCAACGCGGCGTGTGGTGGAAATGGAAGATCGATCCGCACAGCTTCGATGGCGTGCTCATCTATGCGCAACCGGGCAGCGGCCGACGTGCGAATTTGCTAAGCGACTATACCTTCGCCGTCCGCGAGGGCGATGCACTCGTGCCGGTAGCGAAGGCGTACTCCGGTTTGACCGATGAAGAGTTGTTGGAAGTCGATCGCTGGATCCGCCAGCACACGATCGAGCGGTTCGGTCCCGTGCGTGCTGTGAAGCCGGAGCTCGTATTTGAGATCGCCTTCGAAGCTATCAACGAATCGACGCGGCACAAGTCCGGCGTCGCCGTGCGCTTCCCGCGCATTGCACGGTGGCGCAAGGACAAGCCGGTAAGCGAAGCGAATACGCTGGACGACTTGCGAGGATTGTTACGCGCCGCGGATGCGCCACGAGAGGCCGTCGGCCTCGCCGAGGATGGGTCCTCGCCTTCGCGAGGATGACGACATTAGAACAGCAGACAGCACGACCACCCAGAGCCCAAAGCCCAAAGCCCAAAGCCTAGAGCCTAGAGCCTAGAGCCT
>JAEZFW010000087.1 GCA_023417315.1 Pseudomonadota bacterium
TGCTGTCCGGGGAAAACTAGCGCGGGGCGCCTCTCGTCCCATGTTCCCTCCCTTGCGAAGCGGGGGAGGGTTAGGGAGGGGGCGCAAAAGTGCGCGCTATTACGCGCCCCCATCCTGTCCTTCTGATGTACAGGACGTACAAACAGTGCGCCTCCGCGAGGATGACGGTCCGTGGACCGTCAGCTACTGCACGTCGACCTTGACCCAGACGCCTTGCGAGTCGCTCGACGTCGAATGCCTGCGGCTGAGAATGCCTGATTGCGTGCTTGTCGATGAGCTCTCGATCCCGCCGAGCTGGATCCACTCGCCCACGCGCGCGCTCACTTGCGTCGAGAGCTGCTGCGTGCGGATCGAGCCGTCGCTCACCCCTTCCTCGCGTTGCTCGATATCCAACACGACCGTCTTGCCATTCACGCGCGGCGTCACCAGGAAACCCTTCGTCAGATCGCGGTATTGCGTCGACGTTGCGCCCCAGCGATGACGCCCGACACCGCCTGCGATCGTCGTGATCACGGGCACGCTGGTGCCCGAAGCAATGAACGCAGACGAGCCTTCGAGCACGCTGACACTCGAGATGCCGCCGCCCGAAGTGCGCAATCTGGAGTCGTTGCCTCGGACCGTCACGCTCGAGCGAGCGGATGGACCCTCGTTGACGCTCACTGCCCCACGATCGGTGCGAACAGTTCCCGATGCTTCGATGCGCTCGCGCTCGATGTCTGCTGCACTGCTCTTGCGCACCGAGACCAGAAGCTGACGCTGTTTGCGGTCGATCTGTTCGATCGCTGCGCGCAGCTGCGAAAGATTGGCGGCGCTCGTGCGCACGAACAACGTATAGCCCTGCCCGCTCAACGCCCCTCCGGGCTCCAGCAAGGGCTGTAGCACGGGGATGATCTCCTCGGCTGTCCGATGTTGCAGCTGAATCGTCTGCAACGACTGCGCCCAGCAAGCTGCGCCTGACAACAGCAACGCCACGAAGAGAAGGAGCGAATGAAAAGAGGTGACTCGTGACTCGTTGGTCGTGACGCGCAAACAGCGCGGTCCTCTTACCATTCCCGAATCACGATTCACTTCGAGTCCGTCAAGGGATCTGGATTTTGCCGCCGCGTCCAGGAGGACCGCCGCCCAGATTCGGCATCCCGCCTTGCGGCACGACGAGCTGCGACGCAGCTTGGCGCCGCATTTCTTGAATTTGTTGCACGGTGCGTTCGATCGCGACCGCCGCTGCGGCCGAGAATCCAGCAACCGCTTGGTCGAGCGTCGTGCCTTCGATCTCGAAGTTGATCGGCACCGGGCCCATATTCGTCATGATCTCCGCCTGCCCGATATACAAAGCGGGGCGAGACGGATCTGGACTGCCATCGCTCGTCACTGGAGTCAGCCTGCGAATTGCGCCGACGCGGCGATCCGTGAATGTTTCTTCCAAATACATCGATCCAGCATCCATCTGCGGATCTTGGTTGCGCTCCTCAGCCATCGGTGCTCCAAAAATTTCGTGCGTGACTTATGACAGTAGACCAGTGCGATCGGAGTGTTTCAAGAAGCAACCCTCGCCGGAACCTTCATGGGGCCGGAGCGGATCGCTACAATAGCGGCTTCAAAAGCGGGGCAGCGACGACCATGCAGGAATCGAATAATCCCTTCAGCGAAGCCTTCGGAAAGGCGGTCGATCTCGGCAACAAAATCGCGGACACGGACGACAGAGCAGACATCTGGGACATCGCCGATGGCTTGCTCGCAGGCGCGGTCCAGTACTGGCTGTACTCGCGACAGCCTTGCGCGGATCCCAACTGCGAAGAGTGCGTACCGATCAGCACGGCTGAAGGTCGCCTCGAAGAGTTGCGCAAACTGATGCGCCAGTTCGCCGAAGAGAGCGAGTACTTCCACTCGCCGACCGATCGCAACGTCGGCCGCGCTTAAGGTAAGGGAACTACACAGCAACCTTCCACTCGCTCCGCGCGTTGGGTGCGGCTACCACGGGTCCGGCTTGCCGTCTAGCTCGTTCTAAGCGGCATCGCCGGCCTCGTCTGCTATCCCTTTGATCTTGCTTGCGGCATTTGCACAACGCCAATGAGCGACTTCGTTTTGGGATGCAGCGCACACCGCGTTGAGTGTGACGTTCTCCAGACTTTCCGCCTGGGGACGAAGACCCGGAGGCGACACTCGATGGGAATGCTCAAGAATCTCAAGCTGCGGCATCGCGCGTACGTGTGCGCATTCAATTCATTTCGCTTCGCGGCGCGGCTGCGCGGTGACTTGAGTGAATTCGCACCGTCGATCGCGGAGACGCTCGAGAGCGTGGGAGATGAGCTCGCCGCTTTGGCCCGCGATAGCTGCCCGAGCGAAAACGAGCGCCGCCAGCTGATCGAAGGACTCGAAAGTGCATTGCGAGCACTCGGCTTATCCGACGCAGCGCAGGTGCACATCGTCTCTCAGCTCGCCCCCCGCATCATGGCCGGCGAACCGGCGAGCGCGAGCAAGGAAGCTTGGACGAGAATGGCGGTGTGAGGCCGGGGTCATCGGGTGATCGGCTATCGGGTACTGGCCAGAATGGGATCGGGGGTCGGGTACTGGGCTGTCGGGTACTGGCCAGATAAAGAGAAGCGGATTCAGCTGTTCTTGATCTGCCCGGTCGATTACCCCAATCCGTTGACGGAAAGAGAGGCTCCGCCTCCTTTCTGGCCCAGTACCCGATCACCCAGCACCCGATAACCCCTTCATACGACATAACCCCAGTTTCCCTTCAAGAATTTGCCTGTCGCGAAATCCCGTGTCTCCTGAAAGCGACCTCTTCTCTTGACTTCGTATTCGTGCCTGCCGCAGCATCTGAACGAGCTCAGGGCAAACTCGCCGAAAGGCGAGGACGCAAAGCTTCCGGTCTAACGGAGATTTCTCCTAAGACAGCGGGGTTGCCGCAGGTCGATTCGCACCGCGTTCATTCGCGGATCCAATAGCTCAAAAAGTAAGCGAATCGTTCTGTGACCACGGCGCGATCGGCGCCTCCCCCGCCGGAAAACTATTGCGAGCTGGTTGCCTGGCTCGGATGCGTGTGTTTGCGGTTGTACGCGTTGGGGAAGAAAACGTGGAAAAGAACACGAGCAAGGCCTTCGTCGAGTCGACGGGCCCACTTGCGAGCGCATTAGCTCCTACAGGCGAAATCGGCACGCCGCTTTTCCTCATCAATCTGTGTGCGTCCATGGCGCCCGTTCAGCTCGCCAGCAAGGCGCTACCCGGCCTCGAGAGCTATCGCCTCTATCAAGTAACACGCGTGGAAGACGGCCGTACGCGTTACCGTCTGCGCCTCGGTTTCTTTGCAACCGAAGCAGAAGCAGAAGCAGTGCTTATCAGGGTTCGCGAGCAATTCCCCACGGCCTTCACTGCATGTCTCTGCGAGGAAGACAAGCGCCACACGCGTGGTTACGTCGTCGCGGCGCCGGCTTCGAAGCCTCAAATCAGCGTGGTGCCAACTTCCAACAGTGCGCCGAAGGCTGCGGCCCCTGCATTAAAAAAAGCTGCGGGCGCGCACGCGCCTCAGGCAAAGACGCAACCTGCGACGAAGGCCGCACATGTTCCCGCGGCCTCGCAAGTCAAAGCGACGTCGGCGCCGAGCAAGCTCTCTGTACCAGCGGCTCCTTCCAAGATTCAAGTCGCGAGCGAGCCGCAAAAAAAGACGGCTACTCCAGCTCTCGGCGCATCTACGAAGATGCAATCGATCGCGGAGATCACCGGCCTCGACGACCTCAGTTGGGAGGCGCCAGAGCTGAATGCGCCCGCTCCTGCGGTTGCAGCCGCGGGCGCAAAGAAACCGAACACGATCCCACCCGTCTACCAGACGCAACCCGTCATCAAAGCAGAGCCGAAGGCCAAGACGTCGCCTCCGCTGCCGAAACAGCCGGAGCCGAAAGTCGAACCGAAGATCGACACTGCGGCAAGCATGAAAGTAAAGGCGCTCGATCTTACGTTCTCGGATCCGCCGCCACCCACTCCGCAAGCGTCGCGACCTTCCAACCAGCCTTTTCACGTCGGCAAGGGTGTCGAAATCCCGACTACTCAGCTTTCGCTGCAGGCGGATAATGCCGTGGCTGCGGCGGCCGCCAAGACCGCAGCTCCCGCAAGACCCATACAGACTGCCACCAGCCCCGCACGTAGTGCACTACCACCTGCGAAGGCACCGACACCGCCTCCCGCAGCGGCACGACCGACTATCGGCGCGCCACACGCGAAGCCCTCAGTCAGCCACGCTGCATTGACGAAACATCCGGATCTCGACAGCACGCAAACGATCCGCGCGCTCACGGCAGAAGAGCTGCGGGAGGAAAGCCAGGACAAGTGGTTTGCAATTCAGCTCGCGGCGTCCGAGCAGCCCGTCAATCTCGATGCAATGCCGCACCTCGATATCTTCGAAGCCTATCGGCTGTATTCGGTCGCGACCGCAGGCAGCGGCAAGATCGTCCACTCACTGCGCCTGGGCTTCTTCAAGGAGGAAGTTTCGGCCGAAGCCGTCGCGGGCTATCTCAAGACATTCTTCAGCTCGCCCACCGTTCTGCGCATCAGCGTGGCGGAGCAGGCCCGCTTCAAGGATGCAACTCTGCCCAAGAAAGCCGAGCCCGGCGAGATCAAACCGCAAGCGACCGTCGTCGAGCTCAACGCAGCGCGCTCGAGAGCCGCGACCGTTCCAACGGTCACTATGGAAGTGCTCCCCGGTCCCGACACGAGCGCAACAGGCTCCTTCAAGTTGAACTCGACCGGCTCATTCCGCACGTCTGAAACGGCGAAGCATCGCGCCCTGACACCAACTGCGAAGCCGGCCGCCAAGAGCGCCGCACCCGCAACCAAGCGCTCCGCGCCGGTGCCGTCGCGCAAGAAGACCTCCACGAGCGGCAAGTACAAGGCGCTGCCGAAGAAATCGCTCGCTCAGGAGTTGCTCGAAGAAGCGAAAGAAGTCGAGCTGTCGGAAAGCGGCATCTTCAAGATGCAGAAGAACGACTCGTCGCTGTTGGCGCGGTTGGTCGACAAGCTCAAGAAGTAAAGACGAATTGACGAAGTGACGAAGTCCAAACGTCACAAGCCGTGACACCCGAGCGTAGCGCGCTGACTTCGTCACCTCGTCACTGCGTCACCTCGTCACTTCACTCAAGGGTCAGACCGACCATAGCCCGTCAACTCTAGATACCCTTTGCCCACTTGCACGCCGTTCTCATCGAAGGCGCGCACTGCCCCCTCCCAGTAGATGGAGCCCGTGCTGCCGCGCGCATCATTCTCCTGATCATCCATCAGCGGTTTGATGGTCAGGGTGCGCTCGCCCAGTGTGATGCGCCACTCGACGGGATACTCGATCCCACTGCGTGAAGATCGCCATCGCCGACCGCGTTTCCAAGATACTTGTTGAGGCGGGAACGTGCGGACGGGCGCGGTTGGGGCGGCGCGCCAGCTACCGCCGGCCCAATGCTCCCCGCCATCCTTATCTCGAATCTGGGCGGATGCGACCGCGGCACCATCATCGAAACTAAGACCGATCCAATCCCAACCGACTGCTGCTTCATCGAGAAGCTGACTCGACCATTCGTGATCGAACCAAGCGATACCGCCGACCTCGTATCGCTGCCCATCGACTCGCAGCTCCCCAGCCGCTTGCAGATGCGGCAAGCTGTAGTAGTAGCTCGCCGATTTAGAATCCGGGCCCTTCTGACTGAAACCGTTCTCGCCTTGTAACAACGGTGGCTGCGCTAACCGAAACTCCAAGTCGATCGCGAATCGCTCGGCAGCGATCAGCGTGCGATAGCGGCCATTCGCCTCTCGACGCAAGAACCAATCGTCGATATGGACTGCGAGATCTCCTTCCTGCGCTTCAGCCAGACCGAAACCAGCGCGCGCAGATCGCTCTGCATGCAGGAGCTGAGAGCGTTTTGGATCGCTGATAGCGGCATGAGCGAACAGCAGTTGTTTCGCAGCAAAGTGCGAGGGGTTGCGTTCATCGAGCCCGGAGCGGCTGCGAAAGAACGTCACTTGAAAACCGCGCTCCTCGCCTCGTTCATCGGTGAGCCAACCCGTGACATACCACCACTCCGTGCGAAACGCGGGATGACTGCCTTCATCGAAGGGAAAACGGATGGTGTAACCGGGCACGACGGGCGGATAGTCAACTTCTGCGCCGCGCGAGCGCGCGGGGGCGGTGACGAAAGTGACGAAGGTGATGAAAGTGATGTAGGCCAGAAAGGAGACGGAACGCAGATGTACCAACGCGCGCCTTCTGACCGCCATCACCTGTATCGCCTTCATCATCTCCATCACCAGTCTTCCTTCACCGCCCTCACCACATCGCTCGTCATCGCATGGCGACCGCTCCACACTGCGATCATTGCTGCAGACACGATCAGCGTTGCACTCAAGATGCCGAGAATACCGAAGGGTGCGTGCAGATCCATGCTCCAGTGGAATGATTGGCGATTCACGACATAGATCAGGATCAAACTCACCACGACACCGGCTACGAGGCCGACGATCACGCCGATCGTGCCGAGCACCGTCCCCTCGATCGCGAGCATCGAAGCGATTTGACCTCGTGTGAAGCCCAGGTGACGCAACGCACCGAGCTCGCCGCGCCGCGCGAGGATTTGCGCGCTGATGCCTGAAGCGATACCAAATAGTCCGATGACGACTGCCACGAGCTCCAAGATGTACGTAATCGCGAACGTGCGATCGAACACGCGAAGAGACATCTGCCTCAACTCGGCCGGTGCACGCAGATCGAATGCTGTACCGGGCGGCATGACTTCGCGGATGCGCTCGCGAATGAGCTCTGACGAAACAGTCGAATCGAGCCACAGCCAGGCGGTGTTCATGGCGCGATCGCCCGTCAACTCGAGATAATCATCGCGCGCGATGATGACTGCGCCATTCTGATATTCGTAATCACGCCATGTCCCTTGCACGAAGCCGCGCAATCGCTTCCCCCGAACACGGAGCTCCACTTCGTCACCGTGCTTCATCGCGTACAGGTCGGCCGCACCCTCGCTGATCCAGATCGGGATCGTGCCGGCGGGTGCCGATGCATCGAGGCGATCTCTGATCCAGAGCGAATCATCGAGCTCCGCTGCGTCGAAAGACCGTGCGCTGAGCACGAGCGGCGGGCGCTGCGGATCGAGCACCGCGTGCGCGAGGCGACTCGTTTCGATGCGCAACACTCCAACGATCGAGCTCAAACGCTGCACCGTAGCTTCATCCATATGCGCTGTCTGCTCGACGCTACCTACGCGCACATAAAGATCGGCTGGCAGGATTTTCTGCGTCCAGGCATCCAGCGAGTGTCTGAACGAGGACACCATGATGGCCATCGAGACCATCAAGCTGAAGCTCACGACGATTGCGGATACGCTCAACGCAGCGTAGCGCGCCGTCCCAAAGATTTCTGCCGACGCAACTTCGTACGTCGGCGCGTTCAGTCTTGGAAGCAAGCCAAGCGCCAGGCGGATCACCCATGGCATCGCCGCCACCGTTGCGATGAGCAGCAGCGCGATCGACACATAGCCTGGCAGCGGCAAGCCCGCGATCGGCGACATCAGCAAGGCACCGAGCGCGGCCGCAAGCAACGATGCGACGAGCCACGAGTGCACTTGCGCCGTGCCGCTCGAAACGTCGCCAGCCTTCAATGCAGCGGCGGTCGGTATTCTCGCTGCCTCGAGCGCCGGACGTGCAGCACCGATCAAGGCCACGATCACTCCCAGCGCGCAGAAGACGAGCACCTCGATGGGTCGAATCGCAATGAGCGATGACTCGTTCTCGTAATAGCCCGCGCCGATCAGAGACCCCAGCGCCTCGACACCTACGCGCGCCAGCAATGCACCTAGTGCGATTCCGAATGCAGATCCGAGGAAGCCCACGAGCGCGCTCGCGGCGAGCACACATCCGAGTTGCTGCCTGCGCGTGACGCCCAGGGCATGAAGAACCGCCAGCTCACGCCGCCGACGCAAGACTGCGAGCGCTTGCGTGGAATAGACGAAGAACCCACCTGTGAAGAGCGCAACCAATGCGAGCGCCGTCAGATTCGCTCGATAGGCGCGCGAGAGTCGCAACGCTTCGTCGGTGGCCTCGCCCGGGGTCGTCACTCGCAGCTCGTCCGGTGCGAGTGCATCCACTGCTTGCCGCACGTTCCCTGGCGATGCCCCACTCTGCAATCTCAGATCGATACTCGAGATCCGCCCTAAACGGTCGAACAGCCACTGCGCGGACGCGATGTCGATCAGCGCTGCGCGATCACGCAGTGCCGCGCCCGGCAACACACCCGCGATCTCGAGCTCGATGACCCCCATGCCCACTTGAACGCGCAGGCGGTCGCCCACTTCGACTTGCAGCGCACGCGCCGCATCGGGACTCAAGAACGCCGCGTCTGGATTAAAGAGCGTTTCGCTCAATCCATCCGCATCGATCATTTGCTGCGCGAAACTCGGGTGCAGCTCTCGATATCGAAACGCATCGACTCCGATCACGGTGATCGTCCCGCGGTGATCGGCGAGCTTCGCCTCTACTTCGAGCTTCGGGCTTGCGACCGCAACGCCCGAAATTCGCGCGACTTGCGGATAGAGCCGCTCGTCGAAATCCTCGTGTGCAGCGGCCACGGACAGATCCGCCAACCCGTACAGGCTACGCGCCGCGAGCGAAATCTCATCGGCTGCCGCGCGATTGATCAGATAGATCGCAAGACCAAGTGCGATGCCGAGCGCAATCGCGAGAACCGCAAGAATAGTGCGCCCTAGTTGATGCCGCATCGGTCCAACGACCGCAGCATCGATGAGCGCCGCGGAAGAGGAGATCATCTCTGCGTCCGGTTCGATTCCGCCCGCAGTCCGTCCCGACCGAGCACATAGATCCGATCGGTGCTTTCGGCAGCGGCACGCGAATGCGTCACCAGAATGCCCGCGGCGGAATCGCGCTTGAGCTGCGCCCGCAGCAACATCAACACTTCGCGTGCCGAATCTGCGTCTAGATTACCGGTCGGCTCGTCGGCGAGCACGAGCTTTGGCCGATGCACGAGCGCACGCGCAACAGCCACTCGCTGCATCTCGCCGCCGGACAATTCGGCTGGCGCGCTCATGGCGCGGCTCGCAAGTCCCACCGCGCTCAGCAGCTCATTCACGCGTTCCGCCGCCGTACTACCATGCACACCATTCAGCGCGAGCGGCAGCGCGACGTTGCGCGCCACGTTCAGGTGCGGAAGCAAATGGAATGCTTGAAATACGAAACCCATGCTCGCCCGACGTACTCGCGTGCGAGCCGCGTCATCGAGCTGTGCGAGATCTTGTCCAGCGAAGAGAACGCGTCCGCTGTCCGGTCTATCCAAGCCTGCGATCAGGTTCAACAACGTCGATTTGCCGGTGCCCGATTCCCCCATCACAGCGATGTATTCGCCGGCCTCGAGCTCGAGTGAAACCCCAGTCAGCACGGCGCGCGCAGGCTGCCCATAGGACTTCGCAACATTCTCCACAGCGAGAACGCGCGAAACCTCGGCAGTTTGATGAGCGTCGATCGATATGGTGGGCGAGCGATCCACGAGACGCTGTGTTCATCCGCCGCCGACGCGCGATGAGGTCGGCTGATCGAGCGATCAGAATCCGATCGTCACACCGAGCGAGGCAGCATATTGAAGAAATGTGTCCGACTTTGCTCGGATGCGGCACGTCCCTGTTCCATCCTCGGAGGCGCAGAAGAGATCCCCTTCCGAGTCGAGCACGGTCACGAATGCACGCGCATCGAAGCGAATGCCGAAATGATCGGTGATAGGAAATCGCATTCCGCCGCCGATGGAAAATGCGAGCTCCGTTTCATCATCGAGCCCAGGCTCATCCGGGCTGAATCGCGCAGCTCCGACCGTCATGCCGAAATATGGAATGGCATAACGCGCATCGGGATGACTGACCGTGCCGCCGATTTGGAGATACTGCACCTGCATGTCGAAAGGGGTTGCACCTTCCACTTCGGTATCCATGTCTGCATAAAAGAATTCATAGTGCCGCCAATGCTCATCAGCGATGTCGACGAAGAGACCAAAGCTGGTGCCTTCATCCAGGTCGCGATCGGTCGAATCGGTCGGATCCTCGAACTCGCCGCCGGTGATGTATCCCCCAAATGGGGTGAACTCGAAGCGGTTGTACTCACGCTCAGGTTCGGCTGCGAATGCGGGCGTCGTCGCAACCATTGCACTGACGAGTGCCAGCACGCAGAGCATGGCTGCACGCGCAGGATTGCGAATCGGGAAACGGATCGGCACCGCTGTTCTTCCGCGTTCCCATCCGAGTGTAAGCATTCGGCGACTCCTTGAATGATACGAGCCTGAAATCGCTCGCATGGATGCCCTAAGTTAACATGTCCGCCATGCATTGCATGAGACCCTCGCCGCTCCCATGCTCGCCCCAGTGAAGATCTCGGGCGCGATCGTCGCGATCGTGTTCGCGGCCATCACCTTTGGTCTATGGGCGTGGATCAACCGCCCTGCGGACGACCCGGGCTGGCCCGAGCGCGGCCTTCAGGGCGTCACCTTGTCGCCTTTTCGGGAAGGCCAAGATCCAGCTCAAGGAACCTTCCCCACCGTCGAGGACATCGAGGCGGATCTTCGACTCCTATCCTCCGCCTCTATCGCAGCGGTTCGCACATACTCCACGCTGAATACGCTCGCACACATCCCGAGACTCGCGACCGCGCAGCAGATCAAGGTCACGTTGGGCGCTTGGCTCAATGAAGATCGCAAGACGAACGAGGCTGAGATCGCGAATGCGATCGAGCTTGCCGACACCCAGCCGAGCGTCATTCGCGTCATCATCGGGAATGAAACACTGCTGCGCGAGGATATGACCTTTAGCGAGCTCTCTGATCATCTCGATCGCGTGCGAGCAGAGGTGCGACAGCCCGTGAGCACTGCCGAACCCTGGCACGTGTGGCTGCAACATCCCGAGCTTGCAGATCACGTCGACTACCTCGCCGTGCATCTACTTCCCTATTGGGAAGGCATCTCGATCGATCACGCGATGACGCACATCCTCGAGCGGATGCAGCAGCTCGAAGCCGCCTTTCCCAACAAACAGATCGTCATAGCTGAGGTTGGCTGGCCGTCCGATGGACGCATGCGCGAGAATGCGGTGGCTTCGACAAGCAATCAGTCGTTGTTCTTGCGCCGCTTTCTGCGTCTCGCGAAACAGGAGGGCTATCTCTACTACATCGTCGAGGCATTCGATCAGCCGTGGAAGGCGCGCACCGAAGGGACCGCGGGCGCTTACTGGGGTTTGTACAACGTGAGGCGCGAGCCGAAATTCACGTTCGTCGAGCCGATCGTGCGCGTGCCCGGATGGCAAACATTGGCCGCGATCTCGGTGTCGATTGCCGCACTGCTGCTCGGACTCTTCTTCGTTCACAGCAAGACATTGGGCACCCGCGGGCGAAGTCTGCTTGCGATCGTGGTGTACTCTGCAGCGACCGCGTTGGTGCTCGTCGTTTACAACTACTCGCAGAAATATCTGACGATTGCGAGCGCGCTCATCGGTCTCGTGCTCATCCTAGGGATGCTGTTCGTCATCACGGTACTGTTATCCGAAGCACACGAATGGGCCGAGGCGCATTTCGCAATCTCACGCAAACGCGCATTTCCGCGCGATACCGATAGCGGGTTCACGCCGAAAGTTTCGATTCATGTGCCCGCTTACAACGAGCCGCCTGCGATGCTCATCGAAACGTTGAATGCGCTCGCGCGGCTGGAGTACCCGGATTTCGAAGTGATCGTCATCGACAACAACACGATCGATGATGCGGTGTGGAAACCGGTGGAACAGCACTGCGCGCACCTGGGACCGCGCTTTCGTTTCTTTCATGTGCGGCCGCTCTCGGGTTTCAAAGCCGGTGCTCTCAACTACGCTCTCCAGAAGACAGCTCCGGATGCAGAGATCATCGCCGTCATCGATAGCGACTACAAAGTCGAGCCGCACTGGTTGCAGGACCTCGTCCCTGCTTTCAGCCACGAGGGCACAGCGATCGTGCAAGCACCTCAAGACTATCGCGATAGTAACGAGAGCCTGTTCAAGGCCATGTGCTACGCCGAGTATCGCGGGTTCTTTCAGATCGGCATGGTCACGCGCAACGAGCGCAATGCGATCATTCAACATGGCACGATGACGCTCGTGCGTCGCACCGCCTTGGAGCAAGTCGGCGGCTGGGCGGAATGGTGCATCACTGAGGATGCCGAGCTCGGATTGAAGCTCTTCGAGCACGGGCACGAAGCGCAATACATCCCGGAGAGCTACGGGCGCGGGCTCATACCGGAGTCTTTCCTGGACTACAAGAAGCAGCGCTTCCGCTGGGCGTTCGGCGCGATGCAGATCCTCCGCGCCCACGCGCGTGCCCTGTTGTCGCCGCCGGATACGCGCTTGACGCAAGGCCAACGCTATCACTTCATCGCAGGATGGCTTCCTTGGATTGCTGACGGCTTCAATCTGCTGTTCAATCTGGGTGCCATCGTTTGGTCGGTCTCGATGCTCCTCGCACCGCACCGCATCGAGCCGCCGTTGGTGATGTTCTCGCTCGTGCCCGTTGCGATGTTCACGTTCAGGCTCGTGAAGCTCGCGCATCTCTACGTTTCGCGCGTGGGCGCGAACATTCGAGAAACGCTCGCTGCTGCGATCGCGGGGCTGGCCTTAGCTCATACGATCGGCACCGCAGTCCTGAAGTCCCTCTTCACCCGCAGCCAGCCGTTCCTTCGCACACCGAAAGACAAGATCCAACACACGTTCGGTGAGGTCGTGCGCACCGCGCGACAGGAGCTCTTGATGCTCGCCGCACTGCTCACGTGCGCCTATGCGCTCACGTACTCGATACCGATCGGGGGCGGCCGAGCGCTCGGCATTCCAGAGGAGCTTCGCGCACCCGATTTGTCGCTCTGGGTCGCGGTGCTGTTGATACAGTCGGTCCCATATGCGGCGGCGGTGATGCTTTCGATCGTCAGCGCCACGTCCGCGTCCGCTCACTGGTTGGGCAAGCAGTCCGCCATGCAGGTACGTCCGGCCAATGACGCGCACAACACGGACCTGGGACACTGAGATAGCGCGCTGATCAAGGCGTCCGCATTGTGAGAGCACGGCGCCTGCAGACGAGCGCTGCTCTAACAGTTGAGTGGCTTATTGGGCCTTGAATGCACAACGATCTCCTGCTGACATCGACGCGAAAGAACTGGCGCTAGCCTCCACTCACCGGCGCAATTCGTCAACTGCCCCTTCGGGTGCCATCATTCACGACCTCGCCGTCCAGATCGCGTATTCGCATGGGCTAATGAGATGGGGAACGAGAGCAAGAAATCGCTGGATGAGATTTTGCGCGAGGCACGCGCGCTCGCCCCTGAAGATCAGGTCACCTACATTCGAGAGGCCTGCGCGGCCGACCAAGCTCTCTATGAGACAGTCACACGTGAGGTCGCGAGCTCTCCTGGATGGGCTGATCTAAGCTCATCCGATGAGTCCCAACCATCCGCTGCCGCGGATGGCGCTCCAATGCATACCGACGTGGTCGGCGAGCGCATCGGACCGTATCGGGTGCTTCGCATGCTCGGTGAAGGCGGCATGGGCGCCGTTTTCCTTGCCGCGCGAGACGATGGACAGTTTCAACAAACCGTCGCAATCAAATTGGTGCGGCGTGGGCTGCTATCCCGCCATGTGCAGAACCGCTTGCGTATCGAGCGCCAGATTCTCGCGACGCTGGATGATCCCAACATCGCCAAGCTGTTGGACGGGGGGACCACGGCGGATGGGACCCCGTACATCGTGATGGAGTACATCGACGGTGAGCCGATCGATGTCTACTGCGATACGCACAATCTCACAGTTAACGAGCGCCTGCGACTATTCCGCACGGTCTGTTCCGCCGTCTTCGCCGCGCACCAGAATCTGATCGTTCACAGGGATCTGAAGCCTTCCAACATTCTGGTATCTCGCAACGGCACCCCGAAACTGCTCGATTTCGGGATTGCGAAGCTGCTCGATGAGCGCCAGCTCATGCAGACGCTGGCTGTCACGCAAGCGGACGTGCGACTGATGACGCCCGATCATGCGAGTCCGGAGCAAGTCCGCGGAGACCCGATCACGACGGCAAGCGATGTGTACGTTCTCGCCATCTTGCTTTACGAGTTACTCACTGGGCTCAAGCCGTTCGCGAACGTTGCCCCTCGGTTGGCGGAGCTCGAGCGCGCAATTTGCGAAGTCACACCGACGTCACCGAGCGCGGCACTCGTGCCGAGGATGAAGCTTTCGCAGCAAGAGCTCCTCGATATCGCGAGTCATCGCCGTACCACCCTGCAGCGGCTGCGCCGCGAGCTGCGAGGCGATCTAGACAACATCGTGCTCATGGGGCTGCGCAAGGAGCCAGAACGCCGCTACTCATCCGTCGATGCTTTCGCCGCGGATGTCGATCGCTATTTGCAGGGAATGCCCGTCAGCGCGCGCGCCGACGCCTGGACATACCGAGCAGCCAAGTTCGTGCGCCGGCATTTCATCGTCGTCGGGCTCACGGCCGCGTTCGTGATCTCGCTAATCGCGTTCTCGATCACGACGTACGTGCAATCGAAAGCGATCGCACGCGAACGCGACATTGCCGCCCACGAACGTGCGGTCGCCGAGACGCAGCGCGAGCACGCCGAGAGTATCTCCTCGTTCATGATCGAGTCGTTCAAAGTCTCCGATCCATCCGAAGCGCGCGGCAATGAGATCAAGGCGCGGGAAGTCCTCGACAGAGGCGCCCTTCGTGTACGAACGGAGCTCAAGAATCAGCCCGAGCTCCAAGCTGCCGTCATGCACACTATCGGCGCTGTGTATCTTGCGCTGGGGCTGACAGGGGAGGCCGAATCGCTTATTGAAGAGGCGCTCGAGATTCGGCGTCGCTTGTTCGGGCGCTCGCATATGAGCATCGTCGAGAGCCTGACGAGCTTCACGGACGTCCAGCGCAACAAAGAGAACTGGAATCGGGCGCAGACGCTGGCTGAAGAGGCATTGGTGATCGCCAAGGAGATGACCGGATCGGACAGTGTCGAGACGGCGCTCGGCCTGCGCAATCTCGCGCTCGTCCACTACGATCGCGGAAACATCGATATGGCCGAGCGCCTATTTCGCGACAGCTTGAGCATCTACGAGCGTCGGCTTGGTCCAGATAATCAGCAGATCACGACGGTTCTAGACATGCTCGGCCGAACGCAGCAGGCGCGCGGGAATCTAGACGAGGCCGAAGCGCTTCTCGCGAGGGCTCTCCGAATCGAACGGGAGAAGTCGGGCTCCGATCACCCGCTCACCATACAAAGACAGCACAATCTCGGCGCTCTACTTTGGAGCAGAGGGCAATTGGAAGCTGCCGAGCGGCAGTTCCGCGAAGCCGTCTCGCAATACGAGCGCGTGCTCGGGATGAACCATCCCGAGACCGTGGATTCGATCAGTAGTCTCGCATCTGTCCTGCGTACGCAGGGGAAATGGGACGAGGCTCGTCAACTTCACGAGCAGGCGCTCGCGCTCAATCGCTCGATACGAGGGTCCAGCCATGCTGCAGTCGCATACGATCTGAATGGGCTGGCCCTGATTTCCCTCGGACAAAGGCGGCTGGCGGATGCGGAACGTTTGGCGAAGGAAGCCGTCCGTATCTACAGAGAAGCTTATGACCGCGGGCACCCGGAGATTGGAGCGGCGCTCACGACGCTTGGACGCATCCTCGTAGAGCTCAATAAGCTCGCCGAAGCTCAGCCTGCGCTCGACGAAGCGCTCGAGATTTTCGCCGTCTATGGTGAGGACAGTCCGGCGTATGCGAGCGCCAACTCGGCTCTAGCCAGAGCATGGGCATTGCAGGGCAGGAATGCGGACGCAGAACCTCGGCTCCGCCACAGCTACACAGTCCTGTACGGCACACGTGGCCCTGACAACGAAGCCACGGTGCGCGTGCGAGAGTGGATCGTCCAACTTTACGCAGCCCTGGGTCGCACCGAGGACGCAGCAGCGTTCTTCGAGAATGTCGCGAACGAAGCGAAGCGCCAATGACGCCCGTTCATCGGCACTGGACTAACGGGTCGTTCCTTTAGCTCCCGGTGAGAGCATAATCTGACGTTGATTCGGCAAGGCTGCCGCATCCTCAGTGGGGGCAATCTGATCGCCGCGCGCGACGTCCCATCAGGTAGAAGAGTCCCGCTCGCATTTCCGACGGAGTCAATCATGAGAATACTTATCGTCGATGAACCCGGCCAGGTGCACGAGAAGCTGCGTTCGTTACTCCCGGAGGGCGATGGCAGCGATGCTGCCCCGAATCGATCCGGCATCTTTGCAGCGCTGTCGCTCCCGCAGGTCGTGATGTCACGCCTCACGCGTGTGTTCGATCGCGACGACGAACAAACGACCGAGACGAAGTCTCGCTTTCCGGACTTTGCGGATCTGCATCTCGAGAACGCGCCGGAGCTGATGGCTGCATTGATGAACAATATCGGGCTCGCGTACTTGACCAATGGGCGGCTGAAAGAAGCCGAGTGGTTCATCCAGCAATCGCTCGAGCTGCGGCTGAAGCTCTATGGCCACGATCACCCACAAACGGCGCTCAGCATCAACAGCCTTGCACGCGTGCTGCGCGATGACGGGCGATTGAATGAAGCACTCGAACGCATTCAGGAAGCATTGCGCATCGATACTCGAGTGAGCGGAGCGACGAGTTTGCCAACGGCAGCCGATCTCGCCGTACTCGCCTCCATCAAGTTCGATCAGGGTGAGCTCACGGAGGCGCAACATGCCGCACAATCGGCACTTCGGATCTTCGAAGACAAGCTCAACGGCTCCGATCCGTGGGTTCCCTATCTGCTGGACATCTTAGGACGCATCCACCAATGGCGGGGCGACTACGACAAAGCGAAAGATGCCTACGAGCGGGTGCTCGAGATCGACTGCGCACTCTATGGTCGCGAGCATCCGATCCGGGCCGTTCACATGCACAACCTTGCTACGCTACTTGCCGCGCGGGGAGAACTGGAAAAAGCGCTCGAGAAGTGCGACAAGACCATTGCTATTCTCGAGCAGGCGAGCGGTCAATGGCATCCGAATCTCATCGATGCACTCGGTAATCGCGGCTCTCTTTTCGTCTCGTTGCGAGACTTCCAAGCAGCACGACGCGATCTCGAGGATGCAGCCAAGCGAAACCTGAAGGTGCGTGGGGCGGATCATCCGTTCATCGCTTACGACATCTACAGCCTCGGGCGGTTGTCGCACGAGGAAGGTAAGCTCGAGGAAGCGCTCGGACAATTCGAGCAAGCGCTCGAGATGTTTCGGGCGAGACTCTCAGGTACCCACGCGTACTCCTCAGCCGCATTGACGTGGAAGGCACGCACGCTCGTTCAGCTGAATCGCGCGCCAGAAGCAGAACAGGCGGCTCAAGAGGCAGTCGAGGGCTGGCGAGCAGAGCTCGGCGAGCGCAGTGTCGAGCACGCGATTGCCAGCGCAACACTAGCCCGATCGTGGCACTTGCAGCAGAAGAACTCCGACAAGGTCGGGCCGATGCTGCGCAATGCGCTCGCGATCGTGACCGCCGCCCGAGGCGAGAATGACCCCACCGCTCTGATGATCCGTGGATGGTTGAAGGAATCGGGCTCTGATGACGGCTGCTGATCGCACCGCACTGCACCAAAGGGCAATTGTCGCGGTCACTAGCCCGGACGTACGATGGTTTGCAGAAATCATCAGGTTTAGAACTGATCTGCGGGCAACGGAGTGCCGGGGTATAGTCACTGGCAGGACCGAATGGGGCAGATGTTTATGAAAATCCTCATCGTCGATGATCATCCGTTGTTCCGTGCCGGCTTCCACGCCGTGCTCGAACAAAGTGCATTGGAGGCCGGCGTGTTGAGCGTCTCCTCCATTCCCGAAGCCATGCAGGCCCTGCATCGCGACGCTGATATCGGCCTCGTGCTACTCGACATCCACCTGAAGGGCGACGATGGCTTCACTGCGTTGAAGCAGATCGGCTCTCGCTTTCCGACCACTGCGTGCATCATGATCTCGGGCGACGAATCCGACGCTGTCGCCGCACGCGCAGTCGCTTCAGGTGCCTCGGGTTTCATCCCGAAATCCTTCACCGCCGCCGAAATGATTGCGGCGATTCAGACGGTGCTCGCCGGCGAGGTGTTCGTCCCTGCCAAAACGAGCACGAGCCCTTCGCCGGAAACGACCGGGCTCACGCTGCGTCAGCTCGAGGTCATCAGCATGCTCGGCCGCGGGTTCTCGAACAAGGAAATTGCGCGCGCACTCGATGTGGCGGAGCGCACGGTGAAGGCACACGTCAGTGCCGTGTTCGAGGCTCTCAATGTCCGCAATCGCACACAGGCCGTCCTCGTCGCGCAACGTCGCGGATATCTCCCCTCCACACCCATCTACGCCAGCAACGCGCGTTGAAATGGATGCAGAGCTCGCGCGGCGCGTTGAACAACAACGCGTCGCGCTCCTGTTCGATAACTCTCTAGCCGTTTCGGGCTCTGCGATCTTGATGGCGGCACTCGTCGCCGTCATTGCCTGGCCCTACACCGGGGCGCTGAACATCGCTGCATGGTGTGCGGCTGTGATCGTCGTGCAGGCGGCGGTGCAGTGGCTCGCGTTCTCGTTCTCGCGAGCATCAGGGCAGCAAGTCTCGCCGCGCGATTGGGGCTGGCGGCTCGCCATCGTCGCCGCGATCTCAGGTCTCGCGTGGGGCGCCGCGGTATTCGTGCTCGTAGGAGCGGAACAGCCGCTCGCCCTCGCGTTGATCGCAGCGTGTCTCGCAGGCCGTGCCACGATCAGCGTGCTCACGCACGCACACTTTCCGCCTGCGTTATATGCGTTCGCGACCCCAATCTTCGGATTGTTGGCACTGCGGTACATCACGCTCGGCGGCGCGGCGAATGCGGCGCTCGGTGTCATGTGGATTGCCGTGCTCGGTTATGTGCTGCTGTTCGTCGACCGTCATGCGCGTGCGATCGTGAATCAGATTCGATTGCGCTACGAGAACGAGCGGCTCGTGCACGAGTTACAGCACCAGAATGCGCTCGCTGAAAACGCCCGCATCAAAGCGGAAGAAGCGAGCCGATCCAAGTCGCGGTTCTTCGCTGCGGCGAACCACGATCTGCGACAGCCGCTGCATTCCCTCGGATTGTTCGCAACGGCGCTGCGCAACGGCTCCGTCGATGAGTCAGGACGCAAGCTCATCGATCAGATCCTGCAATGCCTCGAGTCGCTCGAGCAGTTGTTCGACAACTTGCTCGATATCTCGAAGCTGGATGCCGGCCAAGTCGAAGTAAAGAGAGAAGTCGTCCCAGTGAACGCGCTCTTCGACCGGCTGCGAGGCGCATTCGCCGAATCGGCGCAAGACAAAGGCCTGAAGCTGCGGCTACGCCGCTCGAAAGCGATGCTTGCCACGGATGGGACGCTGCTATTCCGCGTGCTTTCGAATCTCGTCGCGAATGCGTTGCGCTACACGGACAACGGAGGCGTGCTCGTCGCGTGTCGACGGCGCGGACGCAACATGCGAATCGAGGTGTGGGACACCGGCATCGGCATCCCGCCGGAGCAGCACGAGCGCATCTTCGAGGAGTTCTTCCAACTCAACAATCCGTCACGCGATCGCTCGCGCGGGCTTGGTCTCGGGCTTGCGACAGTGAAGCGCATCGTTCAGTTGCTGGACTGCCCGCTGCAGCTGCGCTCGATCCCGGGCAAAGGCTCGCGCTTCGCGATCGAGGTGCCGATTGCCGATCCCGCAAAGATTCAAACGATCTCCGCGACGGTCGAGCAGAAAGTGCCGAACTTGATCGGCGGCAAGCTCATCGTCGTCATCGACGATGAGGAATCCGTGCGCCTCGGCATGCAGAGCTTACTCGAAAGCTGGGGCTGCAAATGTATAGCGGCGATAGATGCAGCAGAAGCCTTGCAGCATGTCGACGGACGCACGCCTGACTTCATCATTGCGGACTTGCGTCTGCGCGGCGACGACACCGGGATCGAAGCAATCCGTACGCTGCGTGCCGCGCTCGGTGAATCGATACCGGCGGTATTGATCTCGGGGGACACGGCGACCGAGCAGTTGCGCAAGGTCAGCGCGGCTGGCCTCACGATGATGCACAAGCCCCTCAAGGCCGTGCGGCTGAGGGCGCTGCTCAATCACGAGTTCGCGAACCGTAGTGAGCTGCGGACGGCGGACGCCGGACGGTGATTCTCGCCTTGGCTCGTGCAGCCAATTAAGGCGAACGCGATGCTCACGTACTCTGAGCATTGCCTTACACTTCCGGGTTCCCAAGCAGCTGGCCCGAACTCCGTCATGCCACGTTCGTCTCGCGATCCGTCTCCGTCCGCCATTCGCCATTCATCGCTCACCCGCCCATCCGGCGTGCGTCTACAGAAAGCCATGGCGGATGCCGGCGTCGGCGCACGCAGGGATTGCGAAGAGATGATCTTGGCGGGTCGCGTTCGTGTGAATGGGGAAGCGATTACGAGCCTGCCCTTCTTCGTCGATCCAGCGAAGGACGTCGTAGAACTGGACCACGAAGTTCTGAAACTGCAAGCCGAGAATGTGGGGCCCAAGGAAGAGAAACCTGCACGCACGTTCTCCTATCTGCTGATCAACAAGCCGAAGGGTGTGATCACCACCACGAGCGATCCGGCAGGTCGGCGTACGGTTCTCGATTTCGTGCCGCCGGCGCTGCGTCGAGAGCGCTTATTTCCGGTCGGGCGGCTGGATGCGGACTCCACGGGCCTATTGCTGATCACCAATGACGGCGACTTCGCCTATCAACTCACTCATCCTAAGTTTGGCGTCACCAAAGAATATCTCGTCACATGCGCGGGACTCGCAAGTGGCGACCAGCTGCAAAAGCTCAAACGCGGTATGTATCTCGTCACGCCGACAACGGAGGGCGCGCCGAGTGCGAAGCGCGCGCAGATGGAGTCGGTCCGCATCATCAAACGCTTCGTCGATCGCGCCCGGGGCGATCGCACGATCCTGCAAGTCACGTTGCGTGAAGGACAGAACCGCGAGATTCGGCGCATGCTTGCTCGCGTCGGTCTGAAGGTCCGCGAGCTGGAACGTGTGGCAATCGGCCCATTACGTGCCGGCGCGCTCAAACCGGGACAAGCCAAGCTGCTAGGCAAGAAAGACGTCGAGCGGCTGCGCGCAGCTACGCTCGCTCAGTGAGGGAGCTGGGGTTTCGGGTTATCGGGTGCTGGGGACTGGCGAGAACGCTTGCGCGTGCCTCTGCTCTCGTTCAGACCCTTTTCGCATTCTTACCTTTGCGGGCTCTGCGTCTTTGCGAGAGTCTTTCTTCTTACTGACTAGCGCTTCGCGAGCGGCCGCACGAGCCCCTCTTGTGCGACCGACGCTACGAGCCTTCGTTCTCGATTCCAAATTTGCGCGCGTGTGAATCCGCGAGCCCCTCCTGCGAACGGGCTCACCGCATCGACGAGCACCCATTCATCGGCGCGAGCGGCACGATGAAACCACATGGCATGATCCAGGCTCGCCATCATGACTTGCTCGCTTATGAGCGAAACCGTGTGCTTGAGGACTGTGATCGGCGTCAGAAAGTAGTCCGAGAGATAAGCGAGCGCAGAAGTCTGCGTCAGCGCGTCTTCCGGCAGCTTCGACCTCGACTTGATCCAGTACATCGCACGCGTGGTACTCGCCTTGCGCAGGAAGAAATCCTCCGGCGTGATGGGCTTCAGCTCGACGATCGATTTCTCCTGCATGGCAGCCGCGCTCTTGGGCATGCGGTCTGTGAAGCGCTCGGCCAGCTCGCTCAGGCTCATCAGTCGGTCAGGATCAGGGACATCCAGATCGAGGCCGACCTCGTGCTCGAAGCCGCTTTCCACTCTGTGAAACGAGCATTCCATATGGAAGATCGTCTTGGCGCGCTGGCGCGCGACGACACGGCGCGTCGAGAAGCTTCCGCCATCCCGCGTCAGCTCGACGTCGTAAATCACAGGGATATCGCTCGCGCCGGCCAACAAGAAGTATCCGTGCAGTGAATGCGGAACTCGTTCGCCGTCCACCGTCAGAGCCGCCGCTTGCAATCCCTGACCCAAGATCTGACCGCCAAACAGCGAGCGATTGCTGTTGACCTGATTGACTCGGCTGCGAAAGAGGTTGGTATCGAGCTGCTCGAGCTCCAACACCTCGTGCAGATGCTGGGGCGGCGGCGGTGCGGAACTCGGAGGACTAGCCATAGTGAATGTTGACCGTTGACGGTGGACAGTTGACGGCCAGAGAAGAACGCGCGGTGCGCTCTCGTGGGCAAGCCACAGTCCGCGGCTTCGTCTTCGCCAGGTCACACTGTCAACTGTCCACCGTCAACCGTCAACCGTGCGGAGGTTCTGCCGGTCGCGCTCGGGCACTTACCGGTAGCCACCCGCGCCTTACCTCGATTCCCTACTCCCGCCCCGCGATTTTCGCTACCCTCTCCCGCACTTATAACGTCCGACCAGCCGAGCACTTGCGGAGGGGAACATGTTCAGCCGACTTGGGAACCTGATCAAAGGATTTTTCTCGCTCTTTATCTCCGGGATGGAAAAGCGCAACCCTGAAGCGCTCCTGGAGCTCGAGCAAGAGAATCTCCGCAAGCAGATCGCAAACTACAACCAGGGTCTCGCGACGCACGCTGGCTTGTGCGAACGGATCATGGGCCAGGTGCGCAAGCTCGAAGCCGAACAGAAAGACCTTCGCGCGAAAACGACCGCACACCTGCGGGCAGGCAACAAGTCCGCTGCGGGCCAGTATGCTTTGCGCCTGCAGACCATTGAATCGCAACTTGCGGAGAACCGCACGCAGCTCGAGCAAGCCGAGGCGACTTACAAGAACCTCGTCAAAGCGCGCGACGTCGCCGTTCAAACCGCGAAGGCGAAGATCGAAAGCCTCAAAGGCGCGATCAACGACATGCGCATGAACCAGGCAATGGCGGAGATCCACGAAATGGCATCCGGCATGATCTCGAGCATTGGCGGCTCTGGCGATACCCTCAATCGCTTGCACGAGATGGTGGAAGAAGAGCGCACCCGCGCCGCCGGCCGCGCACGCGTCGCCAAGGATTCGGTGGACATGACAGGAATCGACGTGAAGGAAGCCGAGCTCACCGCGCTCGCCGACCAAGCGCTCGCCGATTTCGCTGCACGCGAGGGCATCTCACTGCCGCAAGACGCCGCCACCACCCCTTCCCCCACACCGGCGCGCACGATGGGCGCAAAGGAAAGCGAGAGCGGCGGCGGCTAACAGCAAGCACGCGCCCGGAGCGCACGCGCAGGCAGGAGGGACAAACGAGTGCCGCGAGGGATTTCCGCCACAAGTCGCTTTCGGGACGATCGAAAACAGGAAGTTTTCGTTTCGAGTCTCCAGGGACGGATTCACGACGGTCCCGAAAGCGACTTGTGGCGGGAATCTCTCGCCCGCGCGAGCACCGCCAAACGCCACCACTAAGCCCACACACACATCGAGCACGCGACAATGCCCGCACCACATGGCGCACCAGCATGGGCCAACGAGCTCGCCGCCGCTTACGAAAGCGGAGCGCACGGGCAGTTCATCTTCTATGGCAACGTCCACGATCGGATCGCGATCAACGGACGGCTCGTCAACCTTGCCGGCTACCTCGAGGATGACCTCCTGCGCAGCTTCCAGATCGTCCTGTCATACGATCTCGGCAACGGCCTTCGCATCGAGCGCGGCGGCGATCTCGTCGAAAAATGGGGCGGCGCGAATCTCACGAACATGCCGCGCGAGCCGCTCGCAGCGATTCAATACATCAGCCGCTATCTGCGTTACTTCGGCAACTTGCGCGCGCTCGGGCGCGAAGTGAAAGAGCATCTTGCCGTGATCGTGCGCGGCATCGATCACATTATTCCGGCGGACGGGGCCGGATACGAGCATGGCAGCCTCACGAGTCTGTTACGCGAGTGGTCCTCGGAAGCACCGTTCGCAGACTTACCGTTCACGAGCATTCTCATCGCCGACAACCTCAACGATGTCGAACCGATGATTGCTTACGACACCCACACTGCGCGCATCCGCGTGCCTTTGCCCGACGCGGGCGCACTCGAGAGCGCGCTCACGCAGCTCAAGGCGCGCCATGAAAAGGCGTTTGCGTCGGATGCGAACATCTCCAGCATCGCAGCAGCACTCGTGGGCGTAACGGTCTCCGCGCTCGAGAGCCTCGTGAAGATCCGGGCCCACGCCGGCCAGACACTCGGAACGAGCGATCTCACGCGAATCAAGAAAGAGCTGGTGGAACGTGATTCGTCCGGTTTGGTCGAGTTCATCGAATCCAAGCGTACCCTCGATGACTATCACGGCCAGGACGCGCTCAAGCGCTGGCTACGCCAGGACATCACGCTTTGGCAGAACGGCGATCTCAAGGCATTGCCGATGGGCTATCTACTGTGCGGGCCGGTCGGGACAGGCAAGACATTCCTGGTCGAGTGTCTCGCAGGAGAGGCTGGCGTGCCCGTCGTGAAGCTCAAGAACTTCCGCGATCGCTGGGTCGGTTCGAGCGAAGGCAATCTCGAAAAGATCTTCCGGCTCGTACGCGCGCTCGGCCGCTGCATGGTGTTCATCGACGAAGCCGATCAGACGCTGGGCAAGCGCGACGCCGGTAGCGGCGATAGCGGCTTGTCGGGACGACTGTACTCGATGATCGCGCAGGAGATGGCCGATACGAGCAATCGAGGGCGCGTGCTGTGGCTACTCGCCTCGTCGCGGCCGGATCTCATCGAGGTCGATCTCAAACGCCCAGGCCGTGTCGATGTGAAAGTGCCGCTGCTTCCGACGAGCACCTCGCACGAAAGCGCCATGCTCATCGCGGCGCTCGCGAAACGCTATGGCCTCGAGCTTCCGGCCGATGAGCTTGCCAAAATGGAGGCTCGCATGCCTACCCTGCTGACGCCCGGCGCTGCTGAAGCGTTGGTAGTGAAGGCTTATAGACGTTCTCGCACCGAGAACATGGGCGCCGTCAAAGCGCTCTCTGCGTGTCTCGAGGGTTATCAGAATCCCGTGCCTGCAGATGTGCTCGAGTTTCAGATGCGCATCGCGATTCGCGAGGCGACCGATCTGGCGTTCGTGCCTGCTGCGTTCCAGCACTACGCGGACCGGTCGACAGCAACATGAATGCGAAGCGCTCTTACATCGCCGCTGCATTCAATGCGCGTCCGCTCGGAATGCCCATCCCGCCGAATTGGTTTGCCATCGCGACATTTGCCTTGTTGGGCGCATTGGTCAATCCGGCGCTGTGGCTGATCGGCGCAGGGCTGGAGGGCATGTACCTGTGGGCGATGTCGCAGAACAAACGCTTCCGCGCCGTCGTCGATGCCGAGGGTCGCGAGGAGAACTGGGATTCGAGATACGAGTCGCTCCACGCACATCTGGATGAGCACGGACGCGAAGCGCAGCGCTCGATCGAAGATCAAGCACGAGAGATCGTCGATCTACTTGCCCGTCGCAGCGCGACCGAGCTTCAGATCGGCGATGTGCGTCAATTGGCCTGGTTGCATCTGAAGTTGCTGGCTGCCCGAGCTTCCATTTTGCAGGTGCTCGCGGCCGCAGCGCGCGAGCGCAACAGTCTCGAGGAGCAAGAACGGCGCATCGACGCGCGACTTGCCGCAGGCGATGCAGACGCAGAGCTGCAACGAAGCCTCGAGCAACAACTTGCGGTTATCCGATCCCGCCGCGCTGCGCATGTGGATGCGGAGCGCCGCCGCGAGCTCGTCGACGCCGAGCTCGAACGATTGCGACAGCAAATCTCGCTCGTGCGCGAGCAAGCTCTATTGGCGACGGATGAGCACAGTGTGCGTTCCTCGCTCGATGCGCTCTCGGCGTCGCTCAACGAAGCGAACCGCTGGCTCAAAGATCAACGCGAGCTGTTCGCGGGCCTGGATGCGTTCACCGACGAAACGCCGCCACCGCAGCTGTTGCAACCGAAAACACAACCACGTCGTCGCGAGCGCGTGACGGAATGAAGGTCGCTCGAGCTCGCCGGAAGAACTCTCGCGAAGCTCGCAAAGTCGCGAAGGACAATCAATAGATGTCACATCGTTCTTGTATCGATCTTCTTTGCGATCTCCGCGTGCTTGGCGAGAGATCTTTTTCCCGATCATCGTCTGAACCAAATCGGAGCCTGACATGAGTTGCTTGTCTTCACCTCGCGCCGCGCGCGGTTCCGCAATCGGCAACATCATCACGTTCATTCTGCTCGTCGGAGTCATCGGGCTAGGCGTGTACCTGCTGATCGGCAGAGATAAGGGGGCAAGCGAGTCCTCCCAGGCCCAAACCAGCGGTCAGGGTGCAGGTGCGCAAACGCCCGATGGCGAGGCGCCCACACCGATCGAACCCGTCGATGGCACGCCAACGTTGGAAGCAGCCGCGACGTATGCGCCGAAAGACGGTGTACTGCAGATCGACATCAGCGAGTACGCAGGCTATGGCGGCCTAATCGTCGCGAACGGTGGGATGGAGCCTAACCCTGATTCGTTCTTCGCGAAGGAGTATGGCTTCAAGGTCAAGATCTCGATGAGCGAGGACGAGACGTGGTCGCCGCTCAATAACGGTCGGCTCGCAGCAACCGCGACGACGGTGGACGCGCTTGCAGTGCTCGGCCGCCAGTTCGACGCCATCGTTCCCGTCCAGCTCGGTTACTCGCGTGGTGCCGACATGGTCGTCGTCGATCGCGGTGTCGCGTCGGTGAACCAGCTTGCGGGCAAGGTGCTCGCCGCTTCGCAGTTCAACGAGAGCGAATTCTTCATTCGCTACCTCGCGCAAGAAGCAGGTGTGCCGATCACCGTCCTGCGCGATCTCGACTCGCGCCCGCAATCTGGCGAGCTCGGTCTGGTGTTCTACGAGGATGCATTCGTCGCATGCGACGCTTACGCACATGAGCTTGCGCGCTCCCAACCTCGCTTGAACGGTTGCGTGGGCTGGGCGCCGCGCACCGACGAAGTCGTCGAGAGCTCGAACGGCGCGGCCAAGGTCCTCGTCTCGAACCGCAATCTACTGGTCATCGCCGATGTGCTCGCAGTCAATCGCGGCTTCGCTAAGCAGAATCCGGATATGGTGCGCGGACTCGTGCACGGTGTTCTCGAAGGCAATCGACGCTTGAGAGACCAGCCCGATGCGAACGTCGGCGTCGTCGCGAAGGCGTTCGGCTGGAGCGAAGCGGACGCGCGGGATGAGTTGTCGAAAGTGCACCTCGCGAATCTGCCGGAGAACCGCGCGTTCTTCTCAGGCACGATCGATTCCGCCGGATCGTTCGGCGGCATCTTCCAATCGTCCGTGCTGGCTTATGGCAATGTGATCAGGAATCCCACGGATCCGGCGCGCTTCATGGACACGAGCTTTTTGGATGCGCTCGCAAAGAAGGGGTTGTTTGCGGACCAGAAGATTGCGATTGCGCCGATCAAGACCGCGACTTCCGCGAAACTGGAAGGCGACCCTCTATTGAGCAAGGACATCCGCTTCTTTTTCGAAGCGAACTCCGCGGCGCTCGATCGGAACGCGCCGCAGAATCTCGAGTACCTGGACACCATCAAGCGCTTCTTGCAAGTGAGCCCGGGTTCGACGGTGCTCCTGCGCGGGCACGTCGACAACGCGCGCGTGAACGAATTCCGCGAGCAAGGCGGCGACCAGCTCGTAAAGAGCATGGCGCTCAAAGCAATGGAGCTCTCCAGGCAGCGCGCGCTCGCCGTGAGCGAAGCACTGAAGGAACGTCATAAGGATGTCGATGGCTCGCGCATCGAAGTAGTGGGCCGCGGCTGGGAAGAACCTGCAGGACCGAACAGCGACTTGAATCGCCGCGTCGAAGTGCAGTGGTTTACGCTCGAATAGCATGGTGAACGGTGCCAAGCGATGTCTTTGCCGATCGAGGCCTCGCTTCCCGAGCTGCGGCGTGCACTCGAGTCGCGCACGCGCGTCGTACTGCAGGCGCCACCAGGCGCCGGTAAGTCGACGCGCGTTCCACTCGCGCTACTCGAGGCGAACTGGCTCCATGATCGGAAGATCGTCATGCTCGAGCCGCGGAGGCTCGCGGCACGCGCAGTCGCAAGCCGCATGGCGCAAACCCTCGGAGAAAGTGCTGGCGAGACGATCGGCTATCGAACGCGCCTCGAGACTCGGGTCAGTCAACGAACTCGCATCGAAGTCGTCACCGAAGGAATTCTCACGCGGTGGTTGCAATCCGATGCCGCTCTCGAAGGCGTCGGACTCGTCATCTTCGATGAGTTCCACGAGCGCAGCGTGCACGCGGATCTCGGCCTCGCGCTGTGCCTCGACAGCCAAGAGGCATTGCGAGAAGACCTGCGCTTGCTCGTGATGTCGGCGACACTCGATGGAACGCGCATCGCCGCCCTTCTCGGCAACGCGCCTGTCATCACTTCGGAAAGCCGGAGTTTCCCGGTCGAGATTCGCTGGGCGAGCACCGATGCCGCGCGCGCGAGAAGCGCTCGCGCCGAACCGCGCATCGAGCTGCGTGCCGCGCATGTGACACTGCGTGCACTCGAAGAAGAACAGGGCGACATACTCGTGTTCCTGCCGGGACAAGGCGAGATCCGTCGCACGCAGAGCATGCTCGAGGAGAGCGGCTTGCCGCGAAACACGCACGTGTACCCTCTCTACGGCGAGCTCGGCGCTGACCTCCAGGACGAAGCGCTGCGCGCGAGCGCATCCGGTCACCGCAAAGTCGTGCTTGCCACGAACATTGCCGAAACGAGTCTCACGATCGAAGGCATACGCGTCGTCATCGATTCTGGGCTCGCGCGACGCTCGCGCTTCGATCCCGGCAGCGGCATGAGTCGCCTTGAAAGCGTGCGCATATCCCGTGCGTCGGCCGAACAGCGGTGTGGACGCGCCGGTCGCCTCCAGCCTGGTGTGTGCTATCGATTGTGGAGCGAATCCGAGCACGCGTCGCTCGCATCCTTCACATCACCCGAGATCATCGAAACCGATCTGGCACCGCTTGCGCTCGAGCTCGTGAACTGGGGCGCACGCGCCCCCAGTAAGCTGCGTTGGCTCGACCCTCCACCTTCTGCGACGTACACGCAAGCGCTCGTGTTATTGGAATTGCTCGGTGCGTTGGCTCCCGATGGCAGCATCACGGAGCACGGCCGTACGCTCGCGCAGCTCTCGACACATCCACGGCTCGCCCACATGATCCTGCGCGCTCGCGAGCTCGGTGCAACGCGTACGGCAATCGAGATCGCTGCGCTGCTGAGCGAACGGGATCTGCTGCGCTTCGCTGGTCCCGAACGCAACGTCGACCTGACGCTGCGCCTGGACGCTTTGCGATCAGGCTCGAGCGGTTCCGCATCCGCACAGATCGATGCGAGCGCACGCCAACGTGTGAAGCGAACGGCGGAGCAGCTTGCGAGGCAACTCGAATCGCCGCCCGGGCACTCGAGCACAATCGCCGATGTCGGGCGCTTGCTGGCATTCGCGTACCCCGACCGAATCGCGCAATCGCGCGAGCGCGGCGGACGGTTTTTGCTATCGAACGGTCGGGGCGCTCAACTTCCCGAAGCTCAATCGCTCGCGAAGCACGAGTTCATCGTGATCGCCGACATCGACGCCGGCGATCGCGACGCGCTGATTCGGCTCGCGGTGCCCATTTCGCGAGCGGATCTCGAAGCAGATTTCGCAGACAAGATCGAAACGCACGAGCGCATCGAGTGGAACAGCCGTGAGCAGGCAGTCATCGCTGTTCGCGAACGTCGTCTTGGCGCGCTCACGCTGGAAGAACGCAGGCTCGATCGCGCCGATCCCTCTCGAATTGCGGATGCGTTGCTCACGGGCGTTCGCGAGCTGGGAATCGAATGTTTGCCTTGGACGAAAGACTCGCGTCAGTTACTCGAGCGTATCCGTTTCGCACATCGGACCGATAGTCGCGATCCGAATCCTTGGCCTGACGTGAGTGAAACGGCACTGCGCGGCACGCTCGAGGCATGGCTCGGACCCTGGGTTTCGGGCATCACGCGTCGTGAGCAGCTCGCACGCTTGGATATGCATGCGCTCGTCATTGCGATGCTCGATTGGAGCCTGCAACAGCGATTGAATGCGTTCGCTCCCACGCACATCGTCGTTCCCAGCGGCTCGCGGGTTCCGATCGACTACAGCGCCGATGCACCTGCAGTTGCCGTAAGGCTTCAGGAGGTGTTCGGACTGAGGGCCACCCCCACGATCGCCGAAGGACGCGTGCCGCTCACGATGCAGCTACTCTCGCCAGCGCACCGGCCGGTGCAGATCACGCGTGATCTCGAGAGCTTCTGGGCAAGAGGGTATCCAGATGTCAAAAAGGATCTGAAAGGCCGCTATCCCAAACACTATTGGCCCGACGATCCGCTGACCGCCCAAGCGACCGCGCGCGCCAAACCGCGGCAAAGTTAGCCGGCCATCTCCCCGTTTGAGCCTTTCTGGGAACCTTTTGCGGTCCAGCGACACCTACGAGTCAGCGGCGTTAAGCACGAATTCATGCTTGATTGCTCACCATCTACCGCAAGATCGGGACAATGTATCAACGAGGTTCAGCTATGAGGAAGATCCTAGTCTCAGCGCTTGCTCTTGCCGTCCTCGCGCCGGCCGTGAACGCCGCTCCAGTCGTGGATGCGAAGGTCGAGAAAGATGCGTGTGCGTTCTTGACCCGCCTGGGCGGCGTGCGCGCTCTCGATAATCGGACCGCGGTCATCTTCTCGACGATGGGCAAACCTGCTTATCTCGTGACGTTGAGCATGCCGCTGCCCGATCTGAAATTCGCGGCGCAGTATGCGTATATCGATCGCGATCGCGATGGGCAGCTCTGTGGTCGCTCGATGGACGGTATCGCCATTCCGGGCGACGCGATCCGAGTGCCTGCGCGGATCACGGCAATGACGCCTCTCGATGAGCAGACGATTCGAGCGCTCGAAGAAAAGTACTCAGTGAGGCTAAAGAAGAAGAACGCGCCGCGCGATGAATCGAAGGCGCAGGAGCTCGGTGGCGTCTGAAGACAGGACCGAAGGACAGGATGACAAGAATCGAGCAGAGTCCGGGCCGTCTTTCTGCACATTCCTGTTCACCCTGTTGATTCTGTCAAAGACTTCTTTCGCTTCGATCTTCGGTTTATCAGCTCACTGCCTCGGCCCGAGGTCTAGACCGACCGGCACGCCACCTCGACATCAGCGGCGTCCGACGCCGTCGAGCACGCGTGCAGTCGCTTAGAGACCTGCAGTGCTCCACGGATTGACGGGCTGAGCGGAGTCGAATTCAATCCTCGAGATCGCCCGCATTGTTTGATCGTGCGGGAGCTAAGCGCGCGCTGCTGCGCCGTGTGTACCGAGGTGAATACTTCCATGACGAATTCCGACCTGGGGAACAAGCTTTCTGAGCTCCACGCCGAGCTTGCGCGCACGAACCGCGTGGACCCGCAAGCCCGCGAATTGCTCGTTACGCTTTTGGACGACATCACCCGCGTGCTGGCCGCGTCCCAACAACCGGCGGAGGAGAGCGGCAGGGAAGCACCTGCGCTCAAAGAAACGCTGGACGGGCTCGCCGTGCAGTTCGACGCCGAGCACCCGGCGCTCAGCACAGCTTTGCGTCGGGTCGTCGACGCGCTGGGCAAAGCAGGGATCTAGCGCACCTGGCGCCGAGCTATGGCGGAACGTCTAATGGCGAGAGCTAGCGGACGGAGGTACATTCGGGCGGTCCCATCGCTTCGATCAGGTTGCTGAGCGGAATCATGTACGATGCCAATAATGTCTTCGCAAAGATTCTCCGCGGCGAAATCCCCGCCGCCAAGGTCTACGAAACGGAGCATGTATTGTCCTTCATGGACGTCATGCCGCAGTCAGACGGCCACACGCTCGTCATTCCGAAAGTCCGGGCTCGAAACATCTTCGATGTGGAGCCGAGCGCACTCGCAGAACTGATCAAGTCGACCCAGGTCGTAGCTTCTGCCGTAAAGCGCGCGTTCGATCCCGACGGGATCCGAATCGCGCAATTCAATGAGCCTGCGGCAGGCCAGACCGTCTTTCATCTCCATTTCCATATCATTCCGTGCTACGAGGGCAAGGAGCTTCGCGCGCACTCGAGAGGAATGGCCGACCCGGCTGTCCTCGCGCAGCATGCCGAGAAGGTCAAGGCAGCGCTTCGGCAGAGCGCTCCGGGGTAACCGAATACCGCGCGCTGTAGGCATCGGGGGAATATCGACAAGCACTCGCGCGTATCACCTATCAACTCAACCAATCGCGAATCTCGCCATGACCATTCACAAAGTACCCGAAGACTTCGCTGCGTTGGCCCACCTGCGCCAAGCAGACTATCAACGCCTCTATCAAGAATCCGTGCGCGATCCGAACGGTTTTTGGGCGCGCATGGGCCGGCGCATCGATTGGATCCAGCCGTATACGAAGGTGAAAGACACGAGCTTCGAACTGCAGGATTTCCGGATCCGCTGGTACCACGACGGCAAGTTGAATATCGCCGCAAACTGCCTCGATCGGCATTTGACGAAGCGGGGCGACAAGATCGCGATCATCTGGGAAGGCGATGATCCCCGGCTCTCCGAGCACATCACCTATCGCGAGCTGTACGAGCGAGTGTGCCAATGCGCGAATGCCTTGAAGTCGCTTGGTGTGCAGAAAGGCGATCGCGTCACGATCTATCTGCCGATGATTCCGGAAGCTGCGGTCGCGATGCTGGCATGTGCGCGCATCGGCGCCATCCATTCCGTCGTCTTCGGAGGCTTCTCGTCGGAATCGCTTGCGGGGCGAATTGCGGACTGCGGCTCGACCGTCGTGATCACTGCAGATGAAGCTTTGCGAGGCGGTAAGCGCATTCCGCTCAAGGCGAACGTCGATAACGCGCTCGAAGATCCCGTCACTTCGTGCGTGAAGCACGTGCTCGTCGTGCGCAGACTCGGCACGCGCGTGCACATGGAAGCCGGCCGCGATCAATGGTTCGAAGAGCTCGCGCGCACGCAGTCGAAAGAATGCCCGCCGGTCGCTGTCGATGCAGAGGATCCGCTCTTCATCCTCTACACCTCGGGCTCCACCGGCAAACCGAAAGGCGTGCTACACACGAGCGGGGGTTATCTCGTGTTCGCCGCCATGACTCACGAACTCGTGTTCGACGTCCGAGAAGACGATATCTACTGGTGTACGGCCGACGTGGGTTGGGTCACCGGACATAGCTACGTGGTCTATGGACCGCTCGCGAACGGCAGCACGACGATCATGTTCGAAGGTGTACCGAACTACCCAGATCCGGGACGGTTCTGGCAGGTCGTCGATAAACATCGAGTGACGATCTTTTATACCGCCCCGACTGCAATTCGAGCGCTCATGCGCGAAGGCGACTTGCCCGTTCGTCAGTGGTCGCGCAAATCGATCCGCCTGCTCGGCACGGTCGGCGAGCCGATCAATCCGGAAGCGTGGGAATGGTACTACCGCGTCGTCGGCGACAGTCGCTGCCCCGTGGTGGATACCTGGTGGCAAACGGAAACAGGCGGCATTCTGATCAGTCCGCTTCCCGGTGCGATCGATCTCAAGCCGGGCTCGGCGACGCTGCCTTTCTTCGGTGTCAAACCGGCGATCGTCGACAACGAAGGCAACGTATTGGACGGTGCGTGCGAGGGCAATCTCGTGCTCACCGACAGCTGGCCGGGCCAAATGCGCACCGTTTATGGCGCGCACGACCGGTTCATCGAAACTTATTTCAAAGCGTTCCCAGGACGCTACTTCACGGGTGATGGCGCGAAGCGCGATGAAGACGGCTACTACTGGATCACCGGCCGCGTCGACGATGTGCTCAACGTTGCCGGACATCGACTCGGCACCGCCGAGATCGAAAGTGCGCTCGTCGCGCATCCCAAAGTGGCGGAAGCGGCAGTGGTCGGATGTCCGCACGACATCAAAGGCCAAGGCATCTACGTGTACGTCACGTTGATCGCCGGAGAAGAGCCGACAGAGCGACTGCGCGGCGAGCTGCGCGATTGGGTGCGCAAAGAGATCGGCGCGATCGCTTCACCCGATTTCATCCAATGGGCGCCGAATCTGCCGAAGACGCGCTCCGGCAAGATCATGCGCCGCATCCTGCGCAAGATCGCAGCGAACGAGCACGAGAACTTGGGCGACATCTCGACCCTTGCCGACCCAAGCGTCGTCGAGAGCCTCATTCGCGAACGCATGAACGTACCGGGACACGGACACGGACATGGACACGAGCACAAGAAGTAAGAAGAAGTAGCAAAGGAGTGGTTAGTGGTTAGTAGAACCAGAGCTTGGGAGCCGCGGCAGCGCCTCTGAACTAGCCACTAACCACTGGTCACTAGCCACTTCTAGAAGAGTCGTCCCGCCCCCACCAATCGCGGCGCGTAGAACTCATCATCGAGCGTGCGAAGCTCGACCGGTCGGCCTGTTTGAGGCGCGTGCACGAATCTGCCTTCGCCAGCGTAGATGGCGACATGAGATACACGGCGCCCGCTCGTGCGAAAGAAGAGCAGATCCCCTGGTGTGAGACCCGAGAGCCTGACCGGCCTGGCCGCTGCGTACTGTTCGGCCGCCGTGCGTGGCGTCTCGATGCCGAGTTGCCGATGCACGTAAGTCACGAGCCCGCTGCAGTCGAAGCTCGAAGGTCCAGCTCCACCCCACTTGTACGGCGCGCCCAGCAGCGAGATCGCGCGCAGCGCAATCTCGCTGCCGACTGAGCCGCCGGGGAAGGTACGTTCGGATATCACGCCGCGCGTCGTCGGTACGGCACGTTCAGGGGCCGAGCTACATCCCTGGAGCAGGAGCCACCACGCAAGATAGACGAACCACAGAAGTCGCGTCGCTGGCTGCTTCATGATCACGATCGACAGAATGCCAAGGGCGACCCTACCTGGAAAGGGCTGAATCACATCTGAACATCGCATTTGAACATGGACGGGATGGGAAGACCTTTGTACTGTTTGCGCTGCTCAGTTGCTCACATGGACCTCGCATGCGAATTGCGCTCGCCTTGCTCTTGATTTTCGCCCTGGCCTCGCTCGACATGTCTCACGCGTTCGCTGCGGAGAGCGGCCCATGGAATCAAGTCAGCCGCGAGGCGTTGCGGGGGCACACGGAGTTTCTCGCAGACGATCTGCTCGAAGGGCGGGCTGCAGCGACGCGCGGCTACGATCTCGCGGCAGCGTACGTGGCCGCGCAATTTCGACAGTACGGATTGAAGCCCGCTGGCGACGCAGAGACGTTCTTCCAGAGCGTGCCCCTCGTTGAAGCCACTCCGGTGCTGCCCGGGTCATCCGCGCGGCTCGTATTGGACGAAGACACGATCGATTTCGAATACGGCACCGACTATTTGCCGTCGGCAGATTATTCTTCAGCGAGCTCGACACTCACGGCTCCACTGGTCTTCGCTGGCTACGGTATCGATGCGCCGGAGCTCGGCCACAACGATTTCGAGAACATCGAAGTCGAGGGTCGAATCGCGGTAATCCTGACCGGCGCGCCCGCGAAGTTCCCCAACAATCAACGCGCCTACTATTCCTCGTATCTGCGCAAGTCGTCGATGCTGACCGAGAAGGGCGCGGTCGGCACGATCACGATCGACTCGCTCGTCGATGCGCGGCGCATGCCGTGGGAGCGAGTCGTTGCGATGAGCTGGGCACCGCAGATGCGTTGGCTCGATGCGCAAGGCAATCCCCAGGATGCATTCCCAGAATTGAAGTTGCGCTTTCGATTCAAGCAGGAATCTGCGGCTGCGCTCTTCGAGCACGGACCAGTCTCGCTCGCCGAAGCACTCGAGAAGGCGGATGCAGGCGAACCGCAGGGCTTCGAATTGCCAGGCATGATGACACTGTCGGCCACGACAGGCTTGCGGCGAACAGAGAGCGCGAATGTACTCGGGATGTTGCCAGGATCCGATCCGACTCTGCGGCGCGAATACGTCGTCGTCAGCGCTCATCTGGATCACCTTGGCCGAGGCTCGAGCGTGGACGGCGACTCGATCTACAACGGCGCGCACGACAATGCCGTCGGCATTGCGATGTTATTGGAGATCGCACGTGCGCTCGAGAGCGCACGCGTGAAGCCAAAGCGCTCGATCGTGTTCGCCGCAGTCACCGCCGAGGAGAAGGGCTTGCTCGGCTCCGCATTCATGGCGCATGCAGCACAACTGCAAGAGCAAGCGATCGTCGCGAATATCAACATCGACATGCCGCTCACGCTGACTCGCACGCGTGACTTCGTCGCCTTCGGCGCCGAGCACTCGACGCTTGGAGCAGCGGCGCGCAACGCAGCGGCGGCGGAAGGCTTGCGCCTCAGCCCGGACCCAACTCCGGAGGAAGTCGTTTTCGTGCGCTCGGATCAATTCTCTTTCGTACGCAGCGGCATCCCCGCGCTGATGCTGCACACAGGAAATATACCTCGCGATGAAGCGATCGATCTGCCCGCCCTGCGCCGCGCCTTCTTCGAGGAGCACTATCATCGACCGAGCGATGATCTGACGTTGCCGATCGATTACGAGGCGGCCGCGGATCTCACCCGCATTCACCTGCGCATTCTGTTAGAAGCAGCGAACGGCGCACGACCGCGTTGGAGACGCGGCGACTTCTTCGGTGAGAAATTCGGCGAGTCAGAGTAACGGGAAACACACTCCCCTTCTGACTTCGTAACCTCGTTACTCGCCACTCGTGATTAGGTCGGTCTTGCTCAGCTTTTCCCTGGATCGCAGTTGCGAGGGACGACGATCCGTGCTTTTCTGATGTATAAATAAATCGCCTGTAGAGGACTCAACGGGCTCGGGCCTCAGGGCCATTCAACGTAATGAAGAACATTCGAGATCGCGTGCATGGGGAGGCGACATGAAGGAACTGACGACCGACGACCTTGCAGACTTGCGGCAATCCTTCGATTCGGTGGACAGCAACGGCGACGGCTGGATCGGTAGTCCCGAGTTTCGGCGCTTGCTGCAGGAGCTCGATCCCGATTTATCGGATGACGAATGCCTACTTGCCTTCGAGATGACGGATGGAGATGGCGACGGCTCCATCAGCTTCGAAGAATTCATGGACTGGTGGACCGGCGAGTGAGGCACTCGCGAGGGTTCGCACCGCTCGCGTGACGCACTTCACGGCTTCGGGATGATGCACGGCGCGCCGGCGTGATCGAGTGCTCATCTTCGAGAACTGCTCCTTCAAACGCCTATCCTTCTTACGCAACATCCTCCCCAGGACGAATTCTTGCGGAGGCTGGATGAGCGACGGCAGCGATCGATTGCGGGTCGGAGACCCAGTGAAACTCAAGGACAGCGATCTCGATCTGCGCGGCGACGTCTGGCAACTTCGCACAGGCCGTTACGTCATCGTTCGCTGGCAGGACGATTGTCGCTCGACTCACTCGAGCACCGCGATCGAGTACGACGCCTCTCGCACACGCGCGGAATGGACGCGCAATGTCGCTCCCGACCATTGGCGCGACGAATAACGAACCAGAACTTTCCCCCATCTGCGCAGGCGACGGATCGCCGGATTAGATGCGCCTTTGCGCGTGTTCGCCCGCGCGCCGGCACACGCGGAACCTATCCGAGCAGCCTCGGTTTAAACCTTGTAATCGGCTGACTTATCGGTGCCCACATGTACCTACGGCATGTGGGCGTACTTAGGCATTCCACGTGGAGGAATTTTCATGCCACAGAATGAGCGCAATCGAGGATTCCGCAGATCTGAGATCGAGCGAGGCGGACGCGTGTCAGGCGAAATGGATCGGGATCGCTACGCCTCGGGCTATGAACGACGCTACTCGCCGAGTTGGGACGAGGACACGAATAGCGGAGGTTTCGAAGGTGACCGCTCCTCGTCTGCAGGCGGTTATGCGGAGGAATTCGGCGCGCGGCAACGCGGCTCACGCGATTGGGCCCGCGGCCACGGCCAGCGCGGCGGCGACTATGGAACGCAGAGCGATTGGAACCGCGAATCGGGGGACCGATGGGAAGGCGACTTCAGACAGCGCAGCGCGCGAGACGAGGCGCGTTACTCTCGCGATGCTTCGCCATCTCGTTGGCACGAAGATGGCTTCAATCGTCGACGCACGGGGCGTGGTGAGGCACACCTCATGCGTTGGGACGATCGGGCCGGCGAGAGCGGCAGCTATTTCGGGACGGGCTCCTACTACGGCGCATACGGTACTCAGCCTGGCTCGAGCGCGAGCGGCAGCGCGTATGGTGAGAGCGATTCTTTCGGTACCGGCGAGAACCCGAGACGTGCCTGGGATGATGAAGAGAGCTACGGGCCCTCGAGCGGCGATTATCCGATGTATGGTCGCTCGCAATTCGGTGCGCAGTCCGGCTATGGGCGAGACTATGGCCGCTCTTCACAGAGCCAACGCGGATTCGGCCAGGACTTTCGAGAGCGCTTCGCTGAAGAACGCTATGGCCGGGAGCCCGAGTACGGCTATGGATTCGGACAGGGCCCTTACAAGCGCGAAGTGGGTGAGTTCCGAGGCCGCGGTCCGAAAGGATATGAGCGCTCCGATGAGCGCCTGCGCGAGATCATCTGCGAGCGTCTGACCGATGAACCAAGCGTCGATGCGAGCGATGTTTCGATCGAGGTCAAAGACAAGGTCGTCAAACTGACGGGTCACGTATCAGACCGTCGCACCAAGTACGAGATCGAAGACTTGGTCGAGCACTGCGGCGGAGTCAAAGACATCGACAATCAGATTCGAGTGCGAACCGGCTTCGGTATGACGCAATCGAGCGGCGCACACGTCCGAACGAACGATCAACCCTCGAGCTCGACTGGCACCAGCACCGCCGGCCAGAAGAGCGGCCAATCGAAGCGAAGCTGATCTCGCTGCCTCCAGGCAAGAAAAAGGCGGGCCGTTCGGCCCGCCTTTCTTTCCGATCTCTTGAGCCTCGAGCTCAATCATCGAGCGTCGAGCATCAAGCACCTTCCTTCTGTACCTTCTCGTGCATGTCATGCGCGTCCTCTTGATGATCCTCGAGCGTGCGCAACGTTGACGCAGCGAATTCGCGCAACTCTTCAGGCATCTGTTGGTTCTGCGAAGCGGACTCGAACAGCGCAACGGCCTTGTCATGACCCTTCGCCATCTGCTTGCGATACTCACGATCGAAAGCGTCGCCCTGCAATGAAGACAGCTTCTGCTTCGTCGCCTGATGCTCCGCATCGAGAGCTTCGGGCACCGAGATATTCTGCTTCTGCGCGATCTTCTTCAGCTTATCCCCGGTCGCCGTATGATCCTTGATCATTCGCTCGGCGAAGAGGCGAGTCTCCTCGTTCTTCGTATTCTTCAAGGCGAGTTGCGACAACTCGACTTCGGCTTTATTCAGCACCGCGGCTTGAGATGCGAACGACTGGGGCGTCATATCCTTCATACCCGCGCGCATAGAGGCGCTCTTCGCTTCATCGCGCGCGCCTGCAGCCGCGCCGGTACGATCCGCGCTGGTACCCGTACCCGTCGTGGTGCTCGTAGCACCAGCGGATTGGCGTGTCGTGTCTCGGGTATTGTCAGGAGTGGTCTGCGCGAGCGCCGCGATTGAGAGCGCTTGAGCGCCGATCACAATGAACGACATGGAGCCAAAACGTCGTACTTTTCTCGACATAGCACACCTCGTGTGAATCTCGTGGACCCACGCAAGACGCTTATCAAGAGGTTTGTTCCCGAACGTTTCGTTGATAAATCATCTGTCCAGCAATTGCCGTCAGCAGCAACGCCGCGTTGGTAAAAACGAATACCCAGTTGTTCAACAAGAAGCTGTAGAGCAGAAAGCCGGTCGAGGCGGCGAGCTGACCGATGAATAGCCAACGCGAGACGCCTTCAACCGCTCGTTCGCGCCATTGTCTATACACCTGACGTATGAGCGTCGCGAGCAAGATTGCCGAGCTGATCCAACCGATGATGTCGGGGTGCATGTCTTTACGGGCGATCGGCCTACTGGCGGCCAGCCGCTCTGGCCAGGCAGTGCACGGCCCGCTTCGGCAAGTCGCCTTCTTGTTTACGATCTCGCCAGCTGACGGTAGCAGTTGGCAAGTTCCCTGAGGCAGCCAAAAAAAGAGGCCGTACCCTTCAGTACGGCCTCAAGTGCACAGCCGTCTTTCATGGTGTCCGATGGGTTCTCAGCGGGTGCCCCCATCGTCCTGGGGAGGTCCATGCGACGAGCTGCGCAGTTTACGTTGATCGATATCGACGGCAGAAACGCACGAAGGAGCCTTTTGGATCCACGCGGAGCGCGAATTTATGCAACCCGCCCCAGCCCCAATAACACCTCGCGAACCTTATGGAATTCCGCACCTTTGTCGAAGAAATGGTCTACACCGCACTCGCGGCTCGCATTGCGGTAGTCGTCGTGCGGGTGGTTCGTCACGATGATGATGGTTTCGGGCCGGCTTATGCCTTCGGCACGCATGCGCTTCAATAGGCGAAATCCGCTCCCGTCACGCAGCTGCACATCGAGGATCAACACTCGCGGCCGCGCCTGCCGCACGCCCTCCAGGGCACTTGCGACTGCTTCGGCGCTCCCAACCACACGGGCGTTCGGTATCTCGCCGACTTCTTCGACGAGTCGCTCCATGACCGCGGGCGAATCCTCCACGATGTAGATGGTCAGTTCGGAAGGTTGCATAAGGCGCGCAGCATCACGCGTCGACTCATCTCGAGAGCCATCGTTGAATTCGGCCTGGGCGCTTGCCGACTGAACACCGACCGCGGTTCGACAGACGCTTCGTTGCGACATTCAGCGCGCGAGCGATGCGCATCCGAGCGGCGTACGGCCTACTCGACGAGCTGATTGCGCACCGCGTAAGCGGCGATCTCAGCGTTGCTGCGCATGCCCATCTTTTCCAGGATGCGCGCTCGGTAGGTGCTCACCGTCTTCACGCTCAAGCCCAACTCGTTCGCCATGACCGCAGGGGATACGCCCCGCGCGATGCGCGTGAACACTTGCAACTCGCGCTCCGAGAGCCGATTGTGTAGCGGACCCTCTTCGTCCGCGGCGCACTCCGAAGCGAGGAGCTCTGCAACCAGCGGCGTGATGTAGCGGCGACCCGTGCCGACCGCGCGCACCGCCTTCACAAGCTCTTCCGGCACGATCATCTTCGGCACATAGCCATTCGCGCCGGCGCGCATGAGGCGCACTGCGAAGCTGCGCTCCGGATGCATGCTCAATACGAGGATCGCCAACTCTGGGCGATCGCGCCGCAGGGTCTTCAGCAAGTCGATGCCGCTTTGACCGGGCAAGGTGATATCGAGGACCACAACATCGACTTGGAGTCCATCACGCAATTGTTGAAGAGCCTCCTCCGCGGAGCCTGCTTCACCGACGACTTCCAAGTCGGACTCCTCGGTCAGCATCTCCCGCACGCCCGCGCGCAAGATCGCGTGATCATCGACGATGAGCACTCGAATCGGCGTTTGCGTAGCGGGGACGCTTTCACGTCCTTCGTTCTCTCTTACGTCCAGCATCACTCGGATACCTCAGTGAGTTCACCGTGTAAGCCCGTGACCTGGATGCCATGATCGACGGGCAGTCCCTCGTCCATGACCACGCCCTGTGCGCGATACGCATTCAGGCGGTTGTACAGGGTCTTCAGACTTACCCCGAGTAACGCCGCTGCGCGCGTCTTGTTTCCCCCACATTTCTTGAGCGTGGCGTATATCATCCAGCGCTCCACATCGGCCAGATTCGTGCCGACCGGGATGCGCAGGGCGCGAATCTCGCCCGTGTCTTGGGCCGAGTGCGACACATACGAGGAACGAACGTCTGCGCTGCGCGCACTGTCGGTCATTTGATTCTCCATAGCGAGCTCCTGCGGGTCATCTTTACAGTGTCCGACCAGACAACGGTGTAGGACGGGCTAAAAGTTCCCTCGATTCAGCTTGCCGTCCGTAAGAAGTTTCCTACGTGCTGCGCCGGCGCGCCTGCGACCGCAGGAATGAAGGCTTCGACGAGCGTGCCCTTGCCCCCAGGTCCCGGCGCGATGGTGAAGGTGCCTCCGAGTTGGCGCATGCGCTCGCGCATTCCGACGATGCCGTGCGACTTCGGCTTCGCAGTCGCACCTTCGGCAAGCCCGACACCGTCATCCACGATTCGCAATCGAAGCCCGCGCGGCTCGCGGTGTAAGGAGACGCGCACCTTGTTTGCATGCGCGTGCTTCGTGATGTTGGTCAAGGTCTCTTGCACGATGCGATAGAACGCAATCGACCATCCTGGATCGATCTCATCGAAGTCCTCTTCGACTTCCACTTCGCAGGGCAGGCCCGTGCGTCGGGAGAACTCGCGACAATGCGACTTCATCGCGAATGCAAGCCCCAGATTGTCCAAATGGCTCGGTCGCAATCCTTCGATGACTGCATGCTTGAGCTCGACGGTCTCCGCCAACATCTGCAGCACGCGTTGCAGCCGCTCGCGCAGCTCGCGCGCATCTTCAGGAGTGCGCCGCTGGATCCAGTTCAAGTCCATGTTGATCGCCGTGAGATTGCTACCGAAAGTGTCGTGTAGCTCGCGCGCAATCCTGGCTTTCTCTTCCTCCGACACGCGAATCAAGTGCTGTGACAGCTCCGTGAGCTCCGCCGTGCGCTGCTCGACGAGATGATTCAGGTGCTGATTCGCTTCGAGCAGCGCCCCTTCCGCTCGCGCGCGTGCTCCGACATAGCGCTGCAACAGCTTATTGAGACCGATCAACACTGCGACGGTGACGACGGTCGTGAGCAGCGCCACGGCAAGCGTAATCCACACATCGCGCAGCACTGCCTTGCCCAATGCGTCGATGCGCGCGTCCTCTTCGACCGCCAATCGATCGACGATGCTGCGCACGCGATCCATCGTTTGCGTCGCCCGGTCGGTGCCCACGAGATCGGCGTTACCGCTCGGCCCAGGTCGCGGACTGCGCTCGATGGTCTGCTCGAGCCTGGCAATTGCCGCGGCCGTGAACCGCTCGAGCTCGGCAATATCCTTCTGCCGCTCCGGTTGATCGGCGGTGAGATTCGCGAGCCTGTCGAGCTCTGTTCGCCATCCGCGCATCGCGCGGTAGTAGGGGCTCAAGTACTCGGTGTCCCCCGTCAGGAGATATCCACGCTGCCCGGATTCGGCCGTCGTGATGACGGATTGGAAGGTACTCAGCGCGCGCTTGATCTCATAGGAACGGGCGTAGTGCGCATTGGAGTCCATCGCTTGGCCCGTGTTGATGATCAGCAGGCAGGCGTTGATCACGAGCAGCGCAATGGAGACGACGATGACCGCAACGACGTGCAGAGGCACACGCACGTCGGCCGCCATGGGGGCTGACGCTGTCGGGGCATCCATCTCATCTAGGGTGAGGTCTAAAGCCTCGGTTTGCTTGGACATTGAGACCGTGCAACGTGTCTGAACCGAGTTAACGTGTGCCGTCAAATTGAGGTTCCGCGGTCAGCGTTAACCGTAAGAGTCTCTGGGCGCTAGGACTTCATCCCGGAACCTTGACTTTCATCGGACGTTTCCGACGCGTGCTTGCGGCCCCATTGGTGCGCACGCTTCGTGGCGCCTCGTCGGCGCCTGGTGAGAAGTGCGCCAGCCGCAGCGAGTTGGAAACATCGTCACTACCGAATGAGGACAGGATTTATGAAGAATCGAATCTGGTTGATACTTGCAGCCACTGGCATCGCCCTGGCAGGCTGCAATCAGGCCGAGTCGCCTCGCGAAGTGCAAAGCGATGTCGCGGATGCCCAAGCCGAGGCGCAGCGCGATCTGGCGGACGCTCAAGCGGATGCGCAGGATCAAATGGCAGATGCGCAGCAGGACGTGATGGACGCGCAGCAGGAAGGCGACAGCGACGAAGTCGCCAACGCAGCGCAAGAAGCGAGCGAAGCCCAGGCAGAAGGGGAGCACAAGATCTCCGTCGCGCAAGCTGAAGCCACGCATCGCGTCGCGATCGAGAAGTGCGAGGCACTGACGGGTGCCGCGCAGGAAGACTGTAAGGAGCGCGCCGATCAGGATTTGGAGCGCGCCAAGCGCAACGCTGAGACTCGTCGGGACGGAACGGGCTGAGGAGTAGGTCGACTATGAACACCGCGAATAGAGCGGCTCGGGTGCTGGCGGCGCTGCTGGGTGCAGCGCTCGTGGGGTGTACTTCGACCCCCACCCAACAATCGGCCGGAGAAGCGATCGACGATGGCGTCGTCACCGCAAAGGTGAAAGCCGCCTTGATCGAAGATCCGATGACGAAAGCACACCGGATCGACGTCGAAACGTTCAAAGGCACCGTGCAGCTCAGCGGGTTCGTGGAAACCGACGAAGCTCGTACGCGCGCTCTGCAAGTCACCAAAGGAATTGCAGGCGTCAAGCGTGTAAAAGACGCGATGGAGGTCCGCGACTCTACGGGCTGATCTCGCGTCGAAGTCTTGAGTCGTCCCTTAAGAATGAGGAAGGCGGGTGCGTCGAGCATCCGCCTTCTTTTTTTGCGAGGTAATGATCCGGCGGGCCGACCGGTCTACCATGGACGCAAGCACACAACCTAACGTTTCGAATCGGTGTCACCTCCCCTGCCCGCCCTAGGCTTCGGTCTTGGGGTTCGCCCCCAACATTACGAGGCGCTCCTCGACGAGCACCTCGGCGCGGTGTCGTGGCTGGAAGCACTCACTGAGAACTATCTCGTCCCGGGCGGACGCCCGCTGCGATACCTCGAGCGCCTGCGCGCTCACTACCCCATCGTGCTCCACGGCGTATCGATGTCGATCGGCAGCATCGATCCGCTCGATCTCGACTACCTCGAGCGTGTGCGCGCGTTAGCGTCTCGAATCGAAGCGAGCTGGATTTCCGATCACCTGTGCTGGACCGGCATAGGGGGCACGAATCTGCACGATCTTCTGCCGTTGCCGTACACGGAGGAAGCGCTGCGGCACGTCGCACGACGCGTCGATGAAGTTCAGCATCGGCTGCAGCGTCGAGTGGTCCTCGAGAACGTATCGAGCTATCTCACGTATCGCGATTCCGAGATGTCGGAATGGGAGTTCCTCAAGGAGCTCGCCGAACGCGCCGACTGTCTGCTGTTGCTCGACATCAACAATGTTTACGTCAGCGCACGAAATCATGGCTTCGATCCGCACGTTTATCTCGCGCACATTCCAGCCGATCGCGTTCAACAATTCCATCTCGCAGGGCATCGAAACTGCGGCACGCATCTGATCGATACACACGATGAGCCTGTCTGCGAGGAGGTCTGGAGTCTCTACGGGCACGCGCTCAATCGTTTCGGCAAAGTCTCGACCATGATCGAGCGCGACGACAACATTCCGAAGCTCGATGTGCTCCTTGCCGAGCTGCAACGCGCGCGGCTACTCGCGACGCAGGCACGCGCGGCATGACACTCGCTCATCTACAGGATCTATTCCAGCGATATGTCCTCGAGGGCGACGCTCGCCTGCTCGATCGCATCTTCCCACCTAACGGAGAAGACAGCGCGGCGAGCCGTGCGTCGATTTATGCGCAAGCATATCGCTTGCGGCTGCAGGAAGCGCTCGCCAGCAACTACCCCCGGCTCGAACAGCTTCTGGGACCGGAACTGTTCGGCTCCATCGCGGCGCGCTATATCAACTCGAATCCTTCTCGTGACGCGTCAATTCGATGGTTCGGCGGTGAGCTCGCAGCCATGCTCGCAGGAATGTTTCCGGACCGACCTTGGTTAAGTGAGCTCGCTCGCTGGGAATGGGCGATCGCGAGCGCGTTCGACGCCGCCGATGCAATACCCATCCGCTCAGAAGATCTTGAGCAGCTGGCGCCCGAGACATGGCAAAGCGTTCGATTCGAATTCCACCCCTCGGTGCAGGCCTTCACGTTGCACACGAATGCACCGTTGTTGTTCAAGATGCTGACGGACGATGAGCACACACCTCCACCGAGCGCAACGGGAGAGACGCACTGGTTGATCTGGCGTCAGAAGGACAGCACACGCTATCGGTCGATGCATCCGGGCGAAGCGACCGCATTGAATACAATGAAGGACGGCGGCACCTTCGCAGAGATGTGTACAACGCTGTGCGCGTCGCATGCGCCCGATGAGGCTGCGCTGCAGGCAGCACGCCTGCTTCGCACGTGGATCGACGAAGAGCTCGTATGCAAAGTGCTACACCGAGTAGAGCACGACCCTTTTTGAACGACGCGCATTCAAATTACGCGAGAAAATTCCGGGCGCTGCGCTTTGATTTGCGAACGAGAGCTGTAGACTTGAGCAAAGTGTTACTTTGCTTTCGCTCGACCTCGTGCCACAGGAACTCGGAAAACTCCCTGCCGATCAAATCGTGCCCGCTCTGCCAAAGGCAGTTTGGTTCAACGCAGTCGGCACGCCCATCGGTGAGAACGAGCGCATCGAGAGCGAGAAATACTTGAGCGGCCTCGGCGCGCAGCGTTGCAGCGTCGTCGGCGTGAGCACGTGGCAAGAAGCCGTCGCGCTTTCGAGCAAGACCAGTTGGTGCGCAAGCTGGTGGGAACGCGAGCGCCAGGAAGAGCGCAAGCTCTTCGAGGACGCATCTACGCAACATTCCTCCGATGCGCTGGTGCTGCGACTTGCGAATCTCATGCAAGGCAGCTCCACCTTGTTCTTATCGCCCGCTGCGCTCGCATGCACTCGAGCAGGCGTTGGCGATCCGTCCATCGCGAGCTCTGCCGCGGGCGCTGCCGCGCAATGCCTGCATCAATACGGCCTTGCTTCGATCACCGGCCAGGGCGATGAGCACTTGTTCGCGGCGAAGTTTCGACTGTTTCTTGCCGGCCGTTGGCCCTTGTGCGTGACGGCCGATACTTTCTTCGTGTTCTAATGGCGTCATGAAGTTCGCGATTCCCGCTCCCATGCCGCCCGCGATCGCGGTCGCAGGCGAGGACTCTTTGTTCCCCGTCCACCGCATCTATTGTGTGGGTCGCAATTACGGCGCACACGCTCGCGAGATGGGACAAGATCCTGAGCGCGAATCCCCGTTCTTCTTCATGAAGCCGGCCGATGCACTCGTCGCCAATCATCAGACGATCCCGTTTCCTCCACGCACGAGCAATCTGCACCACGAGATCGAGCTCGTCGTCGCACTCGGTCGTGGCGGCGCAAACATCGATGCTGCTCAGGCCTTGAATCATGTCTTCGGCTACGCGGTGGGCAACGATCTCACGCGCCGTGACTTGCAAAACCAGGCGAAAGAAAAAGGTCGCCCCTGGTCGACTGCGAAGGGTTTCGATCGGTCCGCGGTGGTGAGCGCGATCCATCCGGTCGCGCAGGTGGGGCACCCTACTCGCGGGCGCATTTGGCTGAGCGTCAACGGTGAGATCAGGCAACAGGGCGATCTATCCGAATTGATCTGGAGCATTCCCGAGATCATCGCCGAGCTTTCCACTTTGTTCGAGCTAGCGGCCGGAGATCTCATCTTCACAGGTACCCCCGCGGGCGTGGGCGCGCTGAGATCAGGTGATCGCATCGAAGGCGGTGTGGACGGGATCGATACGCTCGTCACGCAGATCGCTTGAGCTCGCAGGCAGACGTGCCGTTGTCAGCGTGACCGCTGACGTGGAGGACGGCCGGTGATCTATCGACTGCTCGCAGACACGACCCTCGTCGTCCACCTTTGCTTCGTGCTGTTCGTGGTGCTGGGCGGACTACTCGTGCTGCGCTGGCGTTGGATCGCCTGGATTCATCTACCCGCCGTGCTTTGGGGAGCATTCGTCGAGTTCACGGGCCGCATTTGTCCCTTGACGCCCCTCGAGGTGTGGTTACGCGGCCTCGGCGGCGAAGAAGGCTACGAAGGCGGCTTCATCGAGCATTACATTACGTCCTGGATCTATCCCGAAGGACTCACGCGAGAGCTGCAGATTGCACTCGGGCTCGGCGCACTCGCGATCAACCTTCTCGTGTACGCAACCGTATGGCGGCGCGCGCGCCGCTCACGCTCACGTTGAATCGAGGGGACACATGACATCCGTCCTGATCGTTGGCGCCGGCGCAGTCGGTGCATTCTTCGGCTCTGCGCTTGCGCGTCAAGGCGCTGCCGTGAGCGTGGTGTGCCGTTCCGATTATGAATCGGTGAGTCGTTCCGGTTACGAGATCCGCAGCAACTTGCTCGGCGATCACACTTTCGTTCCCGCTGGCGTCTTCCAGACGCCGCAGCAGGCCGGCAGCGACTACGACTACGTAGTGCTCGCGACAAAGGTGTTGGCCGACACGAATCGAGTCGCGCTGCTAGAACCCGCGCTGCGCACGGGCTCGGCGATCGTGCTCATACAGAATGGGGTCGACATCGAGGGTGAGATCGCCGCGGCATTCCCGAAGAACGAGCTGATCAGCGGCATCGCGTTCATCGCTGTAAGCCGCACGGCGCCCGGCAAGGTGCATCATCAATCCGAAGGCTCGCTCACGCTCGGCCGCTTTCCTTCGGGTACGACGCCTGCAGTCGAGCAACTGGCGAGCTTGTTCAATGCCAGCAAAGTGCCGTGCAGAGTTACGCCGGACATCGTCACTGCGCGCTGGCAAAAGGCGCTTTGGAACGCCACCTTCAATCCGATCTCGATCATGGGCGGCGTCCTCGACACGTCCGCGATCTTGCGAACCCCGGACGATCAAGAATTCATCCGCGAGACGATGCGGGAGATCGCGCAGATCGCCTCAGCTGCAGGCCATCCGATTCAGGAAGAGCTCATCGATAGGCTCATTCGAGGCACGCTTGCGATGCCGCCGTACAAGACGAGCATGGCGCTCGACTACGAGCGCGGTCGCGCGATGGAAGTGGAGGCGATCCTCGGGAACGTCGTACGCACCGCACGCCGGCTGGGCGTGCGCGCGGAGAAGCTCGAGACGATTTTTAGGATCGCGAAAATGATCGAGGGGGCGCGCAGCTGAGCGCGCCTCTTGCTCAGCGCGAAAGCGCTGTTTTCTTTTTCTGCAGCGACTTCGGCGGCTGACGAACGGCGTGCAGCACGTTATCGGCCACTCGAGACATCCATCCGCCGGAGTAGAGCATCATCTTCAGGGAATGCAGCAAGATCTGCCCTGGACCCTCGACGGCGAGCCGGCAGTCTTCCTCGATCTTGCAGTTCTGCATCTCGAAGAGACCGTTGCCTTCGAGCACGAGCGTCGTGTCCTTGAACTGGCAATCGATAAACACTTTGCCGTCCAGCACGATGCGCTGACCGGTGAACACTTTCCCACGTATCGTCTTCATGTCGCTCACACGACCCAAGTGATGGAGCGCGCCTTTCTACACGAACCGGATCGATCTTGCACGGGGTAGAAGGTGCGGATGGGAGCGAGTGCTCCCATCCGTGTTCGCCCCGGCGGCTACTTCGCCTTACGCGCCCGCTTGACTGATTTCTTCTTCGTCGGACGCCTCGCCGACTTCTTGGCCTTTGCCGTCTTGCGTGCCGGGCGCTTGCTGCCGCGAGCCGCCGAGCCGCGCTTCTTCGCAGCGGCTTTCGTCTTCTTGGCAGCTTTGCGTGCGCCCTTCTTCTTTGCGCCTGTCTTCTTTGCGCCTGTCTTCTTTGCGCCTGATCGGGCGCTCGATTTCTTGGCACTGGTCTTCGCGGCCTTCTTCGCCGCCTTCTTGGCGGCTTTCCTGCCCCCCTTCTTGCTGGTCTGACCCGCGCTGCTCGCGGCTTTTTGCGCCGGCTTCTTCGCAGCCTTCTTGACGGCGGTGCGGCGAGCCTCGCCCGCTTCGGCGGCCTGAGCTTCCGTATCGACTGCCTCAGCGACAGGGGCTTCCGCTGGGACTGCAGCCGCCGGGCGCTTGATATCCGCGGCCAACATGTGCACTGCGAACAGTGCCCCCTGCGGGTCCGTGAACTGGGCGATTAGATCGCCGCCCGGCACTTCCATGGGCCCGATCATCACGGTGCCACCCGCGGACTTGGCCTTCTTGATGGTCTGCTGTACGTCTTTGACGCGCACGTACCCAAGCCAGAAAGGGCCACCGGGCATATCGGGCATTTTCTTGAACATGCCACCCATCTCGGTGCCGTTCCGTCCGAATGTGAAGTACACACCGAGCGGCGCGCCCATGTCGTGTTGACCGACTGCTTCCCACCCGAACAGCGCGGAGTAGAAGTCGAATGCAGCTTGATAATCGGTGGTGGCCAGCTCGTGCCAAGAGTATTCGCTGAGTTTCGGGGTGCCTTCGGGACTCGGCTCGGAGGCAGATACATACACCCCGAACGTCGCACCTTGAGGATCTTCCAAGATGGCGTACTTGCCGCCGTTACTCATCTCGGTGATGTCCTTGACGACCCGAGCGCCGAGGCTGCGCGCCTGGTCGACTGTTCCCTCGATGTGCTCCGTCCCGATATATGGAATCCAGCGAGCGGCCTCGGATGGCCGACCCCAGGTGCCACCGAGAGGGCCGCCAGCGGCGACGAACATCGTGTAATCGGGTTCGAGCTCCCAGGGCTGCGTCTTCCAACCGATGGTCTTCGTATAGAACGCATGCGCGCCGGCGGCATCGGGGGTGATCAGCTCGTGCCAGACAAATCGTCCACGAACGGTGGTATCTGCCATCGCAATCTCCCTTGACAGTCTTGAAGTTCGAGCGGAATCGAATCGTTGTTGCGAAGAGCATAACTCTAGCCACGCTGCAAAAGTAGGGACGCAAAGTTCGATTGCTCGTTACAATGACGAAAAACGGGTCGACGCCAAGCTGAAACTGAAGAAGACGTTCGCTTGCACGCCCGACCTGCTCGCATTTGCTGTCGTTGGAACGCCGATCTTTTCGCGACGTAGAGCTCTTGTTCATGGCCGCTTCAATCGATACCGCCGCGGCATGGAATGCATCCCCCCTTACGAAGTTTCGCGTACCTCGCGTGCGACCGGATGTCGTTCCACGAGCGAGCCTGCTTGCGCGTCTCACGTACAGTGCCGAGCACTACCCGATGACGCTGCTGTGCGCACCGGGCGGCTTCGGCAAGAGCACGTTGCTTGCGCAATATGCGGCCCAAATCAGCTCGGACACTGCGCTTCTCTGGGTGACTTTGGACGAGGATGACAACGAGCGGCATCGCTTTTTCGGGACGCTCCTGCATGCGGTCGAGGCATTGAATCTCGCCTGGGACGTACCGCCCGGCGACCTTCTCGTTCATTCTGGAGGGACCGAGTCACAAGCCCGCGCCGCACTCGCCGCGTTGGTAAACGCGCTGTGCACGGCATCAGCCCGGCGCATTATCTGGGTTCTCGACGATCTGCACGTCATTGAGCATCCCGCAGTAATCGCCCTGCTCGAGTCGCTGATCGAACGCCTGCCTGATCATATCGGACTGGTAATTGGGACGCGGGTCGAGCCTGCCTTGCCGCTCGCGCGCTGGCGCGCTCACGGCGAGCTCGCTGAGTTCGTCCCATGGGATCTGCAATTCACGGAAGCTGAAACGAACGAGCTCGCGCTCGCTCGGCTCGGTCGCGCCCTCGATCCGCAGCGTGTCCGCGATGTTTGGCGGCGCATGCACGGTTGGGCAGTCGGCCTGACCGTCGCCTTTCAAGCTCACGGGCGCAATGCAGACGTACTTCCGGGAGCCGTGTCGGACCGGCATCTGTTCGCCTATCTCGCCCAGGAAATCGTGTCCGAGCTGCCAGCAGACGTTCGCGAGTTTCTATTGCACTCATCCGTGCTCTTCGAGCTCAGCCCGGACGCGTGCGAGGCGGTGACCCAACGACCCGGCTCCGAGCAGATCCTCGACCTTCTTTATCGGCGCAATCTGTTCGTCACCGCCACCGACGAATCGATTCCGATCTTGCGCTTTCACGACCTGTTTCGAGAGTTCTTGGAATCCGAGCTTACGCGCTGCCACCCAGAGATCGTGCCCGAGCTGCACAAACGCGCCGGCCATGCGGAGAGCTCGCTCCCCCGAGCGATCGCGCACTTCGTCAAGGCCGAATCGTGGGCGGATGCGATGCGCCTCATCGCAGTCAAGGGCGAGGCAATGCTGAACGAAGGGGATCATGCGTTGCTCGAGCAATGGCTCGATCGCATTCCCGAGGACACTCGCCGCCAGGATCCGGACCTCTGCTACCTACGCGGGGTATGCGCGTGGCTCAAGTGGGACTGGACTCGCGTGCGAGCCGAGCTCGATCCCGCGATCGAGCGGCTCAAAGCGCGGCGCGATGCTTCGCACGCGATCCATGCAATGTTCCTGCAAGTCGATGCGCTTAACTCTTCCGGCGAGCGCGAGCGCGCGGCGCGCATACTCGATGAGCTCGAGCGTTTGCCTTTGGACAGTGCCGCACGCGCGCAGCTCGCGTTGCAGCGTGCGTGGTGCGTGCTACCGACGGGACAACCCGGGCTCGTGGGCGAGCATATGAGCGAGTTCCTCGCATGCGCCGAACAAGAACCGGGGACGATTTGCCCGCGCGTGGCCGATCGAATTCACATGCTGTGCATCGGTCTGCCGAAAGTTGCGGATTGCTTCGAACGCTTCTACGCCCTGTGCGAGCTCGTCCGCGGCCAGACAACCGCGCCGTGGCAGCTCGCTGCTCTGGCGGTCGGCTCTTGGGGCTTTCTCTGGCACGGGCGACGCGAACCCCTCGGCCCGATGTTGGAACGCGGCGATAGTTTGCATCAGCAGTTCGGCAGCATGCGGCTCGTGTCCGAACGACTGCTGCAGTTTCGTGCACTGTTCTATGCTGCGAGCGGCAAGTTCGAAAGTGCACAGCGACTCACCCGCACGCTCATCGATGGACTGAAGACGGCTGAGGCGGCGGCGCACCGCGCCGTGTGGCTGCGCGCATATCAGCATGGGTTCGCACGAATCTGTTGGATGGCTCGCGACTACGACACCTTTCGCGAGCTCGCACCCTCGTTGCTCGCGCCACGCATGGCTCACGAGTGGCCGTTCGTGCAAACGGCAATGGAATTGGTGCGCGGTCAGCTCGCGATCTTGAGAGAAGATTGGCATACGGCCGAAACCGCGCTGCAGAGCTCCATGGCCGAACATGCGCGTTACCGCATGCCGATGATCTACGGGGACCCTCGCATCGCATTTGCCTATGCTCAGCTGCTGCAGGATCGGCACACCCGTGCGTGGGACGCATTCGAACCGGTCCTGACGGAAGCGATCGAGCAACAAGCGTTGGGGCTGTTGCTGCTCGAGCCGCCTCATGTCGTGGATGCGTTGCTCGATCTCGTGCCGGGCGAGGTTCGCCGCGCGGCAGCCTTCGAATCGGTCTTCGCGCGTTTGATGAGATGGCGCCCGAAACAAGAAGAGACTGGGACCGTCACTGCTCTGAGCCCACTCCCCGTCCTTTCCGAGCGCGAGCTCGAAGTGCTCGAGCGTGTTGCGTCCGGTGCAAGCAATAAACACATCGCGCGCGATCTCTCCTTGAGTCTGCACACGGTCAAGCGCCACATCGCGAACATCCTCGATAAGCTCGATTGCGCCTCGCGCGGACAAGCCGCGGATCTGTATCGGCGGGCGGAGAGCTGAGCGGGCGCCGCGCCCGCTGCGCCGGCGCGGATATCGGGTACTGGGTCATCGGGTACTGGCCGGAAAGTAAGGCGAGCGCTCGTCACTCTCTCCGTGACGACATCGGCACCGTCTCTTTTATCCGGCCAGAACCCAGTACCCGAGAACCCAGCCACCCTTGGATGGCTCCTTCGGCGTATCGACCTTGTTTGACGTGCCAGGGACACTTCAGATTGGACTCATAGGCGCGTGAGCAATCGATGCAACCGATCCCGATCTTCCATAACTCGACTCCGGCCGATGCCGTGCTCGATGTACATGACCGCTTCTTGCACGCAGCGCGTCAATGGTATGCATCGAGCGTCAAATGGTCGGCCCCCGCGCGACGCATCGAACGCGTCGGTCGAGAAGAGGTCATTCGCAATTTGCTGCGTGAAGCGGGCGGCATGCTCGATGCCGAGTACACCCACCTGCGACGACATGTCAGCGACCGACAGATCATCGATGAGTACGCCGTGCGGTTCGTGTATGCAGGCGAAGGGCTCGACAATGCGCCTGCAGACAAAGGCGACTTCGTTGAGCTCAAGCGCGTTCGGATTCTGGACCTGAGCGGCAACAAGATCGTTCTCGAGACCTGTATCGAGAATTGGACGGTGCTATTGCCCGGCTGAACGCATGATGGCTCCCCGCTGGCTCCTCAGAGCGATGTGGCGCACCCCTTCGATCAAGACAATGCGCGCCATCGATTCACCCCTTGTTGGAGCCCCGATGCGTAAACGTCAATTCAAGAAGCAGATCATCTGCGGAACGGCAGCATTGCTGCTGACCAGCTCGTCCTTTTCCGTGTTCGTCTCGGCAGAGCCGCGCACCGATCGCTCAGTTCAAACCGCGGCGACGCCGAAATTCGACAAAGCGCTGATCGAGCGCGGTCGGTATATCGCAAAGACCGCCGGCTGTAACGATTGTCACACGCCGGGCTATGCCCTCACTGCCGGTCAAGTCGACGAATCGCAATGGCTCGTTGGCGACTCTCTCGGTTGGGAAGGTCCGTGGGGTGTCACCTACCCCATCAATATTCGCCTCTTCATGCACGAGCTCACCGAGCAGCAATGGCTCTCGATCGCTCGCTCGCCCGCGCGCCCGCCGATGCCATGGTTCGCGCTACGCGACATGACCGATCAAGATCTGCGCGCGATCTATCAGTACGTACGTTCGCTTGGACCTGCCGGGAAGCCGGCGCCCGCGTACGTGCCTCCTGGACGAGCGGTGCAGACGCCTGTCGTGCGCATGCCCGCCGCCTAATCTGCCTCTACTGCTCGATCTTTACTCGGCGCTTTCCGGCTCTTGCGCCGGATACTTTCGGAGCGGCGCAAGCCGCTCCGCTTTCTCTGCACGGGCGCCACTCCACTTCCTCGTGCCTGGACTGCTGAGTCCGGGCTGCTACCATCCGCCGCTGTGCAACCGCTTCGCGCGAGGCGGTGTGTGCCACAAAGCCATCAGCATCTGCCGAGAACGCCGCAAGCGTCGGCGCGATAAGCAACCATCAAGAGCTGAAGTATCAGGGGAATTTCGATGCGCAAACTGCTATGGGGGTGTGTCGCGCTGGTCGGTGCGTTCGCCATCGGCGGCATCGCCCTGCATCGGGGCGAGACGATCAACGCGATGTGGATCGTCGTAGCAGCGGTCTGCGTGTATGCGATCGGATATCGCTTCTACAGCGCCTGGATCGCCGCGCGGGTGCTCACGATCGATACGACCCGAGCGACGCCTGCGATCCGCCTCAACAATGGTCGTGACTTCGTCCCTACACATCGCTGGATCGTTTTCGGCCATCACTTCGCTGCGATCGCGGGACCTGGACCGCTGATCGGTCCGACACTCGCAGCGCAGTTCGGATTCCTTCCTGGGACGCTGTGGATCCTGGTCGGCGCCGTGCTGGGTGGATGCGTTCAGGACATGACGATCCTGTTCTTATCTACGCGCCGCAATGGGCGCAGTCTCGGTCAGATGGCGCGCGATGAGCTCGGTCCGATCGGCGGCTATGCGGCGATCGTAGGCACGCTCGTCATCATGATCATCTTGATCGCAGTGCTCGGTCTCGTCGTCGTCAACGCGATGAAGCACAGCCCCTGGGCGACGGCGACAGTGTTCGCGACCATTCCAATCGCAATCCTGATTGGACTCTACCTACGAAACATCCGCCCGGGGCGCGTGCTCGAAGCCTCCCTGATCGGCGTTGCGTTGCTGCTCTTCGCGGTAGTAGGAGGAGGCGCGATCAACGAGCACGAAACGCTGCGCACCTGGTTCGACATGGATGGCAAACCTCTCGCGTGGTTCGTGATCGGGTATGGCTTCATTGCGGCAGTCTTACCCGTCTGGCTGCTGCTCGCGCCGCGCGACTATCTGTCCACGTTCCTCAAGCTCGGCACCGTGTTCCTGCTTGCGATTGCGGTCGTGATCATGAGCCCGGAGATCAAGATGCCCGCGGTCACGCAATTCATCGATGGCACCGGGCCGATCTTCGGCGGTTCGCTGTTTCCATTCGTCTTCATTACGGTGGCGTGCGGCGCGATCTCCGGGTTTCATTCGCTGGTTGCGAGCGGCACGACACCGAAGCTCATCGGCAGCGAGTCGGACGTGCGGCTGATCGGATACGGGAGCATGCTGCTGGAATCGAGCGTCGCGATCATGGCGATGATCGCGGCAACGTTGCTCGACCCAGGTGTCTATTTCGCCATCAATAGCGGACCTGGCATCGTCGGCGCCACTGCAGAAGCCGCTGTCAGTACGATCTCGAGCTGGGGCTTCCCGGTCACGGTCGAACAGATGGAACGTCTTGCGCACGATATGGGTGAGGCGACGTTGTTCGCGCGCACCGGCGGTGCGCCGTCGCTCGCGGTCGGCATGGCCAGCATTTTCTCGAACGCGTTCGGCTCAGGGATGCTCGCGGTTTGGTACCACTTTGCGATCATGTTCGAAGCGGTCTTCATCCTGACGACGCTCGACGCCGGAACGCGCGTGGGCCGATTCATGCTGCAGGATGCGCTCGGCCACGTGTGGAAACCGATGGGCGAGACGTCCTGGTATCCATCGGTGCTGATCTCGAGTGCATTAGTGGTCGCGGGCTGGGGCTACTTCCTCTACATCGGCGTCGTCGATCCGAATGGCGGCATCAATATCCTATGGCCCTTGTTCGGCATCGCGAATCAATTGCTCGCTGGCATCGCGCTCTGCGTCGCGACCGGAATCCTCGTGAAACGAGGGAAGCTCAAATTCGCCTGGGTAACCGGCGCACCGCTCGCGTGGATCGCCCTGATCACGACCGCTGCGACCTGGGAGAAGGTCGTCTCCACGGATCCGCGCATTGGCTTCCTCGCGGCCGCAGATCAGCTCGCCGCGAAATTGGCTGCAGGCACATTGCCTGCTCAACAGGCGGCCGTTGCACCGCAACTGATCTTCAATCAACGGCTCGATGCCGTTCTCGCCCTCTTGCTTACGGCCATTCTGTGGATCGTGATCGCCGATACGCTGAGAGTGAGCTGGCGAGTGTGGCGAGGTCTCCCCGTCCTTCCGAGCTCGGAGGCGCCCGTCGTAACCGTGGCGCATGCGCAATGACCTCGGCACTCTGGCGTTCGACTCGCACGCTCTGGAATTTCATCCGGGCGCTGTTCCGCGATGATGCGTACGAGGCGTACTTGCGTCATCACGCGACCGCTCATGCCGATGCTCCGCTCCTCTCGCGTCGAGAGTTCTACCTACGTGAGGAAGAACGCAAGTGGAGCGGCATCTCGCGCTGTTGCTGAGTCTCGCGCCGCAACTCAAGCTGCGGGAAACAATAAAGGCAAGAAACTCTCGCCAAGCGCGCAATGACCGCCAAGGGAAGGAAAGAACTCAGAGCGCTTCCGCAAAATATTGACCTCCTCTTCCTTTGCGGGCTTTGCGTGCTGAGCGAGAGTCCTCTTAACTCTTGCCCGATCTGCCGGGAGCGCCGAGCTCCAACTACCAGCCGCGGGGTTGTTTTGCACTGCCCGTCGACTATACGTAAGTAGTTGACAACGTTGTCTTTCATGCTATGCTGCATCGCAAAATGATGCGTAGCAACAAAGGAGGAAAGAAAGTATGTTAGCCATCGCAGTGTTGTTCGTCGTGGGCACTATTGCTCTGACGATCCTGCACGGCTTCGATCGCCAAGGCTGATCGTAGCTCGTGCCGGCGAAGCGCACCGTTCGCTTCGTCGCTTCACAACCTGCGGGCTGCGATGGAGGCGCTCGATGGCCCATCGCAGACCCGCGCGGGGTCATTGCATTACCTAAGACGCGGTCTCAGTCGCCCGATCAGACGCACCATGCGTCGGATGCATCCCGCTTACAGAAAACCCCTGAGTTTTGTCTCCAAATTGCGTCGAAAGTGTCGGCCCGTTTGACACTCTCGAACTCGCTGTGTAATTACGACGCTCCGTTCACCTAGGAGAGTCGTCATGGCGTTGTGGAAAGATCAGTACGGACGCGAGCAAGTCACACCGGAACCTGCCTCGGATAAAGCCCCCGCCGCACCGGCGGTGAACATCGAAACCGCTCGGCAGCCGGCCGCTCAGCCACGCACGGAAGCCAAAGAATCGGTCCTCGCCGCAGGCCTCACGATCGAAGGCAAGATCGAAGGCGCGGGCCACGTGCGCATCGCCGGCAGCTTCAAGGGCGACGTCCACGTACAAGGCAATCTGACGATCGAATCCGGCGCCAAGGTCACCGGCGGCGTGCGCGCGAACACGGTCATCATCGGCGGCGAGCTCGAAGGAAATATCGATGCGGCTGCGCGAGTCGAGTTGCTGCAAACCGGCATCCTCAACGGCGATCTGAAAGCCGGCTCTCTCACAGTGGCCGCGGGCTCGCGCATGCGTGGTCGCGCGGAGTTCGGCTGGGACGAGAAAGGCGCTAAGACTGGCTCATGAATACCAGTCGGGGCACGCTGGTCGGTAAGACCCGCACGTGCCCGCACTGCAAGACGACGATCCTCGAAAGCGCAAGTGTGTGCCCGGCTTGCCAGCACCACTTGCGCTTCGATCCCAAAGCGATCGCCGAGCGACGTGCGCAACCCGCGTTCTCCGCGCTGCGCGTCGAAGGCGCCTTTCGGCATCCCGCAACGGAACCGCCTTGGGAATATTCCGTCGTGGTGTCGATTCGGAACGACCGCGGCGAGGAAATCGAGCGCCGGGTCGTCGGCGTCGGTGCATTGCAGGCCAATGAGGGCCGCACCGTGACCGTCTCCGTCGATGTCTTCAAGACCGGTAAGTAGAGTGCAATAACCGCTGCGTTGCAGCCGGGATTGGGCCGGCCTGAAGGGTGAGACTCTCGCCAAGCACGCTAAGCCCGCAAAGAAAGATGGGATAACGTCTTCCAAGCGGCAAGACGTCGAGCGTCTTTCGTTCTGCGCCATCCGTCCAGCGCACCGCTCGACATCGAAATCAGAATCTATAATCGCGCACCTCGTTTCACGTGAGTGCGGCCATGAAGATCTCGATGTACGAAGCGTCCATTCCCCTGTTCGTGCACACGCTCAAGAGTCTGCGCGCGATTCTCGAGAAGGGTGCCGCGCACGCACAGGCGAAGAAATTCGATTCGAACGTGCTCGCGAACAGCCGCCTGTTCCCCGACATGCTCCCGCTCGTCAATCAGATTCAGATTGCGAGCGATGCTGCAAAGGGTGCAGCAGCACGCCTTGCAGGGATCGACGCGCCGAAGTTCGAGGACAACGAAAAGACATTCCCCGAGTTGCTCGCGCGAATCGACAAGACGATCGATTTCCTGCGCAGCGTCAAACCCGAACAACTCGATGGTTCAGAAGCGCGCACAGTCACCGTGAAGGTCCGGAACGACACACATGAGTTCCCAGGGTTGCACTACCTGAGGCACTGGGCGCTTCCGAACTTCTTCTTCCACGTCACGACCGCTTACAACATTTTGCGGCACAACGGCGTCGAGATCGGGAAGGTCGATTACCTGAGCGGCGGCAGGCAGTAAAGGTTGCGCCACGCGGGAACAAGGTGAACCCTCGCGCGGTACCATCTCGTCAGCGCAGAAGAAGAATCTCTCGCGGCGAACGCGGCGGTCGCGGCGAAAGAGGGAAGAAATCTCTCGCGGAGACGCAGAGACGCGGAGATCAGAGAAAGACGAGAATCTCCTATCTTCTTACCTCTGCGTCTCCGCGTCTCTGCGAGATCATTTGTGCTTTCTCGTCGCCGCGTCGCGCGTCGCCGCGAGGTCATTATTTTCTCGGTCGGTGGCACGACGCTGTAGGTCGGAATTTATTCCGACTCCTATCGTCGGGTTGAAACCCGATCTATACGGCGCGAAGCGCTGTCGCGACTGGAAGTCGCGCGGCGCGCACGGCCGGGAAGAGGCCGCCGATGATGCCAATCGCGCACGCCCAGACGATGCCCGTTACGACCAGCTGGGAATCTACGGCGAGCTGGAAGATCAAGTGCGTACCCACACCACCTCCTGCGGATGTGCTGACCGTATTGCCGTTGAAGAACACCCACGCGAGCGCCGAGCCGATCAGGGAACCGATCAGCGCGAGCACCAGGGCTTCCGCGAGCACGGAGATCACCATCGCAGTCGAACCGAAGCCGATCGCACGTAGCGTCGCGATCTCCTGCACGCGCGCGCTCACGGCCGAGTACATGGTATTGAGCGCGCTGAAGATCGCGCCCACCGCCATGATCCCGCCCACGATGTAGGCAACGATCTTGATGAACTTGCTGATCGTTTGCGACTGCTGCTGGTTGTACTCGCGCTCGCGTTGCACGTCGACCGCGAGAGAGGGGTTGGTCGTTAACGAATCCTTCAAGCGCTGGAATGCTTCGGGCGATTCCAGCATGACATGCACACTTTGAAAGTCGGTGCGCTGCTCGGTGGACAAGATCGTGTCGTAGTCGGCCATCAACAACGACTCGTTCGCATCCCCGCCTGAGGCAAAGACGCCGACGACGGTCCACGTCGCGCCTCTAGTCAACACTCGGTCGCCGACATTCAACCCTTTGAACTGCGCGTGGGCGGACTTGCCGACGATCATCTCGTTGACTGCCGGATTGAACATCCGGCCTTCGATGATCTCGATCTCCGGTCGCACAGCGAGCACCTGGGGCCCGACGCCACGAAAGGCGGCGAACACTTCGGCGTTGTCTTCCTTGCGATAGAGGCTGACAAGGCGCAGACCTTCGGCGGACGCGATCGGATTGCCGGCATCGTCTCGCTTGATGCCCTCGCCTTCCATGATCAAGCGCACGCTGTCGCGCGTAATCGCGCTCTGCATCTCGGCTGTAGAACCATTGCGCATGACGATCGCGCGATCGTCGCGACCCGAGCGCTCGATCGTCTGGATCATGCCCGTCGACATCGCAAGCACCGAGACGAGCACGGCGACGACGCCGGCGATGCCGATCACGATGACGAGCGAGGTGCCAAGGCGTTGCGGAAGGCTGCGAAAGTTCATCGCAGTCACCGAGAGGATCTGTTTGATGGTTTTCATTTCGGACGTGCCCTCATCAGCGCCCCGCGAGCGCATCGACGATATTCAACTGCTTCGCGCGCCAGGCAGGCGGGAAGCCGCTCACGAATGCCAATAGCGCGGCCATGCCGCCCCCCGCGACGAGCACGATCGTGGGCATTGGAATTGCGCCGAAGAACCCGCGCACGACTGGAGAGAAGAAGATCGCAGTCGCGAGCGCAAGCCCCGCCGCCGCCGCGAACACGCACAGGATCAACGCCTCGATGAGCACGAGCGCGAGCACCTTGCCATCCGAATAGCCCAGTGTCTTGAGAACCGCGAGCTCGGAGGTCCGCTCGCGAACGGACTGCATCATCGTGTTGGCGGTCAAGAACAAGAGCGTGAACAAGACGGCGCCCACGATCGCATTGAGAATGAAATTGATGTCGCCCACCTGCTTGAGCTGCATCTGCATCAAGGCCGATTCGGTTTGCGTGCGCGTCTCATTCGTCGAGTTCGCGAACAGTGCATCGATGGCGTTCGACACTGTCGTCGCATCGCGCGAATCCTCGATGCCGACGAGGAAGTAATGCACGATGTTGCCGCCGAACGCGCTCGCCTCCTTGAAGTATTCCTGGTTGATATAGAACGATGGAAAGCCCGCGCCGTAGTCGCCGGCGTAGAACGTACCCACGAGGTCGAACTCCCAAGTATTGCTGCCGCTCTTCGTCGTCCAGATGGTCGTGCCAATGGGCAGACGGTCGCCCACCTTCCACCCATGCTTCGCTGCAAGCGATTCGCTCACGAGCACGCCCGTGCGTGTGCGCTTCATCGCCTCGAGGTACTCAGGCTTGATCTTGAGCTCCTTGTAGATCTTGAAGAGCGCGTCCGCGTCCGTCGCAAATGCGGGAATCGGTGTGCGCTGGTCCTGAAAGTAGCCCCCGAAGTACGTCCAATGCGCAACGGTCTTCACGCCCGGCACGGTCGCGATCTTGCTGCCATGCGCGATCGGCAGACCGTCAGTCATGCTGATGCGCGCGGAGACATAGAGGCGATCGACCTCGAGGTCCGACAGGATCGCATTCGTACCCTGATTCACACCCTGCAGCAGTCCGAACAACAAGAAGGCCACCACGATCGACAGCATGGTGAAGATCGTGCGCACCTTCTTGCGCCACAGCCCCGCCCAGATCAGGCCGAAGTATTTCATGCGGCTTGCCTCGCATTCGTCTTCGCGAGCCGACCCTTATCGAGGTGCAGCTCGCGCGATGCATACTCCGCGGCTTTCGGATCGTGCGTGACCATGACGATCGTCTTGCCTTGCGAGCGGTTGAGCGCTTGCAGGAGATTCATGATCTCCTCGGCACTTTCGCGATCGAGATCGCCCGTGGGCTCGTCGCAGACGAGCAGCGTCGGGTCCGCAACGACCGCGCGCGCGATCGCGACACGCTGCTGCTGACCGCCGGAAAGCTCACCGGGCTTGTGCTTGGCGCGGTCGGAAAGGCCCACGAGATCGAGCGCGATGCGCACACGCTGTTTGCGCTGTGCGCGCGAGAGATTCGTGAGCAGTAGAGGGACTTCGACGTTCGCTTCGGCCGTCAACACCGGCAGGAGGTTATAAAATTGAAACACGAAGCCGATGTGGCGAGCACGCCAATTGGCGAGCGCCCCACGCGAGAGCTGATCGAGGCGATTTCCCGCAACGCTCACCTCGCCGCTCGTGGACTTGTCGAGGCCTGCGATGAGATTCAGCATCGTCGTCTTGCCGGAGCCCGACGGCCCCATCAACGCGGCGAACTCGCCATCGGCAATTTCCAGGTCGATCCCGTGCAAGACCTCGACTTTCTGTTTGCCGCGCAGGTAAGTCTTCGTGACATTCCGCAATTCGACGAGCGCGCTCATGAGATGTCCTCGTTCTGATTGTAGACCGCGCGAGAGTGTACGAGCACGAAGGCGCGAGTGGTAAGGCGCCATCGGCGAACCGCGGTTAGTCACCGGAGAACGGCGCTATGCAGGCACAGGTGCCGGCTGGCGGACCGGCGCATCGCGACTCGGCAGATTCGAGACGATCTGCGCGACTTGCACCAAAGAACTAGGCCGTGGCTTCCACCACCTTGGCTGCTTGCTTGTGCAGCTTCTTCCTGAGTGATGGCGGATTCACGATCTTCGCTTCCTCACCCAGATAGAACAACACCCGCAAGGCAAGGTCTTCGCGATCGAAATCGAGCGTCACGGATTTGCGACCTCGAAAGCGCTCGCCGAGCGGCTCGAGCCGCGGCCTGAACCACTGACCGAAGATATCCAAGAGGCGTTTGCGGCCCCGCGCCGTGATCTCGAGCTCGACCGCAAATTGATTCGGTGGATTCTTCTCGAAGTTCTCGCACCAGGTGCGCCAGTACTTTTGCAGATCGAAATCCTTGTCGCGCTCGAACGTTTGTCCCGTGAGCGTAAGACCCAAGAGCCGCGATATACGAAAGACACGCATCTCGCGCTTGACGCGACCGATCAAGTACCAAGTATCCACCTTGACCACGAGCGCATAGGGCTCGACACGATAATCCTTGTGCTCTCCAGTGCTGCGCCGATAGGCGATATCGACGCACTCGTTCTTCCAGATACACGTGCGCAGCTGATCAAGATAGGGCGAAGTGCCGAGCGAGCGGAACCACGGCTTCGTGTCGAATAGCAGACGGCCTCTTGCATGCTGTGCGCGCAATTGATGCATCGAGGGCACCGCCGCAGCAAGCTTGTCGAGCGCGGTTCGCGCCGGGGTATCGAGCTCGCGGACGCCCACGGCTGCTGGGCTTGCGATCAGCGCCAGCGCCTCCGCCTCACCCGACGACAATCCGGTGAGATCGGACGAGTACCCCTCGAGCAGGCGGATGCCGCCGCCGCGACCCGACTCGGTGTAAACGGGCACGCCCATACCCGACAGGGCGTCGATGTCGCGAAAGATCGTGCGCACGGATACACCGACGCGATTGGCCAGCTCGCCGGCGGTGAGCGCGTGACCGCGCTGAAGCGTCATCAAGATCGAGAGGAGTCGTTCGGCTCGCATGTTTGAATTCCGCTGCGAATCATGACAATGACTGGCAGTGATCCAATCATACGCGTCTTTGTGCCTGCGAAGGTATCGCCCGAGACGGCAAATGTTGTTGCGCATCTTCTGGCCCGCTACGCTTGATTCAGTGCACGAACCAGGAGGCACATGTTCGACCTCAAGCAACACATTCGCGAGATCCCCGACTTTCCGAAAGCCGGTATTCTGTTTCGCGACATCTCCCCGCTTCTGCGCGATCACTTCGATGCGACGATCGCGGTGCTTGCGGGCTTGCTCGACGAGCGTGAATGGGCAAGCGTCGCTGCGATCGCCGGCATCGAGGCGCGCGGCTTCGTGCTCGCAAGCGCGCTGGCACAGCGTCAAGGCAAAGGATTCGTGCCGATTCGCAAGGAAGGCAAGTTGCCTCCGCCGGTGGTGCGCCTGGCCTACGACCTGGAGTACGGCAACGCAGCGCTCGAGATGGGCATGGGAGGCGGCGAATTGGTCATCGTCGATGATGTCCTGGCAACCGGCGGAACGATGAGCGCAGCGGCGAATCTCGCAACCCAAGCGGGGTATCGCGTCTCGGCGCTCGTGAGCCTCATCGACCTCGACCTCGTGCAAGGCTTCAGATGGAATGACCTGACCGTGCGAACCGCCGTGCGGTACGACTGAAGCGCTCGGAACTCCGCGCGGCGCTCTGCCGTTCCAGCGCCATGCCAAGAACGAAGACGCTCCACGGCGCAGCTCCAGACGAGAGCGAAACAGTTCTGTTGATCATCGATCTGATCTCCGACTTCAGCTTCGTTGACGGTGCCGAGCTGGCAAGAGCGGCACGGCGCATCGTGCGAAATGTCGCGAGACTCTCTCGTCGGGCACGCGAGTCGCGCGTGCCGGTTGTCTACGTGAACGACAGCGGCGGTCGCTGGCGTTCCGATCGTTCGGAGCTCTTGGAGCGCTGCTGCCGTCCGGAGTCTCGGGGCCGCACCATCGTGCAACAGCTCGCACCGGAAGAACGGGACTACTTCATCTTTAAGCCCAAGCACTCGGGATTCTTCGCCACCCCTCTCGATGCACTGCTCGAGCACCTCGGTGCGCGAACCTTGATTCTGACGGGCGTGACCGTCGAGCAATGCGTGCTGTTCACGGCGATGGATGCCTATGTCCGCGATTACGAGCTCGTTGTGCCGCGCGATTGCGTCGCCGGCCTCAAGCTGCGTGCTCAGGCCCTGCGCCTGATGGACCAGGGACTCAAGGCCAAGGTGATCGATTCACCGCGGGTGCGAGTCGCGAGGCAGCGCCGCCGCTCGCGCAAGCACGAGTAAATCTGCTGTCAGCAACTGCCGACACCGGCCACACGGGCAGGAACCGCAGTGCGCAAGCAGACGTTTTATAGTCGAAGTCTTCGACGCGACGGTGAGACCGGAGATGTGAAGCAATCCTTCTACTTTCCGAGAGATCCGCAGCCGAGGCTTCCACCGAAGCCCTGCACTTCTCGAAGGCGGGGCTTCGTCTTTTCGAGCCGAGCTTTGAGACGATCCCGTGAGAACGCGTTTGGACGCAAGGGAGGTCGATATGGAACGTAGTTCCGTGGACGAAATCCGCCAAGCTCTCGATGCCGCGCGCGATGTGGCCCGCAGCGGCGCGTTCGATGACTGCGATGTCGGTGACATCGAAGAATTGATTGCCCCCGTGGAAACCGAGCTGCGCGCGACTCGTCCAAATATTCAAACGCTCTCAACGTATCTTAACTCGCTGGCCAAGAGCCTTCGCTCCGATCCTGGCAGCCGCGGCGTGTGCATGCAGATCGATCGAGCGATGCGAAACGCCGGCGTGCCCACGCACTGGGAGCACTGAGCTTTCAGTCGCGGGCTGCTTGATTCCGAAGCTCGGTCTGTCGCCAAATAGCGTATAAGCGACAGCGGCAAGGCGGGATTGGTTATAGTCACGCGCAGAAGAGGCGCGGGCCGCTCGCGCCCGTGCGCCGCCGAATCATGGAAGTTTGCTCGAGAAGTTTGCCTGATGAGAAAAACGCTGCTCCTGCTGACGCTGCTCATTCCGTCGTTCGCCCTCGAGGCGGCCACCGTTTACATCTCCGACGCACTCACCGTTCCTTTGCGGCGCGGCCCCTCGAATCAGCACAAGATCATCCATGCCGCCCTGCCGAGCGGGATGGCGCTCGAGGTCCTCGGCGAGGACAAGAGCGCGGGCTTCACGCATGTGCGCACGCCCAACGGCACGGACGGTTGGGTTCCGACCCAATACCTGGTGGATCAACCCATCGCGAAAGATCGCTTGGCGGCAGCCACCAAACGCATTCAGACACTCGAGTCCGAGGTCAAGACGCTGCGAGAAAACCTGCAGGAAGCACGCGGCACGCGCACGGAGGCTGAACGCAACAACACTCAGCTCAACAAGCAAACCCAACAGCTGCAGGCGGAGCTCGCGGAGATTAGACGGGTATCCGCCACCTCGATCGCGCACTACGAAGAGAACAAGCAGCTCAAAGCACAGGTTCAGGAGATACAAACGCAGAACCTGCAGCTCACCGAGCGCGTACGCCAACTCGAGCGCAACGTAACGTTGCGCTGGTTTCTTGCGGGCGGCGGACTCGTGCTGCTCGGGTTGGTTCTCGGTGCAGTGATCAAATCGCGCCCGAAGCGGAGCACTTGGGCGTAGCGCTCATCGCGAGCGACTCCTCGCGTTGGCGGAACACCAGCGGTTTTTCGACGGCTCGCGTCCGCTGCGCGATCTCGACCGCCTCCGTGACCACGCGATGGTGCGGGCTCTTCGAGCACACGGGATCGGCAGCCGCCGGGTCCTGTGCCAGTAGATACGCTTGGCAGCGGCATCCCCCTAAGTCTCGCTCGCGCTCTTCGCAGCTCGCGCATGGCTCTTTCATCCAACCCGTCCCGCGAAAGCGATTGAACCCCTCGGACTCGTACCAGATGTCTCGAACACTGGTCGTGCGCACGTTCGGAAACTCAAGTCCGGGCAGCATCCGCGCCGTGTGACACGGCAACGCGGTGCCGTCCGGCGTAACCGTCATGAAGGTCGAACCCCAGCCATTCATGCAGCGCTTCGGCCTTTCCTCATAGTAATCGGGCACGACGAACAAAATCCGCATGCGGCCCCTGAGGCGATCGCGCCAACGATTGGTCGCCTGTTCCGCGGCCTGCAACTGCGCACGTGACGGTAACAACTGTTCGCGATTCACGTGTGCCCAAGAGTAGTACTGCGCATTCGCAAGCTCGAGGTACTCCGCACCGATCTCGACCGCCATCTCGATGATCCGGTCGATATGCTCGATATTGAGCCGATGAATGACGCAGTTGAGCACCATTGGGTACTCGAGCGCCTTGATCCAGCGCGCGACGCGCTGCTTGAGCTCAAAGGTACGCGTGTGCGTAAGAAAATCGTTCAACTCTCGCGACGAATCCTGAAAGGAGAGTTGAATATGATCCAGACCCGCAGCGCGCAAACGCTGCAAGCGCCCCTCGTTCAGGCCGACGCCAGATGTGATGAGGTTCGAATAGAACCCGAGGCGGTGCGCTTCAGCGGTGATCTCTTCCAAGTCATCCCGCAACAGCGGCTCACCGCCCGACAGGCCAAGCTGCACCGATCCAAGTGCGCGTGCCTCACTCAACACTCGCAGCCAATCTGCCGTCGCAAGCTCCTGATCGTGACGCGCGAAATCGACCGGGTTGTAGCAGAACACGCACTGCAGCGGGCAGCGGTAGGTGAGCTCGAAGAGGAGCCACAGCGGGGGGCCGGGGGTTGGGATTGAGTTCATGTCTGTTCAAACAGTGATGGAGTGACGAGGTGACGAAGAGACGGAGTCAGAAAGCGGATCTAGGAAGCGGAAGGCGCAGTGGACGTTTGTCCGAGTTCGTCACCTCGTCACTTCGTCACTCCGTCACTTTCCTTGAGCTCCACCCACCCCCTTTCCCGCGCGAGCGCGAGGAACCCGGCGACATCGGCGCGCAGATCAGTGCGTCCGAACGTGCTTTCGAGATTCGTGACGATGTCTTCCAGCGTGCTCACACCGTCGCAGCGACGTAGGATCTCGCCAGCCGACCCGTTGAGCTTCACCATGCCTTCCGGGTACAAGAGCACGTGAGCCCTTTGGGCTGGCTCCCATTGAAGACGAAATCCGCGCGCGATGGCGGGGCGGGCTCGATTTCGGATGTCTGACTCGCTCATCTCGTCACTCCGTAGTGCTGGGCCATCGCATCGTTCATGACCCATAACACATCCAACTTGAACTTAAGGACCTCCAGCGCTCGTCGTTGCTGAGCCGCGCTCTTGAAATGATCGAGCGTGATGCCGAGGCCGTGCTGTACGTCACGTTGGGCGAGCGATACGCGGCTGCGAAAATACGCGAGCCCTTCCGCTTCGACCCACGGGTAGTACTCTGGCCACCCTCGGAGCCGCTCCTTGTGGATCTCGGGTGCGAAGAGCTCCGTCAACGATGAGCACACTGCCTCTTGCCAAGGCGCCTGACGCGCGAAGTTCACATACGCGTCGACTGCGAAGCGCACCGCAGGCAGAACATCGCGCAGCTCCTCCACTGGTTCGCGATCGAGTCCGACCGCCTGCGCCAGCCGGAGCCAGGCTTCGATACCGCCTGCGTTCTCGCCGTATCCGTCGTGATCGAGAATGCGCTCGACCCATTTACGCCGCACTGCCCGGTCAGGGCAGTTCGACAAGATGGCGGCATCTTTCAGCGGTATACTGCGTTGATAATAGAAGCGGTTCGCGACCCAGCCACGAATCTGCTCGGGGCTCGCACGACCGCTGTTCAACATCACGTTGAACGGATGGTGGATGTGGTACGCGCGCCCCTGCTCGCGTAAGTGCATCTCGAACTCTTCGCGACTCCAAGGTTGCTCGATCACGTCTGAGACTCGATCACAGCACGACTTCCATTCCGTCGAGGGCGACTTCGATACCGCGCTCGCGCAACTGGCGGTATTGCGGCGAGTCTTCATCCAAGATGGGGTTGCTGTTATTGATGTGAATGAGCACTTTGCGCGTGCCGGAAGGCAGACGATCGAGCCACTCGATCATCCCATCCGGGCCGCTCTGGGGCAGATGCCCCATATCTCTCGCGCGCTTGCCGGACAACCCGAGCTGCCGCATCTCATCGTCGCTCCAGAAAGTCCCATCGACGAGCACACAATCGGCAGCTCGCAGGTGCTCCCACACCTTCTCATTGATTGCCGCGAGCCCAGGTGCGTAGAACACCGACCGCTGGGTCGTGGTGTCTTCCAAGAACAGTCCGATGTTGTCGCCAAGCACGGGCGAGTCGCGATGCGGCGAGAAGGGCGCCGGTTTGCTCTCGAGCGGGATCGCTCGCCAGCTCACACCACGAGCGCCAACGGGCGCGAATGCATGACCTTCGAGCTCGATGGTGTGACGTTCGATACCGCAGTAGTACGTGAGGACTCGGAAGATCGGATTCGATTCGGTGAGGTCTCGATGCACGGAATCCGTACACCAAACCGGCCACGGTCTCGTGGCTTCGCGCAACATGAACAAACCGGTCGTGTGATCGATCTGACCATCGACGAGCACGATGCTGCGAATTGCGGTGTCGCGCACGCCACGGGCGAGCTGAAGCTCCGGCGCGGCTTTGAGCTGCGCGAGGATGTCTGGCGATACATTGACCAGCACCCACTCGTCGGGATCGGCACCGGCCACAGCGATCGAGGATTGCGATCGGGAACGCGCTCGGATCGACCCCGCCCGTACGCCCGTGCAATTGCGGCAGTTGCAGTTCCACTGGGGAAAGCCGCCGCCCGCCGCCGACCCCAGCACTTTAATCTTCAAATCGTCACCGGTAAGCCCGCCGCATCAATCGACGGGCTTCTTGAGATCTCGCTTCGCCGCCTTAGCGATTGGCGATATACATCGTGATTTCCATACCGAAACGAAAATCGAGAGCAGTCGGTGTTTCCCAAGTCATGATGAGGCTCCTTACGTAGGCAGATCGGCTTACTGGCCGCTGGCACCTGGCCAGAGAAACCAGTCGGTGGCAAGGTGCGCCAACGACAGCACTCGCAGCAACGCGAACATCATGAAACGCGGCTCATGATTTTCATGAATGGCCATGTCTCGGAGGCAACGGCATGTGATGGACACTCGATGCTCCAGCGTGTAGATCTACTTTCGTCAGTGGCAAATGCGCATCTACTCTGGCCAGTAGCCAGTAGCCAGTAGCCAATAGCCAGTTGGCCGTCAAGATCGACTCATGAAACTCCGCACTCACATCAACCTCATCGTCGGCTGTCTCAGCGCGGTCTTCATCGTGCTGATGCTGATTGTGGAGATCGATCGAACGCGTCGGGCCGTGAGGGAAGAGATCGCCGCCGCCACGACCGTTGCCACTCAGCTATTGAGCCGCGTGGCGCAAACCTACGAAAGAGACGGTCCCCTGCCCGTTCTCTTGTTCTTGAAGCACCTGGGACGCGTGCGCGCAAACGAGATCACGCTCTTCGATGCACGTGGCGAGGTGCTCTATCGGTCTCCACCCGCAACCTACAAGGCGGGGCGCGAAGCCCCGAGATGGTTCGCGCATCTGTTGCTGCCTCCTACCTCCCCTCGAGTGTTCGAGCTCGACGGCGGCGCGGAGCTCACGATCGAGGCGAATGCCTCCCGCGCGGTGCTCGACGGCTGGGATGATTTTCTCCAGCTGCTCTGGGTAGGCGGGCTCGCATTCTTGCTGCTCAATGTGCTCGTTTTCTGGCTGGTACGTCGCGCGCTCGCGCCGCTGCCTGTCATCGCAACGGGATTGAAGCGGATCGAAACCGGGGATCTTGGATATCGACTCCCGCCGATGACGGGTGATGAGACAGCTCAGATTGGCGCGGCTTTCAATCGAATGGCAGGAGCGATCGAAGGCAAGCGGCAAGCGGAGCTCGATGCTCGAGAAGCCCAGGCGCGGCTGGAAGAACGACAGGAGCTCTCGAGACTCATCGAGCAGCGGCTCGATGAGGAGCGCCGCTCGATCGCCCGCGAGCTCCACGATGAGTTCGCGCAGTCGGTCACGGCCATCCGCACGCTCGCAGTGGCGATCACCGGTCGACATCAAAGCGATGCAGCGACGCTCGAAGCCGCGCGCGCAATTTCGACGGAGGCCGCGCGGCTATACGATGCCATGCACAGTCTGATTCCGCGGCTTGCACCCATCGCTCTGGATACGCTCAGCCTGGAGGAGACGTTGCGCGGGCTCATCGAGGAATGGCAGAAGCGCACGCCCGAGGTTCGGATCAGCTTGCAGCAAACGTTGCCACCGCGGTTGGGCACCAGTATGACGCTAGGGGTGTATCGGGTCGTGCAGGAGGGTCTCATGAACGCCTTGCGTCACGCACACGCGACAGATATCGAAGTGAACATCGAGACGCATGCGGATGTCATTGCCATCAGCGTGATCGACAACGGGCAAGGCTTGCCGGCCGACTGGTCGCGTCCTGGAAGTTTCGGTATTCGCGGTCTACGCGAGCGAGTCGCGATGCTCAACGGGAATTTGAGGATCTGCAATCGTGTCGATGCGCCAGGGGTCGAGCTGCACGTTGAGCTCCCGCTCGAAGACACGCACGAGGCGAAGGTAGAGGAACAGCATGATACGCGTGCTGCTGGTTGACGATCATACGGTCGTGCGTTTCGGTTTTCGGCTGTTGCTCGAAGCTGCAGCGGACGTCGAAGTGATCGGGGAAGCCGACTCGGGTGAGAGCGCCTATGTGCTGTATCCGCAGTGCAAGCCTGATGTCGTGATCATGGACTTGTCCATGCCCGGCATGGGCGGGCTCGAAGCGCTCAAGCGCATTCGTACGCACTATCGCGACGCGCGGCTGCTCGCGCTGTCCGCGCATGACGATGCGATGCATGCGCGACGTGCACTCGCGCAAGGCGCGCTCGGGTTCTTGTCCAAACGCAGCGCGCCGGAGATTCTTCTCGATGCGGTACGCACGGTCGCTGCCGGACGGCGCTATCTCGATCCCTCGCTCGCACAGGAGCTCGCGCTCTCCGAAATCGACGGCGCCTCGGACACCCCGATCCACCGCTTATCGGAAAGAGAATTCGAAGTATTCTTGCGACTAGCGAAAGGCGCCGCGGTGCAGACGATCGCGAACGATCTCAACCTCTCAGCATCCACGGTCGGCACTCACCTGTACAACATCAAACAGAAGCTCGGCGCAAGCAATCAAGCCGAGCTCACGTTGATCGCACTTAGAGCCGGGCTCATCGAGGTGTAGGACACACTTGAGTGACGAGGTGACGAAGTCACGGAGCGACGATGTCAGACGCGACACGCGGTGCCGCGGCTGCGCTCCTCTCTTACTCCTTTTTTCTTCCTCTTCTTTGCCGACTTCTTTCACTTCTTTCTGACTTCGTCACCTCGTCGCTTCTTCACTCAGTTACACGTAACCTGCACCTGCACGCCCCCCCCGCCGACCACGCCCGACCCATTCGTGGCAGTGCATGTCTGGAACGGGAAGATCGGTCCGCCTGCTACGACGACGTTGTAGGGTTGACCGCTCAAGACCGGTGTCGGGAACGTGTGCGTGCCATTCGAATGCACAACGAGCGTATCGGAATCGTTGTTGCGAAGACGCAGGCTGAAGCCGCGTAAGCCCGATACCACGACGCTGATGTTGAAAGAGCTCGTCACGCAATTCACTGCGACATTGCTGATGTCCGCGTTGGCGATCGTTCCAGCGCCGTCGGTTACCGAGCAGACCTGCGTCGGGCTCGACGGCTGCGTGCCGACGCCGACGCTGTAAGCCACTCCCGTTTGCACGCCTGTCGCAAACGTGAATGGTCCATTCGCGGCGACAGCCAAGTTGTCGCCGCCATTGTTTTGCAATACGAGACCGGAGCCCGCTAACCCTGCAACCTGCCCTCCGACGGTGAACTCGATCCTGACGCATTGAACGCGTACGTTCGTGATGTTCGCGGTGGTCACGGTGCCCGACGCGTTCTCAACCGTGCAGCGCTGCCTCGGGCTCGTAGGCTCGGTTGCAACCGACACGCTGTACGTGCGCCCGCTTTCGATTGCGGTCGCGAACCGGAACGAACCGTCGGAATTGATCGTGAGATCATCAGTGCCGTTGTTGCGCAACACGAGCCCGCGGCCCGCCATTCCTCCGACTGTTCCGCCGACAGTGAACGCTCGCCGTGTGCAGTTGACTGCGACGTTCGTGATATCGGCGCCGGCGACTGTGCCGGTTCCGTTCGTAACCGTGCATGCCTGCACTGGATTCGCGGGCTCCCTCTGCACCGTGACGTTGTAGGTGCCGCCGCTTGCGATTCTCGTGGGGAACGTGAAGGTGCCGTCCGATTGTACTTCGACGGTTTCATTGCTGTTGCTCAACACGAGCCGATCGCCCTCCAAGCCCACGACCGTACCGCTCAACGAATAAGTATTCGTCGCGCAGGTCACTGTTGCACTGGTTGCAGTTCCGGAACCGACGACACCGCTGGCGTTCGCAACGGTACAGTTCTGTGAAGGCGCGGACGGTTGGGTCGCTACAGTGATCTCGTATGGAGAGCCGCTGGCCAGCGCGTCAGGAAACGTAAACGCACCGTTCGAGGCGACGGGCAAATCGGTCGAACCGTTCAGGCGGAGCACCAGACCGCGTCCTTGCAAGCCACTGACGCTGCCCCCGACGTTGAAGGATTGAGTGCTGCACACCACCGTCACGTTGGTGACGTTCTGGGTGCTGATCGAGCCCGTGCCATTCGACACCGTGCACACCTGAGCCGGATTGCTGGGTTGAGTTGCGACGGTCACGGCATACGTCGTGCCGCTGGTCAGCGCGGTCGGAAACGCGAAGGCGCCATCGCGTGTGATGCGCGTGTCGCCCGCGCCGTTCAGCTGCAAGACGAGGCCCGAACCAGCCAAGCCGCTGATCGAGCCATTCACCGTGTAGGTACTCGGCGGATTCGCCGGCTGAGTGGGTGGAGGCTGCGCACCCTGGTCATCGGACCCCACCGATCCCCGTCCGTTCGAGCACCCGACCGAGGTCAGCAGGACGCAGCAGCCGGTAAGAATTGCGATGCGTCGCAGCCCACCGGTTCGAGACGCGAGCTTCGGCATCAGTCATTCCTCCCATTTCGTCATCATTGTCGATACAGCAATGTCATATCGACATGCCGGGCAAAATGTTCCATCCGTGGGTAGTTTCCCGGTCACGATCGGCAGGCGCCGTTCGCTAGGCTAGCGAACGGAGCGGTCGCAACGACTCGAACACGCCGATCCCAGCCACGTCGTCGCGCCCTAAGGAGGCGCTACATGCACCTATTCAAAGCGAAGAAGAACCGGATCGGCCGCTATGCCGCCACGCTCAAAGCGGAGCTGCCGGACGTTCGCGTCGATCCCTCGCGCCGTATCGAGATCGCCGGTCGGTCGACGCCGGCTCTGTACAACAGCGAGACCGTCCTCAATCTCGACTGCAGCATCCCGGATCGCTTTACTGCGCGGACCGGCGTGACCGCTACGATCTTCGTGAAGAACGAGGCCGACTTCGTCCGCGTATCTACGTCCGTGAAAAAGCAGAATGGCGAGCGCGCCATCGGTACGACCCTGAGCCACGCCCATCCTGCCTACTCGCACCTGCTCGCCGGTGAACCTTACGTCGGATATGCCACTTTATTCGGTACGCAGTACCTCACTCAGTACGACGCATTGCGCGATCCGCGCGACCAGGTGATTGGCGCAATCTATGTCGGCATCGACGTCAGCAAGGAGAAACGCGTCGGGCTCGGTGCGCAGCTCGCGTGGACCTCGTTCGTCCTAGCGGCGATCGTGTTGATCGCGCTGATCTCGCACTTCGCGGGCAGCGCTGAGGAGGCCACGGGGGCGCAGCTCGATGGCATTCGCGATCTTCATCTCGTGCTTGGGGTGCTCGCCGCGGGAGCGCTCGCGCTGATCATCGTACAAGTCCTACGCTCGACGTTGACGAAGCCGCTCACGGAAGCACGCACCGTCGCGCAACGGTTGTCCGCCGGCGATCTGACATCGTTGATCGACGTGGATCGCAACGACGAGATCGGTCAGCTGATGCAAGCAATCAACGGCATCAGCCAAGGGCTCACTGAGATCGTGGGGAACGTACGCGAAAGCACGGATGCGATCACGACCGCCGCCAGAGAGATCTCCGCGGGGAACACCGATCTGTCCGCGCGAACGTCCGAGCAAGCGGCCTCACTCGAAGAGACCGCCGCGTCGATGACGCAGCTCACGACGACGGTTCGTCACAATGCCGAGAACGCCTCGCAAGCAAACCAATTAGCGCTCGCAGCGTCTTCGATCGCTCTACAGGGTCGGGGAGTGGTGGACCAGCTCGTAGCCGGCATGACGTCGGTGAAGACGAGCTCGGATCAAGTCGCGCGCATTGTCGGCGAGATCGAAGACATCGCTTTCCAGACGAACATTCTCGCGCTCAATGCCGCCGTCGAAGCTGCGCGTGCCGGCGAGCACGGCAAAAGCTTCACCGTGGTGGCCGCCGATGTCCGCAATCTGGCGCAGCGTTCAGGCACCGCGGCCAAGGAGATCAAGGCGCTGATCAGCGAGTCGGTCTTGCAGGTCGATAACGGCAACGCGCTCGCCACTCAAGCGGGTCGCACGATGTCGGATATCGTGAGCTCCGTCAAACGCGTGACCGATATCATGAGCGAGATCTCAGATGCGAGCCGACAGCAGGCAACCGGCATCGAGCAGGTGAACATCGCCGTGTCGCGCATGGATGAGATGACTCAGCGCAACGCGGCTCTCGTGGAAGAAGCCGCAGCCGCCGCCGAAAGTCTGCATGCACAGGCTGAACGGCTGGCGCAGGCGGTAGCGCAGTTCAAGCTGCCGTAGGTGCGGCGGCTACGCGACTCGATTGCGCCCGGAAAGCTTCGCGACATAGAGCTGCGCATCTGCCGCTTCGAGCAAGTCGTCGACTTGCGAGGCACCATCCCACTGCGTGATGCCGATGCTCACGCTCACGCGCAACTCTGGATGCACTTGCCGCCAATCATGCGCATCCACCGCGCTGCGCAACTGTTCACACAGGGCTGCCGCAGCTTGAAGAGGCGTGCCGGGCATCAGTAAGGCAAACTCATCGCCGCCGATCCGCGCGATAAGATCGGTTTCTCGACACAGCGTGCGCATGAGCCCCGCACTCCGACGCAGCGCTTCATCGCCGACCGGATGGCCGAGCTTGTCGTTGACGAGCTTGAAGCAATCGAGATCGGCAATCGCGACCGTGAGCGGATGATTCACCGCTTGCGCGACCTTGATCTCCGCCGCGAGCCGCTTGCCGAAGTAACGCCGATTCGCAACGCCGGTCAATGCGTCCTCCTGCGACTCGCGCTCCAAGGCCAAGCTGCGCTCGCGCAATGCTGCAATGAGACGCTCCTTCTCGATGTTTGCTTTCTCCAAATCTCGAGTGCGCTCTGCGACGCGCTCTTCCAAACGTTGTCGATAATCCTCCAGGTCTTCGAACGCGAGCGCGTCGGCGACTGCAGGCGCGACTTGCTCGGCGAGTTTCTGCATCAGATGCAGGTCGGCTGGCGAATAGACGCGAGGCTCCGTGTGCTGAACGCTGAGCAACCCGATCACCTGCCCGTGCTCGATGAGCGGCACGACGATGAACGAGCCTGTTTGCTTTTCGGTCTGTTCGACACGTGCTCGCAATGCCTCATCGGCTGATGCCCATTCTTCGACCAGTACCGGCTGTGCGGTATCGACGACCCAACCGAAAATACCAAGGCTGAGCGGTTTCGTGCGGCCCGTCAGTCGCTCACCTTTGCGCTCATGAACTCGGACCTCGAGGCATCGCTGATCTCGGTCGACGAGCACGAAATAGAACTCATCGAACCCGAAGAGGCTTCGTGTTTCGGAGATGATGCGCTCACCCAACTCGTCGATCGTGCGCGCGCCATGTAGCACACGACCCACGTTGAACAGCTTCGCGATCGGACCTCGCTGCGCATCCGCATCGCTCAGTGAATGTCCGATACTATTGAAGCTGAGCACGAACACCACCATCAGGCCCAGAAAGAGCACCAGCGCCGGATGCGCCCCCGAGTTGAATAGCAGCGCGGCGAGCACGCCTGCCGGAACGAAAATCAGATCAGATAGAGCATAGGCAGGCGAAATGATACGGCGCACGTCTCTACCATCGAAGTAGAAGAACAACGCCATGGCGGCAATGTTCACCGCTTGCGCAACGAGCGCCATCGCCAGGAGCGCGAGCACAGTAGGCCACGACAGACTCGTGAGCGGAAGCGCTCCGCCCAGGGCTGAATACGCTGCGCCGGCGCACAGCAGCATCAATGCCGTCATGGCCGCATTGTGAACGCCGCGTAACAGGCCGAATGCATACGATCCGTGACTATAGCGGCGACTGACGATCGGCCAGAGGAAAGAGGCGACCGCACAGATGGCCGCGGCCACCGGAGCGGAGAAGACGAGGAGCATGCCGATCTGAGGGACCCGCTCCATCGAGATCAATCCCACTCGCGGCGCTTGCACACCGAACTGCCACACGAAGAGCGCCCCGAGAATGACCAGGGCGACGACCCATGCGGGAGGAAACTGCGCGCCGCCCTGCAAGCCCCATACAAGCCATGCCCCTGCCCCCACGGCCAGGCAGAGGGAGTAAGACGCGAGAATCGCATAGCGCGACTTCATGCTTCGAGTGTACTCGGTGGCGCAGTTTTCGATAGGCCCCGGCGAGATTAGAATCGAGTGACCGCCGTGGGCGCAGTGATAACAACCAGAATATGTTGCGTGGCGCTCGATAAGAACGATAGCTAATGAGCGAACAACACCAGACCTTTCCGAATGGCGTAGAGGCCGCGCTCCTCATTGTCGTGCTTTTCCTGCTCGAGATCGGCGTCGCAGAGGTCCTGTTGAGCTTCGATTCATTCGCCAACGTGAACCCGATGGACCTGTGGGCGTTGATCACCGTCGCCGGTAACGGCGTGCTGTTCTCGGCGTTGCTCGCATACAAGAAGATGAGCCATCGCGAGCTATTCCATTCGGCCCGGCACTCCGTCGCTTCCACGCTCGGTGTGCTCGCGCTACCGGTCATGCTGCTCGTACCAGGCCTCGTACTCGTCACGAGCACGATCAACTCGATCGTGGTCGAGGCATTCCCGATGAGTGCGGAGCAAGTGGCGCTTTTCGACGCCATGGGATCCGAAGCGCCCATCGCATTGATGTTTACGTGCGTGATCGCGCCGCTTCTCGAAGAGATGCTCTTCCGAGGTGTGATCTTGCGCAGCTTCTTGCTGCAATACTCCCGTACGGCCGCGATCATCGGATCGTCGGTGCTCTTCGGGATCGCCCATCTCAATCTGTATCAGTTCGTCACCGCGCTGATCGCTGGACTCATCTTGGGCTGGCTCTACGAGCGCACGCGCTCGCTATGGCCATGCATCCTGCTGCATGCGGCGAATAACACCTTCGCGGTATTTTCGTACTCACTCATCGAGCCCGATGTTGGAGATTTCTCGACGGCCTTCTACTTCCTCGCGTACGTGTGCTTGATCGTCGGCGGTATCATCTTGCTGCGGATCTTGATGCCCTCACGCAGGTAGGCATCACTGCTCGAAGGATCGTTCGCAGCCGTGACTATCCTGCTGTCCGCGGTTTGCTTTTTCGTCTTCCAACCCGGAGATTGCAGCGGCACCGAGGGACAGCCGCTCGGTATTTGTTTCGGGAGCATCGAGAACACGGATGTTTTCGTTGCAGGCCTACATGGAAGTATTTACGGCCGGTCCCGAAACAAGTCCCGAGCGGCTGTCCCGTTGCCTGAGCCCTGCACTGAAGCTCGTTACAGAAGGTTATAGGGCATGGAAGCATAGCGCCGTTATCCGCCGAGCATCGCCGCGCTACGCGACGATGCACTCGAATGCTGGTTGTTCCGATGGGCCCCCGCCTTCGCGGGGGTGACGACACATGAAGGAACGTGCGGCCGGACAAGCCGCCTCACTGACGAGAACGACAGCGAGATTCGAACGCGCGGACGCGAGCTGCGCGTCCGCGTGCCGGCATAGAGCTACTCGCCGATGCGCGAGTCCTTCGCCGGCTGCTTCATCCACTGCAGGATGTCTTTGGCCAGCGTGGCTTGGCAGCGATGCAGAACCGCGCAGGACGACTTGTAGCCGCCCCACATACCGCCCATCGATCCGCGAATCCCGGTGAAGTTGCCCAACTCTTCACCGTTCTCCAGCAAGCGGCCTTTGACGATGATCTGCTTCTTGTGGCCGGTGAAGGCATTACCGCCGGAGATCGCATTGAAGGTCTCCACGACGAGCACGCGGCCTTTGTTCTCCGCAACGGCAGCCTCGTCTTCCACGAGCGTCACGTCGAACTCTTTTGCGAACTCGTGCAGGTACTGCATTTGCGATTCAGGCAGCTTGCACTCATCGAGGATGTTCTTCGCGACCGTCGTGGAATCCGTGAACGGCGCGCTCTTGGCCACGAATACCGTATCAGCGTCCGCCAATGCCAGCTGCGCTCCCAGCATGATAGTCAACGCAACGCTCGCCGACAGAATGGATTTGATCTTCACGGGAATGATCCTTTGAATGAGTTCTTGTTTCTGAGTCTCACACCGGCGGGTGGACCTCCAGCGAGCGCGATTATGACCGAAGACAGGCACGCACGCCCCGTGTGGTCGATCAAACCGCGAACTCGAGCACGCGTCATGCAGCGATCGCCAAAGCATGCGGCGGGGCGCTTCTTGGGGAACCCTATCCAAACGCTGAACCCGGTCTTCTTGCGACCCCGCGTCGGATGAATCAGCGTCGCGCGTGCCAGACAGGTTCCGCGAGCGCCTGAATGCTTGTTGAATACCGTGTTCGGGAACGGTTGCACGATGCAGACGTTCCAGTCCAGGTCGATACTCAATAAGGAGAAGGATGGATGAGACTCCCCCTGTGCGCGGGCGTCGCGGTGCTCACACTTGGTGCGTGCGGCTCCGACGCTCCCCCTAGAGACGGTGCGCAGTACGCCACCGGTCAGCTACCCACCGCAGATAGCGTGCTGCGCGAATCGGACGTTCACCAATCGGACGTTCACCAATCGGACGTTCAATTGGCGAGCGGCGAATCCAGAGACGAAGACAGAGAACGAGAACGCGACGAAACGTCAGAGCGGGAGGCGTCGAGCGACGACACGGCGAACTGACGATCTCAATATCGTCGTCCTCGCGGAGGCGAGGATTCATCCTTAAGGCTGAAGGAGCACGTTCTCTGATGGGCGCTCGCCTCCGCGAGGGTGACGACTTAAAAATGAAGGCGAGGCTCCACGATCGTATACAGGACGCGCGGCCCACCCCCGGCGTTGGCGTTACGTCCGCGCCTCACCGTACACTGGCGGGATCCCATGCTAGAGATCGTCCGATGTATTTCGACAAGCTCGTGCGCGCCGCCCTTCCTGTCATGCTCTTCGCCTCCCCTGCTCTGTCTGCCCAAGCACTTCTCGAGACGGACCCTCATTCGTACTCCGACCCTCGCGCGTTTCGGACCACGCACGTCGCGTTGGATCTGACAGCAGACTTCGACCAGAAGCGCTTACGCGGTCATGTCGACTTGGGTCTCGAGCGCGCGCGCTCAGATGCACATGAGCTCGTGCTGGATACTCGCGATCTCGCCATTCAAGGAGTGGAGCTGCGCGGCGATCAGCCAACGTCGCTCGAGTTCCGCCTCGACAAGCCCGATCCGATTCTCGGCGCAGCGCTGCGGATCGCGATTCCACGCACAGGCGAGAAGCTCATCGTTCGCGTGAAGTACGAAACGTCCCCGAACGCAAGCGGACTGCAATGGCTCGAGCCGTCGCAAACCGCAGGTCGCAAGCACCCATACCTGTATTCGCAATCGCAGGCGGTTCATGCACGGAGCTGGATTCCGCTTCAGGATACGCCGGCAGTGCGTGTGACGTATGAAGCACGCATCCGCACGCCGAGCGAGTTGCTCGCCGTCATGAGCGCTCAGAACGATGTGAAGGCCGCGCGCGACGGCGACTATGCTTTTCGAATGCCGCAGCCGATTCCGTCGTATCTAATCGCCCTCGGAGTCGGTGATCTCGAGTTCAAAGCGATCGGCGCTCGCACAGGTGTCTATGCAGAACCAAGCGTGCTCGATTCGGCCGCGCATGAGTTTGCAGACACGGAAGCCATGCTCATCGCGTGCGAGAAGCTCTTTGGGCCTTATCGATGGGAGCGTTACGACCTTCTGATCCTGCCCCCAAGCTTCATGTGGGGCGGCATGGAGAATCCTCGCCTCACCTTCTTGACGCCAACAGTGATCGCAGGAGATCGCAGCCTCGTTTCGCTCATTGCGCACGAGCTGGCGCACTCGTGGTCAGGCAATCTCGTGACGAATGCAAACTGGAACAGCGTATGGTTGAACGAGGGATTCACGGTCTATCTCGAGCGGCGAATCATCGAGGCCTTGTACGGCACGGAGCGACGCGCGATGGAAGATACGCTCGGCGTTCAGTCGCTTCGTCGCGATATCGCGGCGTTGGAAGCGGAGGGGAAGCGTCACCTGACGAAGCTGGCTGTGGATCTCAAGGGCGAGGATCCGGACGATGGCTTTACCGACGTGCCCTACGAAAAGGGACGTTTGTTTCTTGGCTTCTTGGAGTCACGACTCGGGCGCGCGCGTTTGGATGCGTTCCTCAAGGACTACTTCGCGAAATTTTCGTTCCAGAGTGTGACCACCGATGCATTCCTCGAGTACTTCTGGGAGCACATCTCAGGCGCAGAGAACCTGACGCTCACGAAGGCAGAGCTGCGTGAATGGATTCACGAGCCGGGTATCCCTTCATCGGCAGTGCTGCCGCGTTCGGATGCATTCAAACGCGTCGATGCCCAGACCCAATCGTGGCTGAAGGGCTCCATCAGTGCGCAGCAGCTCGACACGAAGAACTGGACCACGCACGAATGGCTGCACTTCCTGGACAATCTGCCCGCCGACATCGGCGCCGAGAGGCTGCGCGAGCTCGATGCCGCGTTCAATCTCACCGCGGCTAAGAACAACGAAGTCGCACATAGCTGGTTGAAGAACGCGATTCGTGCGAGCTACTCGCCGGCATGGGCCCGTCTCGAGCAGTACTTGACCTCGATCGGCAGACGTAAGCTCGTGAAGCCTTTGTATGATGAGCTCTTGAAAACCCCCGAGGGCACGCAACGCGCCAGGCAGATCTACGCGAAGGCGCGCCCGCTATATCAGATCCCGCTCGCACAGCAACTCGATGAGATCATGACGGACTGATCGCACGAACGTCACTTTCTATAGGAGCTGCGGATTGCGCTGCCAGACGGAATACGTCAGGCATACTGCGTACGAAACCCACAGTAGGTAAGGCGCCAGCAATAGCGCGGCTACCTTGTGCACGCGCCAGAACGCGAACAGGGTCGCAGCAACCAACGCCCACAGCACGAGCGCATCGGCGAACGCCCAGGCGCCGCTGCGCCACTCGAAGAAGATCCAGCTCCACAGCGCGTTGAACACCAGTTGCACGACAAAGAGGCTCAGCGGGACGCGCGTCGAAGCGAACGTGCCCCGCAGCCACACGAGCCATGCGGCGATACCCATGAGCAGGTAGAGAATGCTCCAGACCGGACCGAAGGCTTCGGCGGGCGGTGCCCACGAAGGACGATCGAGCTCACGATAGAAGGTCTGCGCGTTCGCCGACGCGATGGCGCCGAGTCCCGCGGCTGTGAATGCGAGGACCTGCCATCCCACGAAACCCAGGGCGGCAGCGAATCTTGGTCGGGGCAAGAGAGCGACTCCTATCTAGCACGGTCCAGCGTGAAACTCGCACGCCATACCGAAGGTTCACGCCGCAACGCCTGCACGGAACATCGACCCCTCGACGTCAGTTCAAGGAGGCATCCGGAGGTAATCGGGAGCTCTCATGGCTCAAGTCAAAGACAGTTCGATCATCGCGAGCTCGTTGTGGATGATCGTGATCTCGATGGTGTTGTTCTTCTTGCCGGCGATCAACGGTCTCATCGGCGGCGCAGTCGGAGGCTATAAGGCGGGTTCAGCCGGACGAGGCATCACTGCCGCCGTGCTCCCGTCGATCGTAGTCGGCGTGTTGATGTGGGGCCTCATCGCGTTGTTCGATGCTCCCGTGATCGGCTTCATCGGCGGGCTTGCTGTCGGGATCTGGGCGCTCATTTCGAGTATCGGCCTGCTGATCGGCGCGCTGATCGGAGGTGCGATTGCACCCGCGCGTGGCGCGGAGCTGCCACATCACGACGCACGTGCGCTGCGCGGCTAAGGCGCCATCCATCGAATCACCACCTTTTTGCGCCCCCATTCGCGGGCTGCCTTCACATCGATCCCCATATACAGATCGATGTGGTTGCGCAGCCTCGAAGGCGTCCGATCGAGGACTTCCCATTCGCCCTCCACACCATCGATCCGAACCTTGGTACCGCGGCGCAAGCCCTTCTTGACCAAGTCAGGCGAGACGGCGATGACCTTCATCCCTGGCTCGATGCGATCGCCCCAGGCGCCGCGGTTCGGGCGCGCGTCGGTTTGCGCTTTCGTAGAGTTGTAGGCGGTCGCAACTACACAGAGCGTGCGCTCTTCAGCAGCGACGGATGATGCGACCAAGAGTAGCGCGCTGAAGTTCAGGAGGACTCGAAACATGCGCGTACTGTAGCAGCACATCTTGAGGCAGCGGGCGTGGTGCCGCTGTGCGCACCCTGCCGCTCTGCGCCCGTGTACGGTCAGATCACGTCACGCTGCGCTCTCTCAGCCGCTGCGCCATCCATGCAAGCTCGATCGGAGAAGCAAGACGGTCGCATGCCGAGTAGGCATACGTACGCCGCGGTCTGAGCGACTCATCGGCGATCAGCACGAAGCGCGATTGCTGATTGATGACCGTCGACACGAGCGTTCGTTCGCGCGCTTGCATCACACCGCCGATTCGGTGCGCATCGCTCCAGCGAATCGCGAGCTGCGCGCCGCCGATCACCTCGACCCATGTGCCTTCGAGGTCATCGCCCTTGGCGAGTGCCAAAGCCGAAACCCGCGCAGCCGCGAATGTCTCTTGCACGTGAACGATCCATCGATCCATCTCGAATCCGTAGCTCGCGAAATCGTGCGGATGAGAAAACAGTAGCGCCCACCTGCCCTGTAGCCAGTCACGCAATGTCGCGACCGTGAGCTGCTCATGGACTGGAGTTTCAGGAAATCGCCGCGCAACCAGCATGAGGGCCTCCACTCGTGAAATCGAATGCAGGCAGAATGCGAGATCGCGAAGCGCTTTTCAGTCGAGCAACGGTAACAACACGGTCTCAATTCTTATGTTTCGCGTCACGGCAACATTGGCGCTGCGACGCGTCCACCTCAGCCTAGGCGCCGATCGGCACTTCTTACATGATGTTTGCGCGCATGGGCTTCAGTGCTTGGGCCCACTTGCACAGCTCATCCAGCATTGCGACTGCAGAGCTATTGATCAGCTCGTTCGCGTGAAAATGCTTTTCCGCATCGAACTGCTTCGTGACCATCGGCACGGCCACGCCCTCGACCATCGGCATCATCTTGAGCGTCGTCACGAGCTGCTTTTCCATCTGCACGGCACGCATCCCGCCTGAGACCCCACCATAGCTCACAAAGCCGCACGGTTTGTAGTTCCATTCGCGGTAGAGATAGTTGAGTGCATTCACGAACGACGGCGGTGGACAGAAATTGAACTCCGGCGTCACGAAGACGTAGGCATCCGCTTCCGACACGCTCTGCGCCCAGCGAATCGTGTGCTCGTGCTCGTACTTGTGCAGCTTGGGATGACTCGGTTCGTCGTAGATAGGCAGGTTGAAGTCGGCAAGATCGATGAGCTTGGTTTGGAATTTTCCGTGTTGCGTTGCGAAGTCATGAAACCAGACAGCGATCGGCGGACCGATGCGACCGGGCCGCGTGCTGACGATGATCGTGTGCAGTAAGGGCTTCATTGGCGTTCCCTCCACAGAATGGTTGATGGCTCGCCCCACCGGCGCCGGACGCATGGTCGAGGGGCTCGAGCATCTCCCACGTGTACACTTCCCGCGCCTCTTGCGCATGTCGGATTCGACGTATGTCGCGCGCACCTCCGAAGGCGAAGCACGCGTCGGCGCAATATCGAACGTGCTCGATGTGGGGAGCTCAAGACGGGCGGCGCTGAACGTTTAGCGTTTCACTAAGGCCTGATACTCCGGGTGCCTTTCGAGGTATGCCGCGACGAATGAGCATTGCGGCAGGACCTTTTGCTTGCGAGCACCGATCAATTCGAGCGTACCCTTCACGAGCGCCGATCCGATCCCACGGCCTGACAACGCGTCGGGCACGTCTGTATGGTTCAAGCTCAGCGCACTACCTGCCTTGCTGTAGGTAATGTAGGCGGTGCCCGCATCGGTCTCCAACTCGAAACGTCGCAGCGCTTCGTTGTCTCGCACCTCGCTGGTCATGCTCATCGATGCTCCCGAATAGTGGACGTAGAGAGCAATCGTCCAGAGGATCTCAACGTTCCCACATGCCTCGAAGCACACCGTACTCGTGCGTCGATGAATACGCTGGCGAGCCGATCGTTGCGTCTTGCGTCGGCGAGCCGATCGTGGCGTCGTTTCCTAATGGGTGAAGCACCGGCCAGGAGCGATCACCACTGCTCCATGCCAAGCTGTTGACCGACAGAATCCCGCGATCGGCGTGACATGCCTGGCAATGCCGTAGGACATCGTGTTGCAGCCGGTTTCGAAACGGCTCGGGATCGCGATACCATTTCGCGACCTGTTCGCTCGGGATCTCGAACGGATCTGTGTCGTGCGCCTGAAATTGGATGAAGTCTCGCGCGCCCTTCTGTACTTCGATCAACTCGCCAGCACGCGCGCGACTCATCTCGAAGACCCGCATGGTCTGCGCATTTTCGTAGTCGAGTGGAACGGCATCGCTCTCCGGTACGATGAGATAACGGCGTAGCTGAATGCTCTGAACGATCGGCGTGAGTCGGATCGCACCCTCTTGGTCGAGCACGCGCATGCGTCGGACCAAGACCCATTCCGTTTGCGGCGGAAATTGCGGGAGCGCGCGGCTCGGTCGACTCCGAAAGTAACCTGGTGCGGCGGGCGGGTCCTCGAGCTGCCAGGGATGCTCGAATCGAGCGAGCCGATCCAAGTAGTTCAATCCTTCCTTGCGACCGCCCGGCACACGCATCAGAACGTGAAACATCGAACGACCCCCGAAGTGCTGCGCGTGCATGGGAGCGGTTCCGTCGCGCGATCCGATGCGGATCCACTCGCTGTTCTCATCGAACAATCTCGCGGGTGGCGCTTCCGGCAGGCCGCGTCGTATCGCTCGCGAATAATTATCGGGCAGCGACGCGATCTCGTGCGGCGACAGTGCAAGCGCGCGAATGATCGGCACGAGGCGCGCTCGAAGCGCGCTCCGCTGGGTCTCGAACGCAGCGTCGGGCCCCATCGGCGCTCGAGCGGCCCAGTCGAATAGGTTCCACAAATCGTGCTGCAAGAACGCGCGCTTCAGCGGATCGCGCACGAGTCGATCGCCGCGCTTGCGCAGAAACTCATCGAGAATGCTTAGCGCGCGCGCATGCGAGGTCGACTCGAGGAGATGTGTGGTCCGTGGCCACACCAATGGATCGACTCGATCTTCGCCGTAGCGAACACCGTCAGGCCCAAGCCGGACGAAGAGCGTCTCGTGCATCCGGTTCCAGAGGTGTTGCGGATCGTCATCGTAGATGCGCACGCCATCCATTGCCGATTCCGCACGCAGAGCGGATACGCACAAAAGCAACGCGATGAGCACCCATCGGCGCGAAAGCATCGGCGTTCCTCGCATCGGGCAGCCTCTCGCGTGTCGGTCGTGGTGTACCGACTTTTCGGTACGAGACTACCACTGGACAAAACGCGCGCAATAGATGCCTAGACGCACCCTCGCCGCGCGCGAAACACACGCAAGAGGAAGTGAGGCACGCAGGCGCGTGCCTCGCGATTTGCCTACTTGATGTAGCCGAGCGACGCCAAGAATCCATCCGCCTTGACGAGCGCGGCGGCTTCGACTCGTGCGTCGGGCTTCGGCGTTTGATCGTCAGGCGTACCTTTCGGCGTGAAGAGGTGTCCGACGTACATGTAGCGATTGAGCTCGCAACGATTCCCCGCCGCAGTCATCTTATCGCAGAATGTCTTCGCAGCAGCGAACGGCGTCACCGTGTCGCTGTCGCCTTGCAGGATGATCGTGGGCGGCAGACCGCCGCGCACGTTCGCCATCGGCGAAACGCTCGTCGCTGGCGTCTTCTCGCCGAGGAGCTGCTGGAATGTCGGATTCGTTCCGATGTCCACAGCGGGCGAATACAGAATGAGCGCATTCGGAATCGGGCTGACGGACGAGTTGCCTTGGAACATCGCCGCTGCCAATGCCAGGTGGCCGCCGGTGGACAGTCCGTGCACCGCGACTTTCTGCGGGTCTATGCCAAGCGCAACCGAGTTCGCGCGCACCCAACGAATCGCATCACGCGCATCGTCGATCGAGTGCACTGGCGTGATCGTCGGCCCTTCGGCTACGCGATACTGAGCGGAGATACTCACGAGGCCTTTCGATTGATAGTGCCTGGCGTACTTCTCGCCCCATTCGGGTTGCCCCTTCGTCCAGCCGAGCCCGTGGAAGATGACGACGGCCGGACGCTGCTCGCGAGGTTTCCAACCTTCGGGGCGATAGACGACCGCTCGTAAGGACACCCCGCTGCGCTTCGCATAGAACTGAGTGATCGGATCCGTCACGGCGCCGGACGCGAACGCAGTGCTCGACAGCGCGAGCAGAGCGATGGCGATCGTGCCAATGGACCAGTGCGTTTTCATGATTCCCCCTCGAGCCATGTACGGCTTCCCGACGAGGCGCGGGTGAGTTGATCAGTCATCGCGGCCAGGAAGCGCATTGAGGCAGTCAGAGTGCTCAAACCTGCGACATTCGACTGCGAGGAGGTGCTCATTCACCCTCAGTCACTCTGTGCACCAGGTCACAGAATTCCGCGCTCGCGAGCGCTTCGAGGCGTTGCTCGGGGAACTTTCATTGTTGCAGCCGATCGGCGGGCGCTGCTACGTCAGCTCGCCGCGTCGAGTCTGGCAGAGATTGCGAGTCTCGCCGTAGAGCGACCTCGCCGTTCGAGGCCGTGGTAAATTTGCGCGCTGCGTCGCGGGCAGGGCCGCGATTTGTCAACTTGTGTAAATCACGCGAATCACTCATGAAATTTCTCTTCGTCTGCCTGGCCGCGCTCTGCGCCGCTGGGACCGCCGCCGTACACGCCCAATCGCTGCAGCTGGCGCCGGAGGAGCGGGCTCCACAGCCGCTCGTCGACTCCGCCTCAGATGAAGGGCAACTTGCGATTCAGCGCTTCACCCTGCCGCCCGGATTGCAGGTGAAGCTGTGGGCCGCCGAGCCGATGCTCGCGAACCCAGTCGCGATCGACTTCGACGAGAAAGGACGACTGTTCGTATCGGAAACGCACCGTTATGGATCGAGCGTGCTCGACATTCGCGGGTACATGGGAATGCTCGAGCTCGATATGGCATTGCGCACGATCGAAGAACGCTCCGAGATGATCCGCAAGGTGTTCGGCGAGACCCAAGCCAAACAACTTGCAGTCGAGAGCGAGATCGTGCGCCTGGTCGAAGATCGCGATGGAGACGGCGTCGCGGACACGTCATCTGTATTCGCGGACGGATTCAATACCGAGCTCGATGGCATCGCCTCCGGTGTGCTCGCGCGCAATGGCAAAGTCTGGTTCACGAACATTCCGAGCCTGTGGCTGCTAGAAGAATCGGCTGGCGAGCAAGGTCAGGCTAAACGCACCGAGTTGTTGCGTGGCTTCGGCGTGCGGTTCAATTTCACGGGCCACGATCTTCACGGTCTCGCGCTTGGACACGACGGTAAGTTGTACTTCTCGATCGGCGATCGCGGCGCACACGTGCGCGGCAAAGAAGGTCAGATCGTCGATGTTCCGGATGAAGGAGCGGTCTTCCGCTCGAACCTCGATGGCACCGAGCTCGAGCTGGTCGCACGCGGGTTGCGCAATCCTCAGGAGCTCGTGTTCGACGAGCACGGCAATCTGTTCACTGGCGATAACGACAGCGATGCCGGCGATCTCGAGCGGCTTGTGTATCTTGTCGAAGGCGGCGACAGCGGATGGCGCGTCGGCTATCAACACGCGCCACTCGGCAAAGGCGGTCCCTGGATGCGGGATAATCTTTGGAAACCGCGATTCCCCGGCCAACCCGCGTATCTCCTGCCCCCAATTGCGAACATCGAAGACGGCCCGTCAGGTTTGACCTACTACCCGGGCTCTGGCTTATCGCCTGAGTTCAAAGGCCACTTCTTCATCACGCATTTCAAGGGTTCGATCGCACGCAGCGGGATTCAGAGCTACACGGTCAAACCTCAGGGCGCGGGCTTCGCAGTCACGAGCAGTCAGCTCTTCATGGGAGGGTTGCTCGCGACAGACGTGACGTTCGGACCTGACGGTGCGATGTACCTCTCCGACTGGGTGGAAGGCTGGCCCAAATCGCGGCGCGGTCGCATCTATAGCGTCACGGCTGCGAATCCCGATCCGGCGCAGGTTGCGCTCAGCGCCGAGCTCGCTCAGATCCTCGCGACTGGTCTCGAGAACGCCGAGATCAGCACGCTGCGCCGCCTGCTCGCGCATCCTGACCGGCGCGCACGTCTGGAAGCGCAGCTCGCACTCGTGAGCCGCGGACGCAGCAGCATCGCAGTGCTCAACGAAGTCGCCACGAACGTCGTGTCCGCTCCACTCGCGCGCTTGCACGCGGTGTGGGGACTGACTCAGCTCGGCCGCGAGCATAAACAAGCTGCGGCCACTTTGCTGAAACTGCTCGATGACCTCGATGCTGAAGTGCGCGCGCAAGCTGCGAAGGGTCTAGGCGATCTGGAGCACGCAAGCGGGTATGCCGCTCTCGTACGCAAGCTCGAGGATCAGGCGCCCCGCGTGCAATTCTTTGCGGCTCAGAGCCTAGGCAAGCTGGGACGCGCTGAGGCGGCACCGGCGCTCATCGAGCTGTTGCGCAAGAACGCCGATCGCGATGTTTACCTGCGACACGCTGCCGTGCATGCGTTGAGAAGGATCGGCAAGAACCCGGCGCTCGATGCCGCTGCGAAGGACGCCTCTCCCGCGGTCCGCCTGGGCGTGCTCCTCACGTATCGCGCTTTGCAGGATTCGGCAATCGCGCAATTCTTGAACGATGCGGACGCGTACATCGCACGCGAAGCGGCCATTGCAATAAACGATGCGCCGGTTGAAGGCGCCTACTCCGCGTTAGCTGCCAAGCTGCAGGGTGTCGCGCAGGATGATGAGCCGTTCGTGCTGCGAGCGATCAACGCGAACTTCCGCTTGGCGCAAGCGGCAAATGCTCGTGCGCTCGCCGAGTACGCAACGCGCAGCGACGCATCGAACGAGATGCGTGCGGAGGCGCTCACTCAGCTCGGACTGTGGAGCAGTGTGCCGCAACGCGATCGCCTGGTGGGCATTTACCGCCCGCTGCCGGCACGCGATGCGGGTCTCGCGAGCGAGGCGCTCGCGAGCGTCGCGCCGAAGCTGTTGGAGGAAGCCCCTGAAGTCGTGCAGCTTGCGGCGATCGATGCGCTCGGAGAGCTCGAGCTGCGAAAATCCTCCGCGCTGTTGGTCAAGGTGATCGGAAACGAAAAGGCGCCTGGCGAAGCTCGTGCACGCGCACTCGAAGTGCTCGATTCCTTCGATGGGCCGGAGGTCGAAGCCGGCATTCAAGCGGCCGAGCGCTCCGCTGTGCCGGCATTGCGGTTGGCGGCACTGCAGATCGTGGCACGTAAGTCGCCTGAGCGTGCGCTGCCGATCGTGCGACGCCTCGCGACCGAAGGCACGGAAGCCGAGCAGAAGGCCGCGTTCACCGCGCTCGAGCAACTCGATCAACCGGAAACGCCGCGCTTGCTTGCAGCGGCGCTCGATCGACTCGCCGCCGGCAAAGTGCACGTGGGCGCGCAAGTCGAGTTGCTCAATGCCGTCGAGAAGAGCACCGATGCGCAGCTTCAGTCGCGCTGGAATCAGCTCAAGGCGAGATGGGAATCGGGCGGCGACCCGCTCGCACCGTATCGAAGCGCACTCGGCACGGGCAATGCCTGGCGCGGCTCGCGTGTGTTCACGGAGCATCCCGCACTCCCTTGCATCCGTTGCCATCGCGTAAACGGCGACGGCGGTGAAGCGGGGCCCGATCTCACGCTGATCGGAGCGCAGAAGTCACCCGAGTATCTGCTCGAGGCGATCGTGCACCCGAATGCGCAGATCGCACAGGGATTCGATCTCATCACGCTCAAGCTGAAAGACGGCTCGTATGAAAGCGGCGCACTCGTGTCGGAATCGCCAAAGCAGATCGTGTTGAAGCGCGCCGACGGCTCCGAAGCGAAGCTCGATCCGCAGCAAGTGGCCGAGCGACAAACTGCACCTTCGAGCATGCCGGATATCTATCGCCAAGTTCTCACTCGCTCGGAGCTGCGCGATCTTGTCAGCTACTTGCGTTCCCTCACCGTTGCCGAGCCGCTCATCGGCGAACAGTCGCGTGCAACGAGCGGGACCGCTGAGACCAGCACCTCGGGCGGGCACGGACACGAATAACTCAGATCCGAAACGCTCCTGCGTGCCGCCGCACCGTCGGCGGCACGCGGATCGGGCTCAAGGCGAGATCAGCTTCGAGCGCTCGTCGATGATCTCGTTGATGTACTCGCTGCCGATCTGCTGCTTGCCATCTTCGTCTTTCCATTCGAGCGTCTTCGCTCTCTCGAAAAGCTCGAGCGCACGCTCATGCTCGCCGCTCTGCCGGTAGTAGTCGCCCAAGACGTAGATCTTCTGAATCAGCTCGAACCCCGGCTCGAGCTGCGCGAGCTCTTTTTCGAGTATCGGGATCGTTTGCTCTCGCTCGGCACGCGCAAGCTCATCCAAGTATACGGCCTTCACACGTTTGAACCACGCCCAGAAGAACTCGTTCTTGTCTCGTAGGCGATACACGGATTCCAGCATGACGAGCTTCTCGAGCGTCGACATGTCTGCATGTCCGCCTCGACAATGATCGCCGAGATAGGTCCGCACCCGTTCGACCTCCTCTGGCTTGAGCTCGCTGAAGTCATCGCCAAAGGAGATGTAGCCGCTTTCTGGGCAAAACCACATCCATTGCGGGTCGGTGTGCGGCCAGTACACGCCGTCGTACTTCGAAGGGAAGGAATAGATATAGCTGCCGTAGCTCGCCGGCTCGCTGACCTCGCAGCGCTTACCTGAGATCGGATCCTTCACTTGTGCCGGCGTCCAGGTGATCGCGGATGCAGACCCGCACACTCCACACAGCACGATCGTCGCGACCAATCGCATGCGCCACCTCCGCCGCTCGCATTCATCCGGGCCGACACTATTGGCGTGTCAACAGCTTTTCTTCGTGAGCTGGAATGTATGGACAGCGTAACGGCGGAGACATTCAGGCATGAAGCATCAGTACATGTACGGACACCGTGCCCCGTTTCAGACGGCTCCGCGACCGATGCGTGATCGAACAAAGTGTCTTTGAATTCCCATCCTCCGCATCCTGTTAGTCCTGTGATCCTGTCCAGCCTTCTCCGGGAAACAGAAACGAAGCCAGAAGAGATCTGGTGGCAGGATGAACAGGATTAACAGGATGGAGAAGGGTTCTTGGTGAACGTGCAGCAAGGCCATCCTTGGCCCATGGTCAACCGAGAGTCACAGTTTGCTGCCCGAGAATGGATACTCGCCAAACTTTCCGAGGCCGATGTTCAGCACATCCATGGTGCCTGCGATATGCCCAGGGGCATCGGAAGTCGCATCGCTCACACTTCCCGTGAAGGTCCTCACAACGACATTCGTCGAAGGATTTCGATGCAGAAAATGGATTCGTCCGGTTTCCGGACAGTAGTAGCCATTGATCGGCGACACGCCGAGATTGCCGAGCACGACTCGGCACGCCGAACCGCCCGGACTCCCCGCCGCGCCTTGGTTGGTGATCTCGAGTGTCGTGTAGGTCTGATCGGCGAGGATCATCCACGGGCCGATCACAGAGCTAGGCGGTGCAGCCGAGGCGATAGAGGCGGCGAGCGCGAGTGCGAGCCCACCCAAGAGCGTAGGAGGCGCACGTCGTCTGCCACTCATTGCGTGGGCTCGATACCTCAGCCAATACGTCATCGTGTTCATCGTCGGTCTCCAGGTTTCAAATGAGCGGTATCGCTCCCCTGGACATACGGAATCGAGCGTGCGATCAGGACATGGTCTTTGGTACAGGGTGTGAATTGGGAAGGGGAAGGAAGGTATTGAACAAGGAGGATGATCGCGCAGTGGCGCCCTCCGCTCTCGATGCTCGACTCCCAAGTCGATGACGCGGCGGGTCGTCTTGCTTACTATCCGCTATCCGCTATCCGCTAACCGTTATCCGCTAACCGCTAACCGCTTCCTTCTAGAATGCTCATCCATCTCATCGACGGCACCTACGAGCTGTTCAGACACTTCTACGGGCTGCGACGGTTCAACAAAGGGAAGGACAAGCCGTTCGGCGCTGTCGTCGGCGTTCTGAACGGTGTGCTCGAGATGATCGAGGGCGGTGCGACTCACGTCGGAGTGGCCACCGATCACGTGATCGAGTCGTTCCGTAACACGCTGTGGCCCGGATACAAGACCGGCGCCGGAATCGATCCCGTGTTGCTCGCGCAGTTCCATCCGCTCGAGGAAGCGCTTGCAGCGATGGGCGTCGCAGTATGGCCGATGACCGAGCTCGAAGCCGATGACGCTCTCGCCTCCGCTGCCCACTTAGCGGCGCTCGATCCGCGTGTGGAGAACGTCAGCATCTGGACACCCGACAAAGATCTCGCACAGTGTGTGCGCGGCGATCGCATCGTACAGGTCGATCGAAAAGCGAAGACGATTCGCGATGCTGAAGGCGTGCGAGCCAAGTTCGGTGTGGATCCGCACCTCATCCCCGACTTTCTCGCACTCGTCGGTGATTCTGCTGACGGTTATCCGGGTATCGCCGGAATCGGCAAGACGGGCGCCGCCAGATTGCTGAACACACACGGACCCATCGAGGAATTTCCCGCGACCATCCTGAACGATGATAACCGCAAGCTCGCGTTGCTCTTCAAGAAGCTCGCGACATTGCGCACCGATGCGAAGCTCTTCGCAAAGATCGACGAGCTGCATTGGCAGGGCCCTCGCGCCAGCTTCGCTGCCTTCGAAGGAAAGTTCGGAGATGCCCGCGTCATCGAACGCGCCCGCAAAGCGGTCAACGCCTAATCTGTCGCGCCGCTCCTCGTCCTTCTCAGCCCATTTCCCGTGAGCCATTTCCCGGGCGCGTTCTGTATGTCCATACGAGCAATACAGGTTCGACGTCGCCGGACGGGAGGCAGCCATGAGCTTTGGATGGAAAAGCGCGGTTCTAGCGGTCGCACTTTCGCTGCTCGGGGTCGGTGCAGACACGTTGTTGAAGCTGGCGAGCGCGCAAGCGAAACCGTTCTGGAATCGCTGGTTCTTGCTCGGACTCGTCTGTACCGGGGCGTTCGCGATGGTATGGGTGCTACTGATGCAAACGATGAAGCTTGCGACCGCCGGCGTGTTCTACGCTGTGACGAGCGCCCTGCTCCTCGTATGCGTGGGCATATTCATGTTCGGCGAGAAGCTCACCGGCGCGGAATCCACGGGCATCGTCATGGCGCTCTTTGCGGTCGTACTGCTAGGTCGGCTCGCGGCGTAGCAGCTCCCCCTACATTCTTCCCTCTTCCCTCTTCCCTCTTCCCTCTCCCCTCCTCTTCCTTCTTCCTTCTTCCTTCTCGCTTTCCTCGTTCTTCTTCCGGCTTCTTGCCCGTCACTTCTCGGCCAGCTTCGGATAATCCGCCAACAGTCTGCGCAGTACGCCGTTGGTCCACCCGAAGCCGTCTTGCAGCGGATACTCGCCGCCTCCGCCTCCGCCTGAAGCGCTCACGTTGTACTTCTCGACGAGCTTGCCCGTGTCGCGAAACACTTCGAGGTTCTTGCCCACCCATCGCTGTGCGATCGTCGCAGCGAGCGCGCGCTCGCCGTAGCGACGGAAGCCTTCGATCGCAAGCCATTGCAGCGGCGCCCAGCCGTTCGGCGCATCCCATTGTTGGCCCGTTTCTTCAGTCGTCGCCACAATGCCATGCGGCTTGAGCAAGCGTTCCCGCACAGTTCGCGCAACAGCGCGCGCCTGGGTTTGATCCGCAACTCGAAAGTACAGCGGGTAGACAGTCGCCGCGCTCACGCGCCCGATACTGACGCGTTCACGCCAATCGTAGTCGGTGAACGCTTGTTGGTCTTCGTCCCACAAGTACTCCAAGATTGCTCGCTTGCGAGCGTCCGCGCGCTCGGTCATCTCGCTCACGCACTGAGCCTCTTGCTTCACTTCGCAGGCACGCGCGATCGTGCGCTCGAGTTGGTAGAGCAAACTGTTCAGGTCGGTCGGTATCACATCGATCGTGCGAATTGTCGGGAGCGTCTTGCCATCCGCAAACCACCTCGAGCTGAAGTCCCAGCCGCTCTCCGCCGCGGCTCGAAGGTTTCTATACACCTCCGAGGCGGGGCGCCCAGACGCACGCGCCGTTTCCACGTCTTCCCGATACGACTCTTCGCGCGGCAGATCGCGATCGTCCCAGTATCGATTCAGAACCTCGCCCCCGGACAGACGCACGACACGGCGATGCGCTGCGCCTGGCTCGAGTCCCTCCTCGCCGTTCATCCAGAAGGCGTACTCGCGTTGGAGCTGTGGCAGCCGACGTGCGTACACACTGTTGCCTTCGCTTGCGGCTTCCAGTTCCACCATTGCCGCGAAGAACGGCGGTTGCGAGCGGCTCACGTAGTAGGTGCGATTCCCATTCGGGATGTGGCCATACGCATCGATCAGATAGGAGAAGTTGTCGATCATCGCTTCGATGAGGTCGTGCCGCCCGCTCGTCTGCAAACCCAGCATCGTGAAATAGGAATCCCAATAGTAGATTTCTGTGAAGCGGCCGCCCGGCACGACGTAGCGATGCGGTAAGGGCAGACGCGAGGAGTACATGGGCTGCGCACCAGGCGCACGAGTGAGGACGTCCCACAGAGCGTCGATATGCTTGCGGACGTCTTGTCCTGCAATGGTCCGATACTCGGAACCTGCAGGCGTCGGCACCTCGAAGTGCGCCGCTACGAACGCACGCAGATCGAAATCCGAGCGACGCTTCTCGCTCGTGTAGACCTCGAGAATCTGTGCCGGCGTTCGTCTCGGAACCGTATCGACGAAGGTCTTACCGTCTTCGAACACACGGTCCATCTGCACACGCTCGAACAGCTCTCCATAGAGCTCGATGGGCGTATGGACACGCGCGGTGACATCATCGGCATGAGCGGTGCCGCAAGTAAGAACGCAAAGGATGACGAAGTAGACGACGCGAGACACGGCTATGGCACAGTGATGGAAGTGATGAAGGTGATGTAAGTGATGAGCGTGCTCAGAGTCAAGCCGGGCAGGCGAGCGTCCTTCCGCTTCTGATCTACGTCACTTCCATCACCTACGTCCCTTCCATCACCTCCGTCACTCAGGCTTCGCGCGCCGGCGATCCAACCGACACCCGCGCCCTCGAGCGGGTCGCATACCGACCCGGTCGGCCGGCGTCATTCTTCTTGCGTTGTGCGTAATCGACGATTGAGCGTGCACGCATCGGCCACGCACACACATGCCATGAAGCCAGCGACTCTTGGGATTGATCTGTCGTTCCATGGGTTCCCGAACGCGGCACCCCAGGCGCTCGTTCCATGCGGCGCCACCGGGGCCGATCGCCCATCGTACTGCCTCCCCAATTCTTTACATCCGCCATGTTTCGCCGCGTTGCCTTCGCGCTATGCTGCGCCCGCCGTTGACTCTATAACTCGAACAGGAGGTCGCGTGCGTCCCATCGATCATCTCGCTGCCAGGTGGAAGCTCGTCGTCATCACTACGGGGTCTTTGCTCGTGACACTCATCGCACACGCCTCGCCGAACGGCGGGCCGCTCGGCGTATTCGAAGCTCATGCCGACATCGGCTCGCCCAAGCTCAAGGGGAACGCGACCTATAACGCCGCGACGCAGGAGTACCGATTGACGGCGGGGGGCTACAACGTTTGGTTCGAACGGGACGAAATGCACTTTGCATGGCGCACCATGAAGGGCGACTTCATTCTGCAAGCCCGCACGGAGTTCGTCGGGCAGGGCGTCGATCCGCACCGGAAGGCCGGTGTCATGGTTCGCGACGGTCTCGAGGAAGATGCGCCGTATGTCGATGCGGTCGTGCACGGAGACGGTCTGACTTCGCTCCAGTTCCGGCGTCAGAAAGGAGGCCCAACCGAGCAGGTCGAATCCTCGGTGAAAGGTGCCGACGTGATCCAGATCGAGCGTCGCGGCAACACTTACACCTTCTTCGCCGCAAAATACGGCGACCCGTATACGCGGGAGCAGATCGCGGACGTTCCGCTCGGCGATGAGGTCAAGGTGGGACTCTTCTTGAGCTCTCACAATGCCGACGTCTCGGAGCAGATCATCTTTCGCGACGTGCGACTCACACGCACAGCGAAGCCGAACTTCACGCCCTACCGCGATTACATCGGCAGCCAGCTCGAGCTGCTCGATGTGCGCACCGGCGACCGCCAGATGATCTACAGCTCGCAGCAGCCGTTCGAAGCGCCGAACTGGACTCCGGATGGCGCCGCCCTGATATACAACACGAGCGGCACGAACCCAGAAGCACGCGGTCGGCTGTATCGGTTCGATCTCGCGACTCGGCAGGCTCGGCTCATCGACACCGGGTTTGCGATTCGCAACAACAACGATCACGTGCTCTCGTTCGACGGCAAGATGATGGGCATTTCCGATCAGAGTACGGACAAGGGCGAGTCGACGATCTTCACGCTGCCCGCGACGGGCGGCCTACCCAAGCGCATCACGCCGCTCACACCGTCGTACCTCCACGGTTGGTCGCCCGATGGCAAATTCCTCGTGTACACAGGCGGACGCAAGGGCGAGTTCGACATCTACAAGATTCCATCCGATGGCAGCGGTCCCGAGATTCGACTCACTACCGCCAAAGGCGTCGATGACGGCCCCGAGTTTACGCCTGACGGGAAGCACATCTACTTCAACTCAGTGCGCACGGGGAAGATGCAGATCTGGCGCATGACTGCGGATGGCAAGAACCAGGAACGCGTCACGAACGATGACTTCAACAACTGGTTCCCGCACATCTCTCCCGACGGAAAATGGATTGCGATGATCAGCTACGGCGATGACATCGAGCCTTCCGATCATCCCTATTACAAGCATGTCTACTTGCGTCTGATGCCGATCGAAGGCGGCGCGCCGAAAGTGATTGCGTATCTATACGGTGGACAAGGCACGATCAACGTGCCGTCGTGGTCACCCGATGGCACGACGATCGCGTTCGTGAGCAATTCGGACGCGCTCTAGGTAAGAACTCACTCTCGCAAAGCACGCAGAGCCGACTTCAGCTTGGCGTCATCCTTGCGGACACGAGGATCCATCCGGGAAGCAAATCAGCGATGCGTCGCGTCAGAACAGCTAGGCGTGCGTATCAAGATGGATCCTCGCCTTCGCGAGGACGACGATATTGAATCGTCGCGTCTGCGGGCGTGCTTGGCGAGAGTTTCTTGTTTACTCCTGATAGAGACCGATCCTTTAACAGGGTAGGAGAAACATCGCGCCGCCGCTCCGCCGGTGCGATTGCCCCGCCCATCCATCGCACGTACTTCCGATCAGGAGCAACCCAGCGGCAGCGGCGACTCGAGCTCTCACAAGCCGGGGCGCGCTCGCACCGTGTCGAGCCCACCGCGCGCTTCGCGCCCCGCAACATGCACGAGTGTCTGCGCGGCATCGATCGCATCCAAGTGCGCAATGTCCGAAAGGCTGATGATCCCCTCGATACGTCCTTTTCGATTCGTGCACATGATCCGCGACACGCGATTCTGTGCCATTAGATGGCGCGCATAGCTCACATCATCTTCGGGACTACACGAGATCACTTCATAGCTGATGAACATCTCGACCGGTGTGCTCGCTGGATAACTCTCGGCGACGACGCGTATTGCGATGTCGCGGTCGGTGAGCGTACCGATCGGGTGCATCTGCTCGTCACACACAGGCAAGAAACCGATATTGAGATCGCGCATCCTTCGCGCCGCCTCTTTGACGGATGTCATCGGCGAGACGCATTCGATGTCGGTCTGCATGAGCTCGCTACATAGCATGGCACGCCCTCCGCTGTTTCCGACGCTTGCGTCTATCTTCTGCGCGGACGCGTCGAGCGCAATCCGATCTTCCACTACCCGCTGAGACTAAGTACCGACCTGCGGAGCTTGCGCACATGTACGCGGCGCACCATGTCCATATGAGTATTCATACAGGACAAAGTTGAGCCATAGCGCGCCTCGCCGCCCGTACGCGCCATTGAAGGTTGAGCAAAGTCCTGATCCGAAGTAAGGTTCCGGGAATGTCGCACGACGTCATGCATCAGAACGTGCGTTGGGCGCTGTTTCTCGATGTGGACGGCACCCTTCTCGAGATCGCCGAGACACCCGAAGGCGTCTACGTGCCCTCGGAGCTCAAATCCTTATTGAGTGACGCGGTCGCGCGCCTAGACGGTGCGCTTGCACTCATCAGCGGACGCACGATCGAGAATTTGGACGAGCTCTTTGCTCCATTGCGCCTCGCCGCCTCGGGGGTTCACGGCGCCGAGCGCCGCGGTATCGATGGCCGTATCGGTCGAATCGAAATCGACACCGGCGCATTGCGAGAGGCACGCGAGAATCTTGCTGCTTTCGCTCGTCTTCATGAAGGCGTGATGATCGAAGACAAAGGCAATGCCGTCGCAGTGCACTTCAGACTCGCGCCGCAGTTCGCGGAGGCTGTTCACGAGAAGACGAAGGACATCGTGGAGCAACTCGGGTCGAAGTACGTTCTGCAAGCAGGCAAGTGCGTTTACGAGATTCGTCCGAGCGCTACGTCGAAAGGCACGGCGGTGCGAACGTTCATGGCCGAACCGCCGTTCGCAGGACGACGCCCCGTCTACATCGGCGATGATGTCACGGACGAGCACGCGTTCGAGGCCGTCAATTTGCTCGGCGGCATTTCCGTGCGTGTCGGACATGCAACGCTGACGCAAGCCGCGTATCGACTTTCCAGCGTTTCAGACGTGCATCGCTGGCTTCGCGAGCTACCTGAACCACCCGCGTTGATGCGGACGGGGTGAAGCTCGATTCACAGTAGAACGGCCGCTTAACCGGAAGGAACAATGGAACCCTATCGTAATTCGGAATGCGCACGGAGCAGGCAACGATGCCGCGTTTGATCTGCGTCTCCAATCGGGTGTCGCTGCCGCGCAAGGCAGCAGCACCCGGCGGACTCGCAGTCGGCGTGCTCGGCGCACTCAAACATACCGGTGGTGTCTGGTTTGGCTGGGGCGGTGATCTGGTCGATCACGATCCGGGTCAACCTGAGGTCCACATCCGCGACGGCGTGACCTATGCGCTGATCGATTTACGTCGCGATCAGTTCGAGCGCTACTACAACGGTTTCTCGAACGAGGCGCTGTGGCCTTTGTTTCACTATATGCCTACGCGCTTTCGCTTCAGGCATGAGGATTTCGAAGCGTACGAAGCCGTCAACCGTCAGTTCGCGCAGAAACTTGTACCGCTCCTGAAGAATGACGACGTCATCTGGGTACACGACTACCATTTGATTCCGCTCGCAAGGGCACTTCGCGAATTGGGCGTGCGCGTACCGATCGGATTCTTCTTGCACATTCCCTTCCCGTATGTCGAAGCGTTGCGCGTGCTGCCCACGCACGCCGAGCTCGTGCGCGATCTCACCGCCTACGACCTAGTAGGGTTCCAGGCGCACAGCGACTTGTGTTCGTTCCAATCGGCTGTCCAGCACTGCCTCAACCATGCGCGACTCGAGGGTAACGCCGTGCGCATCGATGATCGCACGGTGATGACAGGCGTCTTTCCCATCGGTGTCGATGTGTCCGGCATCCAGGAAGAGGCGTCTCGAGCTTACGGCACGCCGACGGTTCGCAAGATGATCGACAGCTTGATCGGCCGGAAGCTCGTCATCGGTGTCGATCGTCTCGACTACAGCAAGGGACTCGTCGAGCGTTTCGCAGCGTACGAGCAGTTCCTGGAATGCTTCCCCGACAACCGCGGCCATGTCACGTATCTGCAGATTGCGCCGCTGTCGCGCAAGGACGTGCAGTCTTACGGCGAGATTCGTCGCTCGCTCGAGCAAGCCTCGGGACGCACCAATGGCCGCTTCGCAGATACCGATTGGACGCCAATTCGCTATCTGAACCGAAACTTCCCGCACGAAGCCCTCATGGGATTCTTGCGCGCGGCGCACGTCGGACTCGTGACGCCCGTACGCGATGGCATGAACTTGGTCGCGAAAGAATATCTCGCCGCGCAAGATCCAGCAGAGCCGGGCGTGCTCGTACTCTCGACGTTGGCCGGAGCTGCACGAGAGCTCACGGGGGCTCTGCAAGTGAATCCCTACGACTCACGCGCGGTGGGACATGCTATTCAGACGGCGCTTACGATGTCGCTCGGCGAACGCCGCGAGCGACATGCTGCGATGCTGGAAGTTCTGAAGAAGAATGACATTGCCGCATGGGCACAGCGGTTCGTCACGAAGCTGCGCCAGACGCGAACGGCGCCTGAGGCACCGCCACGCTTATCGCGCTTCTCGGCCGTGGCGCCTTAGGGCTCGCCCGGGAGAAGAAACTCTCGCCAAGCACAGGAAGCCGACGCCCATGCACGTCGTCCTCGCGGAGGCGAGGATCCATCCGAGAAGTTAATCACCGAAAGCGGTCGCTCGCGTCCGAGTCAGAATAAGTCGACCAACTAAGATGGGTCCTCGCCTCCGCGAGGAGGACGATCTCGATCGTCAATTGGAGTAGCCGGCGTCCCGGCTACTCCAACGAGCAGCATCACCCGAAGGTGAACTTGCCCTTCATCAACGACCAGTGACCCGGGAACGAGCAGAAGAACATGTAGTCACCGCCCTTCTGCAGCTTGGAGGTCGAGAACTTGATCGAAGTCGACTCGCCGCCGCCCACTAACTTCGTCATTGCGAGCACTCGTGCATCGCCCTTTGGAACGTAGCTGTTAGCCGCCCCAGCGGAGGCGCCTGCTTGCGCGACAGGCTGGAAATCCGCGGTCTTCGTCAGCACCCAGTTGTGACCCATCGCCGTCACCGGCAACTTGCCCGTGTGCTTCAGCGTCAACTCGACTTCCGTGCAGTCCGCGGCGATCGCGATCTCCTTTTTATCGAACTGCATCTGATCGTTGCCAGCGATCTCGACGCTGCAGGTCTTGGCCGAGGCGAAAGAGCTGAACGCACTCAAGACTCCAGCGAGCGCAACGATGCTCAGAAATTTTGACTTAGTCATCGATCACCTATAGATGTGTAGGAACGACAAAAAGAAACAATTGGAAGAGACGCAAATTGTCGGTCCGCGGCTGCGCCCTTTCAAGATGTGCGCAGCACGGTACTTCCGCTTAGCTCATTGCGCCTAGTCGCTTTTACACGTCGCGACGTTCCTGTTCCGCCGCGCCCGCACCGGCGACGACGCGCGTGTCGCCTTCTTCGATTAATAGCCGCTGAACAGGCACTGCGAACTTCACGCCCATCGCCTCGATCTCCCGATGCAACCGCACATTGATCGCTTGCTGAATATCCATGTACTTGTTGTAGTCGGGAGACAGGACGTAGTAGACCGTCTCGAAGTCGAGCGCAGTGGGACCGTGACGCATGAAATGGCTCCGATCGAAGCGAGTCTCGGGAAGCGCTTGAATGATCTCCTTGATCAACGCGGGGATGCGCTCGATCTTCTCGAGCGGCGTCTCGTAGCGGAAGCTGTTCGTGAACACGACGCGGCGCTCAGCCATGCGTCCGAAATTGCGCACCCTGCTTCCGAGCAGGTCCGCATTCGACATGACGATCTGCTCGCCGCTCAAGCTGCGAAGCCGCGTGCTCTTGATGCCGATGTATTCCACGGACCCTAGGAAGTCGCCCACGATCAGGAAGTCGCCGACGACGAAAGGCCGGTCGAGCGTGATAGACAATGACGCGAACAGATCGCCAAGGATGTTCTGCACCGCCAGCGCCACTGCGATGCCGCCGATGCCGAGACCTGCGACGAGTGCGGTGATGTCGACGCCAAGATTGTCGAGCGTCAACATCAGCACCAACGACCAGATCACGACATTGATGATGAAGCCGATGATGCCGAGCGATCCGACCATCGCCCGGTCGACCTGCATGCTGCGGCGGCGCTTGCGATCGAGCCAGGCGCCGACAGCGGTCACGGCCCAGATCCCCGCCTGCCAAAACAGTGCAATCGTGATGACCGAATCGACGATCCGCGCGAGCTTGGAGCTGTAGCTCAGCGCCTGAAGACCCGCGTAGACCGACCAGATAACGAACGAAATCGATGTGGTGCGGCTCAGCACCTCGAGCGGAATCTCGAGAATCTCTTCCTTGGGGGTCGCCTTCAGACGTGTGTGGTAGCGCCGCACGATCCGCCGCGCGGTCACGAGCGCGAGATACACCGCAGCCGCGATGAGCACCGCCATCAGCCACGACAGCGGCTCATTCTGAAATATAGGCATCGAGCCAAGCCTGTCCCATTCCACCATCTACACCTCCGAAGCTCGCTTGGATCGCGAAAGAGGCGCTACCGTAACAATGTTGGGCGCGTTACGACACCCCACGGGCGTAGCAAAGGTGCCGAGATGATTTGCCACCGCAGGCGAACACGGTTGGGCTGAACAGACATGACACAGCAAGCGCACGAAGGCACGCGCGTCTGACGAGGCTCCGAACTCGTGCTGTACGCCGCCAGACCCACCACAGAGCGACTGCCGCAATCGTCGCGTACAGCATTAGACCGAGGACCCGATTTCGGAAGGACTCGTCCATGTGCACTCATATAACGTCGCCCATCACGCGCGTGCGTTTCGCACGTCGCGTGCATGGGTTTGTTGAGCGCCCACTGCGGTTCCGGACGCATTAGCTAGTTCCATGGCGGACCGATTCTTGCGATAGGAATTCTTCAGCGCAATCTTCCCATCTCGAAACGTGAAGAGATCGCAGCCATTAACTTCGATATGCGTGCCGTCTGCATAAGTTCCGGTGAAGGTCCATTCCGAGACTCCTCTCTCTCCACAGATGAAGTGCCTCGCATTGCCCCAACGAGCGTCACGAAACGTCACCCAGACTTCGGCGAAACTCGCTCGCACGGCCTCGCGGCCAACGTAGCGGGCGCCGCAAACGTCAGGACCCGCAGAGGCTTCGAAAACGCAGTCTTCGGACATGAGGGCCATCAAAGCGTCGATGTCATGGGCATTCCAGGCATCGGCGAAGGCTTCCAAGTCTTCGATAGTGACCTGCTCATTCACATGCTGCATGGCTGACCTCCGTTTACGTTATCCAGCGCTGCTCGTGGTCTGACGCCCAACGGATAGCTTGAGGCGCGAGCGGGTTTCCGCGAGTCGCCTCCAAGCGCTTGTTGGGCTCCGCGAAGTGAGTACAACTAGAGCGCATCCGTCATTCTCCGCGTCTTCACATCTATGAGACGTCCTGATTCATCGAAGGCCCAGAATGAGTCGAGATCCGTACGAAAGAGGTTTCTGTAGCCGCCCAGGTAGATCCACGCGACCCTCGCACCGTCGATGCCACCCCAGTCGGAATGAGGACGATATCCATCCCAAACAGAGTTAACCCTCCATCCCTTCTGATCTGCAACGGCCATCAGATGATCTTCAGCAGACCCAACGGGCACGCTCTCCAAGAGCCACTCTCGTACGCCCTCGTCGGATCGACGCAAAGGATTCGATAGCAATGCAACTGACGTGCTGATGATTCCAACCAAAACTACCGCGATACCAATCCTCTGCCGGGTGTTCATTCTTACGCCCAACGAATAGCTTGAGGCGCGAGCGGGTTTCCGCGAGTCGCCTCCAAGCGTTTGTTGGGCAACGCTGCTGAATGATGACCGTGCACCCTAGTCTCCGAAAGCTGCCGAAAAGTCTGGAAGGTCTCTCTCACGCTTAAGAGCTTTGAACTGAGCGACTGAAAAGGGCCCCTCTGTGATTTCGTCAGCGTTGAAGAGCGGGCGGTCCTTTCTTCGATCAACTATGAAGTAGCTGATGCTGCCATCGTCGAGCGACCTGCGCTTAGCGACTACGTACCTGTCATCGCTACCTACAGCAATGACTTCAGCGCTCACTCTGCCGATTCCGCTGCCACCGCCCAAGCTCCGGTACAGGGAACGGTTGTCTAGGGTATCGAGCCAGCCGACCTCATACTCACGATCCCGCCACTCAACTCCGCTATCGCAGCCACAAAGAGTTGTCGCCGCAATCAGAATCACTGTCCGGAGCTTCATGTCTTCCGAGCCCAACGCTTTGTTTGAGCCGCGCGAGCATTTGCGAGCGTCGGCTCCAAACATTTGTTCGGCGCTTTCACCTTCCCGATGCCGCAGCCCTAACGGGCCTGAGGTTCTCCGAAGGGTTTCAACGGCGATCT
>JAEZFW010000067.1 GCA_023417315.1 Pseudomonadota bacterium
CTCGTACCAGTCGATAGCTGTCGGCGCATCCGGCACGGCCAACATGACTGAAATCGTGGTCTCGCGAGCTGATGTCATGGCTTTGCCTGTGTGAGTGCTCAGTTAGCACAAAGCTGGTTTGCCGAACTAGTATATGGGCCGCCTAAGTGCGGTAGTTGAGTGCGGCTGGCTGCTCCCGCGGCGTGAATTTTTCGTTGTTCTGTCCACATTTGCAGCCTCAGGCTCCTTTGCTTCTCGGGATGATAGGCCGCGGGCGTCTCACCGCGTTCCAACTTATCGCCGCCTGGTTGACTTCGTCAACCGGTGCCGGTGGCGGCTTCGACCAAGGACGGTTATGACAACTTGTCGCGATTCATCAGAGTTGCGGCTGCTCGATCAAGTCCGCGAGCTCATCCGTTCGCGTCATTACAGCATTCGCACCGAGCAAGCGTATGTGGAGTGGATTCGAAGATTCATCCTCTCTCAACGTAGGTCACCGATGTCAAACTACGGCGCTGCTCGACTGCGATGGAAGCGTTAGGGCGTGCATTCCGTTGCGAGCAGCCAGGCGGGTAATGCGTTATAGAGAATCGCGATGAGCGCAAGCATACCGATGGCGGCCACGAGGAAATAGATAAAGCGAAGCGACTCGTCGAGCCGGCCGTTATCCGCCAAGCGTCGGGTACCGATCCGAAGCAGCACGATCGTGCCCACGACGGCTCCGATGGTCAGCAACGTTCCCACGAATGCCACGATCGGCATCCCCGCGACCGTCGCGGATGCGAATCCCTTCGCACACGCGATCGCGGCAATGACGTACAACGCCAGGAAATCAATCGCCCAGATCAGCATGCCGCCGCAGATGAATACCGCCGTCGCGGTAAAGCGATGGATCTCGGCCTGAGTTTCGTTAGAGGTCATCAATCTGTCCTACGAAGCACGCTCATCGGTCACATGAGTCTGGGCGCATGCGCCACCACAAGCGCGACGAGACCTTGTGCGGCCGTGTAGTACCACATGAGGCTCGTGTTATCGAAGGTATTACGCCGAGTGTCATCGACCAACCCTGCGATGACGCGAGCAATCGTATAGCCACCCATCAGCGTCACGAGCACCACGTGCAAGCCTTGATAAGACAGCATCGTGTAAAGGACAGCTCCATAGGCATGCTGATCTGGACGCACGTTGGCGCCTGCTAGCGCTTCGAAGTTGATTGCAAACGCAAGCCAGGTCACTGCGATTGCGCCGATCAGCAATGCACTCATCGTGACCCGCGATGCGTTCGTGCGAAGACGCCAGTGCGCAATCACCAGGATCGCAGCACTGAGCGCCCAGCCAAGCGCGGCGAGCATCGAAGCCCCGCTCGCAGGCAGATCGAAAGGCGGCGGCGGCCACGAGGCGGACACCGTCCAGAAATAGAAGTACGCGAACACGAGACACGAGAAGATCGTGCCGTCGACGAGCATCAAGACCACCATCGCCCACCAGGAGTGCGAGCGACGGCCGACCATGTGATCCGGCAGCTTGACGCCGCCGCCGACGTCATAGAGACGATTCGTGGGTGCAGGCTCGCTCTGCCACAGCCATTTGAAGATGCTCGCGATAGCAATGACGCCGCCGATCGCGGATGGGATGAACATCTTCACCGTGAGGAACAGAAAGAACGCTGCAGTGCCGAGGCCCGCGAACACCGGCAGCCAGCTCGGGCCCGGCAACTTCAAGAGATACTCGGGCCGCGCATCGATCGCGCTCGTCACGATCGTCTCGCGAGAGCCGGTCAACGTGCCGGGTAGATAGTACTGACCTTTGTCGACTTCTTCGCGCAGATTAGGATTGTCCCAAAGAGGCTCGCGATGCTTGACGTGCGGAATGCTGCGCACGCCGTAGTTATCGAGCGGGAGCCATTCGAGCGTGCCTGCTTCCCACGGATTCGTGTCGACCTTGCCTGCCGGGCGCAGATGCAGAAGCACATCGAGCAACGCGATTGCAAAGCCGAGCGCGAGCACGAATGCACCGACCGTCGAGAGCATGTTCCAGATATCCCATCCGAGCGTATCCGAGTACGTCCACACGCGCCGTGGCATCCCGAGCAAGCCGGAGATGTGCATCGGGAAGAATGCGAGATTGAAGCCTCCGAACATGAGCCCTGCAGCCCACTTCCCCATGCGCTCAGAGAGCGGCTTACCGCTCACGAAGGGCGCCCAGTAATAAATGGCAGCGAACACCGGGAAGACCATTCCGCCGATCACGACATAGTGCAGATGTGCAACGACGAAGTAGCTGTCGTGCACCTGCCAGTCGTACGGCGACACGGCAAGCATCACGCCGGTGAGCCCACCGAGCACGAAGATGCCGAAGAAGCCGAGGATGAACCAAGTCGGTGTGGCGAGGCGCACACGCCCGCGCCGCAACGTCGCGAGCCACGCGAATACTTGAATGCCAGCAGGAATCGCGACCGCCATGCTCGCGGCGGAGAAGAAGCTCGTCGTGAGGTGCGGCATGCCCGTCGCGAACATGTGATGCACCCACAGCGCAAACGAGATGAAGCCCGTTGCGACGATCGCGAGCACCACCCACTTGTAGCCGACGAGCGGCGTACGCGCCATCGTCGGGATGATCATCGAGACGAGCCCTGCACCCGGCAGAAAGATGATGTAGACATCCGGATGACCGAAGAGCCAGAACAAGTGCTGCCACAGGAGCGAGTCGCCGCCCTGTTCCGCCACAAAGAACGGCCAGTGAAACGCGCGCTCGAGCTCGAGAAGCGCAGTCGCGAGAATGACGGGCGGAAATCCGAAGATGATCATGCCGCCGACGATCAGCATCGCCCACACGTACACGGGCATCTTGTCGAGCGTCATCCCGGGCGGTCGCGTGCGCAGGATGCCCACGACGATCTCGATCGCGCCTGCGATCGCGGAGATCTCGATGAAGCCGATGCCGAGCAACCAAAAGTCCGAACGCAATCCGGGCGAGAACTCGAAGCTCGTGAGGGGCGGATACATGAACCAACCGCCATCGGGTGCAACATCGAAGAAGATCGTGCCGAAGAAAACGATGCCGCCCGCGAAGTACGCCCAGAACGCGTAGGCAGAAAGCCGAGGGAACGGCAAATCGCGCGCGCCCAGCATCGCAGGCAACAACAGAATGCCGATCGCTTCGATCACGGGCACGGCGAACAGGAACATCATTACCGAGCCGTGCATCGTGAACAGTTGGTTGTACAGGTCGTAATCGACGAGATCGTTCTCGGGCACGGCGAGCTGCGTGCGCATCAGCAACGCCAACAAACCACCGAGCACCAAGAACAAGAGCGCGGCACCGACGTAGAACAAACCAATCCACGTGTTGTTGACCGCTGAAAGCAGCCGCCAACCTTTGGGCGGCTCCCAAACCTTCTCGAGCCGCTCGAGCTCGTCGGGCGGGCGAGGCAATGGATTCGGCAGAGCTTCGGCTCGAGACGCGCTCATTCAAGACTCTCCAGCCAAGCGGAGAGCGCGCGCAGCTCGCGTCCCGTGTAGATCTCGCTATCGGGCATCGCGTTACCCGGCTTGATGTCTTGGGATCCGGCGATCCATCCCGCCATCGTTCCGATGTGATTGCGCAGCGTTCCAGCGGCGAGCGAATGACGTCCGCCGACGTGCGTCAGATCAGGCCCGCTCACGCCATCGGCGGGCGTGCCGCGTACGGTGTGACACTCAGCGCATCGTCCCTTGAAGAATGCGTCATAGCCTTCGCGAAGCAAGTCATTCTGCGGCGAGGCCGCGGGTTGTGCTTGGCGCGCGAGCCATATTTCGAACGCATCGCGGCGCTCTGCGATCACATAGAGCGCCATGAGCGCGTGCTGTCCGCCGCAATACTCCGCACATTGGCCACGATAGATTCCGGGTTGGCTCGTGCGTATGACCAGCCGATTCGTTCGCCCCGGAATCATGTCGACCTTGCCGGCCAACGAGGGCGCCCAGAAGCTATGAATGACATCCGATGTCGTGAGCAAGAGCTCGACAGGTTCATCCGTCGGAATGCGAAGCTCGTTCGCGAGCACGACGCTTCGAGTGTCGCCACGCACAGTCTCGTAGCGAACGTCCCACCACCATTGCTTGCCGATCACGTGAATACGCAACGCACCCGGCGCGGGCGGTGGAATGCGAGCTTTCGAATCGATGCCGAAGCAGTCGAGCAGCAGTCGCAACGCTGCGCCGCTATCCAATGCAGAAACTGCGCTTCCGACAGCGATGGAATAGTTCAGCAGGATGAACAGCGTGATTGCCGGAAACACGATGCCGCCCCCGACGACCCACGTCTTCGTGCTGGCGCGCAGGGCCTGTCTCTTGAAGGTCGCGTGCAGCACCAGAGCAATCACGACCACGAAGATCAGGGCGGCACCGATATACAGGATCAAACCTAGCTCGTGCAGAAGCTCGGCACCGCTTCCGGGCGCAGCGTGCATCGCCGACTGAAGACGTTCGTCCCTCATTTGAGCGAGTAGAGATAGGCGGCGATATCTCGCGCCTGTGCATCGGACATCTCGATAGCAGGCATTGCCGTATCCGGCGCGAGCGACGGCGCATCGCGAACGAACCGCACGAGAACCTCCGGCACATTGGGATATTTGCCTGCGATATAGACGTTGTGCGCATAGTCAGCGAGCGGAGGGCCGACGTGCCCCCACGCACCGGGTATACCCGGAATCACGTGGCACGCACCGCATTCGAGGTCCGCGATTGCGAGGCGTCCGCGAGCGGCATCGCCATCGTGCACTTCAGGTTCATATCCGCCGGAAGAGCAGCCGAGCAGCGTCCAAACGCAAGAAGACGCAAGCATGCGCGAGATCACGATTACTCCCGCGACAGTAGATAGCGCGCCATCTCGCGCGCGTGCACATCAGCGACTTGTAGATTCGGCATCAAGGAATTCGGGCTCACGCCTTGTGGATCCTTGATGAAACGAATCAGATTCTCTTCGTTGTTCGGCAGCACACCAGCCACGTACTTGCGCCGCGACCAATCGAGGAGCGGCGGTCCCGCGTAGCTCTTCGGGCCGACCACGCCTTCGATGCGATGGCAGCTATGACAGGCGTACTGACGAAAGACCACTTTTGCGTACTCATCGGAGTTGTCGAAGGGCGTACGAGTCGGCTGGCTGCACTCGAGGTGCGCGGTCCGCGCCTCGATCTCCAGATAGTCTTTGTGCGTCATGAAAGGCAATTGCGTGAGGAATGACACGGTCGCCCAGAGATCGTCGTTCGCGATTCGAAACTCCCAGGCGGGCATGCCGGACATGCGCACACCCTTCCTCGTCACGTAGTACAGCCACTCCGGCGGCCATTCGCGCGCCGACTGCGCGAGGTTGCTCGCAATGGGCAGCTGGCCTTTTCCCTCGGCATGCAATGCGACCCCCGGGGCGCCATGGCATTGCACGCAGTATTGGCGGTAGCACGCAGCGCCTGTTTCGAATAGGCCCGCTTGCTTGAGATCGGGTACTTCGACGTCGCGTGCGTACTGCCGTACCGAGAACCTAAGGCCTGCATCGAGCAAGCGGTGCGTAATTTTGAAGTGCTGCGTCGTGGCTGCGGTGCTGTACGCACCCGAAAGCAAGATGACGAAACCTCCGATGCCGCCGAGAATGACGAGCCCGACCGCACCTGCAACGAGCAGCACGACCTTACGCGTCGGCTTGTGAATGAAAGACCACATGTGAGAGCTCTCCCTGCCCTACAGATGGGAACGGGGGATTGTTCCCGGCGGGGTTCAGAGCGCCGCTGGTCTTCTAAGAACTGGAGTAACCACAAAGAACACAAAGTACACATGAAGGAATAGAAGCATCGCCACCCGCCTCTATTCCGGAGGATGATCGGATCTTCGACTTCGCTCTTTTTTGTGTTCTATGTGTTCTTTGTGGTTACTCGAACTTCTGGACTTCTTAGTGAGCGCGCTTGTGCTCGGCACCGAGTCGAAGCGGCGCACCGAAGGAGACGTAGACATCCGAGTCCCGCTCGTCTTTCCGAGCACGCATGAAAGAGTGCTCTTCTACCGCGCTCGATGAGCGCCTCGCGCGCGAGCTCAATGCCAACGCGCCCACGAGGCCGACGGCTGCCGCGATCCCCAACGTCGCAGCTCGATTCTTGGTCACGAGCCACTGCAGACTCCACGTTTTTGCTTGGCGATCGAAGCGTCCGTGTGCGCCTGGGTCCGTATCGCACGCTTCGTACAGATTGTTACGCGCATCTTGCTTGGGTTCCTCCGTGAGTTGGCCGGAGTAGCCTTGCTTGGCCAACACGCGATCGAGCACACCCGGAACGAGCTTATTTGCGAGCACTGCTTTGACAGATGGCCAACCCACATACACCTCACGGCGTCGCTGCTTGGCCGCCCACACGATTGCCTCGGCCGCAAGCTCGGGTTGGAAGATCGGCGGCACGGGCTCGGCCCGTTTGCCAGTCAGATTCTTCGCCCAATCGAACTGCGGCGTGTTAAACGCCGATAGATGAACGGACGTGATGTGAATCGGGCTGCGCTCGTGCATGAGCTCGCTGCGTACGGCATCCGTGAACCCTCTCAAAGCGTGCTTCGCCGCGCAGTACGCGGCCTGTAAGGGGATCGCTCGGTAAGCAAGCGCGGAGCCAACTTGAACGATCACGCCCGAGTTCTGTTTACGCATCCGTTTGAGCGCGGCCATCGTGCCGTACGCCGCGCCCAAGTAGGTCACTTCGGTGGCCCGCTTCAGGTCTTTCGGATCCAATTTCGCAACGGGACCGAACACGGTCACCATCGCATTGTTGACCCAGACGTCGATCCGCCCCCAGCGGCGCTCGATCTCTGCAGCGGCACGCTCGACTTGCTCGCAGTCAGCAACATCGGTCGGCAACACCAGAGCCTCCGCGCCTGCCGCCTCTACTTCGTGTCTCGCGCCCTCCAAGCCGCGCTCGCCTCGCGCGAGCAAGGCAATGCGAGCGCCGGGTTTTGCGAATGCCAGAGCCGTGGCGCGCCCGATTCCGCCCGACGCACCCGTCACTACGATCACCTGGCCACTCGATTCCACGTTGCGTTCTCCTGGCGTCCCAATCGCAACGCATGGTGGAATGGCGTGTTCCAACGCAACTCGTCCGCGATCTCCTGTCGCGCCGTACAGACTCTAATGCTTACACGTCGACCGCGACTTTGAAGCCGCCGTAGATCATCCGCTTCGAATCGAAGGGTACGTCGTCGGGTCCCATCTGCTCGATTCGCGGATCGGCCATCACCTTCTTATTGACCTGATCGCGATGCCGGCGCGATTTGTAGACGATGAACGAGAACCAGACGACCTCGTTCGGCTTGAGTTTCACGCTCTGCGGAAACGATGTCGTCTTGCCCGGGCTCACGTCATCGGCGATGCACTCTCTGTACTCGAGGGCGCCGTGCTCGCGCCAGATCTTCCCCGCCTTCCGCGAGAGCTTACGATAGGCTTCGATGTTCTTCTTGGGAACAGGCAAGACAAATCCGTCGATGTAAGGCATGCGTGTCTCCTTCAACAGTGAAGCGCTATATGTAGGCCGCCTGACTTTAGGTGACAATACGCCTCGGGAGTGACAGATTGCTTATTTACTACGCTCGGCGCCATCGAGCCTGAGCTGTTAGTGGTAATGAGAACGCCACTGCAATCTGCATGGAGGTCGCTGACGTGAACATCGAAGGTGGATGCTTCTGTGGCTCGGTCAGATACCGTTCGAGCTCGCCGCCGCTCGGGAGCTTGATCTGCCATTGCAACACTTGCCGAGAGATAGCCGCGGCCCCGCTCGTGCCATGGGTCACATTCCGCAAAGCCGATTTCAGTTTCGTAGCTGGAACACCCACTACACTGCGTTCTTCTGCCATTGTCGTGCGCACGTTCTGCTCGGCATGCGGCACACCGCTTACGTATGCGAGCGACAAAGACGCGGACGAGATCGATGTAACGACATGTTCGCTCGATGACCCGAATGCCTATCCGGCGACCCATCATTCTTGGGTCAGTCACGATCTCTCCTGGATCCCCTCCTCGGATGTTCTTCCGGCCTACCCTAAGTCCAAGCAGGACGGCCCACCTCTCTGAGCACGTAACTGCTTCCCCAGAATGAGGTCAACACCGCTCAACACGTTTTCAGGTAGGTCCTGGCGGAACATGTAACGCGGGCCGTCATTCTTGGAGTGATCGAACTGGCGATCAGCGGACCTGCGTATTACGTGTTCACCAAACTCAAGAACGATCTCGCGGCACTCAAGAATGGCAAGCCCGGACGGCGCTTCATCGATCATTACCGGCGCCATCGGGATCAGGAAAGCAAGCGCGAAGCTGGATGGAAAACTGCCGGCTACATCACTGCGGGATTGGTGCTGCTTGCGATCGGTGCCCTACTCTCACTCGTACCGGGCGTTCCAGGTATCGTGCTCGGTATCCCGGCGCTCGGGCTGCTCGTCGCACGACTCAGGTTCTTCGCGGTGTTCCTAGACCGAGCTGAGCTCGCTGCACGAAGGATGTGGGACAGGATTAGGAAGTGAGGCTGACTCCGTCGCCGGGAAAGCTATCTAGAAGGGCTCGTCCTCTCGCCGAGAGAGCTGCCGCTGGACAGGCTGCGTCCCTCGCCGAGAAAGCTGCCGCTGGACAGGCTGCGTCCCTCGCCGAGAAAGCTCCCGCTGGACAGAGAAGAGTCGCCATCTTTCCAGCGGCAGCTTACTAGCGAAGCGGAAGCGGAGCCTTCTAGCGGCAGCTTGCTAGCGGAAGCCTCCTAGCGCAGCTTTCTGGCGGAAGCTTGCGGACTCAGCGCAGCGCTTCCCGCCAACGATCGCGATAGCTCAGCAGTTCCGGGATATCGAACGGTTCGACATCCATCAGCGGTTCTTGGCTGTCGCCCGCGAAACCCGCCAGGTATGCGGCGACCCGACCCGCTGCCGTTGTTGACGGCGCGCGCTTCACTTGACCGACATCAGTGAGCGCCGCGAGGAGAGGCGCGAAGAGGGGATTCGCGGCGAGCGGCCCATCGACGAAGACTTCTCCGCGCGCGCCATGGGATTCGATCGACAAGTCCGTCATCAATGCCGAATACAATGTCGCGAGTGACGCACGCGCCATTCCGTTGAGCCCAGCCGCATTCACGAGTTGACCGATACGACCATTGAATGGACCTGCGCTCGCGAACGACGGCAATGCCATGACACCAGTGCGAACGATCTCGCGCACGGACTCGAGTGTCGGCACACCCTGTCCTCGAGCGATCGCCTCGTACTCGCGCCCGCCCATGAATCGTGCGGTCGGCACCGGGGAGCCGAATGCATTGACGTTCGCAAGCATGTCGCGCTGCTCTTCGAGGCGCGTCAGATCGCCCCCATTCGCCATCACGATGGTCCACGTACCGCTCGAGACCACGATGAATGGCGAATGCTCGCGGCCGATCAAGAAGCGCAGATAGGACGCATTCGAATCGTGAATACCGCACGCCACCTCGCAGCGACCATCGAGTCCGGTGTGCGCGACGACGGACTCACGCAACCCGCCGAGCTTCTCGCGAGCAGACCGAACGCGAGGAAAGCGCTCCGCCCAACCACATGTCCGCGCCAGATTCGAAAAGCGCGCCTCTCGCGGACGCCACAGATCTGTGTGACACCCCAGTGAAGTGAGCTCGCTCGCAAGCGTGCCGCTCAAGCGCCACGCCCAATATTGGGGGTAGAGCAATAGATGCGCTGCGCGGTCGAACAGCCCAGCTCGTGTACGCTGTAGATAGTAGAGCTGACGCGCGAGATTGAGCCCACACGGCAAGTTGGGCGAGAACGTCTCTGTGAAGGCGTCGCGAGCTCGATCGTAGTCCTCGCTCACGCGTTCGTAGCACGTGTCTTCGTAATCGGGTGCCGCGAGAATCTCGCCAGCCGCATCGATGAGCACCGCCGCCGCGCCATGCGCCACCGGGACGATCGTGTCGATGCGCTCTTTGTGAGGTGCCTGCCGGAGCGCGTCGAGCAACCAACGCTCGATCTCGAGCACATCGAGCTCGCGACCGTATTCCGCGTTGACACTCTGACTCGCACGACGAGCGCTCCAGACTTCTTCGTGCGTGCGTGAATCGATCAGCGCGAGCTTCGTGTTCGTTTTACCAACGTCGAACAATGCAACTAAAGAATCCCCCCTCACGCTCGAACGGACGTTAACGTCGTCCCCTCACCCTCGAGGGAGAGGGTTAGGGTGAGGGTTCTCCTGCGAAGTCCGGGTCATGATTGCGATCTACGTACGAAGCGTGCGGGCCAGCGTTCCGCAATCGCGGGAATCGCTACGACGGTGATCAATAACGCACCGACGATGATAGACATGACGATCCCAGGAATATTCATGAGACCGAGTCCGAAATTGACGAAGCCGAGCACGATCGCAGCGAGCACCACACCAAGAATCCCGCCCTTGCCGCCCCACACCGAGACACCGCCCAAGATGACCATGCTGATGATCTCGAGCTCCCAACCTTGTGCGATCGAGGGACGCGTCGATCCGAGACGCGAGGTCAGCAATACGGCCGCGAGCCCACAGAAGAGCCCGGTGATCGCGAACAGCAGGAACTTATAGCGATCGACTGCGACACCGGAACACCGGCTCGCGGTCGGATTGGCGCCAATCGCGTAGATCGTGCGACCCCATCGTGTGAAGTGCAAGAACAGTCCGAACGCCATCGCCAACGCGAGGAACAGCGCAAGCTCGATCGTGATGGGCCCGACGGCATACCCTTGACCTAAGACGGAGAAGGAAGCCGGATAGTCCTTCAGCACTCGATCGCCGAGCACCGCATAGGCGGCGCCGCGAAACAGCGTCATCGTGCCGATCGTGGCGACGATCGATGGCACTCTGCCGACCGTGACGAGCGCACCGTTGATCGCGCCAGCAAGGAGTCCTGTACCCAGTCCGATCGCCGTCAACTCGAACGTTCCGAGGCCGTGCGCCGCAGCCAAGCCCATCGCAACCGAGGCGAGCGCGATGATGGCTGCGACCGAGATGTCGATCTCACCGGCAATGATCAGAAGCGCCAAGGGCAACGCGACGATCGCGCGCTCAGTGAAGTTGTAGCTCGCATCCGACAGTGTCCACACATCGAGGAAGTAAGGAGACACGTTCGCGAAGAAAAGGAACTCCGCGATCAGCACGAGGCCGAGCATCGACTCCCAGCGCAACAGCGATTTCAACTTCATGCCGGCGATCTCGCTTCGAGAATCGTCCGCTTCTCCTGCCGTTGACGCGCGCTCAGGAGCACTGCAGCGAGAATCACGATACCGTTGATGAACATCTGCCAGAAAGCCGAGATACCGACGAGCGGCAGCGCATTGCGAATGATGCCGATGAACAAGCAGCCGAGCACGACACCCGCGACGCTCCCCACGCCACCTGCGATGGCCACGCCGCCGATCAAACATGCGGCGATAACTTGCAGCTCGAAACCGAGCGCAATGTCCGTATAAGCGACGGCGAATCGAGATACCCACAAGTAGCCGCACAAGCCTGCGAGCGCGCCACAGATCGTGTAGGCGATGAATTGCATCCGCCCTGGATCAATGCCTGAGTACTGCGCGGCGTTGGGATTACCGCCTGCGGCGTAGAGATCGCGCCCCATATTCGTATAGCGAAGCACGACGAAAGTACCGAGCGCGACGATGATCGCGATCCAGGACAATGTGCTCAAGCCGAATAGATCGCCGCGCACGAATGCCAGGAAGTCGCGCGACATCTCGTTCTCGTTGACCCATTCGCCTTGCGACAGCACGTAGATGACGCCGCGATAGACGGACATCGTTCCAAGCGTCACGACGATCGGCGGCAGGCGCAGCTTCCAAACGAGTAGCCCGTTCAGAGCGCCGAGCACCGTGCCGCTCAACAAGGCTGCGCCCATGATCACCGCGACGCCCGCATCCGGATAGCTGCGATTGAGCAGCGCGACGATCATCCCGCTCAAAGCGAGATTCGCCGCCACCGACAAGTCGATGCCGCGCGTCACGATCACCAACATCTGCCCGAGCGCAAGCACGATGAGGATCGACGTGTCGTTCAACACGTCGGCGAGATTCGACGGCGCCGCGAAGCCGGGAAACGCGATCGTCACGGCGATCAGCAGCGCGAGCGTCAGCGCTGCGAAAATGCGATCGCGGCGACCCTCAGCGCTGATCCTCATGAATGCAATCTCACGGAGCCTGATGGACCCTCGCCTCCGCGACGGTGACGAACAGTAGAGCTAGAAGCTCGTGCGCTACGCATCTGTCGCTGCCCTCACGATGCCCTCGCTCGTCGCCTCGCGACGTTCGAAGATGCCGCGCACGCGTCCGCGGCGCATGACGAGCACACGATCCGACATGCCGAGTATTTCTGGCAGCTCGGATGAGATCATGATGACCGCCTTGCCACGGCGCGCGAAGTCATCCGTGACCGCATGCACTGCCGCCTTCGCACCGACGTCTATGCCCTTCGTCGGCTCATCGAGAATGAGCACACGCGGATCGCGAGCCAGCCATTTTGCGATGACGATCTTTTGCTGATTACCGCCCGAGAGCGCCTCGACGTTCTGCTCCGGTCCCTGCGCTCGCACACTCAGCTTCTCGATCCACTCGCGCGCCAAGTCGCGCTCGCGTTGCGAGCGGCACCAGCCGTTAGGCGCAAGCGTCGCAAGATTCGGCAACGCGAGGTTCGCTGCAATCGAGAACGGCAGGATCGCACCTTGCGTTTGCCGATCCTCGGGCACATACGCGATCCCAGCGCGCACCGCATCTTCAGGCGAGCGAAGCGCGAGCTCGCGGCCATCGATCGATATGGACCCCGCGCTCGCAGGAGTGAGCCCGAACAACACTTGGGCAAGCTCAGTGCGTCCGGCACCGACGAGACCATAGACTCCTAAGATCTCGCCTTCGCGCACTTCGAAAGATACATCTTCGAATTCGCCGGCGCGGAACAACCGCTCGACGCGTAGCACGGGGCGACCGATCGGACCTTCGGTCTTGGGGAACAATTGATCGACCGGCCGGCCGACCATCATGCGGATGAGCTCGTCCCGATTCGTATGGGCGAGCTCGCCTTCGCCGACCGATGCGCCATCACGAAATACCGTGTACCGATCCGCGAGCGAGAACAACTCGTCGAACTTGTGGCTGATGAACAGAACCGCACAACCCGCATCGCGCAGCTTGAGTGTGATGCGAAACAGGTCTTCCACCTCGCGATGTGAAAGCGATGCGGTGGGCTCATCGAGAATGAGAATGCGCGCTTCGCGCGTCAGCGCACGCGCGATCTGCACGACGTGCTTTTGCGCAATGCTGAGCCGGCCCGCAGGCAGGTCCGGATCGAAATCGGCGTCGAGCTCGCGAAGGATCTGCGCTGCGCGCTCGCGCATCGCGCGCCATGACACGAGACCGCCGTTGCGCGGACGGGCGTGAACGAACAAGTTCTCGGCCACGCTTAAGTTATCGAAGACGATGCATTCTTGATGGACGACGCTGATCCCGAGCGAGCGCGCATGCTCGGCATCGAGGATTCGAATCGTCTTGCCGTCGAGCTCGATCCGACCGCCATCCGGCTGATGAAACCCTGAGAGGATCTTCACGAGCGTCGATTTGCCCGCACCGTTCTCGCCGATCAAGGCCGTCACTGCGCCGCTTGGCAACGTAAGATTCGCATCCGCGAGCGCTCGAGCGCCACCGAAGGATTTCTGGATGTGGTGGAGAGCGAGAATGGGTACCGCGTCCGAGGAGGCGCTCATTGCTTGGCAGTGACTCTGGATGCGTCTGTGGCAGCTGACGGTTGACGGCCAGACAGAGAGCAGCGGCGCGGCGCCTTGCTGTCAACAGTCAACCGTCAACCTGCAGCATCAGAAGATGCTCGCGAACTCCGCCACATTGCTCGCGTCGTAGATGAAGGGCTTGCCCATCGCGCCGACGCCGCTCGCATCGAAGGTCACGCTGCCGAGCCGCTCGATCGAGATCGGCTGATCCGGCGGCTCGCCGCGGGCGAGGCGCACAGCGATTTGAGTGGCGGCATATCCGAGATCGATCGGATTCCAGATCGCAAACTTCGGCACGACGCCGTTGGCCACATATCCCGCAAGCTCTGAAGGCAGACCTAGACCGGTGACCTGGACCTTGCCAGCGAGACCTTGATCTTCGATCGCCTTCGCCGCTGCCACGATGCCCACTGAGCTCAGTGAGATCACGACCTTCAGATCGGGATGCTGCTTCACGAGCGCAACCGTTTCTCGATAAGACTTGTCCGAGACGTCATCGCCATACACGACGCTGACGAGCGATAGACCGGGATGCTCCGGCAGCGCTTCCTTCATCTCGGCGAGCCACGCGTTTTGGTTGGTCGACGTCGGCGTCGCAGAAACGACGGCGATCTTGCCTTGCGCATTCGGCGCGAGCTCTGCAGCGAGCTGCACCACGGTTTGGCCGATGAGCTCATCCGATGACGGCGCGAGGTGGACCAGCCGTCCACCCTCTGCCACAGCAGAGTCGTAGGAGATCACTTTGATCCCTCGCTGCATCGCACGCTTGAGCGTCGGCACGAGTGCGTCGGGATCGTTCGCGGAGACGGCAATGGCATCCACGCGCTGGGCAATGAGCGAATTGAGCACGTCGATCTGACCTTCGGCGGTCGGTGTCGTCGGGCCCGTGAAGATCACTTCGGCATCGAGCGCCGCAGCCGCCTCGCTCGCGCCCTTGTTCACCGCGTCGAAGAAACCGTTACCCAATGACTTCGCAACGAGTCCGACGCGCACCTTGCCTTGCGCATTCGGCTGCGCGCTGCGCTCACCGCACCCTGCGACCGAAACCAGGCTCAGCGCAGCAAGCCACGACAGCACGATTCTTCGATTCCGCACGCTATCCCCTCATCTTTCGATTCATGACGCCTGTCGGGCAGGCGTTGCCCCGACTTACGCCAGCTCTTTGAGCTGGTCTTGCTCGCTGATCTTCGCCACGATCACGCGGATGCCCGCGGCGCTGAACGGCTCGAGCTCTTCGGGTCGAGCGCCATCGTCAGTGATGATCGTGGAGATCCGATCCAGGCCCGCGACGATCATCGCGGACTTACGACGCAGCTTCGAGCTATCGGCCATGACGACAACGTGCTCGGTCCGCTTCAACAGTTTCGTCTGCGCCTGCACGATCAAAGGATCGGCTTCCATGATCCCGAAGCGATTCAAGCCGTAGCAGCCCGTGAACAGCTTGTTGCCCCAAAAGCTTTCGACCGTATCGTTCTCGAATGGGCTCAGCACGATGTTCTGCTCTCTGAAGATCGTGCCGCCGGGCAACGTGATGCGATTGCGGCTGGTCGCGAGCAGCTTGGCTGCTATCGGAAAGGAGTTCGTCAGGATGTCGAGATCGCTGTCCGCGAGAAACTCGACCAATGCGAAGGTGGTGGTCCCACCGTTGATGATGATGCTCTCTCCCGGCTCGATGAGCTCGGATGCCGCACGTGCGATTGCGCGCTTTTGAGGGACGCTGATGTCTTGGCTCAAGGAGAACGGGACACCGACGAGGTGCGGCTGGTGCCGCGGTCGTACGGCCTCAGCGCCGCCGCGAATGCGCTTGATCTCGCCGCGCTCCGCTAACGTGTTGATATCTCGACGGATCGTGGCTTCCGAAGCGCCGAGGAGATTCAGTAAGTCGGACACACCGACGATCGAGCGCTCTTCGACGAGCTTTAGAATGAGGTTGTGTCGTTCTCGTTCCAGCATGGCGCGATCCCAATTGGATTCGAAATTATCAACAGTCCGAAGACTACCTGCCCCGTCCGCCGACAGACACTTTTCGGGGCCCGTCGGTACTTACACACGGTAGCTCGTCGGCGGCCTCGCGAGCCGCGAACAATGCCGGAGTCAGGTTCCTATCCCGCGGATTCCAGTCATCGATCACGCTTGTTGAGCGTTTCTGCGCGGGATTGATTGTATATGATCATTTCGTATGGTACACAGCGATCTTATCGTGGTGCTGATTCGCTATCGGTAGAGTCGTTCGCCGAAGTGCGCTGCATGCGCTCGAAGTTACCTGCACCCGCACTTCGAATCGGACGGCCTTGATCGCACGCCCTTGGGGGAGATTAGATGAGCTTGATTCAGCCGGCGCAAGCTGCGTCGTCGCTTGTCATCGAGAATCGATGGGACGACGCGATGGCCGCGCGCCTTTCGCCCGCCGAATTGCTGCTGTACCGATCCAATTTGCTTGGGTCGGACAAGCGCATCACCAACTACGGCGGCGGCAATACCTCCGCCAAGCTCACGCAGAAAGATCCGCTGACGGGTCAGGATGTGGAAGTGCTGTGGGTGAAGGGTTCGGGCGGCGATCTCGGAACGATGAAGCTCGACGGCTTCGCCACCTTATATATGGAGAAGTTCCGGGCGCTCGAACGCTTCTACCAAGGCCCAGACAGCGACAGCACTCTGGTTCCGCTGTACGCCCATTGCACCTTCAACTTGAATCCGCGCGCAGCGAGCATCGACACACCGCTCCATGGTCTCGTCGATCGCGCACATGTCGATCACATGCACCCCGATGCACTGATCGCGATCGCCGCCTCAGCGGATAGCCGCGCGCTGACGAAGGAAATCTTCGGCGATGAGATCGGCTGGCTGCCATGGGTGCGGCCTGGCTATGAGCTCGGCTTGCGATTGCGCGAGTTCGTGCGCGCGAATCCGAAAGCGCGCGGCGTCGTGCTCGAGGCACACGGACTCTTCACGTGGGCAGACACGGCGAAGGCGTGCTACGAGAACACACTCGAGATCATCAATCGCGCAACGCTGTGGCTCGCGGAGCGCAGCCGCGGTCAGCGTCCGTTCGGCGCAGCGCAGGTCGCGCCGCTCAATCCCGAGCGTCGTCGCGAGGTCGCGGCGGCTCTGATGCCGCAGATCCGCGGCATGATCTCGAACACCTCGCGCAAGGTAGGACATTTCGACGATAGCGAGGTCGTGTTGGAGTTCGTCGGCAGCGAAAAACTCCAGCCGCTCGCGGCGCTCGGCACCTCGTGCCCCGATCATTTCTTGCGAACGAAGATTTGGCCGCTCGTCTTGCCGTTCGATCCCACGCGCGAGACGACCGAACAGCTGGTCAGCCGCGTCCAATCGGCCATCGAGAGCTACCAGGCCCGCTACGCCAGTTACTACGAACGCTGCAAACGCGAAGGTTCGCCGCGCATGCGCGATCCGAATCCAGTCGTCTATCTCGTACCTGGCGTCGGCATGATTACGTTTGCCGCCGATAAGGCGACCGCGCGCATCGCTGGCGAGTTCTACATCAACGCGATCAATGTGATGCGCGGTGCCGCAGCTGTCTCGACCTATCGCGGCCTTCCCGAGCAGGAAGCCTTCGACATCGAATATTGGGACCTCGAAGAGGCGAAGCTGCAGCGGATGCCGAAACCGAAACCCCTAGCAGGTCGAATCGCGCTCATCACGGGCGGCGCAGGCGGGATCGGACTCGCAACCGCGCGACGGTTGATGGACGAAGGCGCGTGCGTCGTGCTGTGCGACATCGATCGCGAAGCGCTGTCCGGCGCAGAGGCTGCGCTGAAGAAACAATATGGGAACGATCCCGTCGCGAGCTGCTGGGTCGACGTCACCCGCGAAGAGGCAGTGATCAACAGCTTCCGCGAAAGTGCGTGGAGGTTTGGCGGCCTCGACATCTGTGTCTCCAATGCGGGTATCGCCTCCGCTTCCGCCATCGACGAAACGACTCTCGCGACTTGGCAGAAGAACATGGACATTTTGTCCACGGGTTACTTCCTCATCGCTCGCCAAGCGTTCCAGCTGTTCAAGCTCCAGAGCTTGGGCGGCTCCATCGTGTTCATCGGATCGAAGAATGCGCTGGCCGCCTCGCCTGGGGCCGCTGCGTATTGCACCGCCAAGGCCGCGGAGTTGCACTTGGCTCGCTGCCTTGCGCTCGAAGGCGCACCGCTCGAGATCCGCGTGAATGTCGTCAATCCGGATGCGGTGTTGCGAGGTTCTCGGATCTGGCAGGGCGAATGGGCTCAGCAGCGTGCCGCGCAGTACAAGACCAGCGTCGATGAGCTCGAGGCCGTGTACCGCGAGCGCAGTCTGCTGAAGCGCAGCGTGTATCCGGAGGATGTCGCCGAGGCCGTCGTGTTCCTCGCATCGGAGCGCTCGGCCAAATCCACAGGGAACATCATCAATGTCGATGCGGGGAATGCCGGGGCATTTACGCGTTGAGGATTGATGTTGACGGTTGACGGCCAGAGCGTGAACGCCATTCGCACTGCTGACCGACGTGCCAAGGTAATCTCATGAAATTCGCAGATCCGCGCGATTCGAGCTACATCGCGAGCGCCAACGCGCCGCAGGCTTCCGACCTTTCGACCGATTACGCCGCGCTCGGCACGATGCTCGCGCGTCGCGGCATCGATATCGACGCGATTACCGCTGCAGTGAGTCGCTTCGGCGTCGCGATCCCCTCGTGGGGCGTCGGCACGGGCGGTACGCGTTTCGCGCGCTTTCCCGGACCCGGCGAGCCGCGCAACATCTTCGAGAAGCTCGAGGACTGTGCCGTCATCCACAAGCTCACCGGCGCGACGCCGACCGTGTCTCTGCACTTGCCTTGGGATTACACGGACGACATCGACGGCCTGCGCGAGCGCGGCACGAGCCTGGGGCTCGGGTTCGATGCGGTCAATTCGAACACATTCCAGGATCGTCCCGGCCAGCCGCTCTCGTATAAGTTCGGCAGTCTCACGCACACCGATGCTGCCGTCCGCGCGCAAGCGGTGGCGCACAACATCGACTGCATTCGCATCGGCAAGATCTTGGGATCGAAGGCGCTCACGGTTTGGATCGGCGACGGAGCGAACTTCCCAGGACAGCAACATACAGCCCGCGCCTTTGAACGCTATCTCGCCTCCACCACCGAAATCTATTCAGCCCTGCCTGATGATTGGCGCATGCTCATCGAGCACAAGATGTATGAGCCTGCGTTCTATGCAACCGTCATCCAGGACTGGGGCAGCTCGTTGCTCGCGGCACAAACGCTCGGCCCGAAGGCGTTCTGTCTCGTCGATCTCGGACATCACGCGCCGAACGTCAACATCGAGATGATCGTCGCGCGATTGATCCATGCGCAGCGACTCGGCGGGTTTCATTTCAACGATTCCAAGTACGGCGACGATGATCTCGACACAGGCTCGATCGATCCATTCCGCTTGTTCTTGATCTTCAACGAGCTCGTGGATGCCGAAGTGCGCCACGTGCCGAACTTCCGGCCGGCGCACATGCTGGATCAATCGCACAATGTGACCGATCCCATCGAGAGCTTGATGTCGAGTGCAATCGAGTTGCAGCGCGCGTATGCGCAAGCGCTGCTGGTCGACCGCAAGACGCTCGATGCATATCAGAAAGATAACGACGCGCTCATGGCCGCGCAAACATTGAAGAGAGCATTCACGACGGACGTTCAGCCGATCCTCGCGCAAGCGCGCCTGAAGAAAGGTGCCGCCATCGACCCGATCGGCGCATACCGCGCAAGCGCCTATCGCGCGGCCTGCGCCGAACTCAGGCCAACACAGAAGAGCTTCGGCGGCGGAATTGTCTAGAGAAGCGGTAAGCGGTTAGCGGTTAGTTCAGAACCTCACAGCTCCAACGTCTGTTGCATCGACATCCGCTTCCGTCGACGCGCCTATGATGAAAGCGTTATGGCATGCTTACGAGGCACTGTGGATCCAGTCCGCGTTCCGAACTAACCGCTCACCCCTAACCGCTTCCTCCATGCCCATCGTCAACTGCATCGCCGATCTTCGTGAGCTCGCTCGCCGACGCATTCCGCGGGCGATTTTCGAGTATGCCGATCGCGGCTCGTACGACGAGGTGACGTTCAGGCGCAATCGACACGATCTCGAGGCGCTCGAGTTTCGTCAGCGAGTCATGGTCGATGTCTCGAAGCAGTCGCTCACGACGATGATCTTGGGTGAGGAATGGAAGATCCCGGTCGGAATCGGCCCCACCGGGTTGACCGGACTCTTTCATGCGAATGGAGAAATGCTCGGCGCTCGGGCCGCAGAAGCGTATGGCGTGCCATTTTGTTTGAGCACGATGTCGATCTGCTCCATCGAAGATGTACGCAGCGCGGTGTCGAAGCCATTCTGGTTCCAGCTCTATCTCATGCGCGATCGGGGCTTCAACGAAGAGCTCATTCAACGCGCCAAAGCTGCCCAATGCTCAGCGCTGATGCTTACAGTCGACATGCCGATCCAGGGATTGCGCCGACGCGATCCCAAGAATGGCTTGAGTATCCCACCGCGCATCACGCTTCGAAACGCGCTCGAAGTGGCGATGAAGCCGAGCTGGGCAGTCAAGGTGGCGATGGGCAAGCGACGTACGTTCGGCAATCTCGAGGGCAAGATGTCGAACACCGGGGGACTCACGACTTTGTCGCAGTGGATCGGCTCGCAGTTCGATCCGACGGTCACCTGGAAAGATATCGAATGGGTGCGCAGTCGCTGGCCGGGCAAGTTGATCGTGAAAGGCATCCTCGATGCCGAGGATGCGAAGCTTGCGTGCGAGAACGCAGCCGACGCGCTGGTCGTGTCGAACCATGGCGGTCGGCAGCTCGACGGCGGACCTTCGACGATCTCTGTCCTGCCCGAGATCGTCGATGTCGTCGGCGATCGCTGCGAAGTGTTGTTCGACGGCGGCATTCAATCCGGACAGGACGTGCTGAAAGCGCTTGCGCTCGGCGCCCGCGGCTGCTTGATCGGCAAGACCTTCCTATACGCGCTCGCGGCGATGGGCGAACGAGGCGTCACCACCGCGCTCGACATCCTAGCTAAAGAACTGCAAGTCTCCTTGGCGCTGACTGGCTCGAACGACGTGCGGACAGTGTCGAGAGACATCCTCAGGCTGAGGAAGGCGGATTTACTGCAGAGCACGCCGCGTTTCGCATCGAAAGCGATCTGATCTCTTCGCCGCGTCGCCGCGAGCTGATGCCGAGGGCACCAGGCTGATCCGGGGCCACTTAGATATGGGCGGGCATGCTAGCCGTTTCGCCAGCTTCCACTTAATTGCAGGTCATAAATCAGGCGTGCGCGCCAACTTCATGAAGAATGAACTCTCGCGGCGGCGCGGCGACGCGGCGGGGAAAAGAAGGTCACGTTCACATCTGCTATCGATGCGATCGGAGCGATTCGCCACTTCCGCAGTTATTTTCTGCGCGCTGATCCTCGTCGCCGGCTGTGCGAGCCTCTCGGGCGAGCGCCTGGCACGCTCTTCACACGGTTGCATGGAAACCGTTGTTCGCGAGAAGGTACCAAGCGAACTGCCCGAGAAGCGCAAGCATTGCGTCGCCGCCGGTTTGATCGCGCGTTACTGCAGTGTGTCCGAAGCCTACCTGGCTGGAGCAGCGAAAGAGCTGAGCGATCTATTCGCTTCGGGAGATGCCGCCTGGTCCGACTGGCGTGCGGATCGAGCTGGCGTCCGATGCGCCAAACAAAGTCAAAGCGATTCGGACGTTGCGGATTGCTGCACGGCGGCTGGCTACTGACCCCGGAGGAGTGGTTAGTGGCTAGTGATCAGTGGTCGAGGACTCGTTGTTGTCTACTGTGTCGGGCCGCTGCACACTCGATCGTCTTCTAAGTACAACCGTAGTCGGCCCTCACCCTAACCCTCTCCCTGAGGGAGAGGGGATGTTGAAAGCAGGCGGATGTTCGCCCTTAGCCCTTCTCTCATTCGGAGAGGAATTTTGGCGGACGTTCCGCGAATCGCCTCTTCCTTAAGGAGAGGGTTTTTGGCGGATGCTCCCGCGAGTCCCCTCTCCCTTTGGGAGAGGGTTAGGGTGAGGGCAAAACGATCAAGGGGAGATGCACATGGAATTCTCGAACCGAAAGCTGCCGAAGTGGTATTGGATCGTCTCCGGTCTCGCACTCGTCTGGATGCTCTTTGGCGTCATGGCTTGGACTGCTGACTTGATGATGGATGAGGCCGCGCTCGCGCAGATGAGCGAGGCGCAGCAGCAGCTCTATGCACAGCGACCGCAATGGTTATTCGTCGTGTATGCGATCGCGATCTTCAGCGGCCTCATTGGGGCGATCGGTTTACTCTTGCGCAAGTCGTGGGCCGTCATCGCGCTCGCGGTTTCGCTCGCTGCGATCATCGTTCAATTCGGCTATACGCTGTTTGCGATGGACGCGATTCGCCTGCTAGGGCCAGGGGTCGCCCTCCCGTTTCCCATCGTGATCTTTGCGATCGGCCTGCTGCTACTTTGGTTCGCGACGCGCGCGAAGAAGTCTGGTTGGATTCACGCGTAGCGGTCATGACGCAATGGGCTCGGGCGATCAGTTCTTCTCACGATCGAGTATCGGTTCGGACGGAAGGGGTCTGCGCAGAATCGGCTGGCGCGCCAGAATGCCTGACGACATTTGGCGATGAAGCTTCCACGCGCCGCTGATGCGCTTCCAGATCTCGAGTGCTTGCCCGCGACTCACGACGGCCTTATCCGAGCGTTGCTGCGTGAACGCGACGATTCGCCACGCATAATCTGCTGAGAGCTCGAGCTCTTTCGTGACGCTCGTGAGTTGGATGCCTGCATCGGGGATCGAACGCCGCCATGCGGATCGGGCGGCTTCGATTCCGCTGATCCCCGGCATGCTCGCATCCATCAGGACAACTTCCTCGCTCGTCAGCGCGGCCATGGCGTCGACATCGGCGCGATTGAACGCCGCAACCCACTTCTGCGCCGCTGCTTCGATCGCAGCTTGATCCGCATCTTTCGCAAGGACAGGCGCTGCGAGCGCAAAGAGAAACACCATCGATCGCATCACATGCATCGCTACGTCCTTAAGGAAGGGCACCATCGCGATGATACAAACGCTCGAGCGATCCCAATGGGTCAGATAAAGCCAGCGGGTCAGATAAAGAAAGGGCCCGCATCGAGCGATGCGGGCCCGTGAACGACGAAACGTATTTCTACTTACCCTTACCCTTTTTAGGGGGCTTCTTCATGACGGATTTCACCGCCGCTTCCGCATTGATGAAGCCATAGCCATCGACAGGGCTATATCCCCGGCCGATCAAGTTGAAGAACTCGCCTCTGAACGACGCACCTCCTTCGAAGCGACCGAAGAAGCGGGCTCCACCCGGCGCGATTTGACCTGACGGCAGCAGCACGCCACCGCCGAGCAGGTCGGCTGAGTTGCCGCTCACCGCGCCGCTCGGACCTGCGGCATCGGCTTCGTCGCGATCCATGCCCCATGACAGCAGATCGCCGCTGCCGAAGCTTCCGGATCGGAAGTTCAAGTCGAGCTGCTTCCACTGCCCGGCCACACCCGGTGGATCGGCCGGCATCGAGAACGATGCGCTGATATCTGCAGGGGTCAATCCATGCGTACGTCCAATCACGAACGGTTGTCCCGGAGGAGCTTCAGGCGGTGTCGTGCGCTCATCGAACACGATGCCGCTCGGTGTTTGCGTGGGATTCGCTCCCGTGCCGTTCAGAGAGAAGCTCTGCAGCCGGCGCAGACCCAGGTGCGTCAGCGTGAACACCGTCGGATCGAACTGGCTGATCGCATTCGGATCTGCCGATGCGTTCACGGTCAGCAGGTTGCCCGATGCCGCAAGCGCGAAACCCGACGAGAAGAACGGATCGAGATCGTGCGGGAATGCGCTGTCCTGGAGAACTTTGCGCATTTTGTTCGGTGAGACCTTCCCAGGGCCTCCAGCAGCATCGAGTACCAATGCTGCGATCGCCGCAGCATGCGGCGCAGCCGCGCTCGTGCCGAAGAAGTTCGGGAAGGTATCCGCGTCGACTGCCGAATCGCCTCCGAAGAACGTCGTGTTCGCACCATCCATCGCGGCGATATCGGGCTTCTGCCGGATCTCGGGCACGCGCAGACGACGATTGTTCTTGTCGAAATAAATCGTCGATGGACCGGGTGAGGTGAACGCCTCGGGAATGAACGGCGCATAGAACGCGTACGCCGCAACGCCCATTGCGCCTCGTGCCGAGTTGTGACCGTAAGTCACAGGCCCTAGATAACTGAAGTACTCCTGGGGTTCTACGCCATTGAACCCGACGTAGCGAATGCGATCTGCAACGTTACGGTTGCGGCTGTTCGGAACGTTTGCGCGAGAGATCACGAGCTGCAGCGTCGCCTCCGGCAAGCCGACGATTTCGAGCGGTCGGTTCGTGAACGTATTCTGCTCCGCGACGGCGCCCGCGAACGTGCCATCCTCGAGGAAGAACAGCAGGTTGTAGTCGGAGAGCACTTGCTCGACGATCGCGACCTCCTGAACTCGATACAAGAAATCGCCGAACTGCGTCGGCAAGAAGCTATCGACGAGCACGGTGTACGTACCCGTCGCGGGCAACTCGATGATCAGCGACTCCGGATTCGTGCCGGTGTCCACGACTTGCAGCAGAGTGCCGGCGGGATCGAACAGACCGAGGATCAAATCCGGATTGGGAACGCCGGTCGTCGTCGTATCTGCATCGACGAAGATCTCGACGAGCTGTCCTGCCGTTCCAGGGAACGGGAAAGTCGCTACGCCGCCTTGCGGCACCGTGCTCACCCCCGAAACGATCGGGTCGCCCACGGGCGTGGGCGGCTGCGGATCGAAGGGCTCATTCCATTGGAACACCATCACACTGTCTTCGAACGTGTCGATGGTTTGGGCGATATCGACTCCGCTGCCCTCTTTGAAGTCGTGAAAACCGCCGGCGTAAAGCGCGGGGTCGACATTCGAGAAGTCGAGGTTGGTACCTGCCCACGAGGAAGGCTCGCCAGCAACGATGCGCGGCTTGGAATCGTAGGCTTCCGTTGCCGGCCGATTGCCCGCGGACGAGAAATACGACACGCCGGCGGCGGCGACTTCATCGACGGCCTGCGCAACGATACCGTCTTGGAAGAACGGCTCTGCGAGGTAGATGATGTCATCGACGATGATGTCTGCCTTGAAGCCGGGGACGGTATTCGGGGCGCTGGGGAAACCGGCAAGCGCGCGAATATTGTTGGCGAAGTTGACTTCACCGCCGTTCGCAGTCGCAAAGCCTAAGCGCGCCTTCGGAGCGACATCGTGCACGATCTGTAACATCGCGCGCCCTTCGTCAGTGTCTCCGGGCGAATCCTGCAGAACCACCACCGGCTCGGTGTTGCCGAGTGGATTGCCCGGACCGGGCAGATCTCCGCTTGCAATATCATCCGCCGCACCCTGAGGCGACGCGTTGGTGTCATAGCTATCGGACATCACGCCGACTGTGATGCCACTGCCGTCCACACCCTGAATCCTATCGACGCGATGCTGGACGACGCCCTGGCTGTCCGTCGCACCCACGTTCGTGACCATAGGACTCGCGGGCACTACGGCAAGCACGCCCTTCGTGCGCGCGAGCTCGGCGAGCGCGCTCGGCGGCACGTACGCTTCGATCACGCCTGCGCGATACGTCAGATCCGACGCACTGATTTCCACGCCTTCGAGACGCCGCAGCGTTTCGAGCATCGTCGCGCCCGCGACTTTGCCGTCGAGCGATACGCGTACGAGCGCGCGCCCAGCATCGTCGAACCGGATGGGACGGACCAATTGCGGACTCGCTGCTCGGGCGAACGACCTCTGACTCGCGATACCCGAGCCACTGACCAGCTCTTCGAGTCCGCCACCGAGATTCGGAACCCCTTCTTTCGCGAGCACCGGCGAGCACATGAGCACCGCCAGAGCACTCGCCAACGCAGATGCGCCCGGCCACATCGCGCCAGAACGCGGCCGAGCCAATCCCTCATGATTTTTCATGAAACGCACTCCGTATTGTTTGCCAATGGATGAGATCGTCCGCTTCTTCCGCATCATGCGGGTCGCCTTGTTGTTCTCGGGACGATGTGATCGCGCCCGATCCACCTAATCGGATCGCCCTTCGCGTGATCGATCACGCGCAATCGACGCTACCTGTTCGTTTTCTGCGATTCAATACGCGTGTCTGACACTGGACCACTCGTGGAGCGGGCGCGATGAATATCGTCGACGCTGTGTTGGAGCTCCCAGAAGTGACGCCGGTATACAAGTGAGCTCCTAGAACCGAGCAGATCAACCGCAGATCCGCTCGCCAATGCGAACGAGGAAGGTGCCGGCTGCATCCGTAGCGAACTCGGATGTATTCAGCAGCAGCGGCTACAACGGGCACACGACTCATGCCCTGCATGCGTCACGATCGAGCAGCGAAGCACGACGTCGCACTGAACCGGCGCACGCTCGAATGGCACTTACGGTTTTGAGGTCAGCGGATCGCCATCGATATGGAGCCTCAGGGTGCTGACATGCTCTCGGCCCTCGAACGATCAGAAACTTCGCTCATCGTCGAGCAGGCGGGAAGCGCTGTCGAATGGAACGGTTTTCTGACGCGGCATTCGGATGCCTCGTTCTATCATTTATTCGAGTGGCAACACGTCAATCGCGGCGCACTGATCCATCGCAGCATTTACTTGATCGCGCGATACGCGACAGAAGTGCGCGGAGTGCTGCCGCTCACCTTCGTCACGAGCACGCTGTTCGGCCGCATCCTGTGCTCGCTGCCGTTCGTCAACTACGGGGGGCCCTGTGCTCTGGACGTGCGCGCGAGCTCTGCATTAATCGCGGTCGCCACACGCTACGCCGATGAGGCACGTGCCAGCTATCTCGAGTTGCGATGCGCCTCGAAGCTTCAGACGGAAATGCCGGTTTCGCTGCGGAAGGTCGGGATGGTCCTCGAGCTTGCGCCGGATCCAAGCTCGATATGGAACAGGTTCAGCGCCAAGCATCGCAAGAACATCCGCCGTGCATACAAGAATGGCTTGTCGGTCAGGACCGGCGGCATCGAGCTGTTGCCGGGTTTCTATCGGGTCCTCACCGAGGCGTGGCGCGATCTTGGCACTCCAATATATGCGAAACGTTATTTCGATACGGTGCTACGAACCTTCCCTACTCAGACGCGGATATTCATCTGCGAGCTCGGAGGTGTCCCGGTGGCGGTCGCCCTGACCGGGTATTTCAACGGCGTCGTGGAAGGGTTGTGGGCAGGTGGCCGCGCGGCCGCCAAACCATTGAATGCGAATTACGTGTTGTATTGGGAGATGATTCGCGACGCGTGCGAGCGAGGCTGCAGATTGTTCCACTTGGGGCGCTCGACCAGCGACTCCGGCGCTGAGGAGTTCAAGCGGAAATGGAACGCGCAGCCAAAGCAGCTCTATTGGTACTTCCACGTCCCAGAGGGTAGCGCCATCCCGCAGTTGAATGTCGACAACCCGAAGTACCGCGCCGCCATCCATACGTGGCAGCACCTGCCACTCTGGACCACGCGACTGATTGGGCCTCCGATCGCGCGCGGCATACCGTGAAGCCTGCGATCACTCCGGTGCAGCTTCGTACTTGCTCTTCATGAAATTGAGATAGATCCAGCCGTAGCGCTGGTACCAGTCGCGCTCGCCGAAATGCTCAGCTTCGCACTGGCCGAGCCGTTTGAGCGAGCCTTCGAGGCCGCCCAGATACTCACCGGCCTTTCGTCTGTATGTCTTCTTGAGATCGTCGACAGCTTGCTCGATCTGCGGCTTGCCTTGGAGCTGCCAGGAGAGCCCGGCGACGCCGTGAATACCGGAAGTGCTATCGCCGAACGCCATTGCGGACTTTGCCATCTTCACGTGAGCGGCGGTAATGCAGCGCGCCCGTTCGATGTAGAAGCGGTTGAAGTCGATGCGCCGCACGGCGTCCGAATAGCAGTCCTCGCACGATGAGTTTTCAGCGCAGCTCGAGGGCACCGTGGGCGCGGCCGCGTCATTGTAGGCGGCGCCGCAGTCCGATTCGGCTGAATCGAGCGCGTTCCAATCGTTGTAGAGCTCGCTTGCCGCCACTGCTGTGCCGACACCCCATTTCGTGAGCTCGATACCTTGGTCGATGGCACCCCGAGCGGCGCCTTCCATCGTCTCGCGCTCGGATTGCTCGTCATCCTGCCGTTGTCTTTCATCGTCAAACCATGCTTCGACGGACGCAACCGATTGCGCCAGCGCCTCGCTCGCAAGCATCGCCGACACCACAATCGCAAACAGCATTCTCATGAGCTCTTTCTCCGCAAGACAAGCATGCCGAGCAAGACCGCGATCACGACCAGCGCACCCGCGATGACCCACATCACGGGCGAGATCCCGGTCGCACTGCCCTCGAACTCGCTTGCTTTGATCACCACAGGGCGAAGTTCCGGCTTCACCTCTTCGCCCGACCATACGAGCAAGCGGTACGGTGTGGGCTTGCTGGCAGTGACCGCGATCTGGAATTCACCTTCGGTGCGAAACTTGAAACCCAGCGGCTCGCCTTTGGCGGTTCCTTCTCGCAGCGGCTGATTCCAAGCATATTTCGTGAGCCGCATCGTCACTTCATCGCCTGAGCGCACAGGTCGGACGAGGACCGTGACGGGCATATTCATGTTCAAGCCATCGACGAGAAACCGATGCGACTGAGCACCCGTCTCGCCCTTGACGACCGCGGTCTTGCCGTGCTCCACGCCTTCCGTGTTCTTCAGCTCGAGGCGGAAAGTCCGGATCTGCGGCTCATTCGCGGCCATCGCGAACGACGCGCACAGCAGCAATGCGACGGTGATGAACAATCCGGGCGCGCAGCGCGTGGCTGATGGCATCGCGTGGGTTCCTCCGCTGATCGTTGTTCGTGTGCTCGATGCGCGCGCGAGTGTCGCTTGTCGGTAATTGACTGGTCAAGCATTGCTCGGCGCGCGAGACCCGCCAGGCGTGAACTACGTCTCGTTCTTCTCACCGAGTGAGCTTGGAACCTCGGACGCGCTGTGGCGTTGCTCTTTACGTGGTTAGCAGCGTCTCCCCATCGTTTGAGAAAGTGCGCCGTCTCGCGGCGCGGCAACGTGCCGCGCAAGCACGACGCAATACGCTGCAGCGTGGAATCTGGCGCAAACGCAAGCATGGATTCGTGCGGCAAATTCCACTCGTCCTTCATGCCGGCATCACTGTGAGCCGAGTACATTGCAGCTCGATGGTTTCGAACACCTGCTGCACGGCCCTGCTTTCGCAGGGCGCGCCCTCGCCGCTTTCCGCATCCCCGCCCTAGTAAACCCGCGCTTTTGAGACCGGGTCTAATCAGTCTCGACACCTCGAGTGTCGGGTCGCTTGATATCGGGGCAAGCAATGGACGTGAATCCGACCGCTGGAGCGTCGAGCGCTTCGCGCACGGAAGCGTCGTCGCGAAACGCATCGGTCGCTGAGTCGCAACCATCTCGCAGCAATCGGCTCACGGGTATCGATGCTGCGCGGGGGATCGCGATGGTCTGCGTGTGCCTGAGCCACGTGCGCTACTACTTCGCCGATACCGAGCCTGCGCTCTACGCACTGCTCACGAACGTCACGCGTCTTGCCACGCCAACCTTCTTGCTCCTGAGCGGGTTCATCGCTTCCTATGTGCTATCGAGTGGCCGACCGGAGGCTCGCATCTCCGTTCTTGATCGAGGCCTGTTCGTGCTCGTCGCGGGACATCTATTGCTCAGTTGGGCCGATCTTGGAACGGTGCCGCTGCAGGATTGGATCTTCGGGCGGATGACAGTCACCGATGTGATCGCCGTGTGCCTCATCAGCGCAGTCTTCGCGTTTCGACTCTCGACGCCCGCGCTTGCAGTTGGCGGAATCGTGTTGGCATTCGCATCGTGGCCTTTTGCGGCCATGTGGACACCGGAAACCGAGCTCGGACGCTATGCCGGAATCGTGGTGTTCAACGTGCGCAGCGAAGCCTCGACCTTGACCGATGCGGCGCTTGCGCCTTACCTCGGCTTATTCCTGATCGGCATGTGCTTGAGCCGCTGGTGCGCGCGCGATCTCGCCGCACGCGCTTACTCGAACGCCGCCCGGAAGCTCATGATCGTCGGCGCCATCCTCGTGGCGCTCATCTTGGTCGTGGATGTATCGTGGATGATCGTGAAGCGCACACTGCTCGCCGATGCGCAGTCGAGCTGGGTCAGCTTGGTACAGGTCACGCTGAATCCACGGCAGAAGATGCCACCCAGTCCAGCCTACCTGCTGTTTTATAGCGGAGTTGGCTTGTTGATCGCAGGGATCTGTCTACTCGGTCGGCCGAAGGCGATCGTACCGCGCATTGTCGATTGGTCTTCGACACTGGGTCGCGCCTCGTTCATGTGCTTCGTCGTGCAAGATTGGATGCTCGTGCTCGCACCCGTCTTGTTCGGTTTCACTCATGTCAAGTCCATGACGTTCTGGGCCGCTTACTTAGTTGCGGCGATCATCGTGCTCCACGCTCTAGCCGCACGTTGGGATCGCGCACGAGCGAATCGCTTCCTCACGATCGGATTGAAACAATCGTATTCCATACGCCAGCGCAAGGTGGCGTTCTCGAACCGAGAAAAGGCCGCGCACTGAGCCGGACCTCTCGAGCTTCAGCGCTCAGTCGAACGACTGCGCGACTGCGAGCTCATCTAGCATGCTTGTCCACCTGGGCTAGAATCCGCGCCCACCATTGCAAGTATCGGATCGGTTCATGACAACAATCCAGAATCCCGTTCTGACCGGCTTCAATCCCGATCCTTCGATCGTCAGAGTCGAGGATGACTACTACATCGCGACCTCGACGTTCGAGTGGTTCCCGGGCGTCCAGATCTCGCACTCCCGCGACCTCGTCAACTGGCGCGTAGTGTGTCGACCCTTGACGCGCTACTCGCAACTAGACATGCGCGGACGGCCAAATTCCGGCGGGATCTGGGCACCGGCGCTCAGTTATGCGGATGGATCGTTCTATCTCATCTACACGGACGTTCGACGCTGGGCCGGAAGCTTCAAGGATGTTCGTAACTTCCTGGTCACCGCTCCTGCGATCGAGGGTCCGTGGTCGGAGCCGATCTACTTGAACAGCTCGGGCTTCGATCCTTCGCTGTTCCATGATGACGATGGCCGCAAGTGGCTCCTGAACATGGTCTGGGATCACCGCCCTGAGCACAACAGCTTCGGCGGCATCTTGCTGCAAGAGTACGATCCGGCGCAGCGTACGCTCGTAGGCGATGCGAAGAACATCTTCCTAGGATCCGATCTCGGCCTCGTCGAGGGTCCGCACGTCTACAAGATCGACGGTTGGTACTACCTCCTCACCGCAGAAGGCGGAACGTTCGCAACGCATGCCGAAACGGTCGCGCGCTCGCGCACGTTGCAGGGTCCGTACGAGATCATGCCGGGCAATCCGCTCATCACGAGCGCACGCAATCCCGAGCTGCGGCTGCAGTCGGCGGGGCACGGCTCGTTGGTGCAGCATCGCGATGGAAGCTGGAGCTTCGTACATCTGTGCCGTCGACCGCTTGCGAACGGCCGCTCCATCCTCGGTCGGGAGACGGCCATCCAGAATATCGTCTGGCGAGATGGCTGGCCGCGCTTGGCGAGCGGCGGAGATCTTCCTCGCGATCAGTTCGATGCACCTGCATTGCCGCTCCATCCCTGGCCGCAGGCGTCCGCCCGAGATGACTTCGACGGCGAGTCCGTGTCGGTCGATTGGCAAGCACCGCGAGTTGCGATCGATGCTGAAATGATGAGCCTCACGGCACGCAAGGGATTCTTGCGCCTGTACGGTCGGGAAAGTATCGTCTCCTTGTTCGAGCAAAGCCTCATCGCGCGACGGCAGACGGCTTTTCATGTCGAAGCGTCCACGTGTATCGAGTTCTCGCCTGAGAATTTCCGGCAGATGGCCGGCCTCGTCGCCTTCTACAACACCGACAGCTTCTATTATCTATTCCTCTCTCGCGCACCTCACTCGAAGCGCTGTCTTGGGCTCATGCGTTGCGAGCGCGGCAATGTCACGTACCCCGTCGAGAAGGAATACCCGCTCGATGCGCACGAACGAGTTTGCCTCAAGCTCGTCATCGAGGATGAACGAATACGCTTCTACTATTCGATCGACGGCACCCATTGGAGCGCGGTCGGCTGGGAACAAGACGCCTCGATTCTCTCCGATGAGCACGTCGTTCCCTGCGGCTTCACGGGCAACTTCGTAGGCATCGCGTGCCAGGATTTGACCGGAAGACGGCAGCCTGCCGACTTCGACTGGTTCGAGTATTGCGAGTTGGACTGACTGGACGAACGCGCCTGCAGCGAGACGGGTTGCACCTGCGCGCTCGTCGCCTCGCCCGGCGATGTTCTCGCCTAGGGATTCGTCACGCGCTGCGCTCGCTCATCGTTGCGCCTTCGCGGAGCTTCGACGCCGCCGCTTGCACCGCTTTGCGAATCCGAACGTAAGTTCCGCAGCGGCAGATGTTGCTCATGCTCTGCTCGATGTCTTCGTCGGTGGGGTTCGGCTTCTGTGCAAGCAGCGCGGCCGCAGCCATGATCTGGCCGGTCTGACAATAGCCACATTGCGGCACGTCGATCTCGAGCCAGGCTTCCTGCACCGGGTGAAGATGATCGTCATCGGAAGCCAGACCTTCGATCGTCGTGATCGCCAGATTCTTTGCCTGCGAGACGGTGAGCAAGCAAGAGCGAACGGCAGATCCATTCACGTGGATCGTGCAGGCACCGCACTGACCGATGCCGCAACCGAACTTCGTGCCCTTGAGCTTCAGGTCTTCACGCAGAAGCCATAGCACCGGCATGTCGGCCTTATCGTCGGCAACCGCTACCGAGCGCCCGTTGATGGTGAGTTCGATCGTCATGTGCAGGCTCCAGCTTTAGATCACGATGCTATCGGCTAGCGGCAGGCGACGGATGCGCTTACCGCTTGCGGCGAACACGGCATTCACGAGCGCCGCACCAGCAGGCGCGACTGGGGGCTCGCCCACTCCGGTCGGTGGATAGCCGCTATCGATGATGCGGATCTGGATTTCGCGCGGGCTTTCTCGCATCCGAATCCAACGCAGGGTGTCGAAGTTCTTGTTCTGAACTTGTCCATCGCGCACGAGGGCCCGATTGAAGAGCACTGCGTTGAAACCATCGACGAACCCGCCTTCCATCTGCGACTTGATGTGATTCGGATTGATTGCGAACCCGCAGTCGATGGCTCCCCACGCGCGTTGGATCTCGAGCTCATTGCGCTCGCTCATCTTCACCTCGACGATGCACGCGGCGTACGTGCCGAAGGTGAAATGTCCAGCAATACCGAGTCCCGTTCCCGGCGGCCGCTTGCGATCCCACTGCGCCATCTCAGCGACCGCTTCGTAGCACTTCGCCATACGACCGGAATGGATCTCTGTGCTCGACCAATGCTTCACGGGGCGGGCTTGGTACGGCTGCATGAGTTGCAGGCGAAACTGCAGAGGATCTTGACCTGCTGCATGCGCCAATTCGTCGATCATCGACTCAGCCGCGAACGCCCACTGCAGCTGAAATGGCGCTCGCCACGCTCCGACTCGGATGTTGGACGTGGAGGCAAATCGCTCTGCGCGATAATTCGGCACGAGCCCCGCAGGAAAAACGACGTACTCGGGCTCACCGCGCGTTTGAGCTTGGCGATGATGCCAGGCAACGATCTTGCCGTTCTTCAAACCTGCGCGCACTCGCATGACCGCCGCATTGTCGAACCAGTCGTTCTGAAGATCGTCTTCGCGAGTCCACGTGATCTTCACGGGTTTGCCGAGCTTGTGTCCGAGCACCGCGGCTTCTCTCAAGAAGTCGTTCTCCGCGCGGCGGCCGAATCCGCCGCCCATGCGCTTGGCTATGATCTGTACTTTGAGCGCATCGATGCCTGTGACGCGCTCGATCTCGACCGCGGCACGATGAGGAAACTGATGGCCGACGATTACCTTCGCGCTGTCACGGCCGATGTCGACGATCACGCTCAGCGGTTCCATGAACGCGTGCGCCCAGAGCGGTTTTTCGTACGTTCGGTCGAGCACGACATCGGCGCTTGCGAACGCGGCCTCGATATCGCCGTCGTTCTGCAGCAAGAGGGCTTCGTCCTTGCTCGCAACCTGACGATGAAATGCCTGCTGTTGCAGCTCCGAGTCTTCGCGCGCGAGCTCGCTCGCGTTCTTCCACCGCGTGTTGAGCGCACGCCTGCCCTTCATTGCCGACCATAAGCTGTCGGCGACGACCGCGATTCCCGCGCTGACGATCTGAGCTTGACCTTCAGGCCAGTGATCCCCGAACTGCGGCTCGATCTCGACGAGGTGGCGAACGCCCGGGACCGCGAGCGCCGCATCCTTGTCGTAGCTCTCGATCGTCGCACCGAGCGCGGGGGCTCGATCGATCACGGCCTGCAACGCATTTGGATACTCTTCGTCGATTCCATACAGCGGCTTGCCCGTCACCATCTCTCGCGCATCGATGATCGGGATCTGCCTGCCCATGATGCGATACTGCGACTTGTCCTTGAGCACGATCTTGCTGACGTCGACTTCGCGAGCCGCCGCTTTCGCGGCGAGCGATCCGTAGCTCGCTCGGCGGCCGCTCTGCGGATCGATCACAAAGCTGTTCTCGGTCCTGAGGCTCGCGGCGCCAACCCGCCATCGTGCGGCAGCCTCCTCGACCAGCATCTGCCGCACGGTCGCGCCGCTCTTGCGCAAATAATCCCAGTTATTCCGTACTGCATAGCTGCCGCCCGTGCCGATCTGCGCGTGCGCGTAGGCAACCTCGCCTTTCTCGTCGCGCTTCATATGAACGGGAATATCGCGACTGAAGGAGATGAGCGACCAATCGAGATCCATTTCGTCAGCAAGGATCATCGGTCCCGTGGTCCGCATGAACTGCCCCATATCCATGATGGGCGAGATCATCGTGACGCTGTTATCCGGGTGAACGGCTACATACAGGCTCCACTGCTGCGCCTCGCTGGCCGCATTCCTGCCGTTTGCACTCGCGACACGCGATAGCATTGGGATCGTGAAGAGTACCGAGCCTGCGGATACGCTCGCCGCGATGAACGAGCGACGAGTGAGCTTAGGCGCGCTCGAAGAATCTTTCATGCAGTCTCCGTTGAGCTCAGCGGTTGGCGATTGGCGATTGGATACCGGCTAACTGGCCACTGGCGACTGGCCAGATGAGGAGCAAGAAGGGATGCTCCGCTGGCAGGCCGCCTGCCATAGCGATGTTCTTCGAATAACCGCGGCTCGTGTTCGTTCAGTCGACGAAGCGTTGCCGAGAGGCGGCGAATGGTGTCGGATCGGGATGGTGATCGGGTGTCGGCCAGCGACTGAGCGGAGTGCGCGTTGTGTGCTGCGCTTAGCCGTTGGTCAGATGCCAGTGGCCAGTTGGCCTTCTCTATTCGTTGCGCTTACAGATCTCATCGAGGATCAAGATCCCAAGCTGCTCATCGACGCTGTGCTGGCTCTTGAGGACGGTCAACGCGGCGAGCGGATATTGGTCTCGCTTGATCAGCTTGCGCACTCGAGCACGCTCCTGCGCGCCGATGCGATCGGCAAATCGCGCGGCATGTTGTCGATCGATCATTGGCCATGATCGTGCAATCTGCTTCTGCTCGACCATCGCGCGTGTGGGGCACGGATGCACGAGCTGAAACCATTCGCCCTCGAGCCGCAGGTAGAAGTCGCGCTGCGCCCACCGTCTGAACATGCCCAATCCGCAACTACTCGGGAGCGCTTGCTCATACGCGATCGTCAGAATGTGCGTGCCGCCCATCTTGGAGGCGTCGACTCCGCCGAAGTCATAGTTCAACGGCAGGGGGTTCACGTCGTACCAGGCCTTATCCGGGATACCGTCCATGGATAGAAAGGAGTAGCGGTGCGCTTCGCCAGAGGCGTTCCAACATTGGAAAGTCCCTTCCGGATAGACCTCCGCGAGGCGCGACCAGTCTCCCGAATCGAACGCCTCTCGGCTCGCCTTCTTGATGTCATCGATGATCAGATCGAGCGCCGCGGCCTGCATCGGTGAGAGGTCCACGCTTTGCGCTTCAGCTCCAGCGACGCAACCGAACAGGGCGGCCGCAAGCAGAACACGGCGAGCTGTGGCGAATGCAACGCATCGATTTGTCATAGCAGCCGAGCGCGGTCCAAGTTCGCTATAGCGTAAGTCACCCAGCAAGCAGCTTAACGACGTTTGCAGCGCGATCCAACGTCGCCGTGTGCCGCTCCGGATATCCCCGAGGGTCGTTAGCACTTCCTCGCCGGAAAGGCATTGCTGAGCGGCGCGCGCAGACCGAGCGGCATTTCTCAATCGGCCGCTGACCGTTCAACCGCTGACCACTTCTTTCCTACCGTGTAGTACTCTCTTCCGAGCCCAAGTGCTGCATAAAAGGCGCGCGCGTTGCGGGGTGGCGGCGCGCACGTGAGTACAATCCCCTAACAAGCACGGAGCGTCGAGTCGATGCGAAAGTGGAACTCGGTCCGAAGCGCGCGCCTGGCCGCATGCCTTTCGGTCGTCCTATGGACCGGCGCCACATCGCACGCCGCCGATATGAGCGGTTCGATCCGCTTTGCCGAAGAGGATTTCACCGTTGAGGTGAGAACGGTCGGTGCATCGCTCCTGCTTGCGACACGGGGCTGCAACAACTTCGACGTGACGCTACCGAGCGCCGATCGCTCCTCGAGCCTCAGATTGCTCGATGCCAATGGGAAGCAACTCGGGTCTGCGAATGCCGCCAAGCTCATCGAAGCGCGGGTGTGCGGCTCCGATCGATTCTCGAACGAGATCGTCTTCGCCGAGCCCACTCTGACGAGGTGGAAAGCGCAAGCAGACGAATCGCGGGGTACGAAGAAAGTCAGCTATGCCGCCTCGCTCGCCGCTAAGGAGCTTCGATTCGATCCTGCCATTCAACTCACTCTTCACGATAAGAACACGAGAGCTCGCCCTCTGCGGATCGCCGGCGTCGCGAGCGCAATCGTGCAAGGCAATTCACCCATCGTATTCAGCTCGGAGGCGCTTCACTTCTCGACAGAAGGAGGCACGATCACCAAAGAAGGCGGCTTTGTTGCAGGCGACTCCTTCGCGCTCGCCAGTGGTGGAAAGCCGCTGCCGCTTCCACGGGTCGGGCATGGATCGAGGATCATCTTCGAAGCCCTGCCTGCTCACCCGATCAGTTTCAGTCTCTACTATCCATCGAGCGGCCCGCACACCCTCGCCTTCTTCAAGGACGAATCGCAACGCACGCCGACCTCGGTTGGTAGCCTGCGCATCGATGGGCGGCAGTTGCTCGTTCCCGATCTCGCCGTGATACGTGCAGACGGCTTGAGGCTCGAACGTGGTCCTTTCGATTTTCTCTCGGGTCGAGAACGCACTGCCACGGGCTCGTTGGTCGTGAGCGTCGGCAGTTCCGCTGTGCAAGTGCGCAATGTGCATCTTTCCAGCAATGATTCCAACGTGCTCTCCCTTGCAACATCACCCGCTACGCAGGGACAAGACGTGCTGAGCTTCGACACCGTACCCGGAGGCACTCCGATCGAAGTGGCGCTGAGCGCGCGAATTCCCAATTCGTGGGCGCCTGGCGAGCACACACTTGGGGTGACGGTCTCAGCCGAAGGCGGCAGCTTGGAACGACAGGTGGCGATCCCTGTACGCATCACTGACCGGTACGCGACTGGCCGCATTGTCGTGCTCGCAATCATTGCTGCGCTCGTGCTCGCACTCGTCTTCCGCGCCGTCGCAAAGCGCCACCGCGCCCAAGCCGCGGACGCCTCCGTGCGTGCCCGCTTCATTCAACAGCATTACGACGATTACGTCCGAACGCGCGAGCGCATCGATGCGCTGCTCGCGAACGAGCCGCAATGGTCGGATGTGCAATCCATGCTCGATGAGTTCACGCGCAACAGCTTGCAGACCGCTTTGGCATCTCAGCAGTGGAACACCGTGAGCACCTCGGCCCAGCAACGCAAGCCGCGCGAGACGCTTGAAGCGCTGGATCGGGGAATCGGGCGGTTGCTCAGCTAACGCCTTCAGCAGGGAGGCCGCACTATCGACGGCAAGGAAGCCTTCCGGTCGATAGTGCGGCCTCCCTGCCGAAGGCTCCCCGTGCCGCCGTCGCACGCACGGCCTCCGCGGAGCGTTACTTAACGATCCCCTCTCCCTCGAGGGAGAGGGTCAGGGTGAGGGTACGCAGCAGCCACCAAGTCCTTCTTCGCGCCCGGCTTCGTCGCGTTCTTCCACGTTGCAATGACGGCTTCTGCAGCTTTGGCGCCCGAGTTCTCGAGTCGTAGCTTCCAGGTGGCAGTCTTCGTGGACTTGTCCACGAACATAGAGCGAAAGACCGCACTCGCCTCAGGCGTGTTGGCCAGATTCTTTGCGGCCACTGCACCGGCATCGTCGATGAGCGTTGCGGAAACTTCTTTCGCAGCCATGAACGTGATGCCGAAGTTGAGCGCCTGCTGAACAGGGATCTCGACCTCAAGCGTTTGCTTCGGTGCGAGCTTGATTGCTTTGGCGAAGTCCGGCCTCAGATCTGCGCTGATCGCGCTGGCCCCTCCGGCGAGCTCGAAGGATGCATTCACGAAGGTGGCGTCGAAGAGCGATTCGCCCGCTCCGAGCGCTTGACTCCGCAACGAAGGCACCTCCGGCATATGATTGCCACGCGGGCCGATCGCGACGCGCGGTTTCACGAACTCGGAGAAGTCCTTCGTTCCGAGCAGATCCGTGTGGATGCTCTTCGATTCGGCGCGATCTACGACCGTCCAGATCGCCGATGGCACTGGCACGAAGCCGTCGTTCCACACGATGCTCTTGCACGTGGTCGGCAACGGATTGCCCGCAAGCGAGGAAAACTTCACCCCTTCACGATTCGTGTGCTGACGATTGAATGCGGCCATGGAATCTTGCCGCATCTCGCGAACGACGTTCGGACTCTTGCCCGTCATTTCGAACGCGTAGTCCATGACGTCCGCGCACGGCGTGCCTAGATTCGGCGTTCCCAACAGCAGGAGATGCGCGATCTGAGGACGGCCATCTTGGTAAGCAGCCGGCATCAACCGATCAATGTAGTAGCGCGCAATCACGCCGCCCATGGAGTGAGCCACCACATCCACGTGCCAAGCATTGCGGTCCTCCTGTGCGAACCCAATGTAGCGCTGCAACGCTTCGGCATTCTGCGCGGTCGTGTTAGTGTTCTCAGAGGAGAACATGTCTCGACCGATGTTGATGATGCCCTTGTTCGTCACCTCACCGACCGGATAGGCCTTCCAGTCGTACGAGTGCGACGTCGTGAGGATGTTCTGCCAACTCTCGAACGCTCGCCAATGGCTCCACGCACCGTGCACGAGCACGAGCGGCTTCGGCGCGACTTTCAAGTTCTCGACGAGGTTGTCGACAAGCTTGTTCTTCTCCGTGAGCTCCGCCTTGATGCGCTGGACGTATCGTGGACGTCCATCGTCGTACCACGAGTATCCGGAGGAGTCCTAGACCATCTCGACTTCCTTGGCCTCGCCGGGCTCCAAGGAAACGGATAGGGCCTGGTCCCTGAGCGATGCATCCGGTCTTGCGCCATCCCACTTGTCGCCGACGTACGTCTCTTTGAAGACCACCTCGGCGTTGCGTTGCTCGGCCGATGCGTTGAGCACCGTCGCTTTGATCCTGACGAGGTTGCCGTCGGTCGTCCCTTTCTGTTCCACGATCTCACGCCACTCACCCCAATTCGGGAACTTCATCTCCTCGAACGTGATGTCGGTGAGGCGCAGCGGCGCGCCGCACTTCTCGAGATTCCACGTGAGGGTCTCAGTCAAGTTGTGCACGGTCTGCGAATAGCTGCCCGCAAGGCGATTCGGGTTTGCAGGATCGATGCGATGCGAGCCGTCGCTCGTCAACGAGCCGCCTTGGATCGAGGCCTGCATCGCGGGGTACGTGAGCGTCTTGCCTTCCTTGGGCGTGCATTGACCGCTGAAGCTCGACTTCTCGGCTCCGGACGTCGCTCCGCGGATGCTGGGTGCCGAGACCCGGACGCTGTAGGTGCCGTCATCGTTCAAGCCCACCGTGACATTCGCGAGGTCCTTGCCTGTGCCGGTCGTGATCTGCTCACGAGTGAACGTGCCCGTCATCTCCTGCCAGGTCTTGCCGCGATCGCATGAGTTCGTCTCTTTCGCGATCGTCGTCTCCTTCGAGCTCATCGTGTGCTGGACCGTCGCATTCCCGATGCTCGAATTGCGTTGCTGCGGATCCGGAACGACTGCAACGAGCGCCTTGTAGTCGTGATGCATCTCGACGTGGCTGATGTCCTGACCCCGTCCCGAAACCCGATCGATGGTCTTGCCTTCGTTCATCGACTGTGTGCGTCGATACAGGATCGAGCCGGTCCAGGCACCCGACGCACAGGTCTGCTGCGAGCGTGTCTGAGCGAAGGCCGCATCGTGAGCGCCGAGCGCGCTGATCAGAACCGCAAGTGCAAGTGTGGTGCGGTTGAATCTCTCCAAAGATTGCGAGTGCATGGTGTTCTCGTGAGCGAAGAGCGATGTACAGACGCACGCAATGAGGGGAGCCACGTTGTCGCGGCTCCCTCATTGTTCAGGGACGGAAGACCTACTTGACCTGCTTCGGATTCTGAAGCGCGTCCATCATCGCGGCGTTGTAGCTGCCGGCAGGCCCTTCTGCATTCAGGGCGGCCTCGAGTGTTTGATTGATTTGATTCACTTTCGCCGAGGCCGTGCCTTGGAATCGATGCGCCGCTTCGGATTGCCCCGAGTTCATGAGCGCTGCGGCCTTCGGCTTGAACGCCGCCGCTTCGTTCGTCCAATCGGCGCACGCTTTCGTAATTGCGTTCGACACAGCGCCCTTATCGAAGGTCATCCGAACTTTCGAGAAATCGAACTTGTAGCGCCCGTCCTTCGGCACGTAGGTCCCGCCGAGCACCTGCACTTCCGTCTCCGCATTCGTCCCGGCGCGCTGCCAGTTCGGGCTCAAGCCCATCAGCTCGTACCGTTCGGCCTCGCGATAGACTGCGTACTTGTCGGGATTCGGACACTTCGCCTGCATCTCAGCATCCACGAACTCATCGAAGGCCTTCTTCGCCGCCCAATGCTTGCGCATGACGGGTTCATACTGCGCACGGTTGTACGCTAGATCTTCGGGCGTTGCTTGACGCTCGGGCTCTTCCTCGGCTGGCGCCTCCTGCGTCGTGCTTGCGCCCTTGGTCGCGCTCGCCACGAAGAGCTTGAGCTGCTCTGAATTCATCATCGAGACCGTCTGCTCCATTTGCGGTCTAACCATCTCTCGCATCGACGGATCGATCGCTGCCATGACCTTCTCGAGCGCTTCCTTCTGATCGGGACGAAGATCGGCGGCGCCGACGACAGAAGCGAAAACCAATGCGGCGAGGACCGTGTAGCGGATGTATTTGCTCAAAGTAGACTCCCCAGTTCTTGTTGAAAGTGGCGAAGTGACGAAGGCGACGAGGTGACGAAGTCAGAGTCGAAGGCACTAGGCCTTTCCGACCTCGTCACTCCGTCACCTCATCCCTCCGTCACTTGGCCTTGCCTGACGTTGTTGGGCGCGCATTGTGCTCACCGTCCGTCCGAGCCACATCGCTCCGTGGAGCCATCGATGGTTTCCGAAGAGCCATCATCTCTTGCCCTCTCCCGCTCCCTTATCGTGTCCTGTGTGTTCTTTTGTGGTTGCTCTAATCTCCCCGTCCCTCATCTCCACGTTTTTTCATTTGCCACCCCTGTACGAGGGTCCTATCTTGGCGCCCCGATCCTTCGTAAGACCTTGAGAGATATATGAGTACGCGCGCCCGCACCTTTGGCCGCACCGGTTGGGATGTTTCCGAGATTGGCTTTGGCGCCTGGGCGATCGGCGGCAATTGGGGCGATGTGTCCGAGGCAGACGCACGCGAGGCGCTGCAAGCGGCGCTCGAGTCGGGCACGACTTTCATCGATACCGCAGACGTGTATGGCGACGGCCGGTCCGAGCGCATCATTCGCGATGTTCTGAAGGAGTGGCGCGGCACCCGCCCAATCGTCGCGACGAAGGCGGGCCGACGCCTCTCGCCGCATGTAGCGGGCGGTTACACGCGTGCGAACCTCGAAGCCTTCATCGATCGCAGCCTGAAGAATCTGGGCGTGGAGACGCTCGATCTCGTACAGCTTCATTGCCCGCCGACCGAGGTGTACTACCGTCCTGAAGTGTTCGAGGCCTTGGATGCCATCGCTGCCGCCGGCAAGATCCGCCACTACGGGGTCTCGGTCGAGAAAGTGGAAGAGGCGCTCAAGGCAATCGAATATCCGAACGTCATATCCGTTCAGATCATCTACAACATTTTCCGCCAACGCCCTGCCGAACTGTTCTTCCGTGAAGCAAAGGCGAGGAACATCGCCGTGATCGTGCGCGTGCCGCTCGCGAGCGGCCTGCTGACAGGCAAGTTGACCCGTAACTCGACCTTCTCGGCCGACGATCACCGCAACTTCAATCGCCGCGGCGAAGCGTTCGATGTGGGCGAGACGTTTGCAGGGGTGCCCTATGACGTCGCGCTCCAAGCGGTGGATGCGATCCGTCCGCTCGTGCCGACGGGTACAACGATGGCCGCGTTCGCGTTGCGCTGGATCTTGATGGCCGATGCCGTCTCCGTCGTCATCCCAGGTGCGAAGTCGCGCACGCAGGCCGAGGCGAATGCGGCGGCGAGTGCTTTGCCCGAGCTATCGCCCGACACCTTGCAGGCGATCGGCGAGATCTACGAACAGAAGATCGCGCCTCACGTGCATCATCGTTGGTAGGTTTAGGACTGCGCACACGCGCGAATCGAGCTCACTCCTGGACCGCGAGGATCACTCGTCGATAGCGCGTGAGCGCCGGCTGGCCCGCATCTGTCACTTCGAGGATGACGTGCAGCGCCTTGGGGCCTATGACTCGCAGACCTTCACGCGGCTCGAGCTTCGGGATCGAGATCTTCGCTTCGACCTGATCCGCATCGTGGAGCTGCGCGGCGCCCATGTACGTTCCTGCTTCGCGATACACGAACCATCGGTAGCTGAGCGCATCGCCGTCAGGATCGGAAGATCCTTGCGCGGAAAGCGTCAACGTCTCGTTGGGTCGGATCGTCAAGGTCGGAGGGTGCGACAACCGAGCAGCCGGCGGATGATTGGCATCCTGCGGGTCTTTTACGCACCAATCCATGCGCGCGGCAAGCTCGTTCTGATACGCCTGTCTCCAACGGAAGATGGTGGCATAGATCGAATGGTGAGGTTGACCGTCGACTCCGATCACTTCGTCCATGGCGTTTGTCCAAATCGGACGCGTCTCGGCTCGAGAGTGCCAAGGTTGCCGATGCGGCGTGTAGTACTCGTAGCGTCCGCCCCAGCTACCGAAGTTCGGATGTTCGGGAGAACCGAGTCCGTTCGGGAACAGATATAAATACGATGGAGTGTCGCCCTCCATCAGATACTCCCAGCGCGGATACTCTGCGCCGAGCGCGCCGTGATCTTTGCTGACGTTTTCTGCGAGCCACTCGTTCGTCACGAGCGAGAAGTCCGCACCGTCGAAGCGGCCATGGAAGCGATCGCCTGAGATGCCCGTCCACGTTCCAAAGTGATAGCCGCCGCCACCGTTCTCTTCGAAACCCGGACTCACGATGTAGAACAACTCTGGGAACGACGCGCGAATCCACGGACCGCTGTCATCTTGATCGGAGATGGCATAGACACGGAGCTTTGCGAGGAATCGCGCCACCTCTTCCTTAGATCGCGACTGCGATACTTTCCACAGCGCTTGCGCGAGCACATTCGTGCCGCCCCAAGCAGTGACCCAAAGCGGTCGCACATCGGAACGATCGGCAGCCGCGATGAGCGCTTCGGAACCAGGTGTGTCCCTGCCTTTGCCGACTCCCTTCATTCCGTACACGGGTGGGCCCGTCGCGATGATGCTTCTCAGTGCTCGCGCCTCCGGAAAGCCAGGCTCATGCTTCGCGAGCTGGTCTCGAACCTTTGCATAGGCCTCGACGATCCGGTGAATGCGTTCGGGCGCCGTTCGACTCGGAAGCCATACGGACGTGGTCGCAACCAAGCCTTCGATATCGTACTGATTCGAATGCACCAGCAATCGCACCAAGGATTGCGCATCATCCGGCTCGTTCTCGATGTCCGTGAGCACGAAGAGTCGTGCACGCCCTTCCGAAGCGTATGCAGGCCACGCGAGTGCGACAGCGAGCAGGAGAATGATGCGGGACATGAGCCCTCGACGCGCTGGCCAACCGGCGGATGCCACACGATAGCAGATGCTCGCGCCACGAAATTTTCGAACGGATGGCTTACATGAAGATACCGAGGAGACGCAGACTCTAAGCGAGCTTGCCGCGAACGATGAACTCGAGCGGCTCTCGTTCCTCGCTCAATCTGACGAGCGCATCGGCACGTTCAGGCATTTCGGCAAGGATGTGGCGCGTCAGGCGTTCATAGTGCGCGATGAACCGAGCGATCTCCTCATCGCTCATGACTCGCCTCGTGATTCGACTGGGCGAGCCGATCGACACGCGCTCGCGCAGCTTGCGCTCCTGCTCCGTTCGCCATCGGCGTACGACTTCGAAGCCAGGTGCTTGCAGGAGAACTAACGCATCGAGCTCATCGAAGAGTCGACGATAAGGGCCGCGCAACGCTTCGTTTGCATATCTGCGCCAGACTGCATCTGCGTCGTGCTCACGTTCGAGATCGTTCTGCGGCGCTTGAAGATCTGCCTCGTCTTGCGGACGAGCGCCCACGCACCAGCCCTCGAGCAACAAGACCTGTGCTGGACCGCGTACGCGCGGCCAATCGCTCTTGGGACGGCGGTCGTCGATTGCCTTGTCGAACGCAGGGATTGGAACGAGCTGGGCTCGTCGAAGCGCGCGAATCGTCTCGAGGCCGAGCTCTATATCGTGCGTTCCAGGCACACCGCGCGTCGCGAGCAGCGGATGAACGCGCTTCGCCAACATCTTCCGCTCGGCTCGCGTGAGATACAGATCGTCCAGCGACATCGCCACGCAGGAAAGGCCTCGGTCCTGCAGCAATGACTGGACGACCAGCACCATGGTGGATTTACCACTACCTTGTGCGCCACAGATGCCGATCACCATCATCCGATCGGCTACACACTTCTTGTAGATCGACGCGGCCAATGGGATGTGGACCTGCTCGACCGCACGGACATAGCTGCGAGGTAAACGATGGGCTGCAAGGAATGCTTCGATGTCCATCGGTCAGTCGCCCCTCAACGACTTATGTCCTCACGAATTATCGCCGCCCGGCCGACGAGCACGAGGCGGACGGGCGTAGTACCATGCGTTGCGCCTGAGGAGCGCATGCCGGTAGCCCGATCGCACACGACACCTTGGAGGATCGCATGGATCTGGAAGTAAGAACGATCAGCTTTTTGAGCAGCGGCGCACTGTCCGTGGAAGTCAACGGCGGTCTAGGCGGAAGCTCTTCCGACAAAGCCGCGCTGGATGTCGTCAAGCTCTGGGTCTACATCCCCGAGTACGAGAAGAAATCCTCGATCGAGGAAGTCATGAATCAGGCGCTGAAGGTCGCACGCGAATCCTTGAAGTAGCGTCCTGAAAGGCCGCTCTTCGACGCGGCCGCCTATTCATTCACGATGGACCACGGTTCCGCTCTTCATGACGAAGAGCGGCGACTCTGTCGTCGATACGTCGTTCAAGACGTTGCCCTTTACGGCCACGACATCCGCAAACTTCCCTGCCTCCAACGTACCGACCTCGCCATCCACCCCGAGCAGCTTCGCGGCCTCGCGCGTACCCGCGACCAATGCCGCCGCCGGCGACATGCCGAGTTCGACCATCAAGGCGAACTCTTTGCCGTTCATGCCATGAGGCGAAACACCAGAATCCGTGCCCAGCGCGATCGGCACTCCGATCTTCAACGCCGCTTTGAAGGCGCGGTCGTGTGCGGCGGCGGCGGCCCTCGCCTTCTCGGCGATCTTCTGGGGATAGCTGTCCGCCTTTCTGGAAACCCAGAACACCGCGAGGCGCGTCGGGACGAGATACGTGCCCTTCTTCTTCATGAGCTGCAATGTTTCCTCGGTCAGGAAACTGCCGTGCTCGATGGAATCCACGCCGGCTTCGACCGCAAGCCGCGCCGCTAGATCGCCGTGACTGTGCGCTGCCACTTTCTTCTTCCACGCATGCGCTTCCGAAACGATCGCTTCGAGCTCCGCTGGCGTGAGCTGCGGAACATCGACCGGATCCGCTTCCGATAACACGCCGCCCGAGGCGCAGATCTTGATGACGTCCGCGCCCCATTTCATCTGATTGCGCACGGCAAGCCGACATTCTTCGGCCCCGTTGCACACACCTTTCTGCGGTCCGACCGGTGGGATGAAGTCCGGCGGAAACGGTCCCATGTCGCAATGGCCGCCCGTGGACCCGAGCGAATGCGCACCCGTGAGAATGCGAGGGCCCATCACGATACCGTTATTGATCGCGTTGCGCAGTCCAACGTCGACGAAGTCGCTCGCGCCGACATTGCGGACCGTGGTGAATCCCGCTTCGAGCGTGCGCTTCGCGAACAGCGCGGCGTAGTGCGATTGTTCGACTGGAAAGCGATACATGTGCTCATGAAAGCCGCGGTAATAGTCTTCGTGCATCTCGTCCGTGATGTGCGTGTGCGCATCGATGAAGCCCGGCAGCAACGTCGCATCGCCAAGATCGATGACTTTCGCATCCGCAGGCACGGAGCCACCGATCGACCTGATCCGCTCGCCTTCCACAACGACCAGGCCGTCTCGCTGTAACTGACCCGCCCGAGCGTCGAACAAGTATGCCGCCTTGAGCGCGATGGGCTGCGGAGGCTCAGCAGCGAACGCAAGCGTGGAAGCGAGCGTGAGTACGAATCCAGCAGCAATCCTACGGGGCATAACAGTCACCTTTCTAAGAGATACTCGCGAAGCACGCCACGCCTACCCTGGGCCTCCTCCTCGCGTAGGCGAGGATCCATCTGAAGAAGGATAACTCTCGCAAAGCTCGCAAAGGCCGCAAAGGTTAGCAATATCAAGGAATCCTCCTGCCTCTCTTCCTTCGCGCCTCGGTGCCTCCGCGAGAGTGACTCTCATCTGCCCCGGCGCGACACTCCGGAGAAATGATCTCGCGGAGACGCGGAGCTCAGAATCCAGAATATCTACGGTTCCTATCTTCCTTTGCGAGCCTCGCGTGCTTTACGAGATTCTCTTCTCCCCGCATCATCCTCACGTAAAGAAGAACCGCGTGACATGGAAGAACACCGGTGCGGCAAAGCTCACCGAGTCCATGCGATCGAGCATACCGCCGTGGCCTTCGATCATCACACCCCAGTCCTTTGCGCCTAAGCTGCGCTTGACTGCAGACAGCGATAAGCCGCCCAAGAAGCCCATCACGACGATGATGAACGCCATGCCGAGCGACTCGAGCCACGTGAACGGTGTGATCCACCACATTGCACCGCCGATGGCCGTTGCCGTAAGCCCGCCGCCGATCAGGCCCTCGACCGTCTTCGACGGGCTGACCTGCGGCGCCAGCTTCGTGCGACCGTATAGCTTTCCGAAGACGTACTGCATCACATCGCTCATTTGCACGATGAGCACGAGATAGAACAGCAGCAGCGCATTGTTCTCGTAGCCTTCGATGTCGAGCAGCAGCAGCGCAGGTGCGTAGCTGATGCAGTACACGCAGATCATGATCGCCCACTGCAGCTTCGCGCAGCGCGCAAGGAAGTCCTGCGTGTCGGCAGCAAAGGCAGCGACCGAAGGCAGCAATAGGAACGCGTACACCGGAATCAAGATAGCGAACGTGCCGTACTGGTCCAAGCCGATCAGCACGTACTGCAGCGGCACGAGCACGAAGAAGCAGAGCACGAGCGGCCGGTGATCTCCCGGTCGAGTGGGCGTCAAAGTCACGAACTCTCGTAAGGCGAAGAACGATGCGAGCCCGAACAAGATCAACGTCGCGGTGCTGCCGAGCACGAACGCGACGGCGAATATCCCCACCATCGCCCACCACGCCTTCGTCCGCGCATTGAGATTCTCGATCGTGGCGCGCTTTTCCGGCGTCTTCGCTCGAGCCGCAAGCGCCGCACCGATGAAGGAGGCGAGCGTGAGCAACGTGATCACGCCGCCGAACAACCACAATGCCCGTTGATCGATCGTCATGACGCAGACTTGGTCAGACCCGACAAGTTGATGACCTCGGCACGCGCTCGAGCCAGAAATGCATCCTTGGCTTCGTTCGATGCCAGCGCGATAGGCGAGCCGAACCGGACCGTGCAAGTCATCGGGACCGGCAACAAAGCGCCCTTGGGCATGCTGCGATGAAGATTTTCGATGTACGCGGGAACCAGCTCGACCTTCGGAAATGCGTGCGCAAGACGATACAAGCCGCTCTTGAACGGACCCGGTGTCGGCTCCTTACCGCGCGTGCCCTCAGGAAAGATGATCAGCGAGTCGCCACGATGCAGCGCCTCGAAAAGCGGTTCGAGGGGATTTGCGTTCGGATCGGAGCGCGCCCGGTCGATCAGCACCGCGCGCAGCGCCTGCGTTGCGATGTACTTTCGAAAACCTGAACCCCAGTAGTCGCGCGCCGCCACCGCGCACGTTCGTGCCCGCAGCTCAAACGGCAGCGCCGACCAGAGCGCCAAGGTATCGATATGGCTCGAGTGATTCGCGAAATAGATGCGCTGGTTCGGATCCGGACCGCATCCGATCCAGCGTGGATACGCGCCGACGAGGAGCTTCACGATGCCGACGAGCAGCATCCCGGAAGGGCGCATTCAGCTCGCCCTCGAGTTGAGCTGCTTCGCAATCGCGTGCGTGCGTGTGAAGCACGTTAGCACCGCTCCGATCGCAATGATCCAAGCCGCGAGCGTCGGTCCGTATTGAGTGTTCGAGTATGCGAGCTCAATCGCACCGACTAAACAACCGAGCGTCATGACCGCCATGCGATGCGGCTTCGCTTGCGGCCCGCGAAAATCCTGAGTCAGCCCGAGAGATCCTCCGAGCACACGGATGTAGGCCGTGATTGCGGCGGCAAGCGCGCCGAACCAGCCCAGCCATGGCGCACCGATCGCATAGCCAAGCGGCACGATAAACAAGGAGTCGGCGATGCGATCAGGTATCTCGTTGTATAGACCTCCGGTCGCAGATTGCCGGCCACCTTCGATCGCCACCATGCCATCGAGCAAGTTGCATAGGAGTCGAAGCTGAATGCACAACGCCGTGAGCACCAGGCCCGCAGTCGTGTACCACTCGAGTAAGAGCAGCGCACCGATCGCCGCGAAGACCAGGCTCAAGATCGAAATTGCATTCGGCGAGACACGAGCACGCACGAGCGCACCGGCCAGGAAGCGTGCCCAGCCAGTCGAGCGTGAAGTCAGCGGCCTGCGATTGTCTACACCCAATGCGCGTTCTTGTTCTTCTGTGTTCTGCCGCGAGCGTACGATTGTTCCAGCGCTGTTGCAATCTTACGAGAGGATGAGCACCGGCTGACTATCGGTAGCGGGTTCTTATCTCAGACTGCCAAAAGGCCTACTTAACGTCCATAGCGCGACTGCTTCTCTACCCCGGCAGGTTTACGGCTTTACGATCTCCTGAATCCGTTGCGCCAATGCCTCCATCGGGAAGGGTTTCGTCATCACGTGCATCCCCCGCGCGAGGTTCTCGAGTCCTGCATCGGGGTGCTCGGCATAGCCCGTGATGAACAGCACTTTCAGGCGCGGTCGCTCCTTGCGTGCTTCCTCCGCCATTTTTCTGCCGTTGATCTCGGGCAACCCGACGTCCGTGATCAGAAGATCGATGCGTTCGTTCGACATGAGAATGTGCAAGCCCGATGAGCCGTCGTACGCCTCGAGCGTGCGATACCCCAGATCCTTGAGTACATCGAGGATCAATCTGCGCACGACCTCGTCGTCTTCTACGACCAGGACTGTGCGCGCGCTCAACGCAGGGTACGCACCCGTCTCGGCTACCTGCGACTCCGGCGTCGTGAGCGCTCCGTCGTACCGGGGCAAGTACAAACGAAACGCAGTGCCCTCGCCCAGGACGGACTCGATCGTAATGTCGCCCTCGGACTGGCGCACGAAGCCATACGTCATCGACAAACCGAGCCCCGTCCCCTGCCCAAGGGGTTTCGTCGTAAAGAATGGCTCGAACGCTTTCTCGATGACATCTGCAGGCATTCCGGTGCCCGTGTCCGTTACACAGATGCAGACATATTCGCCACTCACCAACGCCGCGTGGTTCGAGGTCGCAACGATCTCGTTGCTCGTTTCGAGCGTCAGTCGCCCTCCTCCTGGCATCGCATCTCGTGCGTTGATCGCCAAATTCAGAATCGCGCTCTCGAGCTGATTTGGATCGCACCGGGTCAACCACAAGTCCGGAGCAGCGCGCACTTCCAGTCGAATCCGCTCGCCCAATGTTCGGCGCAACATGTCCTCCATTTCTGCGATCAATCGATTGGCTTCGACGGGCTGCGGATCGAGCGGCTGCTTGCGCGCGAAGGCGAGCAGCCGATGGGTCAATGCCGCTGCTCGGTTAGCAGAGGCAATGGCTGCCTTCGCATATTCATGGACACGATCGTAGCGCCCCTGCGCGATACGCCGCTCCATCATGTCCAGCGACCCCATGATGCCCGTCAGCAAATTGTTGAAGTCGTGCGCGATACCGCCCGTGAGCTGACCGATCGCCTCCATCTTCTGGGATTGACGCAGACGCTCTTCCGCTTGCAGCAACGGTGTGATGTCCACGGCTTCCGGCACGATACCGACGACTGCGCCTTCGTCGTTCTTCACCGGCCGCATCGAGAAGTCGAAGCTGCGCTGACCGATGGGGAGATTGAGCGTGATCGGCTCGCGCATGTTGCCGCCGCGCGCGACTCGCTCGACACCTTCGCGAATTCGCTCCGGCATGTTGAGGGTTGCGGTAAACCAAGGTGTCGTCCAGAAGGCTCGGCCCGCGACATCGCTCAGCTCAGCACGGATGCCCGCCAACGATTCGGCGTTCGAATCGAGAATCACGCCATCTGCAGCAAGGTAACCCTGATAGATGAAGCTGGTTTGCGAAGTCGTCTGCACGCGGTTGACATGCTCTTGCAGAGTGCGAACGGCAGCCGAGAGCTCCTTCGTTCTCTCGAGAACGAGCGCTTCCAATCTCTCGTTCAGTCTACGCAGGTTTTCTTCGCTCGCTCGCAACGCCGCTTCGGCGCGCGCACGCTCGGTGACATCGGTCGCTTGTATGAAGACACCCGTGATCTCACCTGTGGGATCGCGAATGGGCTGGAAGATGAAGTCGAGCAAGCGCTTCTCTTGCTCCCCTCGCGGGTTGCGGCGTAAGGCTACGGGCGTAGATGCCGCAAGGAACGGCTCGCCCTCGCGATAGACGCGATCGAGCACCTCGCCGAAGCCCTGTTCGATGACCTCGGGAAGTGCGTCCGCAACGCGCCTGCCTAAGATATCGCGACGTCCGATCAGATGCAGGTACGCGGCGTTCGCGATCGCGAACACATGTTCGGGACCTTGTAAGAGCGCGATCGCACCAGGGGCTTGTTCCACTAGAGCCCGAAAGCGCTCGAGCTCCGTATCGCGCGCGCGCTGCGCCAAGACCGTCGCAGTCGTTTCGTGCCCTTGATTGAAGACGCCGGCGACCGAGCCATCCGCGTTGCGTATAGGTGTGAAGCTATAGTTCCAATACGTTTCTCGAACCTTGCCTCTACGTACCATGGGCAGCATCTGGTCGTACGTGGCAAGTCCCTGGCCCGTGCTGAGCACGCGCTCGAGCTGCGGACCGACCACATCCCAAATGTCCCACCATACTTCTCGCGCCGGACGACCAAGCGCCCAAGGATGCTTCTCGGCCGGGATTGGCGACCACGCGTCGTTGTAGACGAGCAGCAGCTCGCGCCCGCAATACACCGCTGTAGGGATGGTGGAGTTCAGGCAAATATCGAGCGCCGCTTGCAGAGCAGGCGGCCAATGTTCGATCGGACCGAGTGCGCTGCGGGACCAATCGTGAGCGCGGATACGGGCTGCCATGTTGGAGCTCGTATCGACCCCATCGTCACGCTCACCTTTCGTCGCCACGCCCCCGTCCTGCACGGAATGCTGCCCCATTTCCGTGCTTGGAAATTCTCGCACATCGAATCGCCGAAACTTCACGATCTGCGGCAACTACGCAGCTGTAATCCTCCCCGAGTGAGACAGCTGCCGCTGTTCGAGCCGCGCAATTCGCGGACAATGCATCCCGCCGTGCTGTTCAACGCAGAGCGCACGAACCACCGCGGATGGCGGTGAGTGATTACTACAATCTCGATGAGTCAGAGCGCGGCGCCGCCGGCTTGTATGCGAACGATCCTCTCTTGGCACGTGTTCCATGGAAGGCTGTGCGGCAGCGCAGCTCGGACAAGGTCCCGACTATGAGACACCAATCGAGCACCCGCGCGATGCTGGGCGCAATCTTGTGGTTGTCATCGTTTGCCGCGCTCGCCGACGAAACCGAACCCGCCTTGTGGGTCTCTCAAGAGATCCATCTCGTCTACCGCAGCCAGCTGACGCTGTACGAATGCGCGAGCGTTCGTCGAAAAGTCATGAGCATTCTCCATGCTCTTGGCGCGCATGCGAGCACGGACGTTCGACTCCAGAGCTGCAACATCAGCCAGCCCGCCGGGGGCCCTCCGTCCCAACTCGTCTCGATGCAGATCCATGTTCTAAGCGCCGCACCCGCGACGGCTCAGCTTCGAGCTGCGCTCGCCAAACGGCAAAGTCGCCGCGAGCTGCTCGAACGACTTGGGGCGCGCACTTCACCACCGGAAGAGTTCACCGCAGTGTGGCGACGTGTCGATCTCACCGCCGATCGTGAGCTGCGATTGGGCAGCTCGGACTGCGAGCTGTTGGAGCAACTCACGCAGCAAGTGCTGCCGAAACTCTCAGTCAAGGTGCTCGCCCGCGAGCGGTTCTGCTCGCAGTCGCCGCATCGTTTACGGAAGCCCACTCTCAAAGTGCTGGCGCTCAAGCCTGCGCCCCACGCCGATAGCGTCAGTGCGCTCGGTCGTAGACAAATCAAGAGGTAGATTGCACCGAATGCGTGAAGCGATGTCGCAACCGAAGACCAAGATCGTGCACACGACGCTCTGACCGCCAGCCCGCGCGCACATTGCGCACTCCCTTGAGTCGGCGCTTGCTCCAAGCAGGCGCAGCGGTCGATATCTGCACTCCCGCTGCGCCCCTGAGCCTCTCGATGCACAACACTGCAGCGTCATTCGAGTCGCGCTTTTGTCTATCGCGCCTCGCGTGCGCGAGCGGCGCGTGAGCGCCGATCGATCTTCCGCGCATCGCCTGACTCTATAAATCCTTGAAGAAGCTGAGCATCGCACGCACGTCTGCACGCGCGTGCAGACCGTGCAAGCAACGCACGAAGACCGAGCAAACGCGGGTTGGCGAAGTTATTGCAATGCGTTGGCCATCGTAGATCCAGGGAGATAGATGATGAAGACGCAAGCGCTTTCCATTCGAATCGCCGTAATGAGCGCCCTGGCCGGCGCGAGCAGCGTAAGCCTCGCTCAAGAAGCACCCGGCGCAAGCAGCGATGACACGCTTGCCGAGATCACCGTGCTCGGCTCGCGACGCATGCAAAGTGCGACGGACACGGTGGCACCGGTCGACATCATCACAGGGGAAGACTTCGAACGGCTGGGCACCCCCGAGATGGACAACATGCTGCGCAGCCTCGTGCCCTCGTACAACGTCGGTCAACAACCGATCAACGACGAGTCGACACTCGTGCGACCCGCGAACCTGCGCGGACTGCCGCCCGACAACACACTCGTACTCGTGAATGGCAAGCGCAGACATCGCGGCGGCGTCATCACGTTCCTGGGAGACGGCCTCTCGGATGGCGCGCAAGGGCCCGATGTGAATCCGATTCCCAGCATTGCGCTCAAGCAAGTACAGGTGCTGCGCGACGGCGCCGCGGCTCAGTACGGCTCAGATGCCATTGCAGGCGTCATCAACTTCGGACTGAAGGATGCTTCCGAGGGGCTGGCCTTTGAAGCTCGCTATGGCGAGTTCTACGAAGGCGACGGCGGCACTTCCGTCTATGCGGCGAATATCGGCCTGCCGCTCACCTCTGCTGGCTTTCTCAATATGAGCTTCGAGTATGGCACTGCGGATCCCACCTCGCGCAGCGCTCAGCGTGCGGACGCGCAAGCACTGATCGATGCCGGCAATCTTGCAGTCGAAACGCCTGCGCAAGTGTGGGGACAGCCGGAGGTGAAAGACTCATTCAAATTCTTCGCAAACAGCGGCATCAAGATCGGCGATGCGGCCGAAGCGTACGCGTTCGGCAACTATGCGGCACGCAAAGTGGACGGCGGTTTCTTCTATCGCAATCCGAACAATCGCGCAGCCGTGTTCTCGGCGGATGGCGGCGACACGATCCTAGTCGGCGATCTCGATCCGACGAACGGCATCACGTGCCCGACTGTCTCGATCACGGACAACGCTCCCGATCCGGACTCACTCGCAATGATCTCTGCCGGCGGACCCCTCGATGCGGAGTGCTTTGCATTCAACGAGATGTTTCCCGGCGGATTCACGCCGCGTTTCGGCGGCGAAATCGAAGACACCTCGCTCGTCGCGGGTGTGCGCGGCGAATTCGCGAACGGACTCACGTATGACGTGAGCGCCGGATACGGCCAGTCGGATGTGCAGTTCTTGATCTACAACACTGTGAACGCCTCGCTCGGACCGGATACGCCAACGAGCTTCAACCCGGGTGCAAACATTCAAACGGATACGACATTCAACCTCGATCTGGCGTATCCGATCGCGCTGAGCGCTTTCGCATCGCCGCTCAACGTCGCCTTCGGCTTCGAGTGGCGTGAGGAAGAGTTCGAAGTGCAGCGCGGACAACTGGAGTCGTACCAGATCGGACCGCTCGCCGAGCAAGGATTCAGCTCAGGTTCGAACGGATTCAGCGGCTATGGGCCACAGTCCGAGGGCACCTTTGGCCGCGAAAACATTGCGCTATATTTCGATCTCGAAACGGACGTGACCGAGAGGCTCGTGCTTGGGGCGGCAGTTCGTTGGGAAGATTTCGAAGACTTCGGCACGACGACGAACGGCAAGCTGTCCGCACGCTACGAGATCTCTGACAGCTGGGCCTTGCGCTCCACCGTGAGCACTGGTTTCCGCGCGCCCACGCCCGGACAAGCGAACATCGTGCGCACGATCACACAGGTGGTGAATGGCGCGCTCACAGAGACGGGCGTGCTGCCTCCAACGAACCCTATTGCGGCTGCACTCGCCGAAGTGGCGTCCGGTGGCGCATTCACTGCCTCCCCGCTCGAGCCGGAAGAATCGGTGAGCTGGACGTTCGGCACCACGCTCACCGCAGGCCCCGTCGATCTCACGATCGACTATTTCAACATTACGCTCGAAGACCGCATCGCGCTGTCGAGCTTGATCGAGATCGATCGCACCGATCCGGCTCAGCTTGCGATCCTCGATCAACTGAATGCCTCCGGTGTGCCCGGCGCGACCACGCTCACGGCCTTCCAGTTCTTCACGAACGACTTCGAAACCGAAACGCAAGGCGTCGACGTCGTCGCGACGCTGCCGTTCTCGATGCTGGGCGGCGATTCGAGCATCTCACTCGCGTTCAACTGGACCGATACCGAGCTCAAGGAGATCACCGCGCTTGCAGACGCCACCCGCAAGGTGCAACTCGAGGATCAATTACCGAGTTTTCGCGCGGTGCTGACGGGCACACACTCCGTGGGTGCTTGGCGCTTCCTCACGCGGATGAGTTACTACGACTCGTACATCGTGGCACTCGATCGCGGCGCAGATGCGACGGGGACCTTCGATGGCGAATACGGCGATGAAGTGCTGTTCGACATGGAGGCCGCGTACACCTTCGCGAACAATTACACGCTGACGGTCGGCGCCCAAGACATGTTCGACAACAAGCCCGACCAGTTCCCGAACCCCGAGCTCAACAGCGGCGCGATTTACCCCACCGGTTCGCCGATCGGTTTCAACGGCGGGTTCTGGTACGTACGGTTGAACATGACCTTCTGACCATGTGAGGCGAGCTGGCTGGCGTGCCACGCTCGCCAGCTCATCTGGTGAGCTCGAGGACCTGGCGATAGCGATGAGTGATAACCACCCTCGGTTTTCGCGCCGTGATTTCCTGCAACACGTCGGTGCACTCGGCGGCGCGACGGCCGCATACCGGGCGGCACTGGCGATTGGATTGCTCGCTCCGACATCCACGAGATCGCGGCCCGATATCGCACCGGCCGATTCCGCGCGGCGCACCAAGGTCTTGATCCTTGGCGCCGGGATCTCGGGCCTGACTGCCGCGTACGAGCTGCACCGCAAAGGCTACGAAGTGCGAATCATCGAAGCCTCGCATCGTGCAGGCGGGCGCAACCTGACCTTGCGCGCGGGCGACCGCATCGATGAAACAGGTTTTCCGCAGGTGTGCGAGTTCGATGACGATCCTAACTTGTACTTCAATGCAGGGCCCGCGCGCATTCCAGGACACCACTCTGCATTGCTTTCGTATTGCAAAGAGCTCGGCGTCGAGCTCGCGCCATTCATCAACGACAATCGCGATGCGTGGTTACAGGACGATGCGATGTTCAGCGGCAAGCCGATTCGCAATCGACAGTACATTGCGGATACACGCGGTTTCATCGCCGAGCTCACGGCGAAATCCCTGGCACCCGATCGTCTTGCCGCACCGATGACGGCGAGCGATGTGGAGCGCGTTCGCGAATATCTTCGTCAGTTGGGAGAGCTCGATGATGGCTTTCGCTATGTGGGCTCCGCTCGAGCGGGACTGCTCGAGCACGACTACACGCTGCCCGAACGAGCGAAAGCGCCGCTCGAGGTGAGCGAGCTCATGAAATCGCGCTTTATGTATCTCATGGCCTTCGGCGAAACGCACGATCAATCCGCGATGCTCATGGAACCCGTCGGCGGGATGGACAGGATCGTCGCAGGATTCATGAAAAGCGTCGGCCATCTCGTTGAGCTGCATTCGCAAGTGCAATCGATCGAATTGAAACCGGACGGTGTCGATGTCACGTTTCGACGCGACGGCAAGATCCATGCGACAAGCGCAGACTTCTGTCTCAACTGTGTTCCGATACATTTGCTCGCGGGCATTCGCAACAACTTCCCGGCCGACTACGCCGCAGGCTTCACGGCGATTCCTCGAGGCAAGCTCTTCAAGATCGGCTTCCAGACGAACGCGCGCTTCTGGGAGCACGAAGGCATCTACGGCGGCATCTCCTGGACGATGCAAGACATCCAACAGATCTGGTATCCCTCGCACGGGATCCATCGGCAGAAGGGCGTGATCTTGGGTGCGTACACGTTCGATCCCACAGCAGGCGAGCGCTTCGCGCGCCTCCCGCCTTCTGAGCGGTTCGAGCTGGCCATTCTCCAAGGCGAGAAGATCCACAAGAACTATCGTCGCCATATCGAGCGTGGCGTCAGCGTCTCTTGGCATCAGATGAATCACATGCTCGGCTGCCCTGCACAGTGGAGCGAAGCGCTGTTCGCGCAATGGTTCCGCAAGCTGCAGCGACCGGCAGGCAACCACTTCCTCATCGGCGATCAGATCAGCTATCACCCTGGTTGGCAGGAAGGTGCGATTGCATCGGCGCACCACGCGCTGCTCGAGATCGATCGACAGGTGCGCGCGCGACGGGTGGTCGCCGCGTGATGCCTACACATTTGCGTCTTCCCGGCGGAGGCCGGGACCCAGAACGATCGAACCGATCCAGAGTAATGCTCGCGCTGCTGCTCACGGTGTGGCTCCCGGCGAGTGCGGAGAGCTTCGACTACTGCATCTTGTGTCACGGCACCGAAGGCAACGGGAACGCTGCAATTCGTGCGCCGAAGATCGCAGGTATGGAGTCTTGGTATGTCACCCGTCAACTCGAAGCGTTCGCGGCAGGCACTCGCGGCGCGCACGCAGACGATCATTCCGGTCAAGAAATGCGAGTGGTCGGCGTGCGGCTGAAGCAGCAACGAACCATTTCTGATGCAGTTCGCTTCGTCGGGAGCTTGGATCCCGCAAGACCCGCCAGTACTGTTCAAGGCGATGCCGAGCGTGGACGTGCGCTGTTCGCAACGTGCGCTGCGTGCCATGGCGAGAAGGGAGAAGGGAACCAAGCTCTGCAGGCGCCAGCGCTAGCGGCTCGCACTGATTGGTATCTACTCGCCCAGCTCGACAAGTTTCGTCGCGGCGAGCGTGGCGCCGACGAGCGAGATACATTCGGCATGCAAATGCGCAGCGCGGTCGCCGCACTGCCAGATGCTCAAGCCGCGGCTGACGTCGTCGCATACATCAACACGTTGCCGTAGATGTGCGCATACATAAACATTGCGCAGACACAATCATCGTCACCTTGGCCATCAGGAGTTGCTCATGGCAGATACACCACGCATGCGCGCAACCGCGCAGCTCGTCTTCGCACCGATCCTATTGCTCGCGGGGATGAGCGCGGCCCCCTCTGCCGACATCGTGCGACACCCGCTGGGCGGTGGGAGCAAGTTCCCGATCGCTCGGGCGGTCGAAGTGCCTGCGGGCAATACGATCTACTTCCATAGCGGAATGGTGCCCTCGCCCGCCGATTCCAAGGCCGCAGCAGGTTCGCGCGAGTACTGGGGCGATACCAGGACGCAGTCACTCAGCGTATTCGCGCGCATCAAGGAGTCGCTCGATGGCCTCGGGCTCGGCTTCGAGGACGTCGTGGCGATGACCGTTTATCTGGTCGGCGTGCCGGAGCACGACGGCCGTATGGATTTCGAAGGCTTCATGTCGGCGTACACGCAATTCTTCGGTACACCGGAGCAGCCGAACCTCCCCTCTCGCTCGACGGTGCAAGTCGCGGGACTCGCCGCTCCGGGCATGCTCGTGGAGATCGAAGTACAACTCGCAAAATAGATTCGGTCGATCCGGCTGCGAATGCCGAGCAAGTGAAACACTCGCCGCAGCTGGAGGATGAGCACCCCCTCGCCCGCACCGTGCATGCAGCGTTCGTACACGGTGGTTCCACGTACTACATGCGGTTAGTCACCATGACCGTCGGCAGGGCGGTCTGGGTATCTTCCGCATGCGCGTAAGGCGCTTTCGGTGAGTTGACATGTCACGGAACCGATGGGGGATCGACATGAGCCTAGAAAAATTACGCGCGCGGCGGCTGTCGTCGTGTGCTGCTCTCGCTGCTGTCGCGTGCGTCAGCGCACCTGTATTCGCGCAACAAGTCCATCAAGCCGAGGTCGCCTCGGCGAACAAGGCCACGCTCGAGGAGCGCGTGGAAGAAGGCGAGGAGGTGTACGAAACCGCGTGTCTCGCATGCCATCAGGAAACAGGCGCGGGACTGCCTGGCGCCTTTCCGCCACTCGCCAAGTCTGACTACTTAATGAAAGATCCGAAGCGAGCGATTCAAATCGTATTGACCGGCCTGCAAGGCGAGATCGTCGTCAACAATACGAAGTACAACTCGGTGATGCCGGCGATGCCGCAGCTTTCCGATCAGGAGATCGCAGATGTCCTGACGTTCGTGCTGAACGCCTGGGGCAACAAGGGCGGCAGCATCGAGCCGGCGGAAGTGGCGGTCGCACGTAAGAAGCTGCTGTCCGGTCCGCGCGCGGCCGGCGCCCCTACGGATCATCCAGGCACGGTCGTGTCTCAGGATCGCTATCAAGGCGCGCCCTCGACCGTCCCGGCGGAAGGCGCACGCGTGCGCGTGACACCCGGCGCGCCGAACGTGACCGAAGAGGAGTTCGAGCACGCGAAGACTCTGTACTTCGAGCGCTGCGCCGGCTGTCACGGCGTGCTGCGCAAGGGTGCCACTGGCAAGCCGCTCACGCCCGACATCACGCAGAAGCGCGGGACGGAATATCTCAAGGTCTTCATCGACCGGGGCTCGCCCGCAGGCATGCCGAACTGGGGCAGCTCTGGACAGCTCTCGCCCGAAGAAGTGGATCTCATGGCGCGCTTCATCCAACACGAGCCGCCGCAACCACCCGAGCTCGGAATGGAGGAGATGCGCGCGACGTGGAAGGTGCTCGTGCCGCCGGAGAAGCGTCCGAGCAAGAAGGAGAACAATTACAACATCAGCAACATTTTCGCTGTCACGCTACGCGATAGCGGCGAGGTCGCGCTGATCGACGGCGACACGAAAGAAATCGTCAATATCGTGAAGACCGGCTATGCGGTGCACATCTCGCGCATCTCGCACTCCGGCCGATATGTCTACACGATCGGACGAGACGGTCGCATCGATCTGATCGACTTATACATGGCGAAACCGGATCGGGTAGCGGAGATCAAGATCGGTCTGGAGGCGCGCTCAGTCGAAACTTCGAAGTTCAAGGGCTTCGAAGATAAATACGCGATCGCCGGCGCGTACTGGCCGCCGCAATACGTCATCATGGACGGCCTGACCCTCGAGCCGAAGAAGATCGTCTCCACGCGCGGCATGACGGTCGACACTCAGGAGTACCACCCGGAGCCGCGCGTCGCAGCTATCGTAGCCTCGCACGAGCATCCGGAGTTCATCGTGAACGTGAAGGAGACGGGACAGATCCTGCTCGTCAACTACGAGGACATCGACAACCTCAAGATCACGACGATCGGTGCTGCACGTTTCCTGCACGACGGCGGCTGGGACTCGACGAAACGGTACTTCCTCACCGCCGCAAATCAGTCGGACAAGATCGCGGTCGTCGACTCGCGCGATCAGAAGCTCGCAGCCCTGGTGGACGTCGACAAGATTCCCCATCCAGGGCGTGGCGCAAACTTCTTGGATCCGAAGTTCGGACCCGTGTGGGTCACGAGTGCGCTAGGCAATGAGAAAGTCACGCTCATCGGCACCGATCCGCAGAAGCATGCTCAGCATGCATGGAAGGCGGTGCGCGTACTGAAGGGACAAGGCGGCGGATCGCTCTTCGTCAAGACTCATCCCAAGTCGAACAACTTGTGGGTCGATACGCCGCTCAACCCAGACCCGAAGATCAGCCAGAGCATCGCGGTATTCGACATTCGCAAGCTCGACGCCGGCTACAAGGTATTGCCAATTGCAGAGTGGGCGGATCTCGGTCCTGGCTCGAAGCGCGTCGTGCAGCCGGAATACAACCAAGCAGGGGATGAAGTGTGGTTCTCGGTGTGGAACGGCCAGGATGAGAGGTCCGCGATCGTTATCGTCGATGACAAGACGCTCAAGCTGAAGCATGTCATCAAGGACCCTCGCTTGATCACGCCAACTGGCAAGTTCAACGTGCACAACACAGTGCAGGATGTGTACTAGCGGGTATGTCCTCGAGCCTGCACTCGTGACTCGTGACGAGGAGCTAAAGGCTCGAATCTCGCTTTCCCTCCCCTGCACCGCGGGGGAGGGTCAGGGAGGGGGCACAAGAACACACATGCGCATCGCCATCCAGGCACCGCTCACTGCGACACTGCTCATCGGATCCCTGCTCGGCGCACCGCTCGCTGCTTCCGATGACGATGTTCTCGAGGAAGTCATCGTCACGGCGAAGCGACTCGTACCGCTGCAGCACGTTGCCGCCACGGTCACGATCATCGATCGCGAAGAAATCAGCCGCACGCTGAGCGACGATGTGAGAGCGCTCGTCCGTTACGAACCCGGAATCACGGTGCGCAACGATCCAGTCCGTTTCGGGCTGGACAGTTTCGCCATCCGCGGCGTAAGCGGGGATCGCGTGGCTGTAGAGATCGACGGTGTGGGCGCCGCCGAAAGTTTTACCGTGGGCGCCCTCGCTGACAGCGGCCGCATCTTCACCGATCTCGAGTTCATCGAGCGGGTCGAGATCTTGCGCGGCCCGGCATCCGCACTGTACGGCTCGGATGCGATCGGCGGGGTCGTGCGCTTCGAGACGACCGATCCGGCCGACTTGCTCGACGCGTCGCAGCCGCTCACTGCGCGGGTCCGCACAGGATACCGAGGTGAGACAGAGGGCTGGTCCGCTGCCGCGCTTACCGCCTGGAACACGGCGAGCGCAGAGCTCCTGTTCGGCTATGCCCATCGCGAGGACAACGAAGCGGATATCGCGGGCGATCTCTCGCCGAATCCACGCAGCAGTCGCTCCGAACAAGCACTCGCAAAGCTCGTCCTGCCGCAGGTCGCGCTCGGCCCGATCGAGATCGCGCTCGAAGCAGGACGCACTCGAGATGACACCGTCGTGAATGCCTTGCTCGGTACGCCGCCACGCTTTGTAAACACGATCGCAATGAGTGGACGTGACACCGCTGAGCACGTGCGACTTCGCATCGAACAGGCGCTCGAGGTACGCACCGCGTGGATGGACGAGGCCGTGTGGCGCGTTCATGCGCAGCGCACGACAACGGAGCAGATCACTGAAGAGGAGCGCCGCGCTGCGCCGCCACGTACGCCAGCAACGGCGCTCCAGCGTACGTTCGAGCTCGAGGATGAGGCGATCGGCGCCGAGCTCACTGTCGCAAAGGCATTGAGCTTGGGCGCGTGGTCGCACCAGCTTGTCTACGGCCTCGAGCTGGATGTGGGCCGCGTGACCGAAATGCGCGATGGCTACGAGCAGAATCTGGAGACCGGCGCGATTCGGTCCGTGATTCTCGGCGAGGTCTTCCCTCTTCGCGACTTCCCGATCACGCGTCGCACCGAAGCGGGCGTGTACATCCAGGACGAAATGCGACTGCGCGATAGCCGCTGGCGGATCACGCCCGGAGTGCGCTTCGATGTCTATCGTCTGCGCGCGCGCGAGGACCAGATGTACCGCGAAGACAACCCGAGTGCCCGTCCGGTCGATCTCGACGAGCATGCACTCGCGCCCAAGCTCGCGGTGTCGTACGAAGTGACATCAAGCACGAGCGCGTTCGCGCAGTACGCGCGCGGCTTCCGCTCTCCGCCCTTCGAAGATGTGAACATCGGGCTCGAGATCCCGCTGTTCAATTACCGCGCTCTGCCGAATCCCGACCTCCGTCCCGAGACGAGCGATGGCTTCGAGATCGGCTTGCGCACGCGCGGCTCGTTGCTGCGCGCCACGCTCGCCGCACATTACACCGAGTTCGACGATCTGATCGAATCGCGCGTGAACATCGGTCGCGATCCCCAAACGGAGATGACGCTCTTTCAGTCGCGCAACGTCGAGCACGCACGCATGTACGGCCTGGAGCTTGCCACCGAGCTCGATGCGGGCGCACTCGCGCTGGGACTCGAGGGATGGTCGCTCGGCCTGAACGCGGCGTGGTCACGCGGCGAAAACACGGACAGCGACGAGCCCTTGAGCTCCATCGAGCCGCTCAAGGCAAGCCTGAGGGTGCAATACGACTCCGGCCGGTTCTGGGGCGCTCGCCTCGTCGCACGCGCCGCTGCTTCCAAGGATCGGCTCGCGCAGAGTGCCGAGCCGTTGTACCGCACCGACGACTATCTGGTGTTCGACGCCTTTGCGTGGCTCGAGCTCGGAAAACGCGCGCACGTCAACGTCGGCCTCAGCAATCTCACGAACGAGCGCTATATCGAGTGGATCGACGTTCGCGGCCGCGCTGCAGACGATCCACTCATTCCCTACGCAGTCAATCCAGGTCGCCACGCGTCGATCGCGGTGAGCTGGACCTTCTGAGTGATCGTCTAACGCTGTTACGCAAATGTTCACACTAACGATGCCGCTTTGGGAGCTTGCAGTCTCTCACCGTCGCGAGCGCGCCGTCGCAAGCTGCTCGTCCTCATCCGTTACTCGCGTGACTCCGCGTCGCATCGGTAAAGTTTCTGGCGTTTGAATGTCCCATACAAGTCCGAGCCGCTCGAGCCACTTGAGGAACTCGAAGCCGAGATCGAGCTGGCCGGCATAAAGGCCGTGTCGCGCTGAGGCGGGGAAAGCATGGTGATTGTTGTGCCAGCTCTCTCCGAACGATGGGATCGCGGCCCAAGGCACGTTGTGCGCTTGGACCGCGCCGTTATCGACCAACCAGTTCTGCGGCCCATGCGTGTGGCAGATGTAGCCCACGAACCAATGCATCGATACGCCGACGGTCACACGTACGCACACGCCCCAGATCACCCATGGCACCCCGCCAATCGCGAATAGTACGAGTGCGACCGGAAGTTGCTGGAGCATCCACGTCTGTTGCAGGAATCGATAGAACGGATCATCTGCGATGCCGGGCCCCGGGTCGAACGTGGGCGGATGTCTGAGGACGAGCTTGCAGTGCAGATTCCACCAGCCATCCATCAGCATTCCGCGGCCGTGTCTCAGGAAGTCGTGACAACGCCGCTGGCGCTGCGCCCAGTCGCGGATGTCGTGCGACTGAATGACCCAGAACGGCCCCTGCATGCCAACCAGCGTGCCCGACCACACGAGCATTCGCTCGAGCCCCTTCGGACACTTGAACGTGCGATGAATCAGGCGACGATGAAAGCCCACCGAGTGGCCCGCGCACATCGTGATGGCAAGAAGCACGACGAAGGCACAGAGCGCACCCCATGTGAAATACAGCGGGGCGAGTGCGAACGTTGCGAGCATCATTCCGCCGTTCCAGAGCGAACGCCAGGGATCCCACCGGACGTCGGCCTCGCTCGGGTCGACGTTCGAGTCCAGCAGCAACGAATTGACCTTGTAAGGACCTTGGCTCGCATCTGCACGCACGTAATCCTCGACACTCACGAGTAGCACTCCCTCTCGTTGTTGTTGGAGCAAGGGTGCGCCTCTCGAGTGGAGTTCTCAACTCGCAGAAATCGTTGAATGATGTGAAGACGAAGGAGCGCACGAAATGTCTAGCCAGCTATACTCCGCCGTAAACAACGACGACGTACGTGGCGCGGCGATGCGCTCGCATGAAGGGAGACAACAAGATGACAGCCAAAGGATTCATGCGCCGCCTCGCCGGCCGCATCTTCTACTGGGCGCAAGGGTGGGAGGAGCCGAAGCCGCGCCCGCTCGATTTGTTCTTCGGCCACCCACGAGCTGCTTTCTTCGTCGATCTCGTGAAAAGTGCGCGATGGACGGAGCTCGAGCAGGCGTATCTCGCTCTGCGCACCGACGAGCGTCACATCATGCTGAGCGCGCTCGCGCAGGACCATCACTCGAGCGGAACGTTTTCCGATTGGACTGCCGCCTCCGATTCATTCGTTGCGCCGCTCTTTCGCGGCACATTGTTGACGTACTTGGCTTGGGACGCACGCGGAAGCGCTCGCGGATCGGAGGTCACCGAAGAAGCAGCCGAGCAGTTCGTGAGCTTGCTCGATGATGCGTGGAACCACCTCCTCGCTGCACATCAGAAGGCAGATGATGATCCCGAGCCGATCGCAAGGCTGTTGCCGGTGGCGATGGGACTGAATGCGCCTCGCGAGACGCTCGAAGATATTTTCGAGCGCTACAAGGCGATGCAAACACCGCATCTGGGTGCGGCCCTGAACATGGTCGATGCAATCTCTCCGAAATGGCTAGGTTCGACCGACGAGATGTTCGCAGTGGCGCGAGCGTACGCGGAGCTACGCCCGGAGCATGTGGTCGCGATCGCGCATGCGCACGTCGAGAACTGGTGCTATCTACATCTGCTCAGGGAGGATCCGAGCTCCAAGTCGTATTTCACGACCGAAGCCGTCCAGCGAGAGCTCCGCGAGTGCTGGCAACGAGAGGCAGACTTGGCAAGTCGCCGCGACTTCTTTGGTCCGGCTACGCTCAACACGTACGCGTTCTGTTTCTTGATGATGCAAGACGATGCCCTGCTGACGCAGGCGCTCGAGCTAGTTGGCGAGCACGCGACGCGCCGCCCCTGGATCTACGTGTCCGAGCATCCGCACTGGGTCCTCGAGACGGCGCGCAAGGATCTGGGGCTTAAGCCATCGTAGCGCTCCTCCTCGTATTGACTCCTCGGAAGGAGCTCTCGGGAACAAAACTGAATCTCGATGGTTGTAAGAGTTACGCGCCCCCGACCTCTGTACGACGCTGGCCTCGACCAACATCAAACAAGTCCCAGCGAGGGAGCGCCATCAACGGGGAACCCTGACATGAAACCAAGATCGCAGGAGAGGACGCGCGCGATCGTCCGCTTCGGCGGCGTGTGCACAGGCGTGCTCATCGCGGCCAGTGCCACGGCCCAAGTGACTTCGCTCGCCGACCTCCCGCTCGCAGAGCTCGGGGACATCGAGGTGACTTCCGTCTCGAAGTCGGCCGAGCTCCTGCGCGCCGCGCCTTCGGCCATTTATGTCATCACGCACGATGAGATCCGGCGCTCCGGGGTTACGAGCATCTCTGAGGCGCTGAGACTCGCGCCGAATCTCCAGATCACTCAGTACACCTCGAGCAATCATATCGTCGGCGCGCGCGGCTTCGGCGGCGCGCAGGAAGCTCAGAACTTCTCGAACAAGTTGCTGATCCTCATCGACGGTCGCAGCGTTTATTCGCCGCTTTACTCGGGCGTGTACCTGGACGTGCAGGATGTCTTGATGGATGACATCGATCGCATCGAGGTGATCAGCGGTCCTGGAGCGACGCTGTGGGGCGCGAACGCCATGAACGGCGTGATCAACATCATCACGCGTCCCGCGTACCTCACGCAGGAAAACCTCGTGAGCGCGACGGCGGGCACGCACGAGCGCAACGTTTCCGCTCGCTACGCAGCGAAGCGATCGCCGGAGCTCGCGTATCGTGTGTACGCGAAAGCGTTCGAGCGCAATGCGATGGAATTGGCGGACGGTCGGGATGCGGGCGATGATTGGCGCAAAGTGCAGGCAGGCGTTCGCATGGACTGGGTTGGCGCCGCCGATACGGTCACGGTGCAAGGCGATGCCTATGGCGCCACACTCGAGCAACTCGCGAGAAACGACGTGTCCGCCGATGGTGCGAACCTTCTCGGTCGCTGGCAACATCGCACCGCGCGCTCCGAATGGCAGGTGCAGGCGTATTACGATTGGACCGAACGCGATCAGCCCGTGGACGGCGCCGGCTTCGATCTGAAAACGTACGACATCGAGCTGCAACAACGGATCGACCTCGGTGCATCACATCGTTTGGTGTGGGGCGCGGGTGCGCGCTGGCACGATTACCAGATTCGCAACGGAGTCGCTCTGCGGTTCGAACCATCGCAGCGGAATACTTCGCTCACGGCTATCTTCGCCCAAGACACGATTGCGCTCACCGAGACGCTCGATCTCACGCTTGGGCTCAAGCTCGAGAATGGCCCCTTCGAAGATTGGGAGCCGCTCCCGGACGTCCGCCTAGCGTGGCGCTTGAGCGATTCGCACATGCTGTGGGCCGCCGCGTCCCGTGCGCTTCGGTCGGCGACGCCATTCGATGTGGATGTCGTGGAGATACTCGAGGGGGTGGAGTTCCTCGTAGGCAATCCAGACTTCCAACCCGAGCAGGTGGATTCGTATCAACTCGGTTAATCGGGGGCAGCCTCGCTCGAATGTTTCGCTCTCGATCTCCACGTTCTATAACGTCCACGACGATCTGCGCACGATCGAAATCACGCCCGTGACGTTCCTGCCGCTCACGTGGGGCAATCGCATGGAAGGAGACACCTACGGCATGGAAGCGTGGGCAAAATGGCAAGTGACCGACTGGTGGCGACTCGCTCCGGGCATACGTTTGCTGCGCAAGCGGCTCGAATTCGCACCGGGCGCGAGCATGCTGCTCGGTTTGTCCCAGTCGGGTGACGATCCACGATCGCAAGCCTTGCTGACTTCGTCGATGGATCTGCGCCCCGGTCTGACGTTCGATGCCACCGCGCGTTATGTAGATTCGTTGCCCGAGCCTGCACTGCCTTCATATTACGAGCTGAGCGCATCGCTTCAGTGGCGTGCGAGCGATCAGCTCGATCTTTCGATCACCGGATTCAACTTGCTCGATTCGCGTCATCAGGAATATCCCGCGGATGCCGGACACTGGATCCGTCGCATGGTGCTCGCCCAAGCGCGGTGGCAGTTCTAGGCATGCCAGCTCGCCGCAGGAATCAACTCTCGAGATTCTTGCATCGCGCATGCGCCGCGCTGCTCGGGGCGCTGCTTGCGCATCCTTTCTCGGTAGCGGCGGAGACTCATTACAGAGAAGCGGAGGTCAAAGCCGCTTTCCTGTATCGATTCACCGGCTACGTGGAGTGGCCCGCAACCTCGCTCGCAGCGCCGGCTTTCACGATCGCGATTCTGGGCTCCACGGACGTGGCTGATGAGCTCGAGCGGCTGTTGCCCGGACGTACCGTCAAGAGCCTTCCCGCGCGACTCAAACGCATTCGGCGGTTGAGCGAGCTCGGCGATGCACAGATGCTGCACATCGCCGCTAGCCACCCCGAGATCAAGCAGGTGGTGAACGCGCTTGGAGACAAGCCCATCCTCGTCACCGATCACAGCCGCGGCCTGGACGAAGGCGGTATCGTGAACTTCTTGACGCTCGATCGGCGCATTCGCTTCGAGATCTCGGTGGCCGCGGCGCAGCGCGCCAAGCTCAAGATCGGCGCGGAGCTTCTTTCACTCGCTGCGAGCGTGCGCGGCGCACCGGATCGCGCCGAAGCGCACTGCGTGATCTGCACGTGCCGAAGCGATACGACGTGCTTCGCACACGCTGTGCCGCCATGACCATTTTGGATCCCAAGGCATCCGAAGCGCACAACCTGCGCCCCATCTCGCGCAGCCTCTTCTCGCCACGTCGCTCCGTCCGCGGCAAGCTCATCGGACTCGTGCTGCTCACGACCGCACTGGCGCTGCTCGTCGCAGGCATCGCGATGCTGCTGCACGATTTGAGCGTCTATCGTCGATCGCGGAGCACCGATCTGCAGACTCAGGCAGGTATTCTCGCGCTCTCGACCGCGCCCGGGCTTGCCTTCGACGATCGCGCGGTTGCCGAACGTAATTTGGCAGCGCTCCAAGCTCGCGAAGACATCGTCGCCGCCGCGATCTACACACCGCGTCACGATCTCTACGCGCAGTACGTGCGCTCGCCCGAACACGCGCCTCCAGCCCAGCTCTCACTCGATGTCGGCGCCCATCTCGCAGGCGAGCGGATCAAGCTCGTACATCGTATCGTTCACAACGGCGAATGGCTCGGCACGATCTATCTTCATGCCGAGTACGACTTGCGCGGGCGAGCCCTGGCATACCTCGGGATCTTCGCGCTCGCCACGTTGTTCAGCATGTTGGCGGCGCTCGCGCTCACGGCTCGTCTGCAGCGCACGATTACGAAGCCGCTCGAAGGCATCGCGGAGGTCGCTCGGCGCCTCGTGTCCGGGCGCGACTATTCGCTACGTGCTCAGAAGACGACCGAGGACGAGATCGGCGTCGTGGTCGACGCGTTCAACGAGATGCTGGCCGAAATGCAAGAGCGCGCACGGGCGCTCGAGGAGACGAATGCATCGTTGCGTGCAAGCGAGCGACTGTATCGCGCGATCGGGGAGTCGATCGACTACGGCGTTTGGGTGTGCGATGCGCAGGGCCGCACGATCTACGCGAGCAATTCGTTCCTGAAGCTCGTTGGGATCACCCAGCAAGAATGCTTCGAGCTCGGCTGGGTACGCGTACTGCATCCGGACGACGCCGAAGCCACGATGGCGGCTTGGCACGAATGCGTGCGAACCGGAAGCGCCTGGTACCGAGAGAATCGCTATCTCGGTCTCGATGGCGCCTATCACCCGGTGCTCGCACAAGGCGTTCCCATTCTGGACGAGGATGGCTCGATCACTGGCTGGGCGGGCATCAATCTCGACATCAGTCGCCTGAAGCAAACCGAGGAGGCGCTGCGAGAAGCCGATCGGCGTAAAGATGAATTCCTCGCGACGCTCGCCCACGAGCTGCGCAATCCGCTCGCACCGATTCGACATGCGACCAAGATCCTGGGTTTGCAGGCCGCCAACGAGCAGCAGCGCCGCTGGGCTCGGGAAGTCATCGCTCGCCAAGTTCAACATATGGCGCTACTGCTCGATGACTTGCTCGATGTTTCGCGTATCACGCGCGGTCGCCTGGAGCTCAAGAGGGACTACGTGAGCTTGGACCAACTCGTGTCCTCTGCCGTCGAGACCGTCGCTCCATTGATCGAATCGAAGCAGCACCGGCTTGACGTGCGCTTGCCGGACGAGCCGATTGGCTTGAACGTCGATCCGCTGCGAATGGCACAAGCGCTCTCCAATCTGCTCACGAACGCAGCGAAGTACACCGACCCTGGCGGGCTTATCGAAATAAGTGCGCTGCTCACGACAGATGGAATCGACATCGCGGTGAGCGATACCGGGATCGGCTTGAGCGAAAGCGCTATCCCGAGAGTCTTCGAGATGTTCTCGCAAGTGGAAAGTGCGTTAGAGCGCAGCCAAGGTGGACTGGGCATCGGACTTGCGCTCGTCAGAGGGCTCGTCGCGCTGCACGGCGGCTCTGTTCGGGCGATGAGCGCGGGAGTCGGCCAGGGCAGCACCTTCACGATTCGACTGCCGACCACCTGCATCGTGCGCCCGACGCATCGAGCAAGTCTCGAAACGAACGCGGACATCGAGCCCGCAAGACCGGGGTACCGGGTATTAGTGGCGGATGACAATCGCGATGCCGCCGACTCGCTCGCGATGCTGCTCGGCATTGCGGGCTATGAAGTCCTTCTCGCGCATTCGGGCGAGGAGGCTGTGCAGACGGCACTACGCGAACGGCCCAACGCGCTGATCCTTGATATCGGCATGCCGGACTTGAGCGGCTATGAAGTTGTGCGCGAGCTAAGGGCGAGCTCGTGGGCGACGCACGCGTTGTTCATCGCAGTGACCGGTTGGGGGCAAACGGAAGACAAGCACCAGGCGTTCGCATCAGGTTTCGATCATCACTTGACGAAACCAGTGGACATACGCGAGCTGGAACAGCTGCTCACGCGCTATCGGCAGGCGATGACTGCATCTTTCGCACGCGCCACCGCCGTCGACGAGTGATGACACGTTCGGGATAAAGGAACAGATAGGTACATCGATGGGTTATCCGTACATGGCCCATCGAATCAGCGCCTCAAAGACGCGTCATGTCAGCAAGAGCAATCGTCGCACTGCGCGTCCGAATGATCCTTACGATCTGAAGTTCGTGCCCATCGGCAGCGGGAAGCATCGTGCCGGCGGGTGGTATCGCGAGCTGCCCGATCAGCAGATCGAGGTGATGAGCAGAGGACATCTCGAGCGCGTGCCACTCGAGGACGCCGACCCGGAAGAAAAGGCCAAGTCAGTCGTCAAGCGCATCCTGCGAAGACACCATTGAAGACGGAGTCACTCACTTATATGAGCAAGAAGTCCAACCAACAGGATACGCCAGGGCGAGCCAAGCCATCGAGCAGTCGGCAGCAGACCGAGCCCAATCAGGGCACGCAGACGGGCTCCCCTGAGATCGATCGCAAATCGAAACAGCCCGACCCCAAGTACAAGGATCGACCCGCCGACGAAGGCAAGCATGGCGACGGCGATCAAAGTCCAAACAGCGGATTTCCCTAGATCGAATCCGATTCATCGCCGCTGCACGGAGCACCGAAGGATCAGCATCGCTGCGGGCGCACCGCTCCCGCTTAAGTCTCATTCGGCCGTTCCGGTCGACATCAAGCGGACGCGCGCGTGCACACGTCCGTCTCTCTTGATTTTGCGCATCACCTCGCGCGTGTTCACAGATTTGATGCAGGTGTGACTCACACACGTAGGACGTCGCTCACATTCATCCGTCGAAACGCGACGCATGCACAGCGTCGTTGTGAAGTTTCTCACTGCACCGCAGCGTTCATCGAATCCCCTATGTCAGCGCGTGTAATGCCCGATCAATATCCGATCACTCTCGAACCACACCCGATCGGGTTTGCATCCAACGATCACGCGAATGACTCGTCAGATCCGCAATCGTCGGCGCGCGAGCGCTGGCTTCACGCTCACCGAGCTCATCGTCACGCTCGCGGTCGCGAGCATTCTGCTCGGCATCGCCGTACCCTCGTTCGGCTCGATGATGATGAGCAGCCGCCTCACGACGCAAGCGAACGACTTCGTGAGCGCGATCAACTTCGCTCGATCCGAGGCGATCAAGCGCAATAGAACGATCTCGTTGTGCCGAACGACGTCAGCATCCGCTACCGCTTGCGCGACGTCGGCGGCTGTTTGGCAGCATTGGATCATCCGCACCGGGGCAGGCGATGTCATCCGGCGCGGACGTGTCGAGACGTTCGGCAATTCGCTGCAGGTCAGCTCCACCCTCACGAACGATCAGGTTGCGTTCGGGTCTGACGGGCTCGCGCGCACTGGCACGGGCCTCGTCGCCGACCATCAGATTCGAGTCTGTATTGCGAGCAGCGGCTCCGCGAATATCCGAAACGTCGTGATGGGCGCAGGCAGTCGTCTGTCGACCCAAACTGCGACAGGGGCGTGCTGAGATGAGGCGCCTTTCACGCACCCTCGCCAAGTCGAAACAGTCCGGCGTCGGCCTCATCGAAGTGCTGATCGCGGTGCTGGTGCTGTGCTTTGGCATGCTCGGTCTCGCAGGCCTGCAGCTCTTCTCGTTGCGAAGCAATCAGAGTGCGCACGAGCGCGGAATGGCGGTCGTACAAACGCATTCGATCGTAGATGCGATGCGCGCCGATCGAACGGCCGCGAGCAACGGCGCTTTCAACATCGGGATCGATGCTGCTGCGCCAACGGGCACGTCATTCGCAAACGTGTCGGTGAGCGCTTGGCGCGCAAACATCGTCGCCACGTTGGGCGATGGCGCATCGGGCAGCATTGCTTGCAACGGAACGTTGTGCACGATCAGTGTCCGTTGGGATGACTCACGCGCCGGTGGATCGAATGCTCAAGTCGTGAGCACGCAGGTGCAGCTATGAGCGCAATCCATCGCAACACTCTCAAGTGCAACAAGGGCGTCACCATGGTCGAGCTCATGGTCGCCATGCTGCTCGGTCTCGTCGTGGTGGGCGGGGCCACGAGCGTCATCGTCGCAAACAGGCAGAGCTATCGCACGAATGAAGCGCTCGCTCAGGTTCAGGAAAGTGCTCGGACGGCATTCGAGCTGCTCGCTCGCGACATTCGCCAAGCGGGCTCGACAGGCTGCGACAACACAGGGCGTGTCGGAAGCGTGCTCAAAGCGAGCTCCAACTGGTGGCAAAACTGGGGCGGCATCACGGGCTTCGACGGAGCGACCACCGATCCTGCGGTGACCACGGGCACGAACGTCGCAGAACGCGTCGCGGGAACACACTCGTTGCAGATTCGTGGCACTGAAGGCACGGGGCTCTCGGTGGAGACACACGATCCCACCTCCGCGAACTTCAAGATCAACGCAGCGAGCCCGCAGATTCAGATCAATGATGTGCTGATCGTGTGCGACTTCGATCATGCGACGATCTTCCAGGTCAGCAACTACAACAGCAATAACGTCACGGTCGTTCACAATACCGGAGCAGGTCCGTCTCCTGGAAATTGCTCGAAGGGGCTGGGCTTCCCGACGGACTGCTCGAGCACCAACGGCAACGCCTATACGTTCGGCCCGAACTCCCAAGTGGCCCGCTTCTCTGCCGTGTCTTGGTACATCGGCAACAACGGTCGCGCGAACGAAGGTGGACGCTCTCTTTATCGGCGCAGGCTCGGCAGCGGCGCGAGCCTCATCACCGAAGAGGTTGTCGCGGGCGTTCAGAATCTTCAACTCGGTTATCGAGTCGATGGCTCGACCGCCTTCGTCGCGCCCTCCGCCGTCGCTGCAGCGGATTGGGCCACCGTGAACGCCGTCCAGCTCACTCTGACGATGACGAGCGCCGATGCGCGCGTCAGCACGGCGCCGGGCACGAACAACGGGCGCATCGAGCGCACGTTCACGCATCTTGTGACTTTGAGAAACCGCGTACCTTGATCATGTCTCACTCGATCGCAATCGCTGCCTACAGCCCACCGCGCGCTCAGCGCGGCGTCGCACTGATCGTCGCGCTCGTGTTGCTCGTCGTTGCAACGCTCATCGGACTGGCGGGCGTGCGCACGACCAACCTGCAGGAGCGGATGACGGCGAACATGTACGATCGTTCGCTCGCGTTCCAGCGCGCCGAAGCGGCGTTGCGCGCGGCCGAGGGCGCAATTACTGCGAACTGGAAGATCGCGGATCTCGGCGGCCTAGACTGCTCGCCTGCATCGGCGACGCTCTGCTACATCGTGCCCGCCAGTGCCTTCACGAACGCGAACACGAATTGGGTGAACGTCGGCACGGAGTTCGACGTCAACGACGCGCTCACGCAAGGCGTGCCGCAATACCACATTCAGTTCGTCGGCACCGGTAGCTCGGAGAGCAATCTCGGGCTCGAAGCGAACGCCGACTACAACAACTACGGCAATGCCTATCCGCCCGACGACGTCGCTTACTACCGCGTGACCGCGCGCAGCAGCAATCCTCAAGACGTCGGCGATCAAGCCATCGTCGTTCTGCAAACCACCGTTAAGCGGGCTTATTGAGTCGCAAATGCCCTTCGATGTTGACGTACGTGATATGAAGAACAAGAAACTGAAATCGATCGGGCACGGCCTCATATTCGCCGCACTGACGCTCGCGGCAGGCGCGGCCGGAGCTCAACCGGTGTCCCAATCGCCGCTTTCCGTCGGCGGAAACGTGCCGGGGAATCTGCTGCTCGTGCCTTCGGTGGAATGGCCGACTCTCAACAGCATGGCGAACTTGGGCGAGTACGATCCTGCTCGCATCTACGTCGGCTACTTCGATCCAGGTAAGTGCTACAAGTATCACTACGAGACTACGGAAGCGAATCGGCACTTCTATCCGTCGCGCACGACAGCCGATCGCACGTGCACGAGCTCATCCAAGGAGTGGAGCGGTAACTACCTCAACTGGGCCGCGACACAAACGATCGATCCGTTCCGCAAAGCGCTGACCGGCGGCTATCGAGTCACGGATACCGCGAGCACGACGATCCTCGAGAAGGCCCGCTACGACAACAACGGCGGCAGCAACATCTATCCCGATCGACGCTACCCTTCTGGCACGACCAAAGACAGTAGCAAGACGAAGCTGGTCACGCCTTTCTCGTGGGATGCAGTCAACACGCGCATTTGGAAGCTGGGCAACAAGATGCGATTTACGAGCACCGGGAGCTTCGACAACGCCAAGGAAGACTACGATCCGAGCAAGAGCATCGACAGCGCGAAGGTGTACGAAGTCAGCGTACGGGTGAAAGTGTGCGACGCGAGCGTCGGCGTCGAAGCCAACTGCAAGCAATACTCTGGCGGCTGGAAACCGGAAGGACTCATCCAGAAGTATTCGGGCCGTATTCGCTACAGCGTGTTCGGCTATCTGAACGATAGCGATATGAAACGCGACGGCGGCGTGCTGCGCGCGGAGCAGAAGTTCGTCGGCGCGAAACTGATCGATCCCAAGACCGGCGAGCAAGACAATCCGAGCAAGGAGTGGGACCCGAGCACGGGCATCCTCGTGAAGAACCCGGACTCCTCGCATGCGAGCGCGACCGGCTCGAACATCAAGGACAGCGGCGTCATCAACTACATCAATAAGTTCGGTCAGATGACGACGAAAGACCACAAGAGCCACGACCCGGTGAGCGAGCTGTTCTACACCGCGCTGCGCTACTTGAAGAAGCAGGGCAACGTGCCCGCCTACTCCTCTCTCTCGGGCACCGAGACGCAGAAGTACGAGCTCGCCGACGGCTTCCCCGTGATTACCGACTGGAACGATCCGATCCAGTACTGGTGTCAGAACAACGCGATCCTCGGCATTGGCGATGCGAATACACACCGCGACAAGAACCTGCCGGGCCAAACGAGCTCGACCGACGAGCCAACCAAGCCGTCGGAGGTCTCCGGCGACAAGACGATCGACGTCATCGCCGCAACGAACAAGGTTGCAGAGCTCGAAGGGATCACGATCAACACCAACGAGTTCACGGGTCGCCAGAACTCCGCGTTCATCGCAGGCCTTGCCTACGATGCGCACACGAAAGATATGCGGAGCGATCTGACGGACAAGCAGACCGTATCGACGCATTGGGTCGACGTTCGTGAGGCGCAAGTGCTCGAGCCCAAGCACCGGAATCAGTATTGGCTCGCCGCCAAGTACGGCGGCTTCAGCGTGCCGGAGAAGTACGATCCATACACGAACAAGACGCCGCTTGCAGATGAGCTGTGGAACAGCGGCGAGTTCCTATCGACGAACTATCCGCGCCCGGAAAATTTCTATGTCGCGAGTGAAGCCGACAAGATGGTCGAGAGCTTGACGAGCGCGTTTGCGAAGATTGCCGCCGAGAGCGCCGGCTCTGCGAGCTCGCTCGCGGCCAATTCGACGCGTCTCGAGACGAACACGATGACGTTCCAGGCTCAGTTCTTCAATGGATCGTGGCGCGGCGATCTCAAGGCATACCAAGTCAAGAAGGACGGGACCCTCGAGGGCACCCCCGCGTGGACCGCGGGCACGGAGTTTTCGAAAGCGAAGTGGGCGGATCGCAAGATTTATGTGAACGCGAGCGGACACAAGTTGTTCACCTGGGACAATCTGACCTCGACCCAGAAGACAAACCTCGGCTCCCAAGATGTCGTCGACTATCTGCGCGGCGACCGCAGCAAGGAAGAATCTAAAGCCAACGGCAAGCTGCGCACGCGCACCAGCATTCTGGGTGACATCGTGAACTCGACGCCTGTGTACGTCGGTGCGCCGAATCCGCGACTGCACGCCGGTGCGACGTATTCAGGCGCTGCCTCGTACAATACGTTCGCGAACAACAACAAGAACCGCACGCCGGTCGTCTATGTCGGCGCGAACGACGGCATGTTGCATGCCTTCAATGCTGCGACCGGAGAGGAGATCTACGCGTTCGTGCCGGGCAGCGTGATCCCGAACCTGAAGAGCTACAGCGAACCGGGTTACGAGCACAAGTATTTCGTCGACGGCGAAATCGCGGTCTCCGATATCTACGATACCGGATCGAACAAGTGGCGCACCGTTCTCGTGGGCACGCTCGGACGCGGCGGCCCGGGGATCTTTGCGCTGGATGTGACCGATCCGAGCAATATCTCTTTCATGTGGGAGAAGAGTGCCTCCAACATCACGCAGCTCGGTAAGAACATCGGCAAGCCTGTCATCGCGCAGGTCAGCAGCGGCAATTGGCGCGTGCTGCTCGGAAATGGACCGGGCTCCACGGGTGAGGAGGCACAGCTGATCTCCATTCGACTTCGAGACGGCAGTGTGCAGACTGTCTCGACCGGCGTGTCGGGAGACAATGGCTTGTCAGCCGTGCTGGCGAGAGATACGGACGGAAATGGCCTCGCTGACGTGGCGTATGCCGGCGACTTCAAAGGCAACCTGTGGAAGTTCAGCCCATTGACTGGCACGGTCTCGGCTACATCGATGTTCGTCGCGACGGGTCCCGACAATGTCGCACAGCCGATCAGCGCCGCTCCACTCGCCGGGAAGGATCCTGCCACAGGCAAGACGTGGGTCTTCTTCGGTACGGGGCAATATCTCGACACACCGGATCTCACGAATACTCAAGTGCAGAGCTGGTACGGCATCCAAGATACGGGCTCGACGATCAGTGGACGCAGTGACCTCGTTCAGCGTGACATCCTGTCCGAAGGCAAGATCGGCGAGTTTGCTGCGCGCGTCATCGAGCAGGGCTCGATCAGCGAGATGACGGGCAAGAAGGGTTGGTACATGGATCTGATCTCCCCGCCGAACAAGAAATTGGGCGAGCGCATGGTCGTCCCGAATCGCTTCCAAGGTGCGGCGCTCATCGGAACAACTCGAATCCCAGAGGCGAGCGATCCTTGTCGGCCGACCGGTAAAGGTTTCGTCATGGCGCTCAATCCGTTCACCGGCGCGCGCCTCGACAAGACCTTCTTCGATGCATCGATGGACGGCTCCTTCAATGAGGCCGACAAGCTCAACGGTGAGATCGTCTCCGGCATCGGTACGGACAGCAGTCCGAATAATCCGATCTTTATCGAAGATGTCATGCAAGTGGGCTTGGACGACGGCTCAACGAAGATCGTCAAGACGCAAGGCTCGGCAGTGCAAGCGCAGCGTATGAGCTGGCGCGAGCTACTCAATTAGCGGATGGAATGATCCATGACACGTATGCAGTACGCTCACGCACGCTTGCCGTGCCGCTGGAAGTCTCGGCGCGGCTTCACGCTCGTCGAGCTCATGATCACGGTCGCGATCGTCGGCATCCTCGCCGCGATCGCATATCCCTCGTACCAGAACTATGTGGTTCGCACTCAGCGCGGCGCGGCCAAAGCATGCTTATCGGAGTACGCGCAGTTCATGGAGCGCTTCTACACGACGAATCTCACCTACGTGGGCGCTGCGCCGGTGCTTGGATGCAGCACGCAGAGCGATCTCAATACCCGCTATACGATTGCGGTTGCCGCTGCCACGCGCCGCACGTACAGCCTCAGCGCGACACCCATCGGCGCGCAAGCGAGCAAAGACGCCGGCTGCGGAACCCTGAGTGTCGACCAAACAGGCGCTCGAGCTGTCACGGGCTCGAAGGGCGTTTCATATTGCTGGTAGCTCGCTCACCGTCTAGGAATCGGATGGCACGAGTCAGCGTATCCGCATCCGGATACTCGTGTCCGAGGCTCGGCAGGTCGATCAGCTGAGCCGACTCGACTCCCGCTCGCCTGTACTTGTCATAGACGCGCCGCGTCTCGGCGCGGTTGAAATCTTCGCGCCCAGTGATAAAGACGTAGCGATTCGCAGCAATCGCTTCCTTCAACGGCTCTTCGACGCGAGTCCAGGAATCGACGCCCACGATGTAGAGCGCACCCGTGAACAGATGCGGGAACTTCGTGATCGTCATGCTGGCGACGCGCCCACCCCCAGACATGCCACCAATGTAGATACGCTTGCTATCAATGGAATAGTCACGTTGCACGAGCGCGAGGCCCAGCACCGCTGCGAGCACGCGCTGCGCACTCGACTTGTCGTTGCCGAAATCTTCGGCGCATACCCAGATCAGATTCTGCTGGTCCAGCACCCTCGCCCACTCCGACTGCGGGTCGGCCGATCTGTCCGGCTTTACGAACACGAGCACACCGCTCGATTCGCTCGGCGGCACGCGAACATGCCAGCGAAGCTGCTGATCAAGCGGGAGAATGTCGCTCATGCGCTGAGCCTGCTCGAGCGGCAACAGTGTCGCAAGCGATTCGGTACGCGTCATCGAGAGCGCGTCGGCCGCGAGGGTGGTCCGGCACGCAATAACGACGAGCACGACGACCCTCACAGCGTTGCATGTGAGCTTCGCGCGCGTTGCCCGATACTCTGAGCTCATCGAATACTTCTTCTCAGCACGTCTACCCTCTTACGAACTGCGCCGCGCGCCTGCAGAGATGTAACGTCGCATAATTTGCAGAACCCTGTTTAACCTTCCTCGCCAGTTAACGTAACGCGGAAGCCCTCTGTGAGAAACCACTACCCAGGTTGAACCCGGCGCGACTTGTCCACGCCTACGGCGGGTGATAGCGTTACCAAGCCGCATAACCGCGGCAAATAGAACGATTGAGCGCAGCGAATCGAGGGCGACGGACGGTTTTTTCCATCGACCGGCATCTCGTTCGAACCTCGCGCGGCAGAAGGGGATGGAGAGCTCGAAAGCGTCGAGCTCGTTAGTACTCGATGCGCATCGAATGCTTCGCTGCGCAGGCCTCCCCGTTTCCGCGCGAGCAGAAAAATCATATGGCCCGCGCGCGGGTCCACGGGGGTAGTCATGAAATTGAGATCGCTGAAATACTCGCTTCTCGCGGGCGCCATTGCGCTCGCCGGTTGCCCACTCAACACGGAACCGGTGGCCAATGCGGGGCCCGATCAAACGGTGAAGGAAGGTGCCGCCGTCGTCTTGCAAGGAACGGGTACTGACGAAACCGGCCAGGTCGTGAAGTACACCTGGACACAGACAGCGGGACCGAAGGTGGAGTTCAAGGTGAAGCATCATCGCCTGACTTTCACCGCCCCAGAGACGGATGTGCAGCTCGCGCTCGAATTCTCGCTCATCGTCACAGACCAGTTCGGCCTGGTGAGCCAGCCCGACTCGGTCAAGGTCATCGTCGATCAGGTCAAGTTCTTCGGCACAGCGCCTGGCGGCCCGGAAGACTACGAACACTTGCTGACCTACTTCAACCAACTCACACCGGAGAATGCCGGCAAGTGGGGCAGCGTCGAAGGCACGCGCGACGTCATGAACTGGGACGCGCTCGATACCGCCTACAACTTCGCGCGCGATAACGGCATTCCATTCAAGTTTCACACTTTGCTGTGGGGTCAGCAGCAGCCCGCCTGGATTACGAGTCTGACAGCCGAGGAGCAGCTCGCAGAGATCGACGAGTGGATGGCCGCGGTCGCGGCGCGCTACAAGCACCTCAAGTACATCGAAGTCTTGAACGAGCCAATCAATGCACCGCCCCCGTACGCTGCTGCACTCGGCGGAGCCGGCGCAACCGGTTACGACTGGGTGATCAAAGCTTTCGAGATGGCGCGCACGCATTTCCCGAAGGCACAGTTGATCTTGAACGAGTACAACACCGTTCACCTCGAGCAGTTCGCGCAGAACTACCTGCAGATCATCGAGCTTTTGAAGGATCGCGGGCTCATCGATGCGATCGGTGAGCAGGCGCACTTCCTCGAGCGGGCGGAACCTGCAGTCGTGGCGGCGAATCTCGATCTGCTCGCGACCGCTGGCCTACCAATCTACATCTCGGAGTTCGATCTCAACTTCGCTGATGATGCTCGCCAGGCGAACGTCATGCGCGATCTCTTCCCAATCTTCTGGGATCACCCGCAAGTCGCCGGCATCACTCACTGGGGTCACTTGCAGGGCAGCGTATGGCGCACGGACGCGTACTTGCTCCGCTCGGATGGATCGCATCGACCTGCGCTCGACTACATTCTTTGTTACATGAACGGAGGCGGAGATAGCTGCACCGTTCCCGAGTACGTTCCAGCCGGCTGGCGCGGGAACGAATACGGCGTAACCATGGAGGCCGAAGAGTATGACGAAGGCTCCGGCGTCGCAGCGCTGGGCGGGGTCGTTGCGTACACGGACCCGAACGATTGGATCGCGTTCAAGGACGTCGAGTTCCAGCAAGGCTGGGATACGCTCTGGGTGACTTACGCCAAAGGCAACACGGATGTCGGCAGCATCTCGATTCATATCGATAGTCTCGAGAGCGACCCCATCCTGACCGTACCCTTGCCGCCTACCAGCGGCTGGGGCAGCAATGCGACGATCGAAGAAGCGTTGCCTTCCCTCGTCGGCACGCATGACGTCTACATTCGTTTCAACGACGTCTTCGGTGTCGCGAACCTCGACAACGTGCGCTTCGGCAAACCCCAGCCGAGCTCAGGCGTAAACCTCGTCGTAAATGGAGGTTTCGAGTCGGGTGCGGTGACTGGATGGCAGAGCTGGAACGGCTCGACGCTCGTCGCGTCGACTGATCAAGCGCGCACCGGCAACTTCAGCTTGCACGCGAGCGCTCGACCGAACGAGAACCAGTTCGCCGTGTACAACCTGACGAGCGTTGTAGCGCCCGGAACGACGTACCAGGTGGGTGCGTGGGCGCGTCATAACGGCGCCGCTGCGACGACGATCCGACTTGCGGCTAAAGTGGAGTGCACGGCGGCAACCGCACCGTCCGGGCACAACACATTCCCGTGGCTTGCGAACAATAGTGCCGTCGCACCGAATATGTGGACGCAGTTCTCGGCGAATCTCGTCATCCCGAACTGCGACATCGTGGACGTCGCAATCTTCTTCGAAGGAACGCCTGTCGGCATCGAGGTGTACCTCGATGACGTTGAAGTCGTGCCGCCCGGCGAGAACCTCGTTGCAGATGGATCGTTCGAGACAGGCATCGCTGGTTGGCAGAGCTGGGCAGGTGCAACGCTCAGCGCCTCGAACGCACAAGCGCGGACGGGTGCGCAAAGCCTGTTAGCGACCAATCGCACGAACACGAATCAGTTCGCTGTCTATAACCTGACGAGCCGGGTCACACGCGGCACCACCTACTCGGTGAATGCGTGGTCGCTCATTGGCGGCAGTGCCACCGATACGGTGCGTCTGGCTGCGAAAGTGGAGTGCACGGCGGCGACGGCACCCTCCGGCCACAACACCTTCCCCTGGTTGCACAACAACACCGGTGTCGTGCCAGGGACGTGGTCTCAGCTATCAGCGCAGCTCGTCGTTCCAGATTGCGATGTCGTCGACGTCGCGATCTTCTTCGAGGGCACTACTGCCGGTACGGATGTCTATCTCGACGATGTGTCGGTGCTCGCTCAATAGCGAGCTTGGCAGTGGGTTAGAGTCAAAGGGGCCGCGCAAGCGGCCCCTTTTCTTTTGACCGGCTTCGAACCGACACGGCCGACGCGGCGAGCCACTGATCTGCAGAGAGCGGAGCATCTCGCGGCGACCTCGGCGTATTCTCTTATTCATTCGCCGCGAGATAATTCTTGCCTCGCATAGACCATCCGACATCCCTGTTCGGTCGATACGCCGTCGTTCTGTTGCTGTTTCCGACTCAATTCATCCACGTACCATGGGAACGTCAACAAACCGAGGAACCCGGCATGAACGTCCTCTACGGTCGCTCCAGCTCGCACTTTACTCGTGTCGCGCGAATTTTCGCCGCGGAGCTCGGCGTCCCCTACACCTTCGAGATCATCCGCGATCTGCTTTCGACTGATGCCGCTCAGTACGGCGGCAATCCGGCACTCAAGCTGCCAACGCTGCGCACCCCCGCGGCGCTATGGTTCGGTACGATGAACATCTGCCGCGAGCTTGCCCGCCAGTCGAATGCTCGTAAGAGAGTGATCTGGCCGGAGGATCACGCGAGCGCGCTCGTCGCAAATGCGCACGAGTTCATCGCACATGCGATGTCCACGGAAGTGACGATTCTGATGAACCGGTTCACAGGCGGCGACGCGAGCTCCAAGCACCAGCAGAAATCGATCACGAGTCTCTCGCGAACGATGGCATGGCTCGAGAGCAACTATGAGTCCTTCATGCGCGAGCTTCCCCGCGAACGCGATCTGACATATCTCGAGGTCACTCTGTTTTGTCTGGTCGAGCACCTCGAGTTCCGCGAAGTGCTCGCGACCAAGAACTATCCCGAGCTCAGCGCGTTCGCGCAGCGATTCTCCGAGCGCGACTCCGCTCGAAGCACGCCGTATCGCCTGGATGGATGAAGAGGAGACTCTCAAGACGCTAAGCCCGCAAAGGGGATCTAAAACCAATCGCAGCTCTGATCTGCGCGGGGCTGGCGGACTCGGCGAGAAACTCTTTCTCCCACCTTGGCCGTGATGTAATCTCAACGTAACAAGAAGATCATCCGGCGCGTATGGCTGCTCACGGACGCAGCAACCGCAATGGGTGCATCGCGGCGAACGATCAGCGAGGACGACGTATGCAGCCGGCCGCTTCTATCGATATGCCCACGAACGAGCGTATCGCAATCGTCGACATCCTCCGCGCGATCGCGTTGTTCGGAATCATCATCAATCATTCCGCGCTGAGCTTTCTTGCAGGCCCGGAGCCTACTCCTGGCTTCAACGAGTTCAGCTCGCTCGATAAGACCGTGAACGATGTGGCCGAGCTCCTCACGTTCGGCAAGTTCTTTGCGATCTTCTCGTTCCTCTTCGGGATGAGCTTCGCGATTCAGCTCGATGGCGCGGCGCGCAAAGGAACGAGCTTCGTCGGTCGCTTCGCGTGGCGGATCACGATCCTGTTCGCGATTGGCTTCGTGCACTCCATGTTTTTCAGTGGCGATGTCTTGATGATCTATGCACTGCTCGGCTTCCTGCTGATCCCATGCCGCAAGCTGAAGAGCAGGACACTCGTCGTGCTAGGTCTGATCCTGGCGCTCAACGCACCGATGCTTCTGCTGGGCGCGGCGCGTGTGAGCGCACCGCCCCCGACTGCAGAACAGCAGCAAACGGCCGCGAATTTTCAAGCGCAGTTCGAGGCAGCGACGCATGAGCAATTCCGCATCAAACAATCAGGCACGCTGGGCGAGCTCGTGCAGATGAACATCACCGGATCGATGTTCAACAAGATGCTTTTCATGGTGTTCACCGGCCGGTTGTGGATCACGTTCGGCTATTTCTTGCTGGGCCTGTGGGCAGGTCGGGTCGGCCTCTTCAAAGAAACCGAGTCGAACCGCCGATTGTTCAGCCAACTGTTGTTGTGGTCGGGCGTTCTCGCGCTCATCACGAGCATCGTCCATATCGTTTCGCCGACGTCGTTTGTGAACCCCGAGCCGACGTTTGCGGCTCTCTTCTCCTACCTCTCCTTCACTCTGCAGCAATCCACGCTCGCTGCGTTCTTTGTCGCGGCGTTCACACTGCTCTACTGGAATAGGCCGCGCTACTCTCTCTGGCCGCATCTGGCCGCCACCGGCAAGATGGGCCTCACGACCTACCTGCTGCAAACAGTGTTTGGTGCCATCGTATTTTTCGGCATCGGCTTCGGGATGCTTGGGAAGATTGGCGTCACTGCTTCCATTGCCCTCGGAGTCGCGTTCTTCGCACTCGAAATTCTGTTCGCCACGTGGTGGCTCAGGCGCTTCAACATGGGACCTGTCGAGTGGCTGTGGCGCTCGCTCACCTACTTCAAGCTGCAGCCCATTGGATCAAGAGAGAAGCGGTTGGTGGTTAGTGGCTAGCTACATACGCGCTCCCCGAATACGCGCTCCAGGCTACACAACTCGTTGAAGAGTAAGGATATTCTTACGGTCGTGATCTCACGACGTTCTCAATTGGGGCCAAATCGCGCCGCCGGGGTCCTGTACCTCGAAATCCGCCTCCCCGTCTCCATATAGCCACGCAGAGCGCGATCGACTTCGGCTAGAATGCGCGGCTTTGCAATGCCACGCCTTGAATCAGGCGGCGCCCGGAAAATTGCAGCAATAACCTCATTGGTATCAGTAGGTGGGAACCCCTATTCTCCCGGCCCCGCTCGGCATCGGGATCGGCCGATCACTTTAGAAACTTGCCCGAAAACTTGCATTGGAATCAGCTATGCCTCGCACCGTACCTCTCTCTGACATCCGCAACATCGGCATCATCGCCCACGTCGATGCCGGCAAGACCACCACGACCGAGCGGATCCTCTATTACACCGGACGTAAGCACACGATCGTCGACGTCCACGAGACGAAGGACCTCAAGTCCTCGACGACGACCGACTACATGGAGCAGGAGCAGAAGCGCGGCATCACGATTCAGTCCGCGGCGGTCTCCACCTTCTGGCGCAAGAAGAAGATCAACGTCATCGATACCCCGGGCCACGTCGATTTCACGATCGAAGTGAATCGCTCGCTGCGCGTGCTCGACGGCGCGGTCGTCGTGTTCGACGGCGTCGCTGGCGTGGAGCCCCAGTCCGAAACGAACTGGCGTCTCGCCGACAACTACGGCGTGCCGCGTATCTGCTACGTCAACAAGATGGACCGCAGCGGCGCGGGCTTCTTGCGTTGCGTCGACATGATCAAGAAGCGCCTTGGCGCGCGTCCGCTGCCGGTGCAATTGCCGATCGGCTCTGAAGACAACTTCAAAGGCATGATCGATCTCGTCGAGATGAAGGCGCTCGTGTGGGAGTCCGATGATCGCGATGCCAAACCCGTTCCGCACGACATCACACCGGATATCGCGGACAAGCTGAACATCAGCGTTCCGAGCGACCGTGCAATCCTCGCTCAGATCGAGCAGTTCCGCACAGAGCTCGTCGACACCTGCCTCGAGCAGGACGATGAGGCGATGGAAGCGTACCTGAACGACGGCATCGTTCCGTCGGCTGACATGCTGCGCAAGTGCTTGCGCAAAGGGACGCTCAGCGGCGCATTCAACCCCGTGCTCTGCGGCTCTTCATATAAGAACAAGGGCGTGACGCAGGTGCTCGACGCCGTCGTCGATTACTTGCCCGCTCCCACGGACGTCGAAGCCATCAAGACGGTGGATGCGGACGGTAACCCCATCGGGGAGCGAATCTGCTCGGACGATGAGCCGTTTGCGGGTCTGGCGTTCAAGGTGATCAACGACGCCTACGGCGCGCTCACGTTCGTGCGCGTGTACTCAGGCGTGCTGACCAAGGGTATGTCGGTGATGAATTCGACGCGCGGCAAGCGCGAGAAGATCGGCCGCATGGTGGAGATGTTCGCGCAGCAGGCGAACCCGATCGAAGAAGCGCGCGCAGGCGACATTATTGCGCTCGTCTCGCTTGCCGAGACGGACACCGGCGACACCTTGTGCGATTCCAATGCACCGGTCGTGCTGGAGCGCATGCGTTTCCCGGACCCAGTCATCAGCGTGTCGGTCCAGTCGAAGAACAAGCAGGATCAGGAGAAGTTCGGTGCGGCGCTCGGCAAGATGGTGCGCGCCGATCCTTCTCTCTATCTCGAAACCGATCGCGAGACCGGGCAGACGATTCTGCGCGGCATGGGCGAGCTGCACCTCGAAGTCACGCTCGATCGAATTCGTACTGAATTCGGCGTCGAAGGCGTCATGGGTCAACCCCAGGTCGCGTACCGCGAGACGATCACGAAGCCGATCGCCGAGCAGTACGTCCACAAGAAACAGACCGGCGGTGCCGGTCAGTTCGCCGAAGTGTGGATCACGTTCGAACCGCTCGAGCGCGGCAAGGGCTTCGAGTTCGTCGATGAGACCGTCGGCGGCTCGGTACCGAAGGAGTACGTGCCTTCGGTCGAAAAGGGTCTGCGCATGCAACTCGAAGAAGGTGTGCTCGCGAAGTATCCGACCGTGGACTTCCGCGCGCGCCTCACGGACGGCAGCTACCACGACGTCGACTCGAACGCGATGACGTTCGAAATCGCGGCGAAGGCGTGCTTCCGCGAAGCGATGCGTAAGGCGGGTCCGATCCTGCTCGAGCCCGTGATGAAGGTCGAGACGGTGACGCCGCAGGACTACCTGGGCGATGTCATCGGCGACATCAATCGTCGTCGCGGCATGATTCAGGAGCAGCTCGAGCGCGGGACCAACATCGCGGTCGTCGCCACCGTTCCGTTGTCGGAAATGTTCGGCTACATCGGACACCTCCGCGGAATGACGAGCGGTCGCGCGTCGTACACGATGGAGTTCTCGCACTACGACCCAGTGCCGCGCAACGTCGCAGAGGCGATCATCGCCGAAGCTAGCAAGGCCAAGGGCGCAGCGGCGTAAGTGCTGCCGCGGCCAACCGGCTAACTGGCCACTGGCTTACCGGCCAGAGCGAAAGCGAAGGGAGCGGATCGAACGATCCGCTCCCTTTTTTATTGCGCTTCACCCCGACACCAGTCACATGTCACTTCAGCTATCCGCAATACAGACCCCCTTTACGTGACTCAGCGGCGCAGGTCTGCCGCCAGGACTGGTTTCAGGACCGGGCGTAAATACATCCCTGTAGCCCTGGTACGAAAACGTCCTGTTTTCGAACCTCCTGAAACAAGTCCTGCCGTCAGCCCTGCTCGTGCCACCCGTCGCGTTGGAGTGCGAAGAAAAGAAAGAGGAAGAAGATAAGACAGGAAGACTGGACAGGATGAACAGGATGCACAGGATGGAAGAGAAGCCGGAGCGAGTTTGATCAACCACTCTCCCAAATCCTGTTCATCCTGTTCATCCTCTCAAAGAATTCTTCCTCTCAGAACCTCCGAGCAAACGAGGCAAGCGCGCTCTTCGAGCGGATGGAGGGACGCGGGCAGGAACTTGTCGTATCGGGGTGTGCCGCTACCGACACACTCAAGTGCCACCTCTTGCCCATCCAGCTGGCCGCTACGGTGCGCGGTGCGCAATGCTGGCACCAGCCACGGAGCAAATCGTGCGGGCACCCGCTGCGTGGCCTCACGAATACATCACCGAAGGACCGACAAGTTTCTGGACGCGGCATTCCAGCCGCTCTGCCGATAGGCGCGCGCGGGTGGTGGCACAACATTCAAGCAGCATTTGTTAACTAAATCGCCAGGCTGCTGTCACAGACGACCAAGGTCTTACGTCTAAGTCTTGAGGCGGCGTTGGTTCGCACTTGCGCGCTGCCGGAGAAACTTGTACGACTGCAAGGCACGCATGGATCAGAAAGCCGAAACGTTTCAATCGCTTCGCCCACGCCTCGTGGCCCTTGCTTATCGCATGCTCGGCAGCCGAGCGGATGCGGAAGACGTCTTGCACGACGCGTGGCTGCGTTGGAATGCAACCGACACATCGCAGGTGCAATCCAGCGAAGCGTGGCTCAAGACGGCCGTGACACGCCTGTCAATCGATCGTCTGCGTCGTGCGAAGGCCGAGCGCGAACGTTATGAGGGTCCTTGGTTGCCCGAGCCGCTCTCGGACACCGATATGAGCTCGCCGCAGCTCGCACTCGAGCGCGACGAAGATGTGTCGATCGCATTCCTCACGATGCTCGAGACACTCTCGCCGGAGGAGCGCGCTGTGTTCGTTCTCCACGACATTCTCGACGATGACTACGCCGACATCGCAGAGATGATCGGCAAGTCGCAAGCAGCGTGCAGGCAAATGGTTCATCGCGCACGCGAGCGCCTTACGTCCAAGCGTCGCCGCTACCTGGTAGACGATGCAACGCGCAGGCGCATGCTCGAACGCTTTATCGAGGCAGCGAATCGAGGCGATCGCAAAGAGATCATGTCGCTGTTTGCATCAGAGGCGGTGATGACTTCGGATGGCGGAGGGAAAGCTATCGCTGTTCGTCGCCCGCTGATCGGCGCAGAACGCATTGCCTGGCTATGGTTCGCAGTCGCGAGCCGTGCTCGATTGCTCGCCGACCGCCGTCTCGTCCGCGCGAATGGCGAGTGGGCGATCGCATCGTTCTACAACGGCCACCTCCACTCCGTCGCGACGATCGAAACGGATGGCGAGCACATCCATCGCTTCTATTCCATCGCGAACCCGGACAAGCTCAGCTCATTCCGCGACCTTGTCACAGACTTCGGCATCGCTACGTCTTGAATGTTGAGAGCCGCTCGGAACTCTCGCCTCCCTGGTACTCCCCTCTCCCTCTAGGGAGAGGGGAGGGTGAGGCCAGATTCCCTCTCGCTCCAGTGAGAGGGTTAGGGTGAGGGCCTCCTCTCGAGCGGCACACACCTCTACGACGGAGAACCACATCATGACCGCACGCATTACCTTCGATCCCACTCGCCACAAAGACGCGCTCGGCGCGATGACGAATCTCGCCGCGACTGTACGACGCTCTGGACTCGAGCACACGATTCTCGAGCTCGTGAAAGTGCGCGTCTCGCAGATCAACGGCTGCGCCTACTGCGTCGACATGCATACGAAAGACGCCCGCGCCGCTGGAGAAACGGAGCAGCGCTTATATCTGCTGAGCGCTTGGTGGGAAACGGCGCTCTACACCGATCGCGAACGTGCTGCGCTTCGCTGGGCCGAAGCTGTCACACGATTGGAGAATCAGCGCGTATCCGACGAGGTCTACGAGCAAGCACGTCGCCAGTTCAGCGAGCAAGAGCTCGTCTCCCTGACGCTTCTCGTCGTCGAAATCAACGGTTGGAATCGTTTCTCGATCGCGTTTCAGCGTCAGGCGGGCGACTATCAACCCGGGTCTTCTCGTGTATGAGGTGAACGGCATGAGACATCGAAGACTGGCGTGTTTGATTCTCGCTGCATCTGCGCTCGCGACCGAAGGTGCATTCGGCGTAGCGCATGCCACCGAAGCGACCACGACTCCGCTCCTCACGCGCGCACTACCGAACATCGATGGCAAGGAAGCCGTCATGCTCACCGTCGACTATGCGCCGGGTGGCTCATCCGCGCCTCACCGCCACAACGCGAGCACATTCGTGTACGTGCTCGAGGGTGCCGTCGTGATGCAAGTCAAAGGCGGCAAAGAAGTGACGCTGAGCGCCGGAGATACCTTCTACGAATCTCCGACGGATGTTCATACCGTTTCGCGTAATGCGAGCACGACCAAGCCGGCGAAGTTTCTGGTCTTCTTCGTGAAGGACATCGGTGCACCCTCGCTGGAGCCGATCGCAGCAAAGTAAGGAAGCGCACTCCCTCACCCTAACCCTCTCCCACTAGGGAGAGGGGATGTTCGCGGGTGACGCTCATCTGATCGCCGCCACGACGCGCGGGGTTCGCGCATCCATCTGCGTCTGTGCATACGCCCGGAAGGCGGGATGTTTCACTTGCGCAATTGCATGGAGCATGGTGCTCGTCACGCATTCGGTGGGGCGCGTGAGCCTGCGGACCGTGGCGAACGAACCATCCTCACACACAGTTTTCGCGGCTCTCTGCAGACGCCGAAACACGATGGACCTTCCTTTCTCGGTATCGAGATCGATCCCTGCGATGCTCACAGCAACGGACGGACGCTCATCTAGCCGATCCGTTAACGCGTGAGAAGAAACGCTCGCAAGAGAAGATGCTGCGAGCATTACGATGCTAGCGATGAGAATCGAGGTTTTCATAAATGTATATCCTGAGCTCGCTCGAGCCCTTCAGGCGTGCTGCGCTGATTTCGCCTCGACAGATGCAGAGGCTTTAGCCTCCCGCAAGATCGTCGCGCACTCTTCGCAACAGACCTCGACCGTCTTGCCGCCGATGCTGACAGTGATGACGGTGTCTTCGAGCTTGCAATCGCAAGCCGCACAAGTTCTCTCAGCCATGACAGTCTCCTCTCTCGTCCCAGATTGGACGGGCATAGGAGATCACTCAGAGGGGGTGAGGGGCTGTCGAAATCTTTAGCGACTTGTCGCCGCTGACGCGGAAAGCTGATCAAGAAGGACGCCGCACTATCGACGGCAAGGAAGCCTGCCGGCAGGGAAGCCGTGCTAACGACGGCAAGGGAGCCTGTGGGCAGGCAGGGTCAGAAGCCATTCTTACCAAACAGCTTCGCGAATCCGAGTTCGAGGTTGCCCTCACCCGGCGAAATGCGTAATGAGGTTCTCCTTCCGAGCTGCCTTCGGCACATATGTGCCGGAGGCTTCCTTGCCGTCGGTAGCACGGCTTCCATGCCGCAGCGGAGCGAAGGCTCCCCTGCCGTAGGCACTATGTGCCGGAGGCTTCCCTGCCGCAGCGGAGTGGAGGCTTCCGCGTTAGCGCAGCGCGACTGCCCTCTGAAACTCCGCAGGCGTGCGCCCATACATCTTGCGGAACGTGGCCGTGAAGTGACTGTGGCTCGAAAACCCGAGGTCGGCGCTCAACGTGGTGAGGTCGTCGTAGCGGCCGAGCAGGTCCAATGCTCGCGCGAGCCTGAGTCGAAGCTGGTATTGGTAAAGCGGCATGCCTTCGACTTGCTGGAAGACTTGAGTCAGATATACGGGTGAGACGCGCACCTCTGCAGCAATCTCCGCCAAGCTCCAGCGCCGTGACAGATCCGACGAGAGCACGAGCTTCGCGCGATCAACGAGCTTCTCGAGGCCGTGACTCGCCGTGCTCACGTGCGATGTGCGCTCACCCAACGCGCGCTTGAGCAGCGTCAACGCCAGCGATTCTCCTTCGAGCGGTTCCGCACTTCCACGACTCAAGCTGTGACGCAGCAACGCGACCAAAGCTTGCGCGCGCGCATCGATCCGCAATCGCTGATTCCGAAACTTCGTGATCTCACCCGGCTGCAACTGCGAGCGCGGGGCAAGCTCGTGCAGGATGCTGTCGGCAACGTAGAACGATAGACACGCATCGCCACCGCTCACCGGATGACTGATGCGATAGCTCTCGTTCCCATTGAAGAACATGAGCTGATTCGCCTCTCCGACGGCCTCGCTCTTCCCGAGATGACGAACGAAGATGCCGCGATACGGAAAGACGAAATGGGTCTCACCCGAACATTCCTCATCGACTGGATGACGACAGGCGCCCGTGCACACCACATCGTGGATGCGCACAGTTTGCGCATCGAGCAATAGATGTGAAGTGAGCTGGGACATCAGAAGGCCGGGTATCGGGTATCGGGTATCGGGTATCGGGTATCGAAGAATGAGCGACGAAGTCTGAAGCCGCAATGCTCGAACGTCCATTTAGTGCACTGTGGTCAGATGCTCAGTCTTCATTCGAGTGCGCCCTCTGCCAGGCTTCCATGAAACCTCTACTTATCGACAGCAGAATTCCCGATTTCCGAATGACCCAACTCGCCAACACCCCAAAATCCAAGAGCTCATCGCGGGTCCGCCGTGACTAGAACACGACCTCCGCCTTCCCTTCCGCCTTGCGCAAGCTCACGTTCTTGCGTTTGCCGTTCACGGTAACGACATAGTCACCGTAGAACGCGCGGATGCGGGCTTCGCGGTTCTTGCCTGTTGTCGCCTCGGTGTTCGTCCACCACTTACCAAACACGAGCTCTCGATACGCTTCCGCCTGTTTGCGCGGCGTGAAATCGGCGCGATACATCGCCGAATACGGTATCCAGTGGTACTTCTCCCAGAAGCCCCAGATCAAGATCGCCTCGACCTTCGGATGAGCGAAGTAGATCGGGAAGAGCCTTTTCAGCTCGTCCGCTTGCCGCTGTTCATCTTCGTACGCGAACAAGGCTTCGGTGATCTTGATCGGCAGATTCAAATGATTGAAGCGATCGAGGTTCCTCTGCACCATGAACGGCGTGTTGTTGATCTCGCCTCGCATGGTTCGATGAGCTTGGATGCCGATGCCTTCGATCGGCACCCCATTCGCGAGCAGCCGCTCGATCTGCTGTACGTACGGGCCAGCGTTCAAACCGACGTCCACAATCCCATAGTCGTTGACGTACAACTTCGCATTGGGATCCTGCGCCTTCACCATCCAAGCCATTTCGCTCACGATCCCGAAGCCAAGGCGGCTGCGAAAGAAGTCGCCGTGGATCATCTCGTTGTTGAGATCGTATTCGCCGACTCTTCCCTTGAAGTGATTGATGAGACTGACGGCACGATCCCTCACCGCGAGTCGAAGGTCATCGTTGTTGAGCTTCCTGATCCAGTCCTGCAGAAACTCCTCTTTCTCCCAATACACACAATGTCCGCGCATCGGAATGCCGCGCTCGTTCATCAGCTCCCAAATCCGATCTGCAACGGAGTAGTCGACCCCACCCTGCTCCGCCTCCGTGTCCGACCACTTGAGCGCGTTCTCGTGCACGGCGTAGTTGAAGTTGGCCTCCAGAATCTCTAGATACCTTTTGCGCTCCTCCGGCGTCATCGCGTCCTTAGCATTCTCTGCGAGCTGGTTCGGGATCGCGGTGCCAAACAGGAACTCGTGCTTCACCTGCTCGATCTTCACTTTCGAGCCCGGCCGTGCCTTGACGATGAGATCGCCCATGCGCAACTGCTCGATGCGGGACTCAATTGCTTGTGGAGTGATCTTCGCCTCGATCGTCTCGTCTTGCGCAGTCGCGGAAAACGCCAACGCTCCCATGAGCACAGATGCAAACACCTTCTTCAGCATTCGGCAGCCCTTCTTTGCGGTTAGAATCGTCGGACGGCGAACCATAGCGCAAAGCAGCAGAGAAGGCGCAGATGCTGAGCTCTTCAACTTCTTGGAGGGACCTGCAGATCGCGCGCGAGAAGAAGCGCGCTCACGCGCTGCTCAGGTCGCTCCTGGAGCACATCGAGGCAGAAGAGGCGGGCCGCCCTGAGCACTGGTTTACTTCGGAACGCGCAACGGTGTTCGCGATGCTAGCTCACGACGAGCGTGCGATCGAAGAGCTGACCGCGACGATCCAGATCAACCGATACGCTGATCCGCGGTACATGGAGCGCGATCCGATGTACTCGCGCATTCGACACGATCCGCGATTCCAAGCGTTGGCGGCAACGGCTCGACACCATCGTCAGCAACAACGGGGCTTCTCGATAAAATGCGCGAGAACGGCGACGTGCCGCGGCGCTCCTGCAAGCGCTCTTGTGCTTCTATTGCGCGGCCGCCTGCGTAACCGCGGCCCCGCGCGCGAGGTGCTTGTCCAGGAATTGGAGGATGCGCTCATACACCTCACGACGATTCTCCTCATCGTACACGCCGTGACCTTCGCGACTGAGCGCCATCCACTCGAAAGGCTTCTTCTTCGCTTCCAGCGCGCTTCGCATCCGCTTTGCCTGCTTGTAATCCACTCGCCAGTCTTCCTTGCCATGCACGAGCAAGATCGGCACTTCGATCTTATCTGCCAGGTACACGGGTGAGCGTGCGCGCAGATCCGCCTGATCTTCGCCGAGCACTCTCTTCAAGTAAGCCACACCGCTGCGTGAGCCTGGAATATCGCCGGACTCATACATGAGCTCGAGATCGTACACACCGACATATCCGATCGCACACTGATATAGCTTCGGCTCGCGAATGGCACCCATCAACGCGGCATAGCCGCCATAGCTCGCGCCATAGATGCAGATCCGATCGGCGCTCGTGATGCCCCGCTCGATCGCCCACTGAGTGGCATCCGTCAGATCGTCCTGCATCTGCGCGCCCCACTGCTTGTAACCGGCCGCCTCGAAGTCCATTCCGTAGCCACCGCTCCCCCGGAAATTAACCTGGAGCACTGCATAGCCACGATTGGCGAGAAGTTGCACTTCCCAGTCGAAACCCCATTTATCGCGTACGCCGTGCGGACCGCCATGCGGCAACACGACGAGCGGGTGCGGCCCGTCGCCTGCAGGACGCGTAAGGTACCCGTGCAGCTTCAGACCATCGCGCGCGCTCACTTCAATCGGCTCCATCGCTCGCATATGCAGCGGATTGACCCAAGAACGAGCCGCACGCACGAACTGCGCCTTCTTCTTCTGAGTGTCGAACAAGTAGTAGTCGCCGGGACTCGTGTCCGAATACACGAAGACGATCGCAAGCCGCCCGTCATCGCTTGCACTCGTCACGACGACGCTTTGCCCCTTGAAAGCGCGCTCGAGCGCGTCGTGCAGACGTGCAGCAGGATCGTCGGGCACAATCCAGTGATAGCGCGGTCGTTCAGCGATGGCACGCACGCCGACGACTTCGCGATCCGAGAAGTCGGACACGACATCGTTGATGTCGACACCCTCGAACGCGTACACCTTCTCGACCGCCCGCGTCGTGAGATCGAGTCGATACAAGGCCGAGAACGACTCGTCGTCTCGCAGACCCGTGAACAAGACAGCATTGTTGTCGGCTGTGAAGCGCAGCGGCTCGAGACTCTCGTCGCGAAATCCAGGAAGCTCGAACGCAGTCCACTCTGCCTCAGGTGTCGGTTTCCAGCTCACGGCGTAGTGCATTTCGTCGTTTTGTCCGGAGGCGAACCGAACCACATCGTTACGATCAGCGAGCACGGATGCCCCGCGCAGCGGCGCCTTATCGACCGTCTTCAGTTTGCCGCTGAAAACGTTGAGACGCGTAATGCGCGGTTTTGCGTCCGGATTGAACGCCCAGTAGTTGCCGCGCAGCTCCCAGGGATACTCTGCGATCAGAATGTGGCTGTCGTCGTTCTTCAGCGTACTGACCAGCTCGGGTGTGGCATACGTATCGCGCCGCTTGCCGGCGTTCGAGAACCCCTCCTCGCCTGCACGATAGCCATAGAGGATCCGATTCTTCGACCCGTCTCGATCGACGCCGAAGATTTCGCCTGTTGGCGTCGGCGCTGCCATGCCGGGTTGTCGCTCGCCGATCATATAGATGACGCGGGTCGCGGAAACCCAATTGAAGTCATGGATCTCGAAGCGATCCGGTGCGCGAATGCCGCCACCGACCTTGCCGGTTGCCAGCTCGATGAACGCGAGGATTTCGCGACCGTTCTTGCCCGTCAGCATCGCCACGAACAGGCCATCGGGGGATATCTTCAACGTGCCGAAGTCATCGTGCTTCGTGAAGTACTCGATCGGCAGCGGTCCTGGGTTCGGCGGCGTATCCGCCAGCGTCAGCGCCGACAGCAACAAGCACCCGGCCGCCATCAAGCCTTTGATCATGTTCCCCATGATTCGCCCGTCCCTTGTTTTTCTCACCCGCACTGCCGCCGGCACCGCTGAGTGACTGTTTTCTGACCCGCGTTATGTTGCCAGCACCGCGTGTATAGAGTCCGAAGTGAGGTTGAGACTGACTCCAGGCCCGACGGCCGAGAGCGTCCCACCATTCGAGTTCTTATCGACCCGAGCATATTACATTCACCCGATACCGGCACGGGATTGCGCGACGTCACAGGATCGGGATCCCGCAGATCAGGGAGCGCCTCAGGATTTGCTGCGGCGCTCCGTCTCGGGGATCACCGCACCACTCATCGCTCATGGCCATCTATCGAGCCGCGCGCGCGCACCCGCGGTAACGAGAAGGTGACTAGAACGATTGGACGCTGGTGACCGCTGGCGCGGGCGAGCAAGTTCGAGGATTTGCGGTGGTTGCGGGAGAGGTGCGCAACCTCGCACAGCGAAGCGCGAGCGCCGCGAGAGCGTCCTTGGTTCGGGTCACAGTCCGAGGTCGCTCAATCCAGGATGCTCGTCGGGGCGACGGCCCAGCGGCCATCGATACTTACGATCCGCTTCTGTGATCGGCAAGTCATTGATGCTCGCGATGCGCCGGCGCATGTAGCCGAGCTCATCGAACTCCCAGTTCTCGTTGCCGTACGATCTGAACCAACTTCCCGAATCGTCGTGCCATTCATAGGCAAAGCGCACCGCGATTCGATTCTCGGTGAATGCCCACAGCTCTTTGATGAGCCGATAGTCGAGCTCTTTCGCCCACTTGCGTCGGAGGAACGCGCGGATCTCGTCATGCCCTTTGAGAAACTCCGCACGATTGCGCCACACGCTATCCGCGCTGTATGCGAGCGTCACGCGATCGGGATCGCGCGTATTCCAAGCATCTTCAGCCAACCTGACCTTTTGAATCGCCGCCGCACGATCGAACGGCGGCAAAGGCGGACGTGGATTCGTTGTCATCTTCGGTCTCCTTGAGAATTCGATGTCGATCTGCGCCTGGATCTGACCTTGCCGACAGGCTTCCTTGCCGTCGCACGCACGGCTCCCTGCCGTAGGCTCCCTTGCCGTGGCTAGTGCGGCTCCCCGTTCGATTCACCGACCTACGGTCGCGAATGCTCTCACCGGGAACGTGCCCATGCCCTTGATCTTCGGCGGCACCGCGCTGAAGCGAAAACCCGACGTTGGCAGCTGCTCGAGCCCACGCATGTGCTCGACGATCGGGATGCCGGCACGCAGCAAGGTCGTATGCACTGATCGACGCTTATCGGCGGTGTCATCGATATTGAATGAATCGATGCCGACGAGCACCGCACCCGCTTCCTTCAAGAACAGCGCTGCGTCTTCGGTGAGAAACGGATGGCTCTCCGAATAACGCTCGGTCCTGAAATGTTTATCCCACCCCGTGTGCACCAGCACTGCTTTGCCGCGCACATCGATATTCGCGAACGCCTCCCGCGAAATCGCACGGTCGGCTGCACCAATCACGCGCACCAGCACGCCTTCGAGGTCTGCGAGGCCGCCGAGATCGAGACCGGACAGGTCCTTGCCATCGGCAAAGCGATGGAAAGGTGTGTCGAGGTACGTTCCCGTATTCGCGACCATTGTGATCTTGCCGATCTGAAACTCGGTTCCCTCCGCATAGTTCGCTCGCGATTGCTCGCGGCTCAAGTGGTCGACGATCACAGGACCTGGCAAGCCCTTGTACGTGATCATTCCGTCTTCGATCGAATGACTCAGATCGATCAGCTCGCGCCGTTCTGCGAAAGATGCATCCATGGTGAATACTCCTATCGCCATCGCTGTGACAATGAGGGCTCTGCCTTTCATGCTCGACATCTCGCTCCGCTGCAAACGCAAGAGAAACCTATGACGCCAGATAATCTACACTCCCCCACGCACACACGCTCGCGTGACGAGGCGAATGGAGGGAGCAACAAATGCGGAAGAGGATCAGCGCAGCCTGCGCATTCGTAGCTCGAATGCTGCGGCAGGGAAGCCATGGGTGCGAGGCTAAGGGAATCTAACGGCAACGGTGGAGTGGACCGCTCGTCTTCATCACTCCGCCGCGCGACAGACGATCAACGCGGTGAGACTCTCGGAAGTGACAAACCCACGCGATGGCAGAGACGCTCTCGTCGTCTGACCTTGCCGAGAGGCTTCCTTGCCGTCGTTAGTGCGGCTCCCCTGCCGAAGGCGTACTCCACCGAAGGGCTCCTTGCCTTCGTGCGCACGACTTCCCTATCGGGAATCACTCCTGATCATCGTCTCGTATATCTACCCGCACGAGACTGAATCGAGTGCCGCTTCCGTGGGGGTCGATCGCCACGATGCGCTGATTCTTCTCGGTTCCGACCTTGTACACGATGTCGTGCGATCCGGCGTCATCGCAGGTGAGCTCGACGTTGATCCCATTCGAGCCGCTCTCGACCTTCTCGCCATCCCTGTACGGACACTCGATGACCTCGCCATACTTCCCTAACGCATCCCGATAGAAGCGCGCGACCTTTTCCGGCCTGTCGGATGTCTCCAGTTCCGCCGCGACAACTCTCAATCCGAACAGTGGCGTAGAGATGCCGATGTCGGCAGCGCTTTCGTCATCCTCGTCGTCCTTGTAGGGCTTAGCGCCTGGATACGACGGCAGACCAAGTGCATTTGCCGTCGCTTTGTCGCCCACTTCGAGGCCGAAGGAAATCTTCTTCGACCGCTCTTCGGTTGCATCGCATGCGCTGACGGCGCAGCAGAGCATTGCAGCAGCAATGAGCCGAATACCCGCGTTCATGTTCATAGCTCCTCCACCCATCAGATGTTGACTCGCGCGCTGACCTGCCTGCGGACCGGCCTGCTTACGTTAGAGAACACAGGTACCAAGGGTGGAGTTACAAATATCCCTACTCACCGCCTGCTCGACCGCCAACCCGCATGACCGCGGCGCGGGCTTCAGCGATGGATGCGGACTCAGGGGCATCGTAGGCTTGCCGCGCTGCGAGCGCTTTGTTCGCCCACTCCTGTGCCGCGACCGGCTCACCGGATCGAAGCAGGACCTCGCTGTGCACGAGCCAGATTGCGGGACCCATGCGAACATCCCGAAATCCTTTGACGTCATCCCAAAGCTCGAGCGCGCGAGCGGAGGCAATCGCGGCCGCTTGAATGTCGTAGCGCGCGAGCGCGACGCGTGCAAGCCCGGCATGAGCGAGCGCCACGTGTGACAGCGTGCGACCCTGCGCTTGATGCAGCACTTCATCGAACTGAGCCTGAGCTCCTGCGATGTCGCCTCGCTCGAGCAGGAAGCGTCCCCAACGCTCGCGGATCGCGAGCACAGGCTGTGAAGAAGCAGGATCCCTCGCGACGCGTTGCTCGAGAGCCGCCTGGAGCGCTCGCTCCGCATCCGCTGTTCGGCCCGCGCGATCGTAAGCATCGCCGAGCGTCGCACGCACGCGTGGCAACTGATAGTCATACATGCGAGCGGTCTGATAGAAGCGCTCGGCGGCTTCGAGCGACGAAATGGCTTCCAGCGCTCGGCCCTCGGCCGCAAGGCACGACGCATACCACTCTCGCGCTTCGATCGCATCGTGATGCATCGAATCCGCAGGGATCTCGGCGAACAGCTTCGCGAACAGCTCAGAGGCCCGCGCGCGATTCCCGCCGAGATGCGCCGTCCGCGCACGCATGGCCCCAGGCACCCAGTTACGATGATTGGTCTCGCCATAGGTGCGTCGCATGATTTCCGCGGCGCGCGCGTAGGCTTGATCGGCCGCTTCGAAGTCACCCATGTATTGAGCGATGAGCCCGAGATTGCCGTTGATCGTTGCGAGCTCGGCATCATTGCGATCTTGAACGCTTGCGGAGAGCGCGACCGCCTCCTCCAGATATCGCCGTGCAGGTTCCAGATCCATCCGATTGCTGTAGGAGGTGCCGAGATCCGCAAGCGCGGTCACCCGCCCCGGGTGAGTCGGTGCGATCTCGGCAAATAGATTGAGCGCTTGCTGAAACGCAGTACGCTGCTCTTCGACACGCGAGGAGTCGTCGAATAGCGCCTGTGCACGCATGAGCCACCATTGGGCACGCAGCTCGCTCCGCTCGAGTCCGGCCTCACGGATCAGCAGGTCAATCGATTCGAGCTGCTTCAGCGCGGCGGCACTGTCGAGCTGATCCTTCTTCAGAATCGCCTCATCTAGCAACGCGGCGATTACGATAGGATGACGGTGACCGTAATGCTGCGTCGCCTTCGCGAGATAGCGGCGCTGCAAGCTCTCATAGCGCGTCGCCTCGCCGAGCTCGCGAAAAATTTCTGCTGCCACCCCGAACAACTCGATCTGTGTTTCAGGATCATCGGCAAACTCGCGTTCGATGCGCGCCACGCTCGCATCCAACAACTCGCGCGCAGTGATCTCCCCGCGCAGCTTGTCGCGCGCGATGCGAGGATCGCTCGCCTTGAAGATATCGATCAGAAACTCTTTCGCCGCTGTCGCTCGCGCGGCTTCCCGTTCGGCTCGCTCTGCGTGCCATGCGACGCCCGCAAGACCTGCGGTCAATGCGACGATGACGCTGGCAGTGGCGGCAACTGGAATCCAGTGACGACGCAAGAATCTTCGTGCGACGTATGCACGCGCGCCGGCCCGTGCGAGCACCGGTTCGCCTCGCAAATGCCGGCGTAGATCTTCGGCCAGTGCACGAGCATCCGTATAACGCGCATCCGCATCGCTGCGCAGCGCCTTTGCGACGATTGCATCGAGATCGCCTCGGAGCTGCGCGGCGAATGATGCGTTCGATGCTTTGCTCGGCGGAACAGGAGGCATCCCGCCAACGACACGCATCAGCGCGGCACCGAGAGGCGCACGTTCGATAGGCCATGGCAACCGGCCGGTCAGCAGTTGATAGAGCGTCACCGCGAGCGCGAACACATCGGTCGCGGTTGTGATGACCCCACCATCGAGCTGTTCGGGTGCCGCATAGGCTGGAGACAACACTGCGGTCTGCGTGGCATCTGCACTTGGCTCGCGCGCGAGCAGCTTCGCAATACCGAAATCGAGCAACTTCACTCGACCGGCTGCGGTCACGAAGGTGTTGGTCGGCTTCAAGTCTCGATGCACGACGAGATGTGCATGCGCATAGGCGACGGCATCGCAGATCTGTAGGAACAGATCGAGTCGTTGCTCCAGATTCGCACCGCGACGGTCGCACCAGGATAGGAGATCCTCGCCATCGACATACTCCATCGCCATCCACGGCCAGCCTTCCTGCGTGACGCCGCCGTCGTACAGCCGCGCGATGCCTGGATGCTCGAGCTGCGCGAGGATCTGACGTTCCGCTTTGAAGCGTTCGAATGCGGTCCCGGGAGCAGGCAGCATCAGCTTCAACGCGACGCGCTGTTCGAAATCGCCGCCTGTGCGTTCGGCGAGCCAGACCTCGCCCATTCCGCCCATGCCTAAGCGCTTCACAAGCGAGTACGGCCCGATCGAACGACCCACTGCCGCGAGCGATCCCTGCGCTTCTGGTGCTTCGGCTGTCCGCAGTGCAGGTCGATCTAGAAATCCATCGGCTCGCGTCGCAGCTTCGATCAGCTTGGAGAGTCGTGCCTGCTGAGCAGGATCCGAACATGAGCGACGCACGAACGACTCGCGCTCCTCGGGCGCAAGCTCGAGTGCTTCATCCAGCAGCGCATGAAGATCGGCCTCGCGCGACACGTCAATCCCCGCCAAGCTCTTCATATAAGAGCGCCTTGGCCTTCGCCCAGTCGCGCTGCACGGTGCGGTCGGTGACGTTCAACGCCGCGGCGGTTTCAGCTTCCGTATAACCGGCGAAATAGCGGCACTCGACGACGCGCGCGAGCCGCGGTTCTCGCGCTTCGAGCCGCGTCAAGGCTTCATCGAGCGCGACGATTCTTTCTTCGCTCTCGATGAAGACATCGTCGGCGGCTTCGAGCGGCAAGGCCTCGAGACCAGCCCCCCGTTTCGTGGCGAGGCGCTCGCGTGCGTAGCTCACCAATACCTGACGCATCGCGAGCGCGGCGACGTTCAAGAAGTGCGCGCGATCGCGCCACTGCCCACCTTGAAACAACTTGATATAGGCCTCGTTCACGAGCGCGGTCGTGCGCAACGTTTCGGACCCACCGAGCCGCCGGCGCTCGCGATGCGCAAGGCGCCGCAACTCCGCATGGAAGGCTTCCATCAATAAGCGAACGGATGGGTCGGCCAGGACCGCGTTCGTATTCTTCTGTTCTTCCATCCTTGGATTCTGCAACACCTGCCCCGTCTGATCCTACCCGCAATCCGTCGATGTCGGGATTCGGGCTCGGATTGCGTAACAGTCAGTAAGCAAGCCAGAACGGCCCTCACCCCAATCCTCTCCCAGAGGGAGAGGGGCGCTTCTCGCAGGCACGAGGTAAAGGCAACGCCGCGCGGTGAGCGGTTCGCTTCGAGCAGACACCCCTTTCCTCAGGGAGAGGGTTGGGTGAGGGCTGCGAAAAAAACCAAACACCCCTCTCCGTCGAGGGAGAAGGTTGGCTGAAGGCTGAAGGCTGAAGACAGGACAAGTAACCGAGGTACACGAATGACTCTGCTCCCGACCCGCATCGTGCCGATGCTCGCCCTCACACTGAGTCTCGCCGCGTGCTCGGACACGACCGAGCTCGAGGCGGCGCGCAGCCTGCATCAACGGATCAGCGGTGGCGACGATTCGCTCGCCTGCAAGCTGCTCAGCACCGAACAGATCGGGAACGCGCTCGGCGCATCCGTCGAGGCAGGCCACACCGCCGGACCCTTGGGCAGCGGCTGCAGTTGGCAGATCGAAGGGAGCGATCGCAGCGTCATGATCCAGATCGTTCCGCGCGACTACTGGGAAGACGGAACCACTCAACCTGGTGGCCAGGTACTCGAAGGCATCGGCGAGGCAGCCTTCGTCGGTCCATGGCTCGACGATCAGAGAGCCGGCGCGCTCACGGCGAACGGTGCCGTCTATGTCATGAGCCCTTCGAAGAACACTTCCGTCGCCCTTCTGCGCGACGTCGCCTCACGAGTACCCCAACTATGAATCGCTTCATCTTCGTCTTCCTCGCTGCATTCGCTTGCTTCTCGAGCGCGCATGCGGAGCGCACTCGCCTCGCCATGATAGGCGGTGACGGTGGCCGCTACTTCGAACACGTGTGTCCAACCGGCAGCGTCCTCGTAGGCGTGAGGGGATATACCGGCTTGTGGATAGACAATGTGCAAGCCTTGTGCGCACGCATGGACAGGGCAGGCCCACTCGATGCGTTAGCCAGCGGTCCTGCATTCGGCGGCGCCCAAGGACAGACGAACAACTCCTACACGTGCCCAAGCGGAACCGTCATCTATAGCTTCGGCGTACATGAAGTCGCGGATCGCCACGTCCTGGGGCGGCTCGTATTCACTTGCCGAGATGCGTTCACCTTGGAGTCTGTCGGCAACATCGGTCGTTTCGAAGGCAGCGGAGACAAGAAGTTCGATGGCTTCTGGCGCGACTGTCCCTCCGGCACTGTGGCAGTGGGCATGCGCGGTCGCGCAGGTACCTACCTCGATGCGTTCGGCCTCGTGTGCGATGTCATCACGAGTATTGCTGACGTTCCGATTCGGGCCATCGGCAAAACCACGCGCGAGCCGCCGCCAAGATCCGCACCGCAGCCGAAGATCGATGCGAAGACCGCAAGTGTGCGCCAGTCGGGGGTGATCGACTTTCCTCGGGTTCGTGGCTGCAAGGACGGTTTCGTGCACCGACTCGCGCGGCCCGATGACAAGACATGCGTCCCGCCGGAATCGCAGAAGCGAACGGCAGACGAGAACGCTCGTGCCAACGAGCGGCGCGATCCGCATGGCGCGTACGGACCTAACACCTGCATTGCCGGCTTCGTCTGGCGCGAGGCCTTCCAAGGCGACACGGTGTGCGTGACACCTGAGGTGCGCGCACTGGTCCGCCAAGAGAACGCGCAGGCCGCGAATCGGAGTGTCGTGCGGTGATCGACCCCCACACGAAGCTCGCACCGAGGCACATACGCGCAAGACGCTTCGTCAGCACGAGCACAGCTTCGATGATTGCGCTCGGCCTTCTCCCGCTTGCAGCGGCCGTGAGCGAATCCTCGCCCGCGAGGATCCCGCTCTGCCCAGGCCTGCAGATCGTGACCGCCATCAGTCAACCGAACGGCGACTACGAATCGATCAAGACGATTGTCTCGGTCGATGACGATAGCGTGTTGATCCGCTACTCATCCGAATCTCTCGTCACCGACCTGCTCGCACCGGACTTCGGTCAAGTGCGCAAAGTGACGTTGAATCGATCGGTGCGCCGCTCGGATCTTCAATCCGCCACGCTCTATCAGCAGCGCTTCATCGCAGGAATGCCGACGCAGATCCCGGAGACCACCGCCATCGGAACGTCGACCGCGGTGATCCGCACGCTACGCACGAAGGGACGCAGTGAGTTCTCAATCTCCAATGCCTACTCAGGCGAATTCCCTGCGGATCGCAATCAGAGTCCGAGCTTGTACGACTTCATGTCGCCTGGTGAGCTCGAGCGAGTCGGTAGCGCCGAGCGTGTGTCCGTTGTCGTGAATGATGTCAGCACGTCCCTTCCCGTCATTCGCGCACGCGGCGAGTTCGCCGCGGAACCCTCGGAGTTCGTGTTCCTCGACGACGATGCGAACCCACTGACGTTGAAGTTTCGCGTCGGCATCGATTCCGAGCCGCCGATGGACACCAGCATGAAGGAGCTTTGCCACACGATGCAGAGCTCTGCCCCGGACATGAGCCGTGCACTGTGCGGTCGCGACAAGGCAAGCGATCGCGAGACGCTAGAAGTGGTGAAGATCGCGTATCGCTGCAAGGTGCCGGCTGCGCCGACGCAAGCGCCGGCTGCTTCGGGGCCTACATTGGAACAAGATCTCGAGAAGACCGGCAAGGCGGTCGTCTACGACATTCACTTTTCCTTCAACAGCGATCGCATTCGAGAAGAATCAGCGCCGCGGCTCGCGGAGATCGCGCAGGTTCTACGCAAGCATCCTGATTGGACACTCGCGCTGAACGGTCACACCGATTCGATCGGCGGCGAGCGCTACAACCTCGATTTGTCTCGTCGTCGTGCCGCGGCGGTGAAAGACGCGCTCGTGAAAATGCATGGAATCGGGGCAGCCCGCTTGACCACCGATGGATTCGGCGCAGCTCAACCTCGCGATACGAATGACACGCTCGTTGGACGAGCGCGGAATCGGCGAGTGGAGTTGATCAAGCAGTAGTGGCTCGAGGAAAGAATCAAGAAACTCTCGCAAAGCACGCAGAGCTCGCAAAGGAGGAAATGGAGGACATGGTTTGGAGATGGAGCGCTGCTGTAGTTCGGATTGACTGGAGATCCACATGAATCGGATACATGTCGTCTTGATTGCTTGTCTGGTTGGATCTGCTGCGTATGCAGGAGGCGATCCGATCCCGGTATGCGTGGGATCGGGCGGAACGATGCGACTCATCGATATGAAGCAGAAATGCGCATCGGGCGAGCAACGAAAGCTCTTTACCGAATGGGAAGAGGAACTGAGCGAGCCGCCCGAAGAAGAAAAAGAAGATCACACGATGGACGAAATGAGGAAGCAGTTCGACGCTCTGCAAAGGCGTGTCGCTGCGCTCGAGCAGGGCACACCGAGCAGCCCAGGCTCGCAGACGACCCGCATCATCCCATCTGCCGAACCGGCTATCCGACCGGGCAAGGGCAGCTCGCCCACGCGCATCACTGCGCCCTTCGAAGTAGTCAGCCGATCAGGCAAAGTCATCTTGAGAGTCGCCGAAAGGGTGTCCTCCATGTCCGGCGGCGGCGCGCATGTCACGATCGGGGCTGGCGATGCCGGCAACTATGGCCTGCGCGTCTACAAGGATGGCGGCACCTTCGTCGCGGGCCTGGGCCAAGCACGAAGCGGTTCGGGAGCCGTCACCGTCAATGATGACGACGGAACGATCGTTGCGAGCATGAACGCGCTCGACCGCCAGATCTCTGTTTACGAGAACGATGAGCCCGCGGCGAGCCTGATGCTCTCTGAGAACGGCGGCACTGTCGCGGTGTTTCAAGGCAAGCAGCCCGTGGCATTCCTCACGCGCAGCTCACATGGCGACGGCGGAAATGTCACGACCACCGACAGCACGGGCTTCGGTGTGTTCTCCGCAGGCTCTGCCTCGGACGGCGGCGGCGAAGCCTGTCTCAATCGCGTCACCGGCGGTGGCAAGCAGCGCAATGTCTGTCTCGGAGTGGAGTTGCCTAGCATGGGGCTCGGCAAATGAGTCGCCTGGCTGCACTCTTATTTATGTGCGCGCTGATCATCGATGTTGCGCCAGCCGCGCCACCGGATGCAGAGCGACTCCTCGAAGAGGTGAGATCAAAGTACGCCGCCTTGGATTCGTATGCCGATACCGGCACTGTCACCATCGAAGAGAAGCCTGTCGGCGCGACGATGATTCGCGAGCAGCTTACGTTCGTCACCCGTTTCGCGGCTCCGAAGCAGTTCTACTTCGATGCGAAGAAATCCGGAGGCGAGCGCTTCGTCATCTGGTGCCCGGGTGACAGCTTCAACAGTTGGTGGTCCGCCACGCAGGTGCATGAGTCCTACGCGCCGGGTGAAGGTTCCAACGCATTCGCGATGGGCGCCTTGCCAACGTCTAGTGCGGCACTGCTGATCGCGCCATTGCTCTTTCAGTCTGCGGGCTTGCAGGGTCCGCTCGTCACGATGGAAGCACCCCGCCATCTTGGATTCGAAGTGCTGAACGGTCGGCGAATGCACAAGATCCAGGGCAGCGTGCGCGTGAATCACTGGAACGAGAACGTGCGCAGCACGACCCTATGGATTGACGCGGAATCGTTGCTCGTTCGCAGGATCTTCGAAGACACGCCGAGCGGAATGGGTAGCGCAATTCAACGCACGACCACCACATTCGAGCCGCAATCCGCTCCAACGCTGACACCGAATGCCTTTCGGTTTGCCGTACCGAAGTGAGCCATTCAGGGCGGACCGTAGCAAGAACGACATAGCTGTCAGAAAAGCCCCCTTCAGTGCACGTAGCAGGCGAGTCCGGTACTCTTATGAGCGACTCGACTCATGCTACGTGGAACCCCAATGAAGCTGTTCAGCCGATTCCTGATCCTCATCGTCTCGATCACAACGGTGTCCGTCTCTCATGCGGCGGGCATGAAACCCGAGCGCGCCGAGAAAGGAATGGTCGTCAGCGTCCACGAGCTCGCCTCAGAAGCCGGTGTCGAGATGATGAAGGCCGGCGGAAACGCCATCGACGCGGCGGTCGCAACAGGCTTCGCATTGGCGGTCGTGCATCCGGCTGCCGGCAACATCGGCGGCGGCGGTTTCATGCTGGTTCGCTTGAACGACGGCAAGACGCATTTCTTGGACTTCCGCGAGAAGGCGCCAGGCAAAGCAACGCCGACGATGTATCAAGACAAGGACGGCAATGTCATCCCGAATCTCAGTCGCACGGGCTATCTCGCATCCGGTGTGCCAGGTTCGGTGAAAGGGTTGGTTCATGCCCAGAAGCAGCTCGGCAAGTTGACGCTCGCACAAGTGATGGCGCCCGCAATTCGACTCGCCCGCGATGGATTCGCACTCAAGTGGGGCGAGGCGCAAGCGATGACGACCAGCACCGGCCTCGCACAATTTGCTGACTCGAAGCGCATCTTTCAGAACAACGGCAAAGGTTGGAAGCAAGGCGACATCTTCAAGCAGCCGGAGCTCGCGCGCACGCTCGAGCGCATCGTCGAATCGCCGGATGATTTCTACACGGGCAAGATGGCGCGCGAGATTGCGAAGTTCATGCAGGAAGGCGGCGGCATCATGACGCTCGATGACCTGCGCAACTACGAGGTCATCGATCGCATGCCGGTGCGCGGTACCTATCGCGACCATGAAATCATCAGCGCGCCCCCGCCCTCCTCCGGCGGCATCGCGCTGATCGCGACGCTCAACATTCTCGAAGGCTTCGATATCAGCAAAGCGGGATATGGCTCAGCGGAAGCCATTCATCTCGTCTCCGAAGCGTATCGACGTGCCTTCTACGACCGCGCGCAATTCTTGGGCGATCCGGAGTTCAGCGAGCTGCCAGTGCTCGAGCTCGCAGATAAAAAGTACGCCGTCGAGTGGCGTAAATCGGTGAACCCGCAGAAGGCAAGCATCTCGGCGCGACTCGAGCGGCCCGACGTGTCGAAGGCGCTACGCCAATACGCCGAAGAGCGCCCGATCGTGGGCACTCTCAGGGAAAGCACGCAGACGACGCACTACTCCGTCGTCGATGAAGCAGGCAATGCGGTCGCTGTGACGACGACGTTGAACGGCAGCTACGGCTCGAAAGTGACGATTGGCTCGCTCGGCTTTCTCATGAATAACGAAATGGACGACTTCTCCTCGAAGCCAGGCGTGCCGAACATGTTCGGCCTGATTCAGAGCGAGGAGAACGCGGTCGGCCCGAACAAGCGCCCGCTTTCCGCGATGACGCCGACGATCGTTCTGAAGGATGGAAAGCTCTGGCTCGTACTCGGCTCACCAGGCGGCCCGACGATCATCACGACCGTAGCGAACATCTTGATCAACGTCGTCGATTTCAACCTCGATATCCAACAAGCCGTGAACGCACCGCGTTTCCATCATCAATGGATCCCTGACCAACTCCGCCTGGAACGCAACCGCTTCTCGCCGGACACGATCGAGTTGCTGAAGGCGCGTGGCCACGATATCGTCTTCGGTCTCGGCGGCGACGGCGAATGCATCCAGATCGATCTCGAAACCGGTGTGCGCATGGGCGCTAGCGATGGAAGGAACGAGACGGGGAAGGCAGTGGGCTACTGAGTGCTCGCCTCCGGTGAATCAGCATCGGCATGAGGCGATCAAGAGATACTCTCGCGGCGAACGCGGCGGATTAAGAAGATACGCTCGCGGAGCCGCAGAGACGCGGAGATTAAGACAAGACCTAGATCATTTCTTACCTCTGCGTCTCTGCGAGATATTTTCTTCCTGGTCTTTCGCCGCGTTCGCCGCGTTCGCCGCGAGATATCTTTCTTGATGCGCCCGGTTTTGACCTGCTCTTCGGATAGGTTGACCGGAACGTGATTGCTTTACGGCGGGACGCTGCCCGTTGATTTCGCGTCCGCCATACCTGACGCGCTCGCGCGTTCCTTCGACGAGAACGCGAATAGGAATAGCACCAGCACGATTGCGGAGAATCCGGCGGAGAACAACCAGATCGACTGCCAATCGTGACCGCCCACATCCGCTCGCACATAAGTGTCGACCACGCGACCCGACACCCACGAACCCACGAGCATTCCTGCTCCGTAAGTAATCAACGTGATGATGCCCTGAGTCGCCGCCCGCAGCGCGCGCGGCGCTTCGCGGTCGATGTAGATCTGCCCGACGACGAAGAAGAAGTCATAGCAGATGCCGTGTAACAGGATGCCGCCCCACAACATCCATATCCGCGCATCGACATCACCGAAACCGAACATCACATAGCGAATCACCCAGGCAAGCATGCCGATCGCCAGCATGTACTTCACGCCAAGATGCCTGAAGAACCAGGGGATGAGCAGCAGGAAGAACAGCTCCGACATCTGACCGCCGGTCATCTTTCCCGCCGCGTTCTCCACGCCGATCTCGTTCAAGAACAGGTTCGTGAATGCATAGTAGAACTGCAGCGGGATGCAGATGAGAAACGAAGCCATCGCGAAGATCGCCATCGAGCGATCGCGGAAGAGTTGAATCGCTTCTTTGGGAATGATCTGCTCCATCTTGAACTGCGCATGTCGCGCGAGCGGCGGTGTGTCCGGCAGCGTGAAGCAGTACAGCGCGAGCAATAGCGAGCAACCGGCGGCGATGCGCATTGGGATCGCGGTCGCTTCGAAGCCGAGATGGCCGATGATGAGTCCCGCGATGATCCAACCGATCGTTCCGAACACGCGAATCGGTCCGAACTGCTGCTGAGGATCCTGCATTTGACGGAACGACAACGCATTCGTCAGTGCGAGCGTCGGCATATAGCAGATGGAATACAGCAGTACGACGACATAGAACGTCCAGAATGACTGCTGCTGCGAACCGACGTACAGGAGCACGGCACCGAGCCCGTGCAGGATGCCCAGCATCCGCTGTGTCGCGACGAAACGATCAGCGACCAACCCCACCAGGAACGGCGAGACGAGCGCACCGATGGCCGTCGTTCCGGCCGCCCATCCGATCTGCTGTCCCGAGAACTGCAGAGAGCCTGCGAGAAACGTCCCGAGCGTCACATACCATGCTCCCCAGACGAAGTACTGGAGGAACATCATCGTCGCGAGCCGCGATTTCATCTCGAACGTCATAAGCACCCTGGAAGCAAGCATCGAGCACGCAGAGTATGCGTGAACTCGCTCGACCTTCGAAAGGTTACGACGCTGCCGCGCGAACGGGATGCACTGCTTCGCGGGTCGAGACCCAGATCATCACGGCCAACAAGGGAAGGACACTCAGATTCGTCCATTGCCACCCAAGCTCGAGTACGGCAAAACCAGCGAGGAATGACACGCACGCTTGGGATGCAAACACAATGAAGTCGTTCAACCCTTGTGCTCGATGTCGCTCAGGTCCGGTGTAGTGTGTCGCCAGCAGCGCGGTTCCCGCAGTGAACAGGAAGTTCCAACCCGCGCCGAGCAGGACGAGACCGATCCAATAGTGCGGCACATCGTGCCCTGCCAAGCTCACAATCGCGCTCGCTGCAAGCAGAACACTCCCCGCAATCATCATCGCGCGCTCGCCAAATCGAGCGACCAACTTGCCGCTGAACAGCGAGGGCAAGTACATCGCGAGGATGTGACTTTGGATGGTCCAGGTGATCGCCTGCACGCTGTGATGATGAAGCGAGTGCATGCTGACCGGCGCCGCCGTCATGATGAAACTCATCACCCCGAACGCGACCGCGCCCGCGAGCATCGCTCGACGCAACATGGATTCGCGAAGAAGCTCACCGATGGCAGGTCCTTTTCCGGCGGATCCAGTCGTTGCGGATTCGCGGACACGCAGTCGCGTCAACGCGACCGCTCCGAGCGCATACAACAGACCTACGACGACGAAGGAGCCGGAATACTCGTGCTCTAACCATGCACGTGCAGCCATTGCGGCTTGCGGGCCGATGAGCGCCGCGCCGAGTCCGCCGAGCAATACATATGAAATCGCTTGGCTTGCACGTTCTCGCGCGACGCTCTCGGCAGCGACAAAACGATACTGTGCCGTAAATGCGGTGGCAGTCCCGAACAGCATCGAGCCTAAACAGAACAGCACGAAGCTGCCTTGCGAGATTGCGTAGGCGCATAGGAGCGATGCGATGACTCCGATACTCGCGCCGACGATGAGGCCCCAGCGTCGTCCAATGATGCGCATGAGCATCGAGGCAGGCACAGTCGACATCGCGACGCCCACGACCGCAATCGATACCGGCGCTGTCGCCCACGACGGATCCGGCGCAAGCTTCTCGCTCAGGATCCCACCGAATAGCACCACTGCCGTGAGCCCCGAACCGGTGAGCACTTGCGCGAGAACGAGGATTGCGAGGTTCGACATGGGCATCCTTGGCACAAAGTCCGTCGGGAGTGGCTTACCATCTCAAGTGCGCGATTGCTGCTCACAGTATAGCTGTCGTCTTCTACGCTGCAGGAATGCTAAGCAAGCAATGCCCACCTGTGTGCACCCGAAGGGGCCGCGCCCCTTGTACACACGTAGAGTTCCGTCGTTTCCTACTGGAGGTGACTCTAGATGAAAGACACTCTGAAGCCCGGCATCACCTACGAGCACCGCTTTGTAATTCCCCAGTCGAAGACAGTGCCGGCGCTCTATCCGGAATCCGAAGAGTTCTTGGCGATGCCAGAGGTCTTCGCCACAGGATACCTGGTGGGTTTCCTGGAATGGGCGTGCATCAAGGCCATCAACCCGCATCTCGACTGGCCGCGCGAGCAAACCGTGGGCACGTATATCGATGTCAGTCATGAGGCGGCCACGCCGCCCGGCCTCGAAGTCACCGCGACCGTGAAGCTGATCGAGGTGAGCGGCAGGAAGCTCGTCTTCGACGTACAAGCACACGATAGCGTCGATCTAATCTCGAAAGGTCGGCACGAACGCTTCGTGATCAATCGAGAAAAGTTCGATTCCAAGATGCAGGACAAACGCGGCTCGAAGGGCTAGCACCCAGCCTACGTTTCCGACACAGACGGCATTCGGGCGGCGCGATCCTGGGAGCCCACCTAACCTTTTTGCCGCCCTGTCGTCTAAGTTGCGTGCTGACATTACTCAAATCCTGGATCCAGCCGGACCACTTCCAGACGGTGCTCAATGAGCGCAGTGGGCGGTGGTACAACGCCTGCCTGCGGATCACGGGGGATGCGGACCTTGCGGCTGATGCCGTCCAGGACGCGCTGCTCAAGGCGTGGCGCCAGCGAAACGACTTTCGCGGCGAATCCGATCTCGACACCTGGATTCATCGGATCGCGCTCAACTCGGCACTGGAGCTCGTGCGCCGGCGCAAGCGGCATGCGGCCGACGAGCTCGATCCAGAGGCGTTGATCGCAGCCGCGTCCGAATCGCCCGAGAGCGAGTATTCCCAAGATGCTCTCACGCAGGATTTGGCGGTCGCGATGCGTCGCCTTACGACGATGGAGCGACAGGCGTTCTTGCTCAAGCACATCGAAGGTTGGCGATTGGACGAGATTGCCGAAAGCCTTCACACCAACGTCAACAATACGAAGCAGGTCCTCTTTCGTGCCGTGCGCAAGCTGCGCGTGGATCTGCACGTATGGCGAGGCGAATCATGATTTCCGACGACGAGCTCCTTCTTTATTACTACCGCGACGGTCTCGATGCGGCCGACCGCGAGCGCATCGCGAAAGCACTGGGCGAGCAACCTGATCTTGCTGCGCGCCTGCATCGACTCATTGCGCGTCTCGACGCAGTAGCGATGACACCTGAAGTGGCCGTGCCTGCGCACGTGCAGAAGCGTTGGCAAGCTGCGCTCGATCAAGCAGCCGGGAACGAGAAGAGCGGCTCCGAGAGATCTCGCGGGAAGACTCTTTCGGGATTCCGATGGCAACTGGCCGCCGCTGCAATCGTGGGTGCCCTGCTGGTCGTGACTCTGAGAGTAGTCATGCAGTCGACGCCTGATGAGCTCATCACGCCAGATTCGACTCTTCAAGCTGCCGCGCCGGCTACGAACGACTCATCCGCTTATGCGCGCGGGCTGCGGCTGCATCTTGCGAGCACGGAAGGCCGGCTTGCCGATCTCGACAATGCAAGCGAGGAAGAGCGCGCGCAACTCGTGGACACGATCATTGCGCAGAACCGCCTCTATGCCGCCGCGGCCGAGCGCGCGAATCAACCGCAACTCGCCGGCGCGCTGCGCGCGTTCACACCCATTCTCGAGCGGCTCGCAGACGAGCGCAGTGACGGCACTGCGGACGACGTCGCTCAACTGACCTTCGAACTGAATGTGATCCAGGCGCGCTTGGCCGCCGCGACCTCGAATAAACCTTCAGCGCAATCACAGACGCTTTAGTTTTCGGAGAAGCTCATGCGATCGATTCACACACACTCTTCGGCATCTCAGCAAGCGCTAGAGGTCCGACAACCCATTTACATTCACGATGCGTCATCCCGGCGGTGGCCGGGATCCAGACTGCTCATGAGCCACGCGATCTTCATGGCGCTACTGGCCGCAAGCAATGCGAAAGCCGTGGAGGTCACAGCGGATTCCGTGCGCGGCTTGGACACCGAACATCGAGCTCTGCTCGCACAAGCACAAGTGCAGCTCGCGCAAGCGCAAGCAACTCGCGAGCGCGCACACGCTGAGGCCGAATCGCGCCGCGCGCCAAGCGAGGAAGAACAACTTGCGCTCGCCGCCATGGAGGGTCTGATGGCGCAGCCCCCTGAGCGCTCGCTACCGATCATCAAACGTGTGCTGGCGGGATCGCAGACGACATTGGTCAAGCGACGCGCCCTATTCGTGCTCAGTCAGATCGATTCGCCGGAAGCGCAAGATATTCTGCTGCAAACCAGCCGCTCCACTGACGAGCAACTACGCCAGGAAGCCATTCGCAGCATCGGGATCAGCGGTAATCCGAAATCGCTCGCCGCACTGCGTGAGATCTACAACAGCGGAGATTCCTCAGTGAAGCAAGACGTGCTGCATGCGTGGATGATCGCGGGCAGCAAGGAAGACCTGTATCAGGTAGCGCTCAACGCCAAGTCTGAAGACGAAGCCAATCAAGCCATTCGCTTGTTGGGCGCAATGGGCGCGGCCGATGAGCTGCGCAAGCTCGGCGATCGCCCAAACGCCGGAAGCGGATTGGTGGAGGCATATGCAATCAGCGGCGACCTCTCGAGCTTGCGAAAAATTGCCGAGGGCAGTGGCGATATCTCGGTGCGTAGCGATGCTGTGCGCAAGATCGGCATCGTCAAGAACGCCGAGTCGCGCAATGCGCTGCGAGAGATCTACACGCGCAGCAGCGAGCAAGAAATCAAGGACGCGGCCTTACAAGGAATGTTGATCAGCGGCGATGACGATGGCGTCCTGGCGTTGTATCGCAGCTCCAAGAGCGCAGACGAGAAACGCGCCCTACTGCGTACGCTGTCTATGATGGACAGCGATGCAGCGCTGCAAGCCATCGATGCTGCGTTGGAGGGAAAGCAATGAATACGTCGCAATTGCTTCGCGCCGCGGCGCTATGCCTCGGATCGCTCTCACTCGCTGCCGCTGCAATCACGGCGGAGTTGAACGTACCTCGCGAAGGCTGGGCAAGCTGGGAAGTACCGGCGGTCGAGGAGGCGCCAGACTGGTGTTGCTACTCTGCGAGTGGAGCTCGCCAACCTTGCGCGCTCGATGATCAAGGGCACGGCTACAGCAGCCGAGACGATGCTACGACCGACACAGTTCGCGTGTACGCACGCTTCACGGACGGAAAGATCGATCGATTGCACACGCTCGCCGCCACGTGCCCGGTCGAGAGCGATACGCAGATCCAGGAGATCAGCGGAGTGTCAGCCGACGAGAGTGCACGTTGGCTCATATCGCTTGTCGACGGACGTGATCTCGACACGCATAGGCATGATCGAATCGCCAACGATGCGTCAACTGCACTCGCTATTCATCGCGGCGATGTCGCGCACGATTCGCTCGTCGAGATCGCACGTGGTGATACGCGTACTGAATTTCGCAAGCACGCGCTGTTTCTGCTCGCTCACCTGCGCGGCCTGCAAGGTGCGGGGGTCGCCACCGCGATGATGTTCGATGATCCTGACGCGAACATTCGGGAGCACGCCGCGTTCGCGGTGTCCCAATCGAAATCTACGCACGCCGACACCGATCTGATACGTGCCGCCACTACGGACTCCTCTGCCAAAGTCCGCAAGCACGCATGGTTCTCGCTCGCGCTTACGAAGTCCTTGAAGACAGAGGCCGCAATCGATGCAGCACTCCGCAAAGAGACGAATAGCGATGTTCGCGAGCACGCCATCTTCGCGCTCTCTCAACTACCCTCCGATCGTGCGACCCGAGCACTGATCAAAGTCGCGGAGAACAAAGCACTCGGGCGCGAGGAGCGCAAGCGCGCGATGTTTTGGTTGTCGCAGTCGGACTCGAGCGCAGCGCAGGCGTACCTCGAGCGGATTCTTGCGCGCGCTCCGCAGTGAGCCGGTAGAGACCCTCGCGAAGCACGCAAGGTCGCTGACCGTGTTTTTCTTTGGCGTAATCCCGGCGAAGGCCCGGCGAAGGCCGGGATCCAGGCGCAGCACGGCACAAGGTTCGCCGATCCGAGATCGCAGGATTCGCAGCTCGTTCCGTTATACCATTGCGGTTTCTGCCCCTGAGGTGCCCCATGGAGAAACCGCTCAAAGCAACCGAGTACCTGTTGTTATCTCGCGGCAAGTGGGACCCAAAGAAATCTCCGGAGGAGATTCAGAAGGCAATCGACGACTTCTATGTCTGGCACGCGCAGCTCGTCGAGGAAGGCAAATTCAGAGCTGGGCAACGGCTCGCAACAGGTGGCAGGCAGGTTTCGCTCACTGGAATCATCGATGGTCCCTTCACGGAAACCAACGAAGTCATCGGCGGCTACTGGTTCGTCATCGCCGAAAGCCTCGAAGAAGCCGCTGCCATTGCTGCGCAAAGTCCATGCTTGCGTTGCGGTCTGAGCTACGAGATCCGTCCGATCGAGCACGAACGGGCGACTGCGTGGCGAGTCACGAATGAGACCCCGCAGCGATAAAGCGCGATACCCCTGCGCTAGTCGGGACCGCTCCACTCGAATTCGATCAACTTGCTCGATTTCCCACTGCGGTTCCATCTAAAGCCGAACGCATCGGCGCGATCGGCGGTCGCGCGGCCCCACGTGGCAACGCCGCCAGGACCTGTTTCTGCGCCAGGCAGATTGTGAACCTTCGTGACTTTGCCGTGGCTCGTTGGACCCATCAGCGCTTCGGCGGCGGCGAATACATCGTGCGCGGGAATTTCGGCACTCCATTCGGAGAGATCCGGTGCGATGTCTACTTTGATCGACGCGAACGCGAAGCCCTTGTTCTCGCCTTGAACTAGCGCCCCGAAGAATTTGGGCCAGCCGCCTGCCTGACCGGTGAACACCGTCTGCAGAGCAGCACGTTGCTGTTCGTCGGCGGTTTCGTCCATGAAGATCGCCTCTTTGAAGTCGCTCGCTTTCTCCCAGACGTTTCCGCTGAATGAGCCCAGCATGGCGACATTCAAGCCGTCGAGCGTAACCGCTCCATAATGGCCTTTCAGGATGTGCCACACGAGGATGCCTTCGCAGAAATCGTCATCCGGTGGTTGCGCCCACGAGCATGGGCACGGAATCGCACACCGACACACGTCGAACCATTGACCTTTGATGCTCCACTTCTCGATGCCAGCCATCACTACCCCCTCGTGCACGCTGTGCCGCGTACGCTCAAGTGCCATTATCCTCCTGACGGCGCTCGCGACACGAGCGCACGATCCCATGTCCGATGTGCGATGCGTGGCCTACGCGTTTGCGCATTGCGCAATTGCCTTTCGCCTGACTCAGTGGAGAATGCATCGGATGAAAGCCACACATGTGTCAGGTGACCAACGACGAGCTACGCGCCGCCACTGGGCTCACCATCTGCTGCTCATGATTCCATTCTCGCTTGCGTTGACCCCGCAAGCGTCGAACGCTGAGCAGGACGACATCACCGCAGTACTGAAGCTGCACGAGATGAGCTTTACCTATCGGGCTAACACGTCTGTTCTTTCCTGTAGTCACATCAGGGGTGTCGTCGTTTCCGTCTTGCGTAACCTTGGCGCTAGAGAAGACCTCGGCGTGAATGTCAACGGCTGCGATGCAATCGTGTCACCGTACGAAGATTCGTCGAGGGATACATGGCAGGACCGATCCGATCCATGGGGACGGCAGGAAGATCCGTGGGATACCTCATCGGATCGATGGGAATCATCGCAATCATCGGGGTCGGATCGCTTTGGCAATCGGCGCATGGGGTCGAGACAATCGGCTCACGTGCGAATCCGCGCGATGATGCCGGTTGAGGCAACGCCTGAAGTACTCGCCGAGATGCAGAAAGACAAGTCGCGGCGCGAGCTCCTGGCGCGCGTGACGGGCAATCCACTGAACGAACCAATCGTATTTCCCGCCGAGCGAAGGATCGTTGAGCTCTCGCATCGAACCATGAAGCTCGAACCGGAGGAATGCGAATTGCTCGATCAGATGTCGAGAAGCGTGTTCAAGGAGGTTGGGCTGCGGGTGATCAGAAGGCCGAGCTGCAGCCGGGATCGCGTTTCTGCGATCGCTCCACAGCTCACCGTAGAGGCGCTCTTACCGCTGATGCCTACGGTTCCTGAGCTCTCGCCGAAGCAGCAAGAATCGAAGTAGTCCGACGCGACTGTACTGCGCTCGACTCACGAGCCGCGCGCGGACGCATGGCTTTCACGACGTTAGTCTAACGATGAAATGGCCTCGGTTTCCGCGGTATCCGATACCTCGGTCCAGTCGCCATTCCATTGCGCGATTTCGAAGCGATCCGTGGACGGAAACCCAGGAGGACGTCGCTCCTCGAAACGCGTGTCATATTCGATTTTGGTGGCATAACGCGGCTCGCTCGCAGAGATGCTGCCGGCAGAGAGGCTGCCGAGTACTCGCAGCGTCCCTGACCGTCTGTGATTGACGTTCGTAACCACGAAACGTCGTCCCGCGAAAATCGCCGCATCGATCTCGAGGTCGCCTGGCCCGGTCACGCTCGGCGGCGCGATCTCCACATATCTATCGCACACGATGCCTAAGTAGTCAGGCGAATGGGGTACCTCGCGCGGGTCGCGGGCATACGTGAGGCTCCCTTCCACGACGATTTTGTGAGGCGAATAGATGAGCACTTGGCCTGCAAGAACGCCCTGCACTCGCAGAGTCACACCCGTGCCCGCAATGAGATACATGAGCTCGCCCGCGGACGCATCGACTTGCCCGGCTGCTGCTCCTGGCGTGTGCCAGGTAAATCCACCTTCCGGTCGGAAGGTGATGCTCGTATCGCTCGCGTATTCGAAAACCTGTGCACGCTCATCGCGCGGCGCCCACTCGAACGGCTGCAACGCCGCAGGCAAACGAATACGCTTCACGCGAGTCTGAATGCCGCCTTTGAAAATCTCGGCCTGCCGCCTCCTTCCCTTCGATTCAGTGTGAAAGGTACCGGCGGCGGTCGTCACCTTGCCGAGAAACTCGGGCGCCGTTCGCCCGTCATACTGCAAATTGAACGATGTGTTGGTATGGACGCGGCCAACGATCTCGTCGTCATGAAACTGCACCATCGGGTCCCAACGATCGACGACATGCGAGAAGCTAGAGAATGGCAGGCGCTTGAGCGAGACGAGTGTTTGCATCTGCTTTCCGTGACGCGAGGCGCTGATCTCCGCGTTGACGCGGTCAAGCTCCATCCCATCATTCGCACGCTGCAAGACCAGAACTGCACTGTATTGGGTTCCGTTCTGCTCCCAGGCGATCTGCGTTGGGGTCGGTGTTGCCAGCTCTTCGGCAAGTTTCACGAGGCGTTGAGAAATCGCTGCTCGCTCGGTCTCTGAAAGACGAATGGTGCTGCTGGGCTGCTTAGCAGGAGCCGACGTCGGCTCGAATTCTGACTGCTCACTGGAATCAACGACCTCTGCGGGACGAAGCGGTTCGCTCGGCAGATCCGGCGAGCCGGCAGGCAGCTCGATGGACGCGAGCGCCGGCTGTTCGACACGCGGCAAGACCAGGCTGGGCTCTAACGGCGGAAGGTCCACGCCCTCGCTCGTATCTGCGCTGCGTGCTTCGATGAGCACGAGTTTCGTGAGCGGCGTGTCGCCGCTATGGATACCGTCGTGTCGATCGCCCGAGAAGAGCACGATCAAGGCGATCCCGACGTGCAGCGCAGCAGATATGAACGCCGCCACCCAGCGGTGATTGAGTCGCTCTTCGAGACGACCAGGACGCGTCATGAGGGCTCGCCTCTGTTTCCCGTCCCCTATGAAACCGCTGCGGCAAGCGTTACGCAAGTCTGGACTACACCATCCGAAGCCATAGCCGCCCTCGTTGACGCACGATGGACGGTGGCAGGGCGCCCCGGGATCTTGGGGCGCCCTTTGCATCAGCCGTTCAGGATCGGTGTCAGCGCCGATCGAATCTGCAACATCTGCTCGGGCGTCGTCATACTGGCCAGCAACTTTGCGAAATGCGGCTGCTGTACGCCTGAAATGATGTATTGCCAACGATAAGCGGACAAGACGGATGCTTTGATTTCGCTCACCTCTTCAGCAGTGAAGGGCCGGACGCTTCGAACGAAGTAATTCGCATCGGCCGTCGCCTGAGCCTGCAGAATCCCATCCACGGCACCGACGAGTGCGATCAAGTCGTTCACCGCCTGGCCGCGCTCTGCCGGGGAGAGCCTCGCATGCTCGTTCTTCCACTCGAGCTCATCGAGCACGACGTGTCGGCTTTCATCCTTCCAGTGAAACTTGAAGACATCCCGAAACAGAGGGCACAGCTCTTCGCGCGGAGCGATACTTTCGGCGTAGTGCGTCTGAACAAAGAGCTCGATGTGACACGTAAGCGCCAAGACCGACCACGTGCTGGCGGCAAGTACGGCACGCGCCACCTCGTTCGGATCGGCCACCTGGAGATAACCGCTCGGCAATTCGGGAGCGATCATTGCCTCCATGCGGCGAAACAACTCCTGATGCTTGATCTCCTCCGCAGAGAAGCGAAGCAGTGCCTCGAGTGCGAGCTGGTCGTCGAATAGATGGGCCCGACCCTGATCGAGCATCTTGGCACTGATGAATCGTTCCACCAATCCGAAGATATAGGCATAGGTTCTGCCTTGGATTTGGCTCAGCAGCCGCGCTTCATCCGCGGAAAGGAACGCAAGTCGATCGACTCGCGACAGTGCATCGGGGAGGAACTTGCGCGAGAAGTCGAACGTACGGCCCTGCAACAAATCGCGATCGATCTGCCATTCCGATTTCTTCGATAACGTGGCGCATCGCGCGTAGCGCGCCGTATCGAGGGATTCCGGCACCGAGATGGTAGTAGCACTCATGGTCCGCTCCTAATAGTTGGGCGAGTGCTAATCTATGGCTCGCGCTAGGGACAGCGAATGATCAGTACGCCTGATCTCTTGCTCCTGGCTCCGATCACACGGCGGATAGCTCGTGGATGCCTTCTCAGATGTGTTACGAGTGATTCGGCTCTCGGGAGGAGTGTTTCTCGAGGCGGAGTTCACCGCGCCTTGGTGTATCAGCGGCCAGCTCTCGACCGATGACTGCAAACCATTCCTCGCACCCCCACGTCATGTGATTGCCTCGCACTTCGTCGCTGAGGGCGCAATGCAGATTCGAGTCGAAGGCGGCGACACGATCGAGGTGCACGCAGGCGAGTACGTCCTGCTTCCACACAACGATGTTCATACTTTCGGCAGCCAGTTGGATACCGCACCCGTCGCTGCGCGCGACGTCATTCAGCCGCCGCAGAAAGGTGGTCTCTCACGCATCAAGCACGGTGGCGGTGGCACGGGGACGCAATTGCTGTGTGGATACCTCGGCACCGATACCCCCTTCGCCCCACTGCTCTCGGGCTTGCCACGGTTGATGAAGTTGGACGTGCGCGCCACCGCCTCCGGAAGCTGGATCGAGAGCTCCTTCCGTTTTGCTGCGAGTGAGATCGCCAACGGAGGCCTCGGTTCGACAACTACGATCGCCAAGATTTCCGAGCTCCTATTCGTCGAGGCAGTGACTCAGTACGTGGCGAGTCTTCCGGCAGAACGGCGCGGGTGGCTGGCGGGTTTGCGCGATCCACAGATCGGACGTGCGCTCACTGTCCTTCATGCGCGTCCCATGGACCCGTGGACCGCGGACGCGCTCGCGTTGGAAGTGGGAATGTCTCGTTCCGTATTTGCGGAGCGATTCACTTCGTTGGTCGGACAGCCGCCGATGCAATACCTGACGCTCTGGCGCATGCACGTCGCGGCTCAATACCTTCGCGAGGGCAGAGCGAGCGTTGCGCAGGTCGGATTCGCGATTGGTTATGAATCGGAAGCAGCATTCAGCCGAGCATTCAAACGCCAGTTCGGCACATCACCGAGTACGTGGCGTAAGCAGGCTCACTGATCTCTGGAGTCGACCATTGACAGATGCACCTACGTGAAGCAGCCTTCATGCGCGTCGAAGAACAAAATCAACGAGTCGACCAGGACACGCTGTGCCGAAGCAGGAGAAAGGCCCAGATTTTAGCCCAGAGCTGCACGATACCCTGCGTGTCGACGTCGAATCCTTTTATGAATCGCTCGAGCTCCTGCTCGCTATGATCGCCATCGGAGTGATCGTGGGCTACGCCGTGCAGGCCTTCCCCATTCTCACGACGAAGTTCAAGGTCGTTGAGCCGCTCTTGCTGTCAGCGGGGGATCGAGTGTGGGCGCACGAGCACTTTGCAGTCACTGGGACATGGCCAGTCGCGCGCGCTCTCGCAGAGGAAGACTCCCCGAAACGAATAAGCGAGTTGACTCGTGCCGTGTCATTCGCTGAAGGGGGCCGCCTGGACTATTCGCTTGACCTCGAGCGCATGCCGAACGCGGTTCTGTCCTTCCGGCCCTTCGTCAGTAGCGCAGATTCCCCAACCTCGATCGTCTGGCTTTGCGCTGATGCCACGGCGCCCGCCGAATTTCGAAGTTTCGGCGCCGATGCGACGACGATTGATGAGGCTTTCCTACCGGCTCCTTGCAGGCACATCCGGAAGAACAGATGAATCAACGTTTGTCATTCATCGGTCGACAGCTTTCACGATATCTACTCACTGAGCGCGACACAGATGCGGCACTCAACAAAGTCTCGCAGACACTGCATCCTTCGTTCAATCGTGAGCTCGCATTCGTGCGTGACACTCTGGCCTTGCCGAGCCTCGAGTTGCGCGGAGATCCGCAGACGGACGCGCCTCGCCTCGCGGTGCGCCTGATTCGTCATCTGAAAGAGGCTGGCGCAACACCGACGGAGGAAGTTCTGACGGGTCTTGAACGGCAACAAACCGCGTTGAACATCTCATTGGACACTTCCAGCGTGCACTTCGCGAACACCCTGCTGATATCGATTGCAACGGGTCTCGTCGCGTGTGTGGCAGGTGTCATCTATGTGGTGTTCGTCTTGCCGCAACTCGCCGCGTTTTACTCTTCGGTAGATGCGGAGCTGCCTCGGCTCACGAGAATGCTGCTCGAGAGCGGATGGCTCTGGGCGATCGCTCTCCCAATCGCGCTCCTCTTACTCGCGGGCCTGGCGTTTGCCGGCCAAATCAGTAAGCGGCCGTTCCGGTGGCGCAAACACATGAGCCTACTCTCACGATGGTCGCCGTTCGGTCGGGATATCGCACGACGCTACCAGCTCCTCATGTTCCTCATTTATACGCGCGGCCTCGTCGCCGGCGGCTTCAACGACCGCTCGGCGTTATCGATCGCGGCACGTGAGCTCGGACTCGAGGGTGCGAACGAGCAAGGGGACCTAGCGCGCACGACGCTTCGCTCCGACCCGTACTCGCTCTTGATGTACTCGCTCGAAAGCGCGAACGGCATCGGATTTCTACCGCAGGAGCTCGATGCACAGTGGGCTCAGCAGAACGCGGCGCTGATCGCAGCGGTTCAGCAAAGACAATCGCGCGTGAACATGGCGATTCGCATCGCGATGTATGCGGGAGTTGCCACTCTCGTCATCGCCATGTACTTGCCAATCTTCAAGCTCGGCACAGTCTTCTAGGAGATCGAATCATGTCGCGTGGGTTCACATTGATCGAGTTGATGATCGTGGTCGCCATCATCGGGATCTTGGCAAGCATCGCCTTACCTGCATATCAGCAGTACACGATCAGGGCGCAAGTGGTCGAAGCCTTCTCCTTGGCGAGCGAGATGAAGGGCGCGATTCAGGAGCATCGCAAGGAGCATGGCCGCATGCCGAAGGACAATGCGAGCGCTGGCGTACCCGAGCCGCATTTTTTGATCGGAAACTATGTGAAGCGCGTGGAAGTCGTCGACGGCGCCATCCACGTCGAGTTCGGGAACTTCGCCAATGCTGCGATTGACGGCAAGATCGTCACGCTTCAGCCGCTGGTCGTAAAGGCAAGCCCAGCGAGCCCCATGTCTTGGCGCTGCGGCTATCGCGGCATTCCCGAAGGAATGACGACCACCGGCGAGAATCGCACCAATGTCGATCGGAACTTCTTGCCCTCGACGTGCCGATCTTGAGCTGCACTGTGCGAATCGCGTGAGGACGATGCTGCAGGTATAGAGAGGCGCTGAAAGGCCCGCCCACCAAATGGGCGAGTCTTTCAGCACTTCAAGCTCCTATACCCTGAGGGTCACGGGATGTTGATATTCACCGTATCGCCAGAGTTGATCTTCACATCGCGACGATACTTCCAGCGCTCAACGCCGCCATCGAGGTATTTGATGCGAAGGTCGACCTTGCCCGTCCAACACGGCAGCTCGAGCTCCACCGCCTGCTTGCTATGCGAAGCTGCACCACTACCCTCACCATCCAGCACGGCATCGTCGAGACCATCGATCGGATTCCACAGGTTCAGGCCGGCCTTGCTCGCCCCGCTGCGCTCATCGCCGAAGATCGTGATTGCATTCGGGGTCTTGTTGTTGACGCGCAAGTTGAAGTCGCATCCGACTCCCGCGTGCGTCGCTTGACTCAGGCCAAACGCGGCCGCGGCAACTAGAAACAAGCTTGTCGTCTTCATCGTCGTACTCCTCGCGTAGGTAACGTTGATCCACCGCATTCAGCGGTGGGGAGAGATCTCTCTCAACGGTACATACGGATTCGAACGCCGCATGCGGTCATGCGTGCCCTTAAGACCGATCTCGGCTCCCCCTCGTAGGTCGGTTGTGCCTGCTACTCGTCGCTCCCTCGCGCCTCGAGGCGTCGCAGGGACAAGGGGGGATGGTGAGCGCAGCGATCGAACGAAGCTTCACTGACGTCCCCTCTCCCTCAGGGAGAGGGTTAGGGGGAGGGAGTTTCGGGGAGAGAGAAGGCGAGGCTTACGGTCGGGTTTCTCATTCAGCAACGACGACGAGCGGTTTGCCCTTCTCGACGATATAGGTCGCGAGCTCGGATCCCTTGCTGCTGCCAACATTCGTCGCAGCGTGCTTCACTCCAGCGGGGATGAATAGAACGTCGCCGGTTTCAAGCGTCATCGTCCCCTTCCCTTCGACCTGATATTCCCACACGCCTTCGAGCACGTAGATGACCTCTTCGCCCGGATGCGAATGCATGGGAAACGTCACTCCCGGATCGAGATCGACGCGCACCTGGAGCACCTCGCGTCCAGGCACACTCAGATCGTAACGCTGGAGCTCGGTGCGCTGGACTCCCGACTGCTGCGCAGATGCCGGGTGCAGCGCCAGGGCGCTCACCGTTAGCGCCAATGGAATTCGCTTCATGCCGGCTCCTGAATTAACCCCTGATCGCGCCATGAAGCACCTTCAACGCCGACAGGTAAATCTCAGAGAATGTCGGGAAGGGCTGAATGGTATCGAGCAAGAGCTCGAGCGGAACGCGTGCGCGAATCGCGAGTGTAGCCTGCTGCAGCCACTCGCCCGCGTCCGGACCGAGCGCGTAAGCACCGGTCAAGCGCTCGCCGTCGCTGAGCAGGGAGAGGAAGCCGTTCATCTTGTCGTACGCGCGCGAATACGTGGCGGTCTTCGGCACCTCTGAGACTCGCCCCGTTCCGGTGAAGGGCGCTTCCGCCGCGCCGACCGATGCAGCTTGCGGATCCGTGAACACGACGCGCGGCACTGCCTCGTAGTTCGCCTCGCGCGAGTCGCCGCGAATGTTCGCAGCGACGATGCGCGCTTGATACTTCCCCACGTGCGTGAGCTGCCAGATGCCATTGACATCGCCGATCGCCCACACCCGATCGCTGGCGCGCAGTCTGCTATCGACTTTGATGCCGCGATCGCTCACCTCTACGTCGATTGTTTCCAATCCAATTCCATCTACCCGGGGACGCCGGCCGGTCGCAACGAGCAATCGATCACCGGTCATGATCCGTCCATCATCCAGCGTCAGCGAGAACTCCTTGCCATCGTGCCGCGCAGCCGTCGCTTGCACATTGAGCGCGATCTCGACGCCGTCCTGCCGTAGCGCCTCTCCGAGCGCTTCGCCGAGAGCCTGCGGCTCGCGCGGAAGAATATGAGCATTGCGCTCGATGAGCACCGCTTCTCCGCCAAGACGCCGCACCGCCTGCGCCATCTCGACACCCACTGGCCCACCGCCGAGCACGAGCAGCTTGCGAGGAACGGCTTTCATCCCGGTCGCCTCGCGATTCGTCCAGATCCCTTCGAGCTCTCGCAATCCCGATATAGGTGGAATGATAGGCTCAGATCCAGTCGCGATGACGATGTGGTCCGCTGTGTGACGAACGCCATCGACTTCGACCACTCCTCTAGCCGCAATACGTCCGCGCCCTCGCAGCAACGTAATACCATGCTCGGACAGCCATCGCTCCTGACCCGCATCGGAGTAACTCGAGACCATGTAGTCGCGCCACGCAAGTGCCGCGCTGACATCGATCTCCGCATGGCCAGCCGCATTGTTCGCGCCATGCACGGCCTCGCCAGGGCGGAGCAATGTCTTCGATGGAATACACGCCCAGTAAGAGCATTCACCGCCGACGAGCTCGCGCTCGACGAGCGCGACGCGAAGTCCCGCCTCGGCAAGCTCGCCCGCGCAATGTTCCCCGGGAGAACCTCCGCCGATGATGATGACGTCGTACTCGCTGCTCATGTCGGCAGCGGCTTGCCTGCCTGCTCCGCAACGATGTACTCGGCGTACCAATCGGGCCAGTCATCATGGTTCTGACCAGGCGTTCGCTTCTCGTGCTCGCCATGTGCGCTCGCCGCACGCCGCAGCGCGCTCGCGACCTCGCTGGGCGAGGTGAACTCGATGTCTTCCGCATCTACGCGTCCCGGTAAGCGCGTCGTGATTTCCTGCAATAGCCAAGTATTGCCGTCGGGATCGTTGAAGGATGCGAACGATCCATAACTGTGCCTCTGCGGATCTCGACCGCTCATCGCCGGTTGCCCTGGGCCCGCGCGATGAAAAACTTCGCTCACGTCGACACCGCGCTCGATGAGCTCAGCACGTGCTTCCTCGATATCGGAGACGACGAGATAGAGGTTGCGTGCCGAGCCCGGTGCGGCCGACGTGAGACCCTTACCGAAATGGATCGAGCAAGCAGACCCTGGCGGGGTGAACTGAATACCTCGGAACCGATCGCCCACGACGAAATCTCCATCGAGTCTCCAGCCGAGCTCCTCATAGAAACGTTTCGCGCGGTCCACATCTGAAACGGGGATGACGACGACCTCGAGCTTCATCTCGACCTTACGAGCTCGCGGTCGTGCCGAGGTGGTTTCGCTGCGTACTTGAGTACTGCTCATGCCGAGCTCCTTTGAATTGGGAGGGAACGCTGGCGACTCGACGTTTAGCTGCGGTGCGAGCGCAGCTAGACGATCGTTTATAGAGCTGACGAAACGGAACTCAATCAGTGTTAGGGGCACTAGACAGAAGCCCCTCGGCAGCCCGTCGACATAGACATCCGCGCAGGGATCACGGAGGCGCAGGGAGATCGGGCTGGCTGAGACGCTCACGTTGACGACGCACGTCTTCTCGAATGCGCTCCACGATCGCGGTGAAGCGCGGGTGGCTACGAAACTCGGAGAACAGTTCGTTGTGCAGCAGTACGAGCTGCCAGCGATGGTAAATCGTGCGATCTCGCTCGGCCTTTTCGAGCGCGCGCAACGCCTCTTCCGTGCGCCCACGCAGCGCGTGCGCTTCCGCAGCATGGCGCTCTTCGATGAATAAGCCCCGTGCTCGACGCAGCTCCAAGATGCGTTCCAGATGAACCAGCATCTGCGCCGCACCTACATCGTCCCCGATTGCGCGCAGTGCGCGGCTGTAGTCTGCGAAGTAGAGCGCGGGGAACGACGAGAAGGCACTCTTGACCGGAATCGGCGCAGGCGAGAAATCCTCTGGGTCGATCTCGGAGCTCTCTTTATATCGCGCGTACTCCGGAGCCAGATTCTCGAGGAAGTCGATGACTCGCTGCGCCTCGCCATTGTCGATCAGCGCCTCGCTCGCAAGACGGATGAGGGTGAAGTCATCATCATTCCCTCCCCAAATCCTGCTCCCGCTCAGAGCTGCAACTGCTGTGCGCCTCGCGGCGTCGATTTCGCCGTGCGCGAGATGCCGATAGGCTTCGGTGGCCTGCCGTTCATGCGCGTTCCGCGCGCTCCTTCGCGCAAGCACCAAGAGAGCATCCGCCGTCTCCAAATCGTCTATGAAGTAGTACCACGTCGGCAGCCAGCTCAGGTCGAATTCCATCTCGCCTGCGCGAAGTTGCGCGGCGGCGGCATGGATGTAGTGCTTGCTCGCTGCAAGGTCGCCCGAGAGGTACCACCTCGTGATGGCGGTCAATGCATCCCTCCAAGGATCGGACGCGGGCTGGAGCTCTCGAACGTACGCAGCGGTTTCGAGTGCCTGCTCTGCATCCCAGAGATCCATATAACATGCCCAGGTGTTCACGTAGATGAGTGGGTTCAGCGGGTCGAGTGCTCGCCATCGGCGATTCACCGCGAGCGCTTCGGCGGGCTCGCTTCGATCGAGCTTGAAGATCGGGTACACGACTCCCAGTACGCCATTCGAAGGATCCTTCTCCAAGGCGGTGGCAAACCGCTGCTCGGCAAGTGCGATGTCACCGTCGTACCTGGCCAACTGCGCACTGAGCGCGAGCAAGCCGACGTCGTCAGGCGCAACGCGAAGTCCGCGATTCACGACCTCGCGTAATCTGCTTCGATTCTCTGCTACAGGGCGAGTCACGCTGACAACTTGCAGGATATACGCCATGCCGAGACCGTGATATCCCGGGACGAACTTCGCATCGAGCGCAACGGCACGCTCTAGATTGCGCTCAGCGTCGTGGAACGACCCCAGCCGGAGCTGCTGCTGACCGTGCAGGTACAACTCGTACGCTGCCGGGTTCAGTCGTGGAATCGCGATCTCGGCTGCAGTCCGCAGATTGGCATCGAGCGCCACTGCAACGGATCTTGCGACGTCTGTCTGCAACGCCAGAATGTCTCCGAGCTGTTGATCGTACGACTCGGACCACAGCCGGCTGCCATTTGCGGCATCGACGAGTCGCACCGTGACTCGAACGCGCTCCTCCGCCTTGCGCACACTGCCTTCGAGAATGTGCGTTACGCTGAGAACATCCGCGATGTGCTCGATATCCGCCTCCTGGTCACGAAACGAGAACGATGAGGTACGCGCGATGACGCGAAGCGTCGTCGATTTCGAGAGTAGATTGAGAATCTCCTCCGCGATTCCATCCGCCAAGTACTGCTGATCTCGAGACGGACTCAGATCCACGAATGGAAGCACTGCTATCGAGTTGCTTTCCTGGGGCGTTCTCGTGGGTGCAGTTGTGAACCAGTACAAGGCTGCCGCGAGCGCGAGCAGACCCACGGCAGCAGCGAACATCGTGCGCCAGCGAAATCGGCCGCGCGTGATCGGCTCGTCCGGCAACACAACGACGCGCGGTATGAGCCTGTAACCCTGGCCGCGTACCAACTCGACATACCGAGGATGATGCGGATCGTCCGAGAGCGCGTCACGAAGCAGCTTGATGCGCTGGCTGATCGTTTCAGGGCTGACAGGCCTGCCGTTCCAGATCGAAACGATCAACTCATCGTGCGTGACCACGTTCGGCGAGGCCGCAACGAGCGTGTGCAGCAACTTATAGGTAAGGGGTCCGAGCGCGATTGCTTTCGAGTCGCGCAGCAGCAAATGACGCCCGGTGTCCAGCGTCAGGTCACCGATGTGAAAGCGCGAGCTCATGGCCCCTTCCACCAGGTCGAGCGCTCAGCTCGGATCGAACACACTCATGCTAGTACATTCGTTCGCGACTCAGGGATCGATTGCTCCTTTGAGGTTGCTGCGTGCTCAATTGAAGACATTCTTTGAGAAATCTTGGGCTGTGTTTCATGCAGGCAGGTTGCGCCGTTCGTATGGTCGCTGGACTGCGAGCTCGCAGTGTTGCGGAGCACGACGATGTCGAATGCGATTCGAGCGGTCACGAAAGGACTGCTGTGCTGCATCGCTGCATTGCTGTTGGCGGGATGTACGGCAACCGAGCCGATCGAGCATCCAGGAGCTCAACCGGAGTGAGCGACTCCACAACGAGCTCCTCGTCGGATTGCCGCGCCGGTCGCATGCTCTACTGCCGGCAGTCCTCACATGGCAGGCGATGCAGATGTGTAGAAACGCACACCATGGATGTCTTTATGCGTCGGCATCTTTAGCGTCGCTTCTAGACGTTTACGATCGCTCACCTAAGGCTTACCCGCGCGTCACCCGCTCGCGCAGCTAGGCGGAGGCCCCGCTGCGGCGCAAGGGTGAGGTGCCGGTTCGGCGGTGACGCTCATCGTGTTTCGTCCGTCCGCGGCCGACGCAACGTCTTCGCAACACGAATACCAATGGAGTCATCTCGGTGCGTCGCGGGATACGGGATCCGCTCAGCGATGCGGAGATTGTGTGCCAGAGTACCCCAAGATCCTCCCTTCACGATGCGACGGGAGCATTCGCTCGCGTTGATCGAGGGGGGTGCGCCGACATCGGAGAGCGCATCGTGCGAGGGGCTATGGCAATCTTCTACCCACGTAGCCACGTTACCGATCATGTCGTAGATGCCAAACTCGTTCGGTTCGAGGGAACCCACGGGCGCCGTGTTCACCCAGCCATCCGTACATGTCATCGGGTCGAACGTCTCGTAACCAGATGCATCTATTCCTGAGTACGCACTCAGAATGGACTGGTCGAAGCCGTTGGCAAAGGTGCATCCATCTCGCTCATCATTTCCCCATGGATACACGAGATTCTCGCTTGCACCCGCTCGGGCGACATACTCCCATTCGACTTCCGTGAGCAAGCGATATCCGCCTTCGGTCTGCGTGTTCAGCCATCTCACGTACGCTTGGGCCTCCTCCCAGCTCACGCATACGACCGGATGCTTGCCATCTTGGCCGAATCCGGGGTCCCGGAATGTCGTTTCAGCATCGACTACCCATTGGCCGCGCTGCCGGCGATCGGTTAGACAATCGCCGAAGACACCGCGCTTCGTGTCTCGCACGAACGCTTCATACTCATCTCGCGTGATCTCGTAGCGACTCACTGCGAATGAATGGACAATTGCAAAGGTCCGTTCGGGAAGCTCGTCCGGCCTCCGAAATGGATCAGCGCGTGAAGCACCCAAAATCGCAGTGCCGGCAGGCACGACTACCATCTCCGGGCAATGCGCGCATTCGCGCGTGCTCGAGCGCACGCTGGTTGAACCGCAGCCGAGCAGAATGACCGTCATGTAGACAGCGCAAGTGAGCCGAACAGCTTGCATACTATTAAGCCCGCTAAGGATTGCAGTAGCGCCCGTGGTGACCGCGTCGATCCCGACTCAGCCCTGCCGATCGTGCGGCTCTGCGTCGCGCTCGACCTTCGAGATCACTTCACCCTCGATGACGTCCTGAGGTGTACTGGAGGCGTGACTCGGATATGAGCTCGATGCGCGCATCTGCTTGCGCAGATCTCGTGTCCTCCACCACAGGTACGCACCGCCGACGGCGGCGCCGGCGATGAGGACAGCAAATACAACGACCGAGACGGCAATCGCGCTCGCAAGCAACACTGCCGCGGCGAGAACCGCAAGAACCTTCTGCGCGAAGCTTCGCATGCCCCAGCTCAAGGAACTGCGGCCCTCATAACCAAGGCGACCCGGCTCGTTGTCACGATCTGTTTGATTCATGGGATCCAACGATGGACATATCCGTGCGATATTTCAACTGGCAAGGCCGCGCGCCATTGCTCCGAACTGCGACCTCCGTGCTACCGTCTCGATACGTCTGCGATGAAGTTTCGAATCAGCTCCGCGCACTCGCGGTAATGCGTTTCAAGTAGCAGATGCGCGCCATCGAACACGTGCATCTCCAGGCGCTCGAGCTCGCGCGCGTACGCCATGATCTCGTCCAACTGGAAGAAGGCATCGTGGCGCCCCCATAGAATCAGGCACGGGGGCTGGTGCTCGCGGTGGTAGCGTGCGATTTTCGCAAAGCGTGCGACATGGTTCTTGTAGTCCTCGAACAGCTTGAACTGGATCTCTACATTGCCCGGTCTGCTCATGCGCTCCCAATCGAGATGCCAAGACTCGGGCGGAAACAATGCGTGGAGCCGCTCCGGAACGTCGCCCACGTACTGATATCGCACACCGTCAAAGTTGAGCCACTCGGGTAACGCTGCGCGATTCTTTGGCGACGGGTCCGCCCAGAATGCCTTGGCCGAGTCCCAACTCCTCCCCATCCCCTCTTCGTGCGCACTGCCATTCTGCACGATGAGTCCGAGCACACGCTCGGGTCGACGCATCGCGAGCTCGTAGGCGACGGGTGCACCGAAGTCATGTACATATAGAAACATCTGCTTCAGATCGAGCTCGTCGGTGAGTGTCTCGATCGTATCGGCAATGTTGTCGAAGCTGTACGCGTAGCGATCCGGTGACGGCGATTCTGAGAAACCGAATCCGGGCATGTCCGGCGCGATTAGGTATGCCGAGTCCGCGAGCAGCGGCATCAGATTACGAAACGTGTGGGAGGAGCTTGGGAATCCGTGCAGCAGAAACACGGCGGGCTTGCTCCGCTCGCCTGCTTCACGAACGAATAGCTCCAATCCGCAGGCCGAAATGGTTCTATGGTGGGTCTTGCAGAGACTGATCGGCATGAGGCGCATTCTCCTTTGATATTGGCCCGCGAGCGGCACGATCACAGGCCACAGGCGTCGCTATCGGACGAATGCGCGTTGCAAGGTGAAGTTCCGGTCGCGATCGTGAACGTCCAGCTCGAGATCTCAGGCGAGTTCTGCGGCGAGTGTGCGAGTGGAGCGTTTCGCTTCACTCGAATCTGGGCTCTTGACCTGAAGGCAAGTGGCAGGTTGTAGCAGCTCACTCAACGCTCATCGGAGCTGCAGAACCCGATCGCTCGACATCGTCCGCCCGCCGATAGACTTTTCCTTCCTTCATCACGAAGGACACGTTCTTCAGCACGGTGACGTCCTTCAGCGGGTCACCGCGGACCGCGATGAGATCAGCCCGCTTGCCGGCTTCGAGCGCACCGACTTCGTTTGCAAGACCCAGCAGATCCGCCGCATTCACCGTGGCCGCCTTGATCGCATCGGCCGTGCTCATGCCGTGCTTGACCATGAGCTCGAGCTCATCGGCGTTGCGGCCGTGCTTCGAGACGCCTGCATCGGTGCCGAACGCGATCTTCACCCCACGCGGATACGCTTGCTCGAGCGCCTTACCCGTGATCGAGATGCGCCACTCGATTTTCTCGCGCACTTCGGGCGGATAGGCGTTCGGATCTTTCGCGAGCCTCTCCAGATAACCGTTCACTGTCGAGAGTGTCGGCACATAGTACGCACCGCTCTTCAAGAACCACTTGATGCCTTCTTCATCGAGCAGCGTGCCATGCTCGATCGAATCGGCCCCATACTTCAGCGCGAGCACGATGCCATCGGCGCCGTGCGCATGAACGGCCACTTTCTTACCGTACAAGTGCGCAGTCTCAATCAGCGCCTTGGCTTCGTCGTCGAACATCTGCTTGCCCAAACCGGCACCAATGCGACTATTCACGCCACCGGTTGTCATCAGCTTGATCAGATCCGCGCCCCGTCGCACTTGCTGCCGCACAGCTCGACGACAGCTCTCGGTACCATCGCAAAGATTTTCGCTTGGCGCGTGCTCCGCGATCTCGGGACTCAAACCGTTGGCGGCATCCCCGTGCCCCGACGTCGTCGAGATTCCTGTGCCCGCATCGACAATGCGCGGACCCGGCACGATGCCCTTTGCGATCGCATCGCGTAACGCCAAGGTGATGCCGTCGCGATCACCGAGATTGCGTACGGTCGTGAATCCCGCGAAAAGTGTCTTGCGCGCGTTGTCGGCCGCTTGATATGCGAAGTACGCCTGGCTGTTCGTGAACGACTCGATCAGTCCTTCTTGCCCCGCTTTGTCGCTGTCCAGATGTACGTGCGAATCGATGAGTCCCGGAAGCACGAACTCGTTGCGCAGGTCGATGACCTCGACCGTGCCGAATCCATCAGTGACGTAGCCATCTCGAACTTCTGCAACTTCGCCGTCGCGGATCACGAGCGTCGATGCACCCCGCGGCCGCTGCCCCGGCCGATCGAGCAACTGCCCGGCGTGAATGAGGACTGTGCCACCGCTCTCCTGCGCTTTGGCGTGCAGGCCCGGATAGCAAGCGAGTGCGAGTGCAGTCAGGACAGGAATGAGCGAGCCATGCATGTCGATTCGCGTCCGAGAGGTTCGATGCGAATGATTTGTGCATAGTTCGTCAACTGATGCAACCGCCCGACGCGAATGGCGATCATCCCTCTCTGCTGCACACACATATATATGAGCGTGCCTCGTCTGAACCCATACTTGGGGGCGAAGCACCTCCCTGCATCGCCAGGCGGAAGGTGCCGCGGTGCCGGCGCGCCGCGGGCGCGCGGTGCCGGACTTGGCTTGTTGGACGTTGCAGCGAGGCGCGGTGGACGGTACCGCGGTGGGCGGTACCGGACTTGGCTTATTGGACGTTGCAGTCGCAAGTGCGCGAACAATAACGCCTAAGTAGGGCCACGCCAATCTCCAATACTTCAAGTCCGGCACCAATCACGCGGCGCGAAGCGCGCGTCCGCTCGAGCGGTGATGGGACAATGAGAACGTAGCCGACTCCTTCTACTCGAGGTCGACATACCTCGCACAGTTCTGTCGCAAGTGTCGTCGCACACGTCCCGAAACGGTGCATCGCGCAAGCACGATGGCGCGAAGTCTCGCAGGACGTCTGCTCGATGGCGTGGCATAGCGGTTGCACTAACGGTTGCGACTCATGCGCACTTCAAACCAATCGCCAACGCTCGACACCTTACCGGGCTTGTGGACTCGATCGCTCATCGTGTGGCCCGATGGGCAACGAGATGCGACGACGAACGTGTGGTGGCTGCAAGGTCCCGGCTTCTATGCGGATTTGCGGCAGCCGATGGGCGCGCCGGATTTCGGTGGCGTGCAGCGCCTCGTCGACGTCACCCCAGCGCTGCTGGTGTGGATGGCTACGCAAGAGGCGTTCGCAGGAGAGTTGCGCTTCGACGGGGATGCGTTCGAGTGGGAGCGCGGGATCGATCTGCACCCGAGCGGCCCTCATGGAGATCGTGGCCGATTGTGGTTCGAAGCGGAGGTGATGATCGAGCGCGGTGTGCATGTCGCTTACATCGAGCATTGGCATCGTCGGTCGGCTCCAGCGAAGAGATGTGCAGCGGCGCGGTTGTCGAGTGACGACGGCAGGCGTGCGTATCTCGTACGCGTTGATGACCTATTCATGTACGCGCGTGGACGTGAGTCTCCACTTCCGCCGAACACAACGCTACTCGAATGCGTGCAGGGTGCGCACTCGCATGAAGCCGCTTGCAGGCTGGTCGATTTCGAAGTTGCCTATGGTCGTATCTCTCCGGACGGCTGGGCAATCGAGCACTCCTCTCTGCCTTTCCGCAAGAGACAGCGCCTCGAGCCGGAAGCGATCGGTACTCATTCGCTCGCCGTGACCGACAGCGACCTTCATGCCGGCACGCGGGAGCGAAGCTGGTCGATCGAAGAGTTGCGTGGCTCTACGGTAGATCTAATTGCAAGTGCTTAGGCTCAGACGACAACTGCTCCAGAACACCACAGATGAGTACGCTGACTTCGTTTCGTGAGATTCCCATCGTCGATGTCTCCAGCCTGGTCGCTGGGCATCTGTCTGCGTCGAGCAGCACCGTGGAGGAGCTGCGTACTGCCGCTCGCACTGTGGGCTTTCTCTACGTCATCGGCCACGGCGTTCCACAACGATTGTTCGACGCTCTTCTCACCGCAACGAAGGAGTTCTTCGCGCTGCCCATGGAACGGAAGATGGCTGTTTACATCGGCAAGTCGCGCAATCATCGCGGCTACGTTCCCGCGGGCGAAGAGGTGTTCTATGGCGGCACGACAGATCTGAAAGAAGCGTTTGATCTCTCGATCGATCTACCGAACGATCCGGATTATCTCGCCGGCAACCCTCTGATCGGCCCCAATCAATGGCCGAACCTGCCGGGCTTCGAGAACGCTGTGAGCGCCTACTACGACGCAACGCTCGAGTTTGGACGCACGCTGCTTCGTGGCTTCGCGCTCGCAATGGATGAGGATGCGCATGCGTTCGACAACTGGGTCCGCAAGCCGCCGAGTCAGCTTCGGCTCATTCACTACCCCTTCAATTCGAGCGCGCGAGATGGAATCGGCATCGGCGCACACACCGACTACGAGTGTTTCACGTTGCTTCATCCCACTGCGCCAGGTCTCGAAGTGATGAATGGCGCAGGCGAATGGATCGACGTGCCTCCGATTCCCGGAACCTACGTCATCAACTTGGGCGATATGATGGAGCTGCTCACGAACGGCGAGTTCATTGCAACCTCTCACCGCGTCCGACGAGTTCAAGAAGAGCGCTATTCCTTTCCGCTCTTCTTCGCATTCGACTATCACACGAAGGTCACTCCGCTGAGCCGCTTCGTGAGCGCAACGCGACCCGCGCGTGCCGCGCTCGTCGCGGGCGAGCACCTGTTCGCGCAGACTGCACAGAGCTTCCGCTACTTGAAAGACCGGCTCGCACGCGGCGAGATACAGATGCCCTCCGAAGCCGTGCCGCTCTCATCGTTCGGACAGGAAGCGCGACAGCGCCCGAACATCGCTCGCTGACCGCATCGAGCTTGCCTCCCTCGCAATGCGGAGCGAGTCAGGGTGGGAGCAGCGAGCGAGCGCACTGCGCGTCTGAACACCTCGCCCCTTTGCGGCAGAGGTCGCTAGCGAAGCGGCGGGTGAGGGCTTAAACAAGCGAACACGCGGTTACGACGTGTAGAACGCCCTGTGTTCGCGCGCAGCGCAGCCCGGCTCCCTTCACACATCACGGATTCCCCTCCTCGCTCGAGCACGCGATCCTGTCGAACTTCACGGCCAGGGAACGTGCGAGACGATGAAGCTCAACAGGCGCAACACGCTCCAAATGCTCGGCGCAGGTGCACTCGCGATGGCGGGTATGCCGAGCGCACGCGCGGCGCGGGCGTCGAAGGATCGCCCGAACTTCCTCTTCTTCATCACCGACGATCAGGCGCAGAGCGCTCTCAGTTGCTACGGAAACTCGATCCTGAAAACGCCGCACATGGACCGAATCGCCAATGAGGGCGTGCGGTTCAATCAAGCATTCGTAACGAATGCGCTCTGTGCGCCGAGTCGCGCTTCCTTCCTGACCGGCTTGTACTCGCACACCCATGGCGTCACAACTAACGGCGAGGAACCCGGGTGGGATCACCAGCAAGGGCTACCCCGCGATCACGACACCTGGCCAAAGTTGTTACGGGAGGTCGGCTATGCGAGCGCCGTCGTTGGCAAGTGGCACATCAAGTCATTGCCGTTCGGGTTCGATCACTTCGCCATTCTTCCGGGCCAGGGGGCGTACTTCGATCCTCCCTTCATCGTGAACGGAGGTCACGTGCGATTCCGAGGCCACACAGACGATGTCATCGCCGACCAGGCGCTCGCATGGCTGCGGCATCGACCGACCGATCGGCCGTTCTGTCTGTTGTGCCAGTTCAAGGCGCCGCATTCGCCGTGGCAGTCGGCACCGCGCTTCTCGGATGAATTCACAAATGTAGAAATTCCCATCCCACTCGCCTTCGAGAAGCTGCCTGACGATATCCCTGAGCCCGTGTTGAAGACCGAGATGTCCGTTGCCGCGATGGATTTCAGCTCGCGCGGTGTTCCTCGCGATCTGCCGCCAGCACGGCGCAAGCACGCAAACCTGCAAACATTAGTGAAGAACTATTATCGAACGCTGCGCGGGGTGGACGAAAACGTCGGACGCGTGCTCGATTTCCTCGATAAGGAGAAGCTCGCGGAGAACACCGTTGTCGTTTACACGTCCGACAACGGATTCTTTCTCGGTGAGTTCGGGCTCTACGACAAGCGCCTGATGTACGAGCCATCGATCAAGATTCCCATGCTGATGCGCGCGCCAGCGCATCTCGAATCGAAGCAAGTCGACGACACGCATATGGTGCTCAACGTGGACGTCGCACCGACGCTGCTGGACATTGCGGGTGTCGCCATTCCAAGGGCTCTACAAGGTCGAAGTTGGAAACCCGTGCTCGAAGATCCGCGCACCGAGTGGCGGGACGCATTCTTATATGAGTTCTTCGAGTATCCGGCGGTGCATTGCGTCCGTAAGCATCGCGGTATCCGTACTTCGCGATGGAAACTGATGCACTTCTGGGAAGCGCCCGAAAAGTACGCGTTGTACGACCTTGCGAACGATCCGGACGAGCTAGTCAATCTTGGACAGCGCCCGGAGCACTCGACTCGATTGAAGCAGCTACAGGCGCACCTGCAACGACTTAGGGAGGAGACGAACGACAGCAAACCACCGCCCGAGATTGCATCGAACGTACAGACGCGTAAGTGCCCCACTTGAAGCACTGCACATAAACAAGCCTCTCGCACGAACACAGCGCTTCACTCGTACGTGACGCATGTTCTGTATACACCGATGTTCGCGTGGCCTTGACACAACATGTGGAACTGAGTGCCTTCAACCCTCGTTTGTTCTGCCGTAGGCGAACCTCCGCCCAAGTGAACGGCGACGACATACTCAAGGGGGACACATGTCGCGGAAGGCCAGTTCGAACTCGCTCGGCGCCTCGCGCCGACGCCAAGTCGCAAGCAGCGCACACCAATCAATTTCGCAACGCAACCTAGTCGCCGCGGCAGTGGCAAGTTGCCTGATGCTGGGCGCTCCGGTCGCGTTCGGCCAATCGGCGAACGCAAATTTGCGCGGCCAGGTCAGCCTCGAGTCGGGCCCGGCAGCAGACACGGAAGTCATCGCGACCAATCTCGCGACAGGCGCGGTACGTAGAACACGAACTGGAGCAGATGGTTCGTACACACTCGTCGGACTGCCACCAGGCACCTACTCGGTAGAAGCAGGCGGTAACACGGCGACAGTCACACTGTCTGTTGCATCGAACGCAACACTGAATCTCGAGCCCATGACCGAAGTGATCGAGCAAGTCGTGGTGACGGGAGCTCGAGTCGCAGCGGCCGACGTGCGTACCTCGGAGGTGGGCAGCACGATCTCGTTGCGTCAGATCGAGCAGCTGCCGCAATCGACGCGCAACTTTCTCGAATTCGCGGACACCGTACCGGGCATGGCATTCACGACGAATGCGCAGGGCTACACCAGCTTGCGCAGCGGCGCATTGAGCGCTAATGCAAGTAATCTCTACATCGATGGCGTCGGACAAAAGAGCTATGTGGAGGCTGGCGGCATCGCCGGTCAGAACAACACCCGCGGCAATCCTTTCCCGCAGCTCGCGATCGACCAGTACAAGGTCATCACATCCAATTACAAAGCCGAGTACGGCCAAGTGGCAGGCGCGGCGATCACTGCGCAGACGCGTTCCGGCACGAACGAGTTCGAAGCCGAGGCCTATTATCGCTACACCGACGAAGGTCTGCGGACGAGACGGCCGGACGAAGAACGCGAAGGCGTGGAGAAGGTGGACTCGCAGACCGAGGAATACGGCTTTGCGATCGGCGGACCGATCATTCGCGATCGCCTACATTTCTTCCTCGCGTACGAGTACAAAGATCTCGTCTTCCCGCGCTCGGTGTTCCCGAACACCAACGCCTCAGAAGCCGCAGCTTTTCTGCCCGCGGAGATCCAGGCGTTGTACGGTCCGCAAGACGTACCCTTCGAGGAGGATCTCGCGTTCGGCAAATTGAGCTGGCAAGTGAGCGATGACGACCTGCTCGAGCTGAGCATTCAATATCGCGATGAAGTTCAAGTGGATTCCGTCGGCGAGCAGCGAGCGGCCGAGCATGGCCGCGATGCGATCAATAAGGACGAGCGCGCGACATTGCGGTGGCAGCACAGCTCACCGGGCGGATGGGTCAACGAAACGTTGCTCAGCATGGAAGAGACCGAGAGCAATCCGTTCCCGCGCAGCATCGGCAACGGCATCATCTTCGCGTACTTCAATCGCCTGCCGAGCGGCGTCGTTCAGGACGAGTGGACCCTTATCGAGACCGGCCCGGCGAGCGGCTTCGACGCGCAGGTTAGAAAGCAGGACGGCTGGTCGATCGTGAACAATCTGACGTTTCCCAGTTGGGATTGGTTCGGGGAACACACCGTAAAGATGGGCGTGAGCTATAAGGACATCGAGCTCACCTCACAGGACGCAGGCTCGATCAATCCGCAGTTCAAGTTCGAGGTGACGCCCGCCGGTGTCGCTGCGACTCCGTACCGCGTCGATTTCCTTGCGCCGTTCAATGTCCCGGGTCAGCAGGCGACAGTCGTCACGGATGCCAAGCAGTATGGTTTCTACATTCAAGACGACTGGGAGGTGAACGAGCACCTGATCCTGAATTTAGGCGTGCGCTGGGATTATGAGGAAAATCCGGCGTACACCGACTTCGTCACCTCGCAAGCATTCGTCGATGCACTGTTTGCCGATGATCCGGACATCCCGGGCGAACAGCCTTGGGCGGATCGATTGCTGCCGAGCGGACTCAATGCGAACGACTTCGTCAGCACCGGTAATAATCGCGATGACTACTCCGGCGCGTGGGCGCCGCGACTCGGATTCGCGTACGACATCAACGCCGATGAGCGGCATGTGATTCACGGCGGTGCAGGTCGATCGTACGATCGCAACTTGTTCAAGCTGCTCTCCTTGGAAGTGAGCAAGGCCGCGTTGTCGCCGGTCGCCATCTACTTCCAAGATCCCGCCACCGGGCTCTGCTATCGCGACGACGGCCGGCCTTGCGTAGCGTTCGATCCCGTCTATCTGCAACAAGGTATCGATGCGCTCACGCAGATACCAGTCACTGCAGGCAGCGCTGAGCTATTCATGCTCAACAACAATCTCGAGACGCCCTACACCGATCAGTACAGTCTTGGGATCTCCAATCAGATCGGCGATTGGCGAACGGATGTGACGGTGCAGCGTCTGCTTGCTTATGAAGGTTTCGTCTTCACGCTGATCAATCGCTATCCCGACGGCTCGTTCTTCCAGAACGGCAGTCAACCGTGGGGCGAGCCCGTGCCCGGTTACGCGAACACGATCTTAGGCAACAACGGCATCGAATCGCGCAATACGCAGGTGCTCGTCTCGGCTGAGAAGCCGTACAGCAACGACTCCCCCTGGAGCGTCAGCCTGGCGTACACGTACACCGATGCGAAGCACAATCGTAAGCTCGACGATAATTTCGCGTTCGATCAACCGACCATCGATCGCTATCCCTTCATCTGGGTCAACGACGTACCGAAGCACCGTTTTGTCGCCGCGGGTTCGATCGATGGTCCGTGGGATACGATCTTCGGCTTGAAGATCGTGCTCGAGACGCCGCGCGGCCTGAACGAAGTTCGAGACTACGGCGCCCGCCCGCCTGACGGTTCGTTCTCCCAGCCGATCGCGATCGAGCCGCCGGCCACCGGTAGCTTCCTCGTGGGCGGTGACATCTGGGGCTATCGCACGGTCGATCTCCAGGCCACCAAGGAGTTCGAGTTCGATACGTTCGCGTTCACCGCGCGAGTAAATGTGCTCAACGTCTTCGACTACGAGAATTACACGACATTCAATATCATCAGCGTCGGATCGGATGGCGTGCTGGATCCCGAGCTCGAGGTGAATCAATTCGGAGATATCTTGTACGTACCGCGGACGATGAGCTTCGAGGTGAGCTTCAGGTTCTAGCGCAGCGCTTCGCCATGAGCGCGTGTAGACGTGTGAACGCGCGGGCGTCAGAAGGCGCTGCGCGCCACTAGCCGGCTCGAATAGCGAGCTTCTGACGTCCGCACGTCTGCACGTCTGCACGTCTATATGTTTCTGACGCGACACGGATAACGAAACGACACAACGAATGCGTCCTCTCACCTCGATCGTCATCGTCGGGGGCGGCACGGCCGGTTGGATGGCCGCGGCGGCGTTCGCGCGCGTGCTTGGGCCGTCATATCGCATCACGCTGATCGAATCCGAGCTCATCGGCATCGTCGGCGTGGGCGAAGCGACGGTGCCGCACATCAAGGCGTTCAACAATCTGCTTCGAATCGACGAAGCAGACTTCGTGCGCAAGACGCAGGGCTCGTTCAAGCTCGGCATACAGTTTGTCGACTGGACCCGCATCGGCGACCGCTACATTCACGGCTTCGGCACGGCGCTTGGACCTAATCTCGGGCTGCTCCCTTTTCATCAGTATTGGATGAAGGCCTGGCTCGCTGGGCGCGCGAAAGACCTCGGCGCCTACACGCTCAATACGGTCGCCGCTCAACGCGGCAAGTTCATGGTGTCCGCGAGCGATGTGCCGCCTTCATCGCCGTTGGCGAACATTGCCTATGCCTATCACTTCGATGCCGCGCTGTATGCGAAGTACTTGCGCGCATACGCCGAGCAGCGCGGCGTACGCCGGATCGAGGGCATCGTCAAAGAGGTGATCCAGCATCCCGAATCGGGGTTCGTTCAGTCGGTGCGCCTCGAATCCGGAGAGTCAGTCGCGGGCGAGCTCTTTATCGACTGCACCGGATTCCGCGGCTTGCTGATCGAAGAGACGCTGCACACGGGCTATCTCGACTTCACCCATTGGTTGCCATGTGATCGCGCCGTCGCAGTGCCATGCGAGAAGGTGGCCTCGCCCATTCCCTACACGCGCTCGACCGCTCGCACGGCCGGTTGGCAGTGGCGCATTCCGTTGCAGCATCGGACCGGCAATGGCTACGTCTATTCGAGCCAGTACATCAGCGACGATGAAGCCGCGGCGACGCTGCTTGCCAATCTGGATGGGCGCGCACTCGCCGATCCGAGACTGCTCCGCTTCACAACGGGCCGTCGCAAACAAGCGTGGAACAAGAACGTCGTCGCGCTTGGGCTATCGAGCGGCTTCCTCGAGCCGCTCGAGTCGACGAGCATTCATCTGATTCAATCGGGCATCTCGAAGCTGCTCGAGCTGTTTCCGCGTGAAGGCTTCGATGCGGTCGCGTCGAAATACAATGCCCGCATCGCGTTCGAGTTCGACCGCATCCGTGACTTCATCGTGCTGCATTATCACGCCACCGAACGCAACGACACGCCGTTCTGGGACTACTGCAGGACGATGTCGATCCCGCCCGAGCTTCAGGCCAACATCGATCTCTTCCGCGAGAATGGAAGCTTCTATCGAAACGCGGACGAGTTGTTCGCGGACATCAGCTGGATCCAAGTGATGGTCGGGCAGCGCATCGTGCCCCGCGCATATCACCCGCTCGTCGACTTAGTGCCTGCAGAGGATGTTCATCGTTTCGTCGACGGTGTCGCGCAAACGATCGAACGCTGCGTCGACGTCATGCCGACGCATCAAGCATTCATCGACCGCTGCTGCGCGGCCAGCGCCGCGCCGTAGCCATAAGGAACGAAAAGGATCGACAGATCCCCGCCTCCGCGGCGACGACATATGCTTGCGAATGGATCCGCTATCGTCGGGCCCGTCGCATGTTTCGTCACCCTCGCGAAGGCGAGGGCCTATCACGAGCTTGAACCGAAGCGGAGTTTCGGGATGGATCCCCGCCTCCTCGAGGACTGCGACTAACAGCATTCCAAACAATCCATGCTCAGTTCGTCTCCCTCGCGGAAGCGACCGCCTATCAGGAGCCTGAACCCCTCTGGCCTCCGCGAGGACGGGCCCTATCGCGAGCCACTCGCCGTTCGACTCGCATCGTCGTCCGGCACGAATCCGATCGCATCCAGCGCCGGTTTGATCTCCGGGTTCGCCATGAAATGCTTCCATACGAGGCCCGTGCGATGGTTCTCGATCATCACAGTGATCGGTGCTTGATTGAGCGCCATGTAGACTTCCTCGAACCAGCCTTCCGTCTCGTTGAACCCATCGTGAAAACCGTAAATGCCCCAGATCTTGCTACCGAGATTGCGGTAGAAGTTCTTGAGCGCGGCAAGCGATTCCTTCGGCGTGTACGGCATGGATGCGAGCGAGGCCATGACGTTGATCGTGCCGTTGTCATCGCGCGGGAGCGGCCGGCCTCCTCCGCTATTGATGCCCGCCGATAAACCCCACGTGTCTGGCCCATATCCAACGAAGCCGCGCGGATTCTCGACAGCGTAAGCGTGATTGATCAGCGCGATCGCCCGATTGTTCTCGAAGTAGTTCGTGTACTTGTCGCGAATCCCGCGCGGATCGAATCCCAAGTACGAAAAGTGCGTGAAAAACAAATCGGCACCGTTCCCCACTCCGACATCGAGCTTGATCCCGTAGAACGTGTTGCCGTTCACGAAGCGGCTTCCATCCGTAGTGCGACCCCACTGCTCACGATAACGAACGTGGCGCTCGGATGTGCCGGCCCAACCGGTGTGATAGAGGTCCGCCGGCACTGCGTGCGTCGGAGAGGCGATCGCAAGCAGATAGACGATCATCGTCTCGTTCCAGCCGATCAGCGGATGACTGATGTGGAACCCATGATCTTGCGACCAGTGCCAGTACAGCACGTCGCTGTCTGGTCGTTGCCGATACCAACTCCAGTCGACCTCGCGCCATAGCTTCGTCGCGGTGTCGCGAATCTCGCGCTCGACCGCATTGTTGCGATCGAAGTATTGGCGCGCGGCGAGCAGCCCTTGGATCATGAACGCGGTTTCGACGAGATCGCCGCCATTGTCGTACTTGCCGAAGAAGGGGATAGTGCGTCCGGTTTCACCGTGCAGGAAATGCGGCCACACGCCGCGGAATCGGTCGGCGCTCGCGAGAAAGCGCACGATCTTCAGCATTCGCTCTGCCACATCCTTACGCGGAACGAACTCGCGTTCTGCAGCGACGAGCAGCGCCATCACACCGAAGCCGCTGCCGCCGAGCGCAAGCAAGTTCGGATCGCCGGGCAACACTTCGGGCGCAAGCCCTGCATTAGGGTGCGCCGCTTCCCAGTAGTAGCGAAAGGAGGCCTCCTGCACCATCGAGAGCAGCTCTTCGTCTGTGAATTCGCGTGTGCGGGCACGCTCAGAGATCGGAGACGGTGCGGATTCGTTACCTGCCAGATCGAGCGCAGTGACACGGTAAACAGCTTCGTACGGAGGCGTACCGGTGAAATCGACGAAGCGCGTGCGCGATCCTTGTTGCGTGCCGATTGGCTCGAATCGTTTCCCGTCGCGCGAGCGGTAGATGCGGTAGGCGAGCAAGTCATCCGCATCGCTCGGCGTCCAGCTCACATCGAAGTGCCGCTCCTGCGCACGTACGTTGATCGTCTGCGGCACCGGAGGTGGCGTGGTGTCGCCGGTGTCGACGTCGCGAATTTGGAAATCGTCTAGATACAGCGTGCGGTTCTCGTTGTCATCGAGCCCCTGCAGGAACGTGATGCTCAGGATCTCGGCCACTTCGAACTTGCTGTCCTCCGTGCTCTTGGTCGGCCGGTCGAAACTGGCGGCAAAAGGCAGCGTAATCTGCACCCATTGACGAGCCGGAATTCGCTCATCGCCTTTCACGAGCGTGACAGCGGGCGTGCCGTTCTCATTCACATCCTCGAGATAGAGCCGAGGCGAATTCGCCGCGGTGATCTCCGATTCCGAATAGCACCAGAACGTGAGCGCCTCACCTTCGAACCTGAAAGGACGAGCGTAGCGGCGAGTGACTTCGATCGTGGCTTGCCAGTCGCCGCCCGGCGCGGACGTCCAACTCAGACGCAGCGCATTCGGAGGGCTCACGAAGTGGTTCGCCTGAGCAGGAACCTTGTTGTCGACCAGCTGGAGCGTACTCGGCGCAATCGACCACCCGCTGCTCGAGACAAGCGCGCGATCGGAGTGACTGTTATCGAAGAAGACATGGCGGTCGTAGAACGTCGCCGTACCCTTGCCGACAGCCAAAACAGTAGCAGGAGTTGCTATGCCTAGGAGTATGGAGGCCATCATTCCCGTGCGCAGTCGATTCATGTGTGCCACCCCTGACAGCCGCATTCTGGACGTAAGACATCAGAACGCGGAAACCGAGCCAAGAGTTCTCACCCTATCCACAACCGTACACGCGCCCTGCAACCTTGCGCCTCATTGCGGCGTCCCAGACCCCTGGTGCCCGCAAATGGCTCTTCTCGAGGAGATGTGATGACCGAGTTTCGCGCGCTCGCATGGACAGTGTTGGCGGCCGTATCGATATCGCCCGTGCTAAGTCACGGCTCCGACCCCTCGCCCAACGCCTCCTTTCGACAGATCCGCCAGATCGCCGCGAAGGAAGGAATCGAACGGGAGGAGCTCATCGAGATTGGCGGAGTCCAGCAGTGGATCTCGATACGCGCGCGCGATCGTAACGCTCCCATTCTGCTCGTGCTGCATGGAGGGCCGGGTTTCACGCTATCGCCCGTGAGTTACTACTACATGCGCGATTGGGAGGAGTTCTTCACGGTCGTGCAGTGGGATCAACGCGCGGCGGGCAAAAGCTATCGACGCGAAGATCGAGAGCGGGTCGAGCCTACCCTCACGATCGATCGGTTGGTGCTCGATACAGAAGAGCTGATCGAGCACTTACGCAAGCGATTCGAGCGCGAGCGCGTCGTTGTGTTGGCGCACTCATTCGGTACGATCGTAGGAACGAAGCTCGCACAGAAGCGCCCCGATCTCATGTTTGCCTACGTCGGGATGGGTCAGTTCGTCGACTTCACGCGCAGTGAGACGCTGGGCTACGAAGCCACGCTTGCCGATGCGCGGGCGGACAACAATGAAGAAGCCATCAAGGATCTCGAGGCGATCGCTCCGTTCCCCGATATCGAGAACCCGGAGCGCAACCGAGAGAATCTTCCCAGGGAGCGACGCTGGCTTGCGCACTATGGCGGCTATTTCAAAGCGGGCGGATTCGGATCGCATGAAGTCGTGGCACGCTTGAGCCCTACTCACAGCGCGGCCGATCTCGAGACACGACAAGAAGGCCACGACTTCATCGTCGAAGCGATGTGGGATGAGGTCGGAACCGTGAGCCTCATGAATCACGTGAAGTTCGAGATACCGGTCGTGATCATGCAAGGGCGCTACGATCGCGGCACTTCATCCCAGCTCGTGGATGAGTGGTACGCAAAGATCGACGCGCCTCGCAAGAGGCTCATCTGGTTCGAGGACTCTTCGCACATGGTGTACGAGGAGGAGCCTGGCAAGATGCTCGTCGCGCTCGTGAACGAAGTGTTGCCGTTGACGCGGGCGAATAGCCAGCTGCTCGACTTGACGTATCAATGAGAGCTCGCAATCAGGCCTTCGTCTTCATCGTTACCGTGCTCCTTTCGAGTTGGGGACTCGAGCTCTTCATGATCCTGAATGGCGGCGTCGGCGCGTTCGGGCCGCTCTGGCTAGTCTTGTTGATGTGCGTACCGGGCCTGACCTCGGTGGCGTTGAGACTCATCCTCAAGATAGGGTTCGCGGATGCGGGTCTTAGAGTCCGCGCTCCCGGTGACTACGGGCTCGCCATCGGATTACCCATCTTCATTGCCGCGTCGACCTGCGTGCTCAGCATCGCGCTCGACATTCGCGTGCTCGATCCGATCACGACGAGCGCGCTGGGTAAGTTGATGCCTGTCCTCGGGTCCGTACTGTTGCTCGGGCTGATCGGTGCGTTCGGCGAGGAGCTCGGATGGCGGGGTTTTCTGCTACCGAAGCTGGTTGGTGAGGTACGACATCCCTATGCTCTGACGGGGATGATATGGGCGGCTTGGCATCTACCGCTCATCGCGTTCGGCGGCTTCTATGCCACAGCAGACCCTCTTCACATGACACTCGTCTATATGATCGGGATCCTTGCCATGAACCTGGTGTTCTGCGAGCTGCGGATACGTTCTGGATCTGTTTGGGTTGCAACCATTGCACACGCGGTTCACAACTTCGTTCTCCAGTTTGTCGTACCTGTATTGATCCTCACTCAGCCCGGCGCGCGAGCGAAGCTTTGGGATGAGATCGCGGGAGACACTGGCTTGATCGTGGCGGTGCTATACGCGTGCGCGTATCTCTTGCTGCGCTTTTTTGCTCGAGCGCGCGCGTCGGCGCGCGCGTGAGCGCCTGCATCAATACTGATCGCTGTCCTCGCTGTCTTCGCTTTCGGCGCCCTCGGCGCCCTCGGCGCTCGACAGTCGTCCGGCCGCTGGCTTGATGCTGACGGCAGCCGCCTCGCGGAATGTGAGCTGAACTTCGTCGCCCGGATTGAGCTGGCTGACGAATTCCTTCGCCTTCAGGCTCGAAACGCCGAGTGTGCGTGAAGTTCCGTCCGGGTGCTTGAAGGTGACCATGTTGCGGTCCCGGTCTACAGACTCGATCTCGACCGTCTTCGTGGTCTGAGTGCCGACCATCTTCGTAGGCATGTCCCCCTGGACTCTCTCTGTCCGCTGAGTTTGACTCTGCGCGCCCTCACCGGGCCGCGCGACCTCCGCAATGAGCCCCTCGTGGTAGGCCACTACGACGCGATCGCCTGGGCGCAATTGATCGAAGTTCTGAATCTGAGCTCCGGCCTCGAGTATGACACGCGAGCCATTGCTGCCGAGTACAGTCACATGACGATCGCTCTGGCTGACGGCCTCGATCGTCCCGGTCACCTTCTTCGTTTGGCTCGCTTCGAAAGGCTGCGGCTGCTGCGCGCCGGCGGCGGTCGCAACGCAGCCCACCGCGATGATGAATGCGGATTTGAACATGTCATCGCTCTCCAAGGTGTTTGGCCAACCGCGAGCGAAGATGCCGCGAGCGCTCGCGCCTCTTTACACGAAGCCGGAGTCTGCGGGCCAATGCGATGCGGTCACAATTAGACCTTGAGCCAACGAAGATTGTGTGCGCGCCGACGGGCAACAGGCCACAGGCGACTACTTCAAAGCGGCGTGCCATCCTTGCGCACGAATCGGCCATCCGCGTTCGCGCTCATCATGTCGATGTCGGAGCAGGTCGTGAGGTCTTCCGGATTGCGCGAGCCCACTTCGAGATAGACGGCGACTACATTCGATCGATTGATCATGTGGTGCCCGTTGCCAGAGTTCTTCGCGAACGCCGCGCAGTCACCCGCGCGCAAGATCGTCTCGCCCTCATTTTCGACGAGCGTGAGCTCGCCTTCGAGCACATAGACAAATTCGTCTTCGTGACTGTGCCAGTGACGCTGACTGGACCAACCGCCTGGCGGCAATGTCATCAGATTCACGCCGAAATCCCGCAGGCCGCCCGCATCGCCCAAACGTCGGCGCGTGCGAGTTGCACAGGGTGCATCGTAGGGTGAGGGATAGCCCGAGCCTTGACGCACGGGCACGTTGGCAAAATCGATCTTGGGCATGCGCTTCTCTTCACGAACCCAACCGAGGGCAAAGCATATATGAGTTCGAAATGCTCGTGCGACCGCATGCCGTGAGCCGGTTCCGTCAGCGGCTGACCAATGCCGACGATCTGCGGCGCTCAGTTCCGGTACGATACAGATCACGATACGACTTGCGGGTACGGCATGAACGAAACGCAACGCATGTTGGACACTTTGAAGCGCTGCTTGCGCGCACGCGGCATGACCTATCGCAGCCTCGGTCGCGCGCTAGGGCTCAGCGAATCGTCGGTGAAGAGGCTGTTCTCTGAAGAGACGTTCTCGCTCGCGCGTCTCGAGCGCGTATGTCGCGCCATAGACATGACGATCGCGGATCTTGCGCGGATGTCCGCGGGGGAGAACGAGTCTAATGCGACATCTCAGCCATCGAGTCTGACGCTCGAGCAAGAGCGCATCCTCGCCAGCAAGTCATCGCTGCTTGCTTGCTTTTATTTATTGCTGAACGGTCGCTCGATCAGCGACATGGCAAGCCGGCTCGACTTGAGCCCACGCGCCACACGCAACATCTTGTCGCAGCTTTCCGCCGCTGGGTTGCTCAGCATCGAGAAGGGCAACAAAGCAGTGATGCATGCACGGCTGCCGATCGCTTGGCGTGCCGACGGCCCAGTTCGCAAACTCTACGAGCGACAGGTGCGCGCAGAATTCTTGCAAAGCGAGTTCTCGGCAAAGAACGAGGCGCTCAATTTCCATTCGGCGGAGCTGTCGCATGCGTCGGTGCGGGTCTTGTTGCGCAAGATGGAGAAGCTGGCGGCGGATTTCGCCGATCTCGCAGCGCTGGACGTCGCACTGCCATCGAAGGACAAAGTGAGCATCGCGATGCTCCTCGCTGCGCGCCCGTGGGTGTTCTCCATGTTCTCAGCATATCGAGCGAGCACGCGATATCGGGCTTGATGTACGCAATCCGCTCCGCTCTTGGTTCTCCTCGAGCACTTGCCTCTCGGCCTAACCGTAAGCCTTGGGATAGAGTAGTGCCCTGCTGATACCTGAGGAGCGCTGCTCGATTATGACTGAACCGACGTCTTACCCGATTGGCACACTCGGCGTTCCGTGGGGCGAAGCTGAGCGTGCAGAGTGGCTGTCGCGGCAGGTGCGACACCGAAGTTATGTCGATGATGTCGTGGGCACGATCGAGCGCTTGGCCGCGCGCTTCGACGTCGAAGAGTACGGCCAGCTCGACTATCCGCCCGATCATTATCGCTTGTTCGCGCTGCGCAGCCGTGGATGGCGGGACGATCGTCCAGTAGTGCTCGTCACCGGCGGCGTGCACGGCTACGAGACGAGCGGTGTGCACGGCGCGCTGCAATTCCTCGATCAGCGCGCAGATGAGTATGCGGATCGCGTCAATCTGATCGTTGCGCCATGCGTGAGTCCGTGGGCGTACGAGCGCATCCATCGTTGGAACGCACGTGCGATCGACCCCAATCGCTCGTTCCGTGAGAACAGCGCGGCGGAAGAATCGGGCGCGCTGATGCGGTTGATCGCTCCACTGCGCGAACGCTTCTTAGTGCACATCGACTTGCACGAGACGACCGACACGGACGAAAGCGAGTTCCGGCCCGCACTCGCCGCTCGCGACGGCAAGTCGTACGAGCCGGACATCATTCCGGATGGGTTTTACCTCGTCGCGGACAGCAAGAATCCGCAACTCGCCTTCCAGCAGGCGATCATCGAGGCCGTGAGCAAGGTCACGCACATCGCACCCTCAGATGAGAACGGCAAGATCATCGGATCGGATGTCATCGCGCCGGGCATCATTCAGTACGAGCTGAGAGCGCTCGGACTCTGCGCCGGCATCACCGATGCGCGCTACAAGACGACCACCGAGGTTTATCCAGACAGTCCGCGCGCAACGCCGCAGCAGTGCAACGACGCGCAAGTTGCGGCGGTGTGCGCAGCAATCGACTTCGCGCTAAGAGCGCGCTGAATGTTTGCCTGGACCCCGATCTCCATCGGGGTGACGCCAAGGAGAGATACATACATTCGGATACAAACGTACACATGTACGGGGCGTCATCCCGACGCAGGTCGGGATCCAGGCACTGAACGACCTGACTGCCGATCGCGGTTGCTGACGCGGTACCGCGATTGCTGGCGTGGTACCGGACTTGAACTATTGGACGTTCAGCAAGGGCCGTAGCGGTAAGCCAATAATTCAAGTCCGGTACCGAGATGTCTCAAATACGTGCCGTCTCTACTCGGAACCGCAGGCTCTGGCCAGTTAGCCAGTTGGCCCGGCGGGCCGGCGGTGCGGAACACCGCCAGCCCGCCTCAAGTCACCAGATCTTCACCCGCTGCTCCGGCGGCAAGAACAACTTGTCCGTCGGCTGCACATCGAACGCCTGATACCACTCGTCCATGTTGCGCACCGCGCCGTTCACACGGAACTGCGGTGGGCTGTGGGGATCAGACAGCACCTGCATGCGGATGGCTTCATCGCGATACTTCGCGCGCCATACTTGCGCCCACGACAGGAAGAAGCGCTGCTCGCCCGTGAGGCCGTCGATCACTGGCGCCTCCTTTCCTTTCAGCGACAGCCTGTACGCGTGCAATCCCATGTTCAGCCCACCGAGATCGCCGATGTTCTCGCCGATCGTGATCGCGCCGTTCACGTTCAATCCCGGCAGCGCTTCGAATGCCGAGTACTGCTCGATCAAACTCTTCGTGCGCTCGGTGAACGCTGTCGCGTCGGTTTCAGTCCACCAATCCTGAAGACTGCCATCCGCGCTGAACTTGCGACCTTGATCGTCGAAGCCGTGGCCGATCTCGTGTCCGATGACGGCACCGATCGCACCGTAGTTCACAGCATCATCCGCATTCGGGTCGAAGAACGGCGGCTGCAGGATCGCCGCGGGGAATACGATCTCGTTGTTGAGCGGGTTGTAGTACGCGTTCACCGTTTGCGGGTTCATGAACCACTCGTCGCGGTCCACCGGCTCATCGAGCCGCGAGATGTCTCGCCGCCAATCCCAGACCTGCGCACGCATCACGTTGCCGATGAGATCGTCGCGATGCACCTCGAGCGCTGAATAGTCCTTCCACTTATCCGGATAGCCGATCTTCGGCACGAACGTGCCGAGCTTCTCGAGTGCGCGCTTGCGAGTGTCGTCGCTCAACCACTCGAGATCGCCAAGCCGCTCCTGCAGCGCGGCGCGCAGATTCGCGACCAGCACTTCCATCTTCTGCTTCGACTCCGGCGGGAAGTGCTTCTCGACGTACATTCGCCCGACCAGCTCGCCGATGCCTTTGTTCGTATGATCGACGGCACGCTTCCAACGATCGCGCTGCACCTGCTGACCTCGCAGCACCTTTCCGTAGAACGCGAACGCCACCTCGTCGAAGCGCTTCGGCAGAAAGCTGGCATGGTCGCTCAAGTAGTGAAACGTGAGATACGACTTCAAAGTATCGAGCGGCGTGTCCCGGACGAGCTTCGCAGCATCACGAATCGCAGTCGTCTGCCGAACGATGAAGCGCTCGCGCGTGGGGATTTCGAGCGATTCAAAGAATGTCTGCCAATCGAAGCCAGGCGCGTAGGCGATCAACTCCGCTTTCGTATGCGGGTTGTAGTTCGCCTCCGCATCGCGCACGCGCTCGATCGGCCAATGCGCCTTCGCAAGCGCCGTTTCGAACGCCATGATCGCCTTCGCCTTCTTCGCAGGCGCCTCGATGCCGCCGAGCGTCAAGATCTCCTCGATGTACGCGACGTACTTCTCGCGCACATCTTTGAGCTTCTCATCGTCCTTCAAGTAATAGTCGCGGTTCGGTAGACCCAACCCAGACTGCACGACCGCGAGCGAGTAGCGATCGGGCTGCTTCAAATCAGGCAATACGCCAACGCCGAACACCGTCTGCACGCCTGGCGCACCGAAGAGCGCTGCGATCTCTTTCTTGTCACGTGCGTTTTGAATGCGAGCCAGCTCTGCCTCGACAGGCTCGAGTCCCGCCGCTTCGATTGCGGCCTCATCCATGAAGCTCGCGTAATAGTCGCCGACCTTCTGCTCCACGGACCCCGCGGGCGCGTTCATCGCCGCGGCTGCATCGATCAGCTCGCGCACCTGTACTTCGGTCTCGTCCGCGATCTTCGTGAAGGCGCCATAAGATGATTTGTCGGCCGGGATCTCGAACGTCGAGAGCCACTTTCCGTTCGCGTATACAAAGAAATCATCGCCTGGTTTGACCGCAGGATCGCCGGCCGCGAGATCGAGCCCGAACGCGCCGATTTGCGCTTTAGGTTCCTCGACTTGCGGTGGCGTATCCTTCACGCCGCACGCGGCCGAGAGCATGAATGCGGGCAAGACGAGTGCCGCTTTCGTGATTCGTGTATTCAATGTCGTTCGATCCTCTGCAGGCGTACGGAAGCACGCGATGATAATGGCTTGCGAGCGTAGGAAGCGAGTGAGCGATGGATGTGAGGATGGCTGTGAGTGCCGGACTTGAACTATTGGATGGCTGTGAGTGCCGGACTTGAACTATTGGACGTTCGCAGATCGACGGCACTACATCAAAGTCCAATAGTTCAAGTCCGGTACCGGCGGCGTGATGCCATAATCGCTAGGCTCCGTCTTGGAGCCTCGGTTACCATCCCACCTTTCTCGCGACACCCGCCCACGACGACGACGATGAACCAGTTACCTCCCTGCCCGCAGTGCGGATCGACGCTCACCTACGAAGATGGCTCTTTGTTTGTGTGTCCAGAGTGCGCGCACGAGTGGCCAAGCGCTCCTGCGAGCGATGCATCCGGAGATGAGGAGAAGCGCGTCGTGCGCGACGCCGTTGGCAACCAGCTGCACGACGGCGATGCCGTGACCGTGATCAAAGATCTCAAGGTGAAAGGCTCGTCACTCGTCGTGAAGATGGGCACGAAGGTAAAGAACATCAGGTTGGTCGAAGGCGATCACAACATCGACTGCAAGATCGATGGGATCGGCGCAATGCAGTTGAAGTCGGAGTTTGTGAGGAAGGCGTGAAGAGACGGCTGTACGCTGAAGCAAGCTCGCTAGGTGCGCGTTCAGACCATCGTTCGCCATTGGCTTCAGCGTAGTCGGTAGCCAGAACAAGAGCACGCACCGCGAGCAGCGCTCTGCAGCACTGGTGCCGGACTTGCATTATTGGACTTTTGCAAAAATCGGCTCGCGTGGATCGATGCACATTGGTCAGCCATCGATCCAACTCCAATAGTTCAAGTCCGGCACCGGTCAGCGTAGCGCGGCGCTCGCGTGCTCAGCGCGTGCTCAGCGCGTGCTCAGTGCCGAGCGCGTGCTCAGTGCCGGACTTGAGTTATTGGATGTTTGCGGCGATTCGCTGCACTCAGGCACGCATGAGGCAGGTTACGCTGCGTGCGTTCAGCGTCATATGTCCCTCGAGGCCAAGGAATGCCCAGACCTCCCCGCCTGCACGTTCCCGGCGGCTGCTATCACGTCATCTTGCGCGGCAATCATCGCGAGCCGCTGTTTGGCAGTAAGCGAGATCGCGGTGCCTTGAATACGATCGTGTCAGATGTGCTGAGCCGATTCGGTTACAGGATCCACGCGTTCTGCTGGATGTCGAATCATCTGCATGCGTTGATCCAGATTTCGGATCAACCGCTCGGCAAGGCGATGCAACGAATCGCGATGCGCTACTCGCGCTATCGGCACAAACGGCTAGATACCACAGGCCATCTCTTTGAGCGGCGGTATCGAGCCCAGCTCATCGATGTCGACCAGTACTTTCTCACGGTGATCCGCTACATCCATTTGAATCCAGTGAAGGCCGGCCTCGTGAGCGATCCGGCCGAGTTCCCCTGGTCATCGCATCGTGCCTACTTGGGCAGCGAAAGTTTAGGCTGGCTCACAACGGATTTCGGTCTTGCGCTCTTCTCCACGGATTTGCCGCAAGCGCGCGCTGCCTACGCGCGCTTCCTCAACGTTCCTCCGGACGTGGATAACCTCGAGGATGAATCTCACCCTGAGGACCGACGTGTCCTCGGATCGGATCGCTTCATCAACAGTATCCCGTTCGTGCCCCTCAAGCCTCGCAGTGCGCTCACGCTCGAGCAGCTCGCTCAACGCATCTGCACGCTACGCGGTGTCTCGTCTGAGCTCGTGCGATCCCGATCTGCAGCGCGCTCTCTTACGCCGATACGTATTCAGATCCTGGAACAAGCCTTAGATCAACGCATCGCCACTCTCACCGAGGTTGCAAAGTTCTTGAACCGCGATCCTTCAACGCTCTGCAAACTTGCCACCGGACACCGCAGCAAAGTCCAATAGTTCAAGTCCGGCACCGACGTCCGGCACCGACGTCCATCCCGTGTCGGCGGGCAAGTCAAACTCCAATAACTCAAGTCCGGCACCGGCGCCAAGTCCGGCACCGGCGCCGGCACCGGCGCCCGCGCGGGCCGCGGGCTCTCGGCCCTGGGGCACCTCTCCCTTGCGGGAGAGGTCGCTAGCGAAGCGGCGGGTGAGGGGGCGCAGCTCGAGTACCTGTCGTACACATAAATAATATGTGCCTCTGCCCGCCCCCACCCTAACCCTCCCCCGCTTCGCAAGGGAGGGGACCGGAAGGATAGTGTCCGGATCGGAGGGCTAGCCGTCCTCCTCCTCATCGTAGATCGCGACTTCGGCCGCCTTCCCCTTCGCTGCTCGCGCGCGATACATCCCTGACGTGTTGAAGCTCCAGGCGATCTGGCCGTCTGGCGCCACCGCGATGATGCCGCCGTCGCCGCCGAGTGCGGTGAGGCGTTTCTGGATCACTTCGTTCGCGGCGGATTGCAGCGTCATGTTCTTGTACTCGACGAGCGCGCAGATCTCGCGCGCCACTGTCAGGCGAATGAAGTACTCACCGGTGCCTGTTGCCGAGACTGCGCATGAACTGTTCGACGCATAGGTTCCCGCACCGATGAGAGGGCTGTCGCCCACACGGCCCCAACGCTTGCCTGTCGTACCTCCCGTCGAGGTTCCTGCGGCAACATTGCCGTGAACATCGACTGCGACCGCACCGACCGTGCCGTACTTTCCTTCGTCGTGCACCAGCGCGTCGATCGTGGAGTTGGCCGTAGCGCCCATGGGCTTCGGTGGAATCGGAAGCTTGTGCTCTTCGAGGAACTTCTCGAGCGCACGCCAACGGCGCTCGGTGTAGAACCACGCCGGATCGACTTGCTCGAGGCGTTGCTCGAACGAAAACGCATCGGCGCCGGCGCCGACCAACATCACGTGCGGCGAGCTCTCCATCACTCTGCGCGCGAGCTTGATCGGATGCCGCGTTCGTGTAACACCCGCAACCGCACCCGCCTTCAATGTTTTTCCGTCCATGATGGCGGCATCGAGCTCGTTACGGCCTTCGCTCGTGTATACCGCACCCCGACCAGCATTGAAGAGCGGATCGTCTTCCATGCGCGTGATTGCGGCTTGAACCGCATCGAGCGCAGAGCCATTCGACTCGAGCACAGAGACGCTCGCTTCGAGCGCACGTTGGAGTGCCGCGCGATAGCTCGCATCTTGCTCGGGCGTGAGCGAGCTTTGCTCTATCACACCCGCGCCTCCGTGAATGGCGATGGACCACGAACGATCCGATTGGGCAGAAGCAGGCTCTATCAGCATGATGAAACCAAGGATCACGATGAGTTTGCGCATGACGTCAATCGAATCCGTTATCCACGCACGAGACCGTTTCGTCTCACACGGCGCTGAAAACGCGTCGACGAAAGAAGCGTAAGCGATTCTCGCGCGCTTCGCTGCAGTCGCGTTCTAGATCTCTCCCTATGTATGCAATGCGTCCACGTGTGAATCAAGGTCATACGGTGGCCATCTTGCACGGTCGACCTCTCTTGGTAGTCGCACTTTGCGTGGATGCACCTTGGATTTTGCTTCGACGATTCGGAACGAGACGTCCTTGTCCACTCTCCCGAGCGTGCGCTACTTGATCAACTTCTTCACAGTTGCCGCAGGATCGAGCAACCAATGAGCTTCTCGATCGTCCAGCTTGTCGCGATCCGCCAACCTCCCAACTTCATTGATGAATCCGGTGACGATCGCTTCGGCAGCACGTTCGTGCCCCAGACGGACGAGCTTCAATGCGACCGCGAGTGCAGCCCTCAGTGTGACTCCATGCACTCTACCGAGTGTCTTGTCGCGTTCGAATGCAGCCACTCTCTCGCTGAGTCGCGCCAACAGATCCTCCGTCAGCAGGACGAGACCTCGGCCTTCGATGGCCACGTAATATTCGTTCGCTCGTACGCGCCGCTCGACGTCAACACCGCCCGAGGGCCACTCGATGCGCACGTCGTGGATCGACTTGGCATCGCCGAGTCCCACATGCGCCGTGAGCGGTCCATGCCCACCCCAGTTACTCTGCTGCACGATCTCTCGTAGCTGCGTCGTGCGCTTTCCGCGGATCGTTGCCGTCACTCGGATCTTCGCTCCAATTCCCGTCGTGTTGGACGCTCGACCTCGAGGTTGGATGTTGACCCATGCATTCTCGGATCCGCCATTCACCAGCAGGTAGCTCGGCCCATCGCCGAAACCACCGTCGCCGACGAACAAGTCGAGATCACCGTCAAGGTCGTGGTCCGCCGCGCTGCTCGAGCCCACGAAGACGCTCCTGATGCCGCTCTCGACTCTAGTGAAGTTACCTTCTCCATCATTGAGGTAGAAATAGTGAGCATCATCGAAAGAACCATTCACGAATGCGTCCAGGTCACCGTCGTTGTCGAGATCTCCCCAGCTCACGCCCAGACGCGGTTGCGCGCCAACGTCAGTGACGAGCGCTCCCTCCGTCACTCGAGTGAGCCCGCCGGCGCCATCGTTGCGAAACAGAAAATGCGGGGTGAAGACATTCGCGGCGAACAGGTCGGAGTCGCCGTCATTGTCATAGTCAAGCCAGGCAGAGGTGACCGTCCAGCCATCACTCCGCACGACGTCGGAATCGGTGACGGGCGTGAAGCCACCTTGGCCGTCGTTGATATAGAGACGATCGTCCGCGTAGCCGGGCGCTCCCGCCCCTCCATTGGCAACGAACAGATCTAGATCGTTGTCATCATCGAAATCCGAAGCGGCGACTGCCAACGTTTGCTGTGTGGTTCCCGTTGAGGGATCCGCTACCGCAGTGAAAATTCCATGACCATCGTTGCGGAATAGATGGTTCGGAACCCCTATTCCGCTCAGATTCGGCCCCCAATCGTTGCCGACATAGGCATCCAGATCGCCATCGCGATCGAAATCGCCCCACACCGTGGCTGCCGTAAGCGCCTGCAGATCCGAGCGGAACGCATCCGGCACATATCGACTGAACTGTCCGAAGCCATCGTTGCGATAGATACGAGGGCTAGCGATCGCTTCGACGTTGAAGTCCGTGCCCACCGAGGCCGCCACCAGCAGATCGAGATCCTGGTCCCCATCGAAATCGCCCCATGCGCCAGAGAACGCGGCCATCGCATCTTCTACGATCGGGCCGCTCACCACGCGCTCGAAAGAGCCATCGCCTCGATTCTCGTAGAGGTTGCTTTGCGCAGTCGGGGAGAAGACATTTCCGCTGGCGACGAACAGATCGACGTCACCGTCCCCATCGTAATCAGCCCAAGCGCTGCCTTGCGTCGAACCGAATGGGGGCGGAAAGGCATCGATGCGAGTGAAGGTTGGGGCGGAGACCGATGCGGTGCTGTGTCCAACGAAGACAACTGCGCTGGCGATGAGATAGATATGAGAGGGCTTCATGGCGGCTCCTTGTGTCGATCGATGGGCTCCAACGCGGCACTAGGATCACGAAACATCGGCCACCCTTCATCGTCTCCGGATGAACAGTTCTCAAGGAACATCAAACCGAGATCGAATCTTACGCGGAGCCCCTGCTTCACCTGCGGCTCACCGCCAATTGCAGATAGCCAATGGTGGAGTAAAGTTCATGACGCCGATGGCGGGTTTGGTCGAAGGGACAGGGAATGATTATGGGCGCCGCAGCAGATCGGCGAATCTTCGAGTTCTCCGGCTTCAGACTCGATACGTCTCAGCGGCGGCTGTTGGCGCCCAGCGGGAAAGCGATCGAGCTCCCGTCACGAGCGTTCGATGTGCTGCTCTTTCTCGTCGAGCGGCCTGGTCAGTTGCTGGACAAGTCCACGCTCATGCAGGCGGCTTGGCCGCACGTCGTCGTCGAAGAAGGCAATCTCACGCAGTGCATCTATAAGTTGCGCCGCGCGCTCGACGAAAGCGCGAGCGGGGATCGGTTCATCGTCACGGTACCGGGTCGGGGCTACCAGTTCATTGCACCTGTGCGGATCTTGGAGGCCACGGCACCGCTCGACGTGACCGCACCGCCGCCCAAGCTCGACACGACACCCGTGCCGCCCGCAGTGCGCAGCAGCATTCGAGGTCCGATCGCGCTAACCATTGCCGTCCCGCTACTCGCATTCATCGCGTTCTTCATTTGGATGCGGACGAGTCAAGCGCCACAGGCTTCGTCCCCGTCTCCCTCCGCGCCCGCCGCATCCTTCCAGAGCATCGCAGTGATTCCCTTCGAAGACGTAAGTCCACAGGGCGATATGGAGTACTTCGCGGACGGGATAGCGGATGAGCTGATCATCAGCCTGGCGAAGGTCGCGCCCCTGCGCGTGGCTGGACGAACCTCGTCGTTCGCATCGAAAGGTCAGCACGATGGCGTACGCACGCTTGGCGAGAAGCTCAAAGTTCAGCACATCCTGCAAGGCAGCGTTCGACGCGACGCGGAACGCATTCGTATCGCGGCGCAGCTCGTGCGAACGCGTGATGGATTCACGCTCTGGAGTCAGACGTACGATCGCGGCCTCGATGAAGTCTTGGATATACAGAGCACCATTGCGCATGAAGTCATCAGCGCTCTGGTGCCGACCGTTTTGAGCGGTAACCATCCGGACGCTGCCGTGGCCGAAATCGAGACCCGCAACCCAGAGGCCTACACGAGCTATCTGCGGGGCCTCTATTACTCGCGCCTTCCCGAGCTGACCGATGCATCGCGGGCACGCGATGAGTTCCTGCGGGCAGTCACGTTGGATCCCGCATTCGCGCGTGCACACGCGCATTTGGGAGCGGCCTATCACCAGATGGGCGCATTTGCGATGGGCAACAGCGCCGAGCTCTTCCGCGCTGCACGCGAAGCGATCGATCGAGCGTTGGAGCTCGATCCTGCGCTTGGCGATCTGTGGTGGATCAAGTCGACCTTCCTGATGCACCCGAACACGCCGTACTCGCAATACGTGCGGGAGCTCGAGCGCGCATTGACCGCCAACCCCTCCGACTCGCGAGCGAGGCGAGTGCTCGGGATGGTTTACATGCAGCAAGGACGGCATGCAGATGCGTTGCGAGCGCTCGATGAGGCGTATCAAAGCGATCCACTCTGGCCGCTGGGAATACGAGTACTCGCCGAAGCGACCTATGAGATTGCAGGCGATCGCGACCGCATGCTGGCGCTCTTGGATGAGATGGAGCGCGTCTCGCCAACCAATCCTGCACCGAGCCAACTCCGCGGCCGACTTGCCCTTGTCGAAGGTAGAGCCCTCGATTGGGACGCTTGGGTCACGCGCAGCGTCACGCTCGGCCCCACCGACCTCGCCGTTCACGGCTATCTCGCGCTCGACTACGCCGGTTTGGGAATGTTCGATGCTGCTCTTCATCACGCGAAAGCGTGTCAGATCATCCACCCGCAAAGCGCGGCAGGCTGGTACAACGTAGCTCATGTATTGCTACTCGAGGGCAGACTCGATGAAGCGCGAGCGGTGGTTCGCGAGATCGTCGATAGACAACCCGATGACTTTCTCGCGCAGCTCGCACTCGGCGAGCTTCGATACTTCGAAAGCGATTGTGCCAACTCGATCGAATCTCTGATCCGCGCGCGACAGCCGCTCGGCCATCTTCCCGCTTCCTTGAACCTGCTCAACGATCCTGCCACGGTTCCGATTCTCACATGGTGTCATCGATCGGTTGGCGACCACGAGCGCGTGCAGGAACTGCGGCGCGCATTCGAAATCCAGTTGGATCCGCAATGGAGACTCGGACCCTCGGCCATTGACGGTCTGCGAGTACGGATGGCCGCCGCACTCGGCGATCGCGACGCACTCGTGCGGCATCTGCGCGCTCTCGCAGACAGCCCTTCTATGTCGTTTGCCCTTGTGCGTCACGAGCCCATGATTCAGCCATACCTCGATGATGCGGAGATTCTCGCCCTGCTCGCACGGCTCCATGCTCGTCGTGCCGAGTGGCAGAAGATCGTGCCGAAGAACTCTGTTCGCGTGGCCGTCAAAGCAGCGGCCCACGCGCAAGAAGGTTGACCGGCCCACGCATGATCCAGCCAACTCAGCCACTCAAATGGATTGAATCTGAGATCCCGACCGATGGGATCGATCGGGATCGCGCTCACATCACCGAGAGATGCGTCGACAGTTCAGCTTCAGATACTTCTTTAAGAAGCGACAAGCCGAGGGCGTGTCGGTTCGGCTGAATATCGTGTAAGAAGGCTGCGACGGATCTGCCGCGAATTGAACCCCTGAGAGCACGCCAACCATCCAGTTGTGCGCTACGAGCGCAGGCGCGCCGCTATCGCCGGGGCCGCCATTCACATCGGTATCGCTCAGCATTCCTGTGACTACGAGATCTGGAGTGAGCTCGACGATAGGCGCAGAACCGGACGTCCGATTCCCGCCGCCCAAGGGCGGGGGAAACACCGGCTGAGTTCCTCCGAATCCAGCGATAGAGATACGTGGATCGAGAACGCGTTCGATCAAGTCGAAGAGCCCCGGCTGGGGAATCCGTGCGACCGGAACGCCCCTCACGGGCTTCTTGAAGATCATGACGCCGACATCGTTCGGCGCCTCCGGTGAGGCGAACAGCTCCGGGTGCCAGGCGACCGATTCGACGACGTGCACACGCGATGCAGGTACCTCCCTCCAGTGCGCGCCGAGGTCAGGTGGAGTCGAGAGGTCGACTGGCTTGGCCTCGAACATGACGCCGATGTTGGCTGGGCGCGCGCCAAAATTGAGTAAGGTAAGAGGTGTTTCCAATACATGACCCGCCGTCACCGCAACGCGCTGCGATACGAGCACCGCGTTGCCACCCTGCGGCGCATACCACGGCCCTCCTTTTTCGAGTTGATAAACGATGAGCCCGACGAAAGGATGTCTCTTTCCGTCCGGCTCACCATCGAGGACGGCATGACTCGGACTCATCGCCAGCAAGCCCACGACTGCGATGCACGCGCTGCCCGCGCGGGTCGATATCGACCGTAATAAAGTGCGCATAGGTTTCTCCCTCGTGAAGTTGTAGAGCGTCGCGGTTGCCGACGCTCGAGGGGAACCTGCACCTGGACGAGCTGAACGTCCTCGTCAACTCATGAAGCGTTGTCAAAGCTTGTTAGCGGCGCCGACTTCACAAGAGATTAATGTCGTGTGGGCTTGGGCCCCAGGGCTCCATCATTTGGTCATTCCTACCCTGGGGCCGGTGACCGCCTACCCTAGTTCTTCTTCGCGAGCTGCTCCACGATCTCGAGCGACTTCGCTACATTCTCAAAGGGCGAAACCTTACCGACGGTGGCTGCGATCTTTCCGTCCGGCGTCACGATGAAGGTCGTGCGCTCCGCGAAGCCATGGCCGATTTCGACTCCGCGCATGTCCTTCGCCCCTGCTTTCGCCTCATGGATCTTGAGATCGTAGGAGCGAGCAATGCTGCCATCCGCATCCGACGCAACCGCGATCTTGCCCGCGCAGTACTCGGGATCGGAGGAGAACTCATGCAATCGTTCGATGCTGTCCAATGACACGCCGATGATCGATGCACCGGCGGCCGCGAACTTCGCGTGATTCTCCGCGAAGGTATGCGCCTGCAAGCTGCAACCGTCCGTGAAGGCGGATGGATAGAAGTAAACCACGACCGGCCCTTTCGCGAGCGCTTCCTTGAGCGAGTACTCGAACACCTTGCCATCGAGCGATGCAGGCGCTTCGAAATCGGGAGCGACCTCTCCCTCATTCAAGGCCGCCGCCACCGGCAGCGACATCATCAAGGCAAGCAGGCCGGTCAAACGTGTCATACGAAGCTCCTCGGTAGCGAGTTGTAAGAACGATCACCCGAAACCCAAACGCCGGGCGATCGTGCGATGCTTCAGTGAAGACCGGATCGCTGGCAGAAACATTACCTCGCACTTCGACTATGAGTGCTCGGCATCGACCCTTTTGCGTATGGCCCCGCCCTCCCCTCTGGCCGATACTGGAGCGCCAATCCGTACAAAGAGCGCCTAGCTCATGGCGATTTCCGAGGACGTTCGCGCCGCGCTCGACCGCGGCGAATTGTTCGTCGAGTACCTGCCGACGGTCATGCTTTCAGACTCGCATTGCGTCGGAGCGGAAGCGCTCGTGCGCTGGAAACGGGGTGACGTAGTGCTGCCTGCAGCCGCGTTCATCCCGCTCATCGAGAACACGCCGGTCACCGGCACGCTCACGTATTGGGTACTCGATACTGTGGCAACTCAGCTCGGCGATTGGCTCCGCCAGAACGCGGATGCGCACATCAGCATCAACGTACCCCCAGAAATCCTCGGTCGCGGCGGCCTCGCATACGTGGCCACGCGCGCAGGGTTGGATGCGCGCGTCCACCAGATCGTGCTCGAAATTACCGAACGCGGCGTACCGGATAGACTCGGCTTGGATGCGCTCAATCTGCTCGCCGAGAAAGGCGTGCGTCTTGCACTCGATGATGTGATGCTGAGTGGGACCAACCTGGCCCTGCTCACACGCTGCAAGTTCAGCATGATCAAGCTCGATCGCGAGATCATCGGTCAGCTGTTACCCGGCCAACCCGCACCCACTTGGCTCGGCGGGCTCGAATCTCTGCTGAAGCGCTCGCCATTGCAGGTCGTCGCCGAGGGAGTGCAATCGGAGTACCAAGCGAAGACGCTCAACTCGATCGGCGTGCAGATGGCTCAAGGTCATTTCTATTCGACAACGCTCACCGCTCCTGCCCTGATCGAATTCCATCGCGAAGCTGCGGTCTGGCGCGGCAGCATTCATTGAGCGTCGAATCCCTGGCTGTACACGGGGGGCTCGCGGCGAGCGTACCCCGTGTCAGGAGGATCGGCTTCAATCAAATCGTGTCTTCGCGCGGCAGCGGCGAATCGCCCTGCAACCAGTGCCAACTGACCCGCACGCGTTCTCCGCGCGTATTCTTCACCGCGGTCCCGCGCTCAACGTACGCAACGCGGACTCCAGGCAGCCGCTGCTCGATATCGCGGCGCGCCAGTTCCGGATCCGTGATCGTTGCGCGGCGCCCCGCCCGAAGGACACTTCCGTTCGCATCCATCACGAACCACAGCTCAATGTCGTGAGGCGTGCCTTCACGGATCGCCTTCGGATCGAAGTGCTCTATGACGGACCGATGCGCCAGAGCCGTCCGAACAACACGCGACTCGATGCTGGTTCCACTGCCCGGGAGTCGAATCAAAGGGCCACCAGAGGAAGCGGGCGTGATACCGGGTTGTACCATCCAGGCGACGGCGACTCGGTTCGGACCGACGTTGCTATCTAGAACGATGTGCTCGGTGATGTGCGCTTCGTCGATACCAAAGGCCTTTGCACGTTGCGCCCACGCGGCGTCCGTGAAGTCCAATGCCTCGGTCGCTTCGAGTGTCTGTGCGAGCTTTTGCGCGACAGCTCCATGCTCGTTCGTCAAGAGCCATACGACGATATTCGCCTCGACGCGCGCAGACGCCAGTTCCGGAAAGTGTTGTCGCAACGCGCTCGCAAGCTCGTCATGACCGTCCATCACGCTCCCAACCGGAGAGGGAATGAGCGGAAGCGCCGAATCGCCATCGCCTGCGAACCACACCTGCAGCGTTTGTTTCGGAGCATCCAGCGTAGCCGCGAACGCAAAGGTCGAGAAACTCGTGACCGCAAGCAATGCAACCGCAGCTTTCCATGCCTTCCGCCTCGAAGCGCGCATGACTTGAATCCTCCGCTCGAGTAGCGATGCCGACTCGTACAAGCCCATCGCAGCGAGCTCTCGCGAGGGGCCGCGGCAAGCGATTTCCAACAATGCCCGTCCGTAGTCGGACGACGAATAGCCCCGCCGCAACACTCGCCGATCGCAATCAATCTCGATCGCGAGCCGCAAGCGATGATGCATCCACCAGAGAGGTACATTCCACGGCATCGCGACCAGAACGAGGAGCGAAAGTCCATGCAGCTTGGTGTCGCCTGCAAGAAGGTGCTCATGCTCGTGATCGAGCGCAACATGGCGCACGTTCTCCGAGAGTGCGTCGATCCAAGAGGGCATGCAGATTCGCGGGCGCACGAAGCCCGTAACTGCAGGGCCGAGATCCGCCGTCAACATGATCGGTGTATCGCCGATCACACTGACTTGCGCGCTCGCCAAACGCCGTCGCAAAGCAACCCAGGTCAGCAGAAGATGGATACTCAGAACGATGGAGCTGCAGAGCCACACCGCAACCAGCCACGTTTCACTTCCCGAGCTCGCCGACGGATCGGTCAGCCGCTCCGCCATCCAGACGACGGGCGACTCCGCGATCGCACTCAGCTCGCCCACCTCCCGCGCAAGTCCAAGCGACTCGAGCGTTTGCGGCTCTGCGGCGGATGTGGAGCGCTGAGCAAGCAATGTGATCGCAATCGGACTGGCGATGGACCCTGCCCAAATCCATCTCGATGGCCGTCGCACGATCAGGGCGATTCGCTCTGCCGCCAGAGCGGAAGCGCCACACAGCAGCGTCACGATACACACGAACAACATCCAGGCGGCGAGCATGATCCCTCGCTACTTGGGCTTCTCGTCGAGGATCTTGCGAATGCGGCGCACTTGATCATCGGTGAGCTTGTGATCCGACACCAAATGCGTCAGCAATAGATCCGTGGAGCTCTGGAACAGCTTACCGGTCAGTTGCCGCAGCGCGCTTCGACGGGCAGAGCTCTGACGAATCGTTGCCGAGAAGCGGTGTGCGCGCCCCTCCGCAGCATGCGCGACGTAGCCCTTCGATTCGAGAACGCGAAGGATCGTAAGCACCGTCGTGTACGCGAGATCGTCCTTCAAGCGAGCGCGTACTTCCGCGACCGTCGAGGGCCCAAGCTCCCATAGCACGGCCATGATGTCGGCTTCACGATTGCTGAGAGTCACCGCCATGGACTCAGAGCTCCTCTACTATAGTTATAGTAGGAACATAGACGGCGCTCCTTGAGCTGTCAACTATATCGATAGTAGACGTATCGATCCGAATGTCTGGCCCGGCGCTCAGCGACGGGGATGCGTCATGCATGCCCCGGGACACCCGCAGGACATAGCGCAGCAGAAACTTTATGGAACCGTGGCCTCTGGCCCCGGATTCGACCTTCGGGTCCGCGCAACAGGACGTGCGCCGGCTCGGCTGGTTGGTAACCAGGAGCGTTCCGATGCGTGAAGTGAATGTCGCCGATCATCCGCTCGTCCAACACAAGCTTACGTTGCTCCGAGACAAGTCGCGCAGTACGAAAGGCTTTCGGCAACTGATGCGTGAGATCGCTACGCTCCTGTGTTACGAGGTGACGCGCGATCTTTCGCTCGATCCAGTGACGATCGAGACGCCGCTCGTCACGATGCAAGCCCGGATGTTGTCCGGCAAGAAGCTGGTGTTCGCACCGATTCTGCGCGCAGGCATCGGTCTTCTCGAAGGCATGCTCGACCTCGTGCCCTCCGCACGCGTCGCACACATCGGCCTATATCGCGATCCGCGCTCCCTCGACAGCATCGAGTACTATTTCAAGGCACCCACCGATCTCGCAGATCGACTCGTGATCGTCGTCGACCCGATGCTCGCGACAGGTAACTCCGCCGCCGCCGCGATCGAGCGACTGAAGCAGCACGGCGCAACCGACGTGCGCTTCGTCTGCGTCTTGGCGACACCGATCGGACTCACACGCGTTCACGATCATCATCCCGACGTGCGCATCTGGACGGCAGCAATCGACGATGGACTCGACGAGCACGCGTACATCGTTCCGGGACTCGGCGATGCGGGCGACCGCCTGTACGGAACTCGATGATCCCTTGCCCCAGGCGCAAGCAGCTAAGGTGATCCCACCTGCCGATACGCCACCGCCCCGATCTTCTTCGACAAGATGTCGACCTTCTTGCCGTACAACTTGAACAGGATTCGGATCATCGCTTCGAGCACCGTGATGACCGCAAAGCCAACATAGTTCAGCGGATTGCCCCAGAAGACATAGAGCTTCAGGGCAAACGGTTTGATATCCGCAAACCCGCCGAGCGAAAGGAGCTGCGCGATGCTGTACTCCGTGACGGTGTAGAAGTGGTCGATGTTCTGCGCTCGATTCTCCGAGCCGACGAGCGGATTCGCGCTGTTGATCGCGTACAGAATGATGCGTCCGCCGGGCTTGAGCGCACGATGCGCCATGCGCAGGAATTCGATGGTCTCATCGTAGGTCAGATGATTGAGCTCCTGCTCCGGAATGATCACATCGTATTGCTGATCGACATCGGCCAAGAACGGAAATGCCTCGGCGGCCTCGCAGGGCAACGCACGCCTGCGCGCGTACTCGACCTTTGCGGGATCGGAGTCGATGCCGCACACATTCGCGTATCCCGCTTTGATGAGCACATCGACGAGGTACCCCGGTCCGCAGCTGATGACGAGAATGCGTGCGGCACGATCCGTGGGGAGATGCCCCAGATAGTTCGCGCGATAGTACGCCGCGAAGGAATCGTATCCACTCTCGACGTCTTCCGGTGCCTGCCAATACGAATCGAATGGCTCGAGACGGGCCGAAAGTTTGCGGCGAGCTGCCGTTTGCGGACGAACGATCGACAACTGGCTATTCATAGAAGCATTCCGTTCTTGATAGGGATGACAGACCTTCACGATGTCGAGGCACTTGGAGCGAGCTCGCGATCCATGAGGAAAGCAAGACCGCACAGCACGCTGAGAACGATCATCATCAACCGCCGTAAGAGCGCCGCAATGGTCGCGACGTCAAAGTCGACTCCGAGCGCGACCGCCATTCCGACGAGAGAGCCTTCCATCACGCCGATCCCATTGATCGAGACAGGCAGTACGGCAGCGATACCTGCCGCCGCGGCCATGAGAGCGCACGCTCTGAAGCTCACGGGATGGCCAATCAGCGCGAAGATGCCGCACAAGATCAGCACGGACGTGATCTGAAACACGAGCGCGAACGCGGCTACGTAGAGCCATTCCTTGCGAGCGCGGCGCAGCCGGGCGAGGTTGTGCTCGAGCGCATCGAAGGCAGACCGATGCCGAAGGCGCATCGTCAAGGGCTTCAGCCATCCGGCTCGAAGGATGAGCACGAAGACGACCACGGCCGTACCGCCCATAGCGCAGAGCCCGACAAACCAGCGCGCGACGGCAGCCTCTTCGAAAAGTGAGAGTGCTGCGAGCGCACCTAGCAACAAGAGTGCCAGCAAGCCGGAGGCTCGCTCGATGAGAACGGCGGAAAGTGCGCGTGACCGATAGCCGTCCGCCGGCATTGTGCGCACGACGCGATAAGCATCTCCTCCAACCGCGCTCGGCAGGAAATTATTGATGAAGTACCCTTTCGCAAGCACTTCGAAGAGATAATCGAATGGTTGCACGAGACCCAGCATTCGAAGTGCCCACTGCCAGCGCCACGCGCTGATCGCGAGCTCCCAAACCATCGCCACCAAGATCACAGCGAACGGCCATAGCGGAAGATTCGTCAGTACGCGCTGCGCCTCCGACCAATCGACACCTCGAACCAGCACCGCGATGAGCAACAGCGCGATCGCCGCTTTTACAGCGCGCTTGATCGAGACGACCTGGCTCGGAGAGCTCATGCGTTCTGCTCGGAGGTGGAAGCCTCAGGCCGCGAGGGGTCGGAATGCCACGGCCCCGATCCGCTTGGACATGATGTGCACTCGGCTGTCGTACAAGCGGAAGATGACGCGGAGCACGCATTCCAAGGCGTTCGTGATCGCCCATCCGACGTAGTTCAAGGGGCGGTCCCAGAACACATACAACTTGCAGGCAAACGGCTCGATGCGTTGGAAGCCGCCGAGCAGCAAGAGTTGGGCGAGGCTGTGTTCCGTCACGTTATAGAAATGGTCGATGTTGTGAGAGATATGCTCCGGCGAGACGATCGGATTCGCTCCGTTGATCGCGTACACGAGCACCTGGCCACCCGGCATGAGCGCGGCATAACAGAGCTCGAGAAACTCGATCGTCTCCGCGACCGTCAGGTGATTGAGCTCTTGCTCCGGGATGATCAAATCGTACTCACGAGGATGGCTCGCCAAGTGATCGAACGCACTCTCGACTCGGCAGGGCAGTTTGCGATCCAAGGCATGCGAGATCTTGGCTGGATCCGAATCCACACCGAGCACGCGCGTATAGCCTGCCCGTTGCAGAGCGTTGACCAAATAGCCCGGGCCGCAACTCAATACCAGAATTGAAATATTGCGATCGGCTGGGATCCTAGGCAGGTAGTTGGCGCGATAGTAGATTTCGAAATCGCGAAACCCTTTCGTCAGATCGCGCGTGCCCTGCCAGTAGGTGTCGAATGGCTCGGAACGAGCAGCAAAGGTGCGACGCTGCGGCCTCGGATCTTCGGCGAACTGCACGCGCTCGATACCCATGAGCCCTCCCTTGGAGCTCTCTCTGCAAGACCTGAAAGGACAGATTTCCCGCGCATTCTTGCGAGATGGAAACGCACATCGAGTGTGGGAGTTCCAGTACACGCCGGCGCTTCGGGCGCGCCAGACTGCATGTCGCAATGCGGCGCGATTTTCTGCGTACTTACCGAGAGTTCAAACGAGAGCTGCAATGAGCGGTCGATCGCGATCGGCCGGGTACCGCCTGGGTCTCTTGCGCAGATCGACGATTATGTCCGCTCGGGTAACCCGCTCCGCACGCAAGACGTTGCGCTCGATCGCCACTGATTCATAAGAGTGCAGATCGCTGTTGCGATCACTGTGACGTCCACTACCAGGTTCACATTGTTCCGCACTGCGATTTCACAGATTGCGGTATGCGTCGAGTCCGTGATTCGCGACACGTCAGAAAACTTGCGTGGAGCGCATCATCCGCCGCACACGGACACCTGGGCGGGACCCCCTGTATGGCTGTATCTCCAGAATCGTTGCCGGCAATCGACCGCACGCAACCGCTGCCCCTCATTCCCGAGCACAACCCACCCGTCATCGAAGTCGAAGACGCAAGCGCCGAAGACGAAGCTCATCACACCGTCTACGTTTCATTCGATGCTACCGGTGTCGACTCAGGGGTCGTGCCGGACTCCATCGAAGCGTTGCTGGAAACTAAGCCGAGCTCCACAGCCGTGCGGGCGAACCCGGCGACCGTTGCCAACGCCGCGAGCGATCCGATGGAGCTGGTGCAGATACAAGCGCTCGAGCTGGCCGCCAACCGCGCGGAGATTGCTCGGCAACAACGCGAGCAGGAAGACCTGCAACGCGCCCTTCGCTTGCGCGATGGTTGGCTCGCGGATGCGCGCAAGGAGCTGAAGAGCGTGCAGGAAGAACGCCGCGTTCTCATCGCTCAACTCGCAGAAGCTCGACGCAGCGTCGAAGACATGTCGAAGCGTGCCGAGCAACAAGCGCAACAGATCGCCACGCTCGAAGCGCAGGCCGCCGAGCGCATGAGCCTCACAGCGTTTGCCGGCGACTCCGTACCGCGTACTCGCCCCGTGCAATCGTCCGAGCCCCTCGATATCGCGAACCCGGCGACCCTCATGCCGCTTGACGACAGCAGCGCGCCATTAGTTCTCGACCGCAAAGTGATGACCGTGGGCCGCACACGCGACACCGACATCTGCGTTCCTTCCGTCCTCGTGAGCCGCGACCACGCTCGCCTACTCGTGAGCGAAGACAGCGTCGTGATCTTCGACGTCGGTAGCATCAACGGCTCATTCGTCAACGAGCAGCCCATCAAGAGGCAGACGTTGAAAGATGGAGATGTCGTGAGGTTCGCGGACCGGCGGTATAGGTTCTGCGGCTGATCTGGGTTAGCTGAAAGCCTTCGGCGCTGTGCGCCTACGGCAGGAAAGCCTGTCGGCAGGAAAGACGCACTATCGACGTCAAGAGAGCCTTCCGGCAAGTCGGCATGGCGCCAACGCCAGCCTTCGGTTCGCGAGTTCGCGAACCTGCGGCAAGAAAGACTAACGGCAGGAAAGCCGTGCGCGCGACGGCAAGAAAGCCTGCCGGCAAGTCAGAGATGGATTGGGTTCCGTGTACTAGTCGCTACGAACCCAGAAGCGGCGTAATCATCGATCTTGATGTCCCTTCTGTCCTGCCGATAGGCTTTCTTGCCTCTAGGCTTTCCTGCCGTAAGCACACCGTGCTGTAGGCTCACTTGCCGTCGATAGTGCGGCTTTCCTGGCGCAGGCACGCCGTGCCGAGTCTTCCGCCTCGGGCCCGTTTCCCGTACCTTCTCGCGTTCCTCCGGTTTGGGACGTTCGAATGTCGTTGGTCTTCCTTTTCGCAATTCTCGGTTTGATCTTCGGTGGCGCGCGCGGCCTGTTGATCGGTGCAGTCATCGGCGTCGTTGCAACCTGGTTGCAGCGGAACGTCTTGATGAAACGGCTCGCGAGCGTTCAGCAGCAGTTCTTGGAATCGACATTCGCCGTGATGGGCGCGCTGTGCAAGGCGGACGGCGTCGTGACTCGCGACGAGATCGCCACCGCCGAGGCAATGTTCACGCGTCTGCAGCTTTCGGGTGAGCAGCGCGAGCGGGCCAAGGCGGCGTTCAATCGGGGCAAGGCGCCTGAGTTCGATCTGGACGATGAAGTGCGCACGTTCGCAAGCGTCTGTCATGGACAGCGCGTCTTGATGATCATGTTCCTGCAGATCCAGATCTCCGCCATCGCAGGCGATGGCAACGTGCATCCAGCGGAACACCAGATGCTCGTGCGCGTGGCGCGCTTGTTGGGCTTGAGCGAAGCCGACGTCGCTCAACTCGAAGCCTTGCTGCGCGCAGGCGGTCGCGGGCCGTCACCCGGACGCGCGCCGCCGAAATCCGCGCTCGAAGATGCCTACGCGGCACTCGGGCTCACACCGTCGGCAACGGATGCACAGATCAAACAGGCGTATCGCCGCTTGATAAGTCAGAATCATCCAGACAAGCTCGCGGGTAAGGGGCTGCCGGAGAGCATGCGCGAGCTCGCAGAAGAACGAACGCGGGAAATCAACACGGCGTACGAGATGATCAAACAAGCCCGTGGGTTCGCGTAACGGCCATGAGCACGACCGAAGTTTTCTTGATCGCGATGATTCTGATCTTCGCGGTCCCGTACTCGATTTGGCGCCTGGCACGCACGGATTACTACGCGCCGCTCGTCGTCGTGCAGATCATCACGGGCATCCTGCTCGGACCTGGTGTGCTTGGAGCAGCATTTCCCGAGTACTACCAGTTCGTATTCACGCCCTCTGTCGTGCAGGCACTCAATGGTGTGGCTTGGTGGGCCGTGATGATCTTCGTGTGGATCGCAGGCATCGAGCTCGATCTCGGCGCCGCGTGGAGGCATCGAGGGGAAACCACGATCACGGCTGGGCTTGCGCTCGGGAGCCCGTTACTGCTGGGTTCGATTGCGGCAGCGATGCTCGTCGCTCATCCGGGATGGGTGGGCCGCGAAGCACAGACGTGGCAGTTTGTCGCAGGCGTCGGGATGGCGTGTGCCGTGACCGCGTTGCCGATTCTGATTCTGCTCATGGAGAAACTGACGATTCTTCGTCAGCCGATCGGCCAACGCATCCTGCGTTACGCGAGCATGGACGACATTGCAATCTGGGGTGTGCTCGCATTGATCCTCCTAGATTGGACGCGCGTCGGTCGACAAATCGGTTTCCTGCTCGCATTCGCGGTCGCGGCCTTCGTATTTCGCAAGCTGATGCAGCGCATCCCCGAGAACGATCGCTGGTACGTCGGATTGATCTGGCTTGCGGTGTGTGGGCTCGGTGCGGATTGGTGCGGCCTGCACTATATGGTCGGCGCATTTCTGTCCGGCGCCGTCATGGAGAGCGCTTGGTTCAATCAGCGACAAATGGATTTGTTACGACATCATGTCTTGCTCATCGTGATGCCAGTGTTCTTCTTGAGCACAGGGCTGCGCACGAACTGGACGCTCGGTAGTCAGGCAGTGTTTCTCGTCGCCGGCATCCTGCTGGTGGCATCGGTCGTCGGCAAGCTCGTCGGCACACATGTCGCCGGCCGCGTTCTCAAATGGGAGCCTGGCGAGGCTTCCCTCATCGGCTGGTTGTTGCAGACGAAGGCGTTGATCATGATCATCTTCGCCAACGTGCTGCTCGACAAACATATCATCACGAGCGAGACGTTCACTGCGCTGCTCTTGATGGCAGTCGCAAGCACGATGCTGACCGTCCCGGTCGTCGCACCGATGTTGCAGAAGATGAAGACGTTATTGGCGCGAGCGGCGTAGCCGAAGAGAAGAAAGGCTCATCCTGTTGATCCCGTCAAAGGAATTCGTCCTCTTCGGAGTCCGACCTGGACATGTGCGGTGCTGCCAGATCGTACTGCGGCGGCGATCAACCAAGCTGCGCCGTTGAACAGCGTCGCCACGATCAACATCGTCCATTCGTAGCGATTTGGATTTGCCAGTACGCGTGGGACATGCAGGAGCAGTACGAAGCACGCCAGCATGAAGCACAGCAACGCCGTCGATAGTCGCATCCACACACCGGCGATCAAGCTCAATCCGGCCGCGATATGCCCGACACCGGTCAGATATGTGAAGAAGAGCCTCGCGGGTATCCATTCCGGAATCATCTCGGCCGCGAACTGCGCATAGACGAAGTGCGACGCCCCGCATCCGATCAATCCGACTCCGAAACACATCCGGCCGATTGAGACGAGTCTGCCCGCGTTCAGGAGCCTAGGTGCACTCGCACTGGTGGGGTCATCGCGAGTCGTTCCCATGAGCGCAAGACACGCGCCGAGCGGAAGCAAGAACTCGAAAGACCCGAGCCAGTTCGCGCCTGTGAGGAGTCTCGGAACGTGGAGCACCAGCAACCACGCCGCGAAAATACCTGTCATCGCCACTAGACCGCGCCGGGCTGTGCGCGGCATCAGAAAGAGAGCGCTCACGATCACGAGCACTACGCCGCTGATTCGAGCGGCGAGCGCGCGTGCCGGTAGCGCATCGGGTACCGGTTGCCAGGTGTAAGCGAAATCGCCCGTGACGATGGAGAGCACTCCAAGGATCGCAGTCGTCGCGGCGAGCAGAATGCTACCGACTCGTCGGAGCTCCGGTTCTCTGAGGCACACAATCATTCTCCGTCTTCCTCCGCGAGCTTTGCGTGCTTTGCGAGAGTTTATCTATTCGAGAAAAAATCGCGGGCGACGCTCATCGCGTCCGCCCGCCAACTCACTCAGAACTTGTAGCGCGCGCCCACGCTATATCGTGCTCCTTGGTCTTCGACGAACCACATCTGCTTCTTCGATCGCCCATGCCAACGCACATCCTCTTCCGTGAGATTGAGTCCTTCGAACGCCACCGATAAGTGATCGTTGACGTCATAGCCGACGCTGAGATCGATCTGCTCGTACTCCTCCACGTAGATCGGATTGCGCGATGAGCCAACGTTCGCATTCGCGAGGAACTCATCGCGCCAGTTGTACGCAAGGCGCACGGTGAACCCGAAGTTCTCGTACATCAGTACCAGGTTCGCAGAGTCGCTGAGACCGAGCAGCGCGAACTGATTCTCATCGGGATCGCTTGCGTTGTTGAACTCCACATCGCCGTTCACGATCGTGTAATTCGCGAGCACACCGAACCCCGTGCTCCCGAAGAAGTACTGCCCTGCGAGCTCCCAACCGTTGATGTTTGCCTCCTTGCTATTGACCGGACGCGAAACCGCAAAGATGTACTGCGGGTCCTCGGCATTCGGCAGGATGTCGTAACGCGTTGCGAATGCGACCGCTTGCGCGCTCGAGCCATCGTAATTGGCCGCACCGCCCGTCCAGGTACCGTTCGTGTCAGTGAACGTTCCTGGGTTCTCGATCATCGTCATCAGCGTGAACAGGGAGGTGTCGTCGACGGCGTACCCGTTGTCTTCCAAGTATTGCAGCGCATCCAGCGCCCGACGTCCCGCGGTTTGATCGCGAATGCCGAATACGGTCTCGTCAGTGACTTGATTGCCGATGAAGTTCTTGACGCGTTTGTCCCAGAACCCGGCGGAGACGTAACCGTTATCGGAGAAGTACCACTCGAGCGAGACGTCGATGTTGTCGGATTCCAGCGGCACGAGACCTGGGTTGTTCGCCTGCGCATTCGACTGAGCGCCGAAGAGCGTGGAGCCGTTCGGCGTGCCCGGGAATGCGCCCGCCGCCAACTGCCCGAAGCCCGCGCGCGCAATCGTCGTGCTGTACGAGAATCGCGCTTTGAGCGAATCAGTCAGCCCGATGTCGAAGTCCAAGCTGGGCAGCACGTTGTCATAGTCCGCGGTTTCCCTCACGGCTTGCACGTTCTCGGGCAACAGCTCAGGCCGCAGCACTTGGAAGTCATTGTTGTCCTGCCAAAGAAGCGCAGTCGGCACCAGGATGTGTGCAACCGATTCGACCTCAGTGCGTTCGTAGCGGGCACCGAGCAGCAGATTCGTGGGCATGCCACCCAACGATCCCTCGAGCGCGAATTGAATGTAGAACGCCTGCGTATCCTCCGCGATCTCGTTGTCGACGGCGAAGCCCGGGTTGTAGCGAAGCTGGCCGTCCGTCGCTGAGGGCTCGGTCCAGTTGGTCCGCCCGCTCTGCAGCGCCCATTGGGCGAGCTCGTTTGCGTTGCCCTTCCATCCGCCAATTGGCGCACCGACGGGATTGAAATCGTCGAACGCGTTTACGAGGCTGAACGGGTGCAACAACGCCACCATCCCAGGGGCGTTGCCGACATCGCTGACGCCCCAATCGCCCAGCGTCATGTTCGCGGTCGAGCCGCGCTGACGCATCTCGAGCTCGCGCGTTTCCATGCCGAATTGAAAGCGACCCTCGTCGAACTCGAGCGCGCCGTCCAGCCGCGCCTGCAACAGATCGGTCGCTTGATCCTGGTAGAAGATGCGCAAGATCTGCGAGCCCAGCGTTGCGGCGTCGAACGAGAAGTTCGAGTCGCCGTTCGTGCCCGCATAAGCATCGAACTGCGTCGGATACAGTGTGCGACCGGCAACGGCTAGGCCCGTGTTGAATTGAAACTCCTGCGTCCAGAACGCTGAGGCATTGCGGCACGCCGGCGCGCCGCCCGCGGGATTCGGGCCGTAGTTCTCGAGACACTGGCTCGGCACACGGCCTGCGAAACTGAAAGTGGTTTCGCCACCGCCGGTGAGCGGATCGTTGGGCGTGCTCTCGGCAGTCGAATCGTGCAGATCGAGCGCGAGATTGAAAGTATCGGTCACTTGCCAGTCGGCGTTGAAGCCGATCGATTTCAGCTCGTTCTGTTGTTCGCGATGCTGCTGCTCGTAGCCGAAATCCTTGCCAGCGCCCGTGTACTCGCGAAGCAGTACGGGTGTGGCGACCTGTTCGGACGTATCGAATTCGAGATGGTAGAAGCCGTTGCGCTGCAGCCAGATCGTCTGATCGCCGCGATCCTCGATGAGCTCATTCAATGCATACGTGTAATCTGCTGTGAGCGTCACGGCATCCGTCGGAGCGAACTGCACGGTGAGCTGCGCGTTCGTGCGCTCCCGCTCGCGATCTGCGAAGTGATAGCGAATGTCATTCGGAATGCCGTAGAGCTGACCGACCGCAGGAGCATTGACGATCTGCGCATCCACGAAGTCATCGGAGGAGTCGTAAGGAGTGTCATTGCGATTCACGTACAACGGGGCGCGCGTACGATTCACATCCATGTCCCCGTCCCACGCTTGTACGCGCCAATCATTCACCGTGGAGCCGGAGGAGCCACTATCACGTTTTTGATAACTTGCGCTGAGCCCGACGCCCCAGGTCTTCTCATCGTTCGTGTAGCTGAAGATTCCGGAGACTTCTGGAGTGACATCATCGCCGACACGATTGGTCGTATCGTTGACGGCCTTTGCGCCGACGTTCGCCACGATTCCGTCATTGTCGAATGGACGTGCAGTTCGGACGTTGATGCTTGCGCCGATACCGCCGGTCGCGATGTCGGCGCGGCCGGTCTTGTAGACCTCGACTGCGCTGATGCTCTCCGCTGCAAGATTCGAGAAGTTGAACGAGCGAGTATTGCCGGCGATGCCACCGGAGACGGCTAGGCCATTCGCGAACGCGTCGGCCGTCGGCATCTGACGCCCATTCAGCGTCACCATGTTGAACTGAGCGCCGAAGCCACGCGCCGTCACGAGCGCACCTTCGCCATTACGACGATCGATCGAGACGCCCGTAATTCGTTGCAACGCTTCGCTCAGATTCGCATCTGGAAACTTGCCGATGTCCTCGGCGCTGATCGCATCGACGACGCCGAGCGCATCGCGCTTGATCTCCATCGAGGCCTTCAAGCTGCCTCGCAAACCCGTCACCACGATCTCCTCGAGCTCCTCCATTGCCGGTTCTTGCGCGAACGCTGGGTTCAGTAGCACCGCACCGCCCACGATCGTAAACAGAGCTCGCTTGAGGCGAGGATTCACATCGATTGCTCTTCTGTGTTGCGTTTGCAACGACAATCCGTCCGTTCTCATTGTCATGGCTTCATTCCTCGAGTCATTCGCCGCGCCAGTGTGGCTGGGGCGCGACTGTGCACTCCAAAGTGTTCTCAAGAAATAACCACTTTTTGCAGGTTTCGTATGACCACTTAGAATGGCCGCATGAAAAAGGCCTCCGCTGCTCTCGTGCCAATCTTGTCCATCGATCGCAAGTCCGATCGCTCGTTGCACCGTCAGATCTACGACGCATTTCGCAACGCGATCCTGAGCGGTGAGATCAGGAGCGGTCAGCAAGTGCCATCGACGCGAATGCTCGCGCAGGAGCTCGGCATCTCCCGCATCTCGCTCATCTCTGCGTATGAAGAGTTGTTGTCCGAAGGCTACTTCGAGTCACGCACAGGTGCCGGCACGTTTGTCTCGCGCTCGCTGCCCGAGAGGCTCACCGTATGTGAGGCCGGTGCGACGCGAACGACTTCAGTGCGCTCGGGTCAGCGTGGACTTTCGCGGCGCAGCGAGTCTGTGCCCGCGTTGGATCGGCCACCGTGGTTGCTCGGCAAAGGCGCATTCAGCATTGGGCAACCTGCATTCGAGTACTTCCCCGTTCACATCTGGTCGCGCCTCGTAGCGCGCTATGGACGCAGTCTCAAGACCACGTCATTGCAGTATGGATATCCCGGCGGGCGGATGGAGCTGCGCGAAGCGATTGCGTCCTACCTGCGCAGCTCTCGAGCCGTGCATTGCGAAGCCGAGCAGATCTTGGTCGTCAGCGGATCGCAGCAGGCTTTGCACATCGCTGCACTCGCACTGCTCGATCCTGGCGATCGCGTGTGGCTCGAGGAACCTGGTTATTGGCTCGCACGCCGCGTCTTCGACCTCACGCAAGCACGCCTCGTGCCGGTGCCCGTCGACGACGAGGGCATGAACGTCGCTGAGGGCATTCGACTCTTCCGCAAGGCGAAGCTCGCGTTCGTTACACCGTCGCATCAGTTTCCGCTCGGCGCGACGATGAGCTTGGCGCGTCGCTTACAGCTGCTCGAGTGGGCGCAGAAGAACGGGAGCTGGATCGTGGAGGATGACTACGATGCAGAGTACCGCTACGAGAGTCGCCCGATCGCCTCGCTGCAAGGGCTCGATGCCGAGAAGCGCGTGATCTACATCGGCACGTTCAGCAAGGTGCTGTTTCCGTCGCTGCGCACGGGGTACATGGTGGTGCCTCCCGATCTGCTCGATCGCTTCCTCGCTGTACGTCAGACGATCGATGTGACCCAGTCCGACCTGAACCAGGCGATCTTGGCGGAGTTCATCCAAGAAGGCCATTTCGTTCGACACATTCGACGCATGCGCACGCTCTATGGCGAGCGCCGCGCAGTGTTGGCGGAGAATATCCAGAAGTACTTCGGCACTCAGCTCGAGGTGCACGGCGCGGAATCTGGAATGCATCTTTCGGTCACCTTGCCCAAAGGCTTTCGCGATCGCGAGCTGAGCATGAAAGCTGCTGCGCACGAGCTCTGGCTATGGCCTCTATCGTCCACGTACCTTGGTCGCAATCCACGCCACGGCTGGATGCTTGGATTTGGCGGTGTGGGGGAGAAGGAGATTCCGCGCGGAGTACGGTCCATGTATCAGGTGGTCAATGGAGACGCGTAGTGCCGCGCTACGCGCTACGGGGTAAGGGTCACGGGCGGATTCACCCCGGGTTTTCACAATGTGTGAACAGCGGACTGGGTAGATGTCGGTGTAGACTGTGGCCTTAAACAACTCGGACGCAAACGACCGTGACGAACAAGATTGCAGCACGGAGCCTACTCGCGGCGGTGCGCTCGGAGCCCTCGAATTCGAGCTCGGGCCAAAGGCGATTTCGCAAGCGCAATGTCAGCATCGCGGCAAGTCTGTTCCTGGCGAGCTGCGAGGGCACGATCACGACCGATCTCACGGTGGGTGCGCCTGCAGATCCGGATCTGCAACAGGTCGTCGCTCCATTTACGGGTATCGAATTCGAAACGAGCAGTGGCGCCACGGAGACGTTCGCATTCGACGAGGCCGAGCGCATTGATCTATTGACGTTCGTACGCGGCGCGCCCATCAGATTGCTGAGCGATGAAGATCTTCCGGAAGGTACATACACGGGTGTGCGCCTCGTGTTCGATGATCAGACCACCGACACCGCTTACGTCATCGACGGTCTCGGCGCGCAGCGCGATCTGACGATCGAGGACGGCGCGTTCGCCGAGATGGACTTCACGGTCGAAGAGGACGAGAGCAGCTCGGAGGAGATCACGCTCACGCTCGATCTGCGTTTGTCATTGAGCGTCGACGACGACGATCAGTACACGCTGCGACCGGTCCTGCGGTCGGTCCGAACCGAAGAGGCCGGCGAGCTCGCAGGGCTCGTCACTGCATCGTGCCTGAACGACGGTGAGACGACGAACCGAGGTGCAATGTACTTGTTCCAGGGCGAGAACGTTACGCCAGACGATTTCGATGGCAACGGCATCGAACCCTACGCAACCGCACCCATCGTGCTCGATGGCAGCGGGTTCAACTATCGCATCGAGTTCATCCCTGAAGGGACTTATACAATCGCCCTCGCCTGCGACGGTAGCGAAGAGAATCCAACCACCGACGACGATCTCGACTTCCGCGCAACGGCGACCGTCGACATCAACGAAGGCGAAACGACGCAGCAGGATATACAGATATAGGGCTCTGGGCTCTGGGCTCTGGGCTCTGGCTTTGGGCTTTGGGCTCTAGGCTCTAGGCTCTAGGCTC
>JAEZFW010000081.1 GCA_023417315.1 Pseudomonadota bacterium
GGTGAGGGCCGTTCGCCTCTCCTTCGGGAGAGGCCGCCCGCGAAGCGCGCGGGTGAGGGCCGTTCGCCTCTCCTTCGGGAGAGGCCGCCCGCGAAGCGCGCGGGTGAGGGCCGTTCGCCTCTCCTTCCGGGAGAGGCCGCCCGCGGAGCGCGCGGGTGAGGGCCGTTCGCCTCTCCTTCGGGAGAGGCCGCCCGCGAAGCGCGCGGGTGAGGGACGTTCGCCTCTCCTTCGGGAGAGGCCGCCCGCGAAGCGCGCGGGTGAGGGCCTGCAACCTTTCCATTCCCTCGATCGTTCGTTGACTGCTGTCTCTCGGCCCGCACAGTGGGCAAGGGGTCATTGCTCTTACTACAATAGACAATGACCCGCGCATTGCAGGTCGCCGATCTGCATCGCAGACGGAGATCGATATGTTTATCGAGGATCGAACATGAAGCAGTTGCTGCAAAGATCGATTGTCTATGTATTGATCGCTTCGCTCTTGAGCGTCGCCTCGCCCGTCGTCGTACAGGCCGAGATGATTGGCACGCTGACGGGAATCGAAGCCGCACAACGTGAAGCGAACCTGGCAAAGATCAATGGCGTACTCGCGCGCGATCAAGTTCGCGAACAGATGAAAGCGCTTGGCGTCGAATCTGCGCAGATCGAGTCACGACTTGCAGCCCTGACGGATGCCGAGCTCAGCCAACTCGCACAGAACATCGAGTCCGCGCCTGCGGGCGGCGTGCTCGAGGTCATCGGCATTGTTTTCGTCGTGCTCCTCATTCTCGAAGCCGTCGGCGTCATCGATATCTTCAAGAAATTTCCGTAATGGCTCGACAACGGGGCGCGATCGCAACACTCACGCTTGCGATCGTTGCCCTCTCCGCATGCGCCACTCGCCCCGCGGAGCTCGATTCACACACCACGGCACATCTTCCCCGGCAGGTCGAGCTCGCTGAAACGCCCTTCCATCCGCAGGACGAATATCAGTGCGGTCCCGCGGCACTTGCGACGGTTCTTCAGTCGACGAACGTTGCTGTCTCCCCGGATGAGCTGACACCTGAAGTCTTCCTCCCTGCTCGCAAAGGCTCGCTCGCGCTCGAGTTGATTGCCGCGACACGTTCGCGCGAGCGGCTTGCCTATCCGCTCGACCCGAGCCCGCTTTCCCTCATCGAACAGATCGCTGCGGGTCGCCCCGTGCTCGTGATGCAGAACCTTGCGCTGCGAATTGCGCCCACCTGGCACTTCGCAGTCGTGATCGGGTACGACCTGGACGAGCGCACTTTCACGCTTCGCTCCGGCACCACCGAGCGACTCGTCATGAGCGAGCGCGGATTCCTCCGCACCTGGGATCTCGCAGATCGCTGGGCGCTCGTCGTGCTCGAACCTGGACAACTGCCAGCGAATCCAGACCTGCACAAATACATGACTGCCGCCGCGCAGCTCGAAGCCACGGGTCGGCTCGATGCAGCAACTCGAGCGTACGCGCGCGCACATGAGCACTGGCCCGCATCCCCCTGGCCGGCGCTCGGGATAGCGAACATCACTCATGCACGAGGCGATCTCGAATCTGCAGAGAAAGCCTACCGTACGGCACTCTCGATCGAACCTCACCACGTAGTCGCGAACAACAATCTCGCCGAGCTGTTGTTCAAGAGAAGATGTCTGGACGAAGCTCTGAGCCATGCACAGCGCGCAGTCGCGAACGCGATCGGCACCCCACTGGAAGAAGCGACGCGCTCGACCCAACTCAAGATCGAGCAGGCCGACGAATCTGACGAGCGCTGCTTACAGCGGTAATACCAGCGCCAGCCGTTCCCGTCGTTGACCGAGCATCGTGTATGCCGCGGTCACGGCAACAAGGTATTTCGTGTTTCCAATGGATTGGTCGCGCGAGCCTCGCGCGTCGGGAAGTCCTCGCCCGCACGCAAGTCGCACCTTCTGCTCCTCCAAGTACCGTATTTCGACACTCGCTTGGATCGGCTTGCAGGCACGCGGCCCGACGCTCTAGCTTCGAATCATCGTCGCAAGCTGCTGAAGGATCCCTTCGTGACGCGAACTCTGCCCTTCTTGCTCCTGTTCGCTGCGCTCGCTCCGACAGCTCACGCAGCCGAAGGTCAGTTTCAGATCAGCCCTCGCCTCGGCAAAGGCGAGTTGCGCATCGACGAAGGTTTAACGATCGCGGATGCGCGCGAGGAAGTCGATGCGCTCAGCATCGGGTGTGTCGTCGGATATGCCACACCATTCGGCGTATTGCTCGAAGTCGGCGCAGAAAGTCAGAGCAACTTCGACTGGTGGTCGGCGACCGATGAGTATTCCCTGGCGCAACAGTACGTCGCAATCGGCTATCAGTTCGATTTCGCGCAAGGCTGGACTTTCACCCCGAAGGCCGGCCGTGCGCGGTGGAAACTGCGCAGCGAAGAAGGCCTGCTGTTCAACCCAGGGCCCGAAGCGGTAGAAGAGATTCGCGGCTACGAATACTTCTGGGAAGCGCAGCTCTCGCGCAAGCTCAACGAACGCGTGTCGCTCGGCGGCGCTTACCAAGAAGCTGAGTTCGATTTCGGCCGCGGCAGATCGGTGTCGTTCGTCGCGACCTTCACGTTCTGAGCACGCATGACGCTGGCTGGCGTCGATCGATTGCGGTGACATTTAGGCGGTGCCCCAGAAGAAATCCCCTCTCCTTCGGGAGAGGGGCTGGGGTGAGAGCCGCAGTCCACCGAAGCGAGCTCGAGAGAAGAGGCGGATGAATAGATCTTTCTCTTACGTGCGGATCTGCATCTCCTTGCGCGAGTATCTCTGGACGACACCGGGCGATCGTTGGCTCGGAATGTGCCAGCAGATCGCAAGCAACACTCCTCGGACCGAGATCACCACACTCGCGCTCGAGCACCGTCGCTTGTGGCGGGATCACTCGAGCGGCGACGTCGTCGTGACGACGACGCGTCGATCCGTCTCGACACTCAAGAATCGATGGTAAGCCACGCCTTCCCCGGCGTACGTTCGACCCGAACCCGCTCGCTCCGCGCATCCAGGATGTACGTGAGATAACACACATCGCGAGGATTGCTGAGCGCCTCGCGCACGAAGACTGCGACGATCTGTCCTGTTCGATGCCGCGCTGATCTTGTCATCACTCCAGGTTGGAAAGCTGCGCGCAGTTCCGCACCCAGCGACTGACAATAGGTGTAGTCGTCCGGATCGAGCAGCCGCTTATCTGTCTTGGTGAGGCTCCGCAAATCCACGAGCGCGGCATTGCAATGAACCAGATGAACCCGACGCTCCTGCACGATCGGTTTGGTGCTCGAGCGAGCGATGTCACTTGCGAGTGTGTTCTTGCGAAAGTGATGCACGGTTTCGTACACGGACGTCTCGATCAATCCGGCGCCGTACCACACTCCATAGCGACCCGCCGTGAAGCGCGAGGCCGCCGGATGCTCGAACGGCCACGCGATGGCATTTACGATCGCGTCATAGACTTCAGCATCCTCGAACGGTCGCGAGATGATGGGCTGCGGCTCGGACACGAGCTTGGTCGCTAGCTCATGCTCCGATAACACCGCCACGTGAGCGGGATCGTCGACGAGATCGGCGAACAAGTCCGCACTCTTGCGCAGGCTCACGATGTTTCGATGCCAGTCGCCCCGCGAATCTTCGGTGATTTGGTAGTGCATTGAAGGGAATGTGTGGGCGTGCGTTTACGTGTAGGCGTGTAGGCGTCAGAAAAGCGCGTCGAAGCGAGCGCATTCGCGATCTGACGTTTACACGTTCACACTGCTACACGTCTCCGCACTCACATGCCCCTCATTGCATCGAGCGTGCCGCGCACCATAGCGAGCCCCGGCAGACCATAGCGACGGACGACTTGGATCGGCGTGTTGCCGCCGAACTTGGAATTGGGAGATGCAATCCAGCCTGCAACGATCTCTTCGTTCTTCGGAAACAGCAACTTGAGCGACTTGTGAATGCCCAGAAGGTGACCGACCCGATCGGTTAGGTCGCGGTTCGCGGCGAGTGCCTCACCCTTAGCGTAGCGCTGCAGCGCCGCGCGATTCTCTTCGGACAAGCCGAGCAACGCGAGCCGGTCCGCCGAGCTCAAACCCCACTTATCGAACAACTTCGAGACTGCCACTGCGAGCACTACCCGCTTCTCTTTATCGGGCAACGGCGCAATGGCCACTTCGACTTGCATAACGCACCTGTTTTAGATCACACGCTGAAGCGTATATCTATTACAAGCGCTTGGGAAGGCCCCAGTTCCCAACAGGGATGAGAAACGCACTTCGACCGCCCAGCTCATCCCGCTTCTGCGCGTCCATCGGAACCATGTCTTGCCCCAGACATATAGCTTGATACCTCCCTCCTGCTTCCATCACCCCGGAAATCCGACCATGCCTACGCTCAATATCAACGGGGAGTCGCACGCGCTCGATGTGCCCGAAGACATGCCGCTCCTCTGGGTACTGCGTGACGTCGCCGGGCTGACAGGTACCAAGTTCGGCTGCGGCATCTCCATGTGTGGTGCGTGCATCGTGCACGTGGACGGGCAGCCGGTTCGCGCTTGCGTGACACCCGTTGCAGCGGTCGCCGGCAAAAGGATCGTGACCATCGAGGCGCTCGAGCGCGACCCTGTCGGAAGGAGCGTACAGGAAGCATGGCGCGAGCTCGACGTCGTTCAGTGCGGCTACTGCCAATCCGGCCAGATCATGTCCGCAACAGCCTTGCTTCGTGCGAATCGCCAGCCAACCGATGCCGACATCGACGCCGCGATGGCGGGCAATCTATGTCGATGCGGCACCTACAGCCGCATTCGCGCCGCGATCAAGCTGGCCAGCACAAGAGTGACCTCCGTATGAACGAGATGATTCGTAGCGTTCCGGTCTCCGCGACGCGTCGGCAGGTGCTTCAGGCGGGCGGTGCGCTCGTTCTAGCGTTTACGATCCCAGGGTGCGATCGCGGCGGTCGCAAGGAGAAGCCACCCGAGGCTGCGGTCGGAGCAGCGACAGAACGCGCGACCGGTGAGGCGCCGGATCTGAACACGAATGCTTTCATTCGCATCGATCGAGAAGGGGTCGTGACGCTCATCATCCACAAGGTCGAGATGGGCCAAGGCACCTTCACCGCGATTCCAATGCTGATTGCGGAAGAGCTGGAAGTAGATCTCTCGCGAGTGCAACTGGAGCAAGCACCTGCAGACAACTCCCGCTACGCAGATCCGCTCCTAGGTGGCCAAATCACCGGCGGCTCGACTTCGGTCCGGGGCGCGTGGGAGCCGCTGCGACGCGCGGGCGCTGCAGCGCGGATGATGCTCATCGAAGCCGCGGCACGAGAGTGGGACGTCGATGCCGACAGTTGCATCGCGCGCAATGGAGCGGTGATCCACGAAGAGACGAAGCGCACTCTGCACTACGGTCAGCTCGTGGACGCAGCCGCGAAGCTTTCGCCGCCGGCGATCGTTCAGCTCAAAGAGCCTGGCGATTTCGAACTCATCGGCAAATCGCACAAGCGACTGGATTCGCCCGCGAAGGTCAATGGATCCGCACAATTCGGCATCGATGTGCGACTGCCCAACATGAAGATCGCCACCGTCGCAGCGAGCCCGGTGCCTGGCGGCAAACTCGAGAGCACGCAGGATGCGAAAGCACTCGCTGTCAAAGGCGTGCACCAAGTGTTGAAGCTCGACGATGCCGTTGCCGTGGTGGCCGATCACATGTGGAGCGCACACCAGGGTCTCGCCGCGCTGGCGCCGACGTGGTCCGAGGGGCCTCATGCGAAACTCACGACCGCCGCGATCGTCGCCGAGATGGATGCCGCATCGAAGAAGGAAGGCGTCGTCGCGCGCGGCGGCGGCGATGCAAGACAAGCGATCGGCGACTCTCAACGCAAGCTCCAGGCGATCTACCAGATGCCATTCCTCGCCCATGCGACGATGGAGCCGATGAACTGCACCGTACACGTTCGTCCTGACGCGTGCGAGATCTGGTGCGGTACGCAAGTCCCCGCATTCGCCCAAGGCGCAGCAGCGAAGATCACGGGCTTGCCGCTCGAGAAGGTGCAAGTCCACAACCACTATATCGGCGGCGGCTTCGGCCGACGGCTGGAAGCGGACTATGTCGCCCAAGCCGTCGCGTTTGCGAAGCAGATGAAGGAACCGTTGAAAGTCGTGTGGACGCGCGAAGAGGACATTCAACACGACATGTTTCGCCCGTACTACTACGATCGACTCGCTGCCTCGCTCGATGAGAACGGAATGCCGAGCGCGTGGTCACATCGCATCACGGGCTCGTCCATCATGGCGCGTTTCGCGCCGGAAGCATTCAAAGACGGACTCGACGTAGATGCGATAGAGGGCGCGCGCGATCTGCCGTACCGCATTCCGAACATCCGGGTCGAGTATGTACGGCACGAGCCACCATTCGCGACCGCCTTCTGGCGCGGGGTTGGCGCGACACACAATGTGTGGGTCGTGGAGAGCTTCCTCGACGAGTTGGCGACGGCCACAAAGAAGGATCCTGTCGATTATCGTCGCGCCCTCCTCTCAGACGCGCCGCGTCTGCGCGCGGTGCTGGAGCTCGCAGCGTCGAAGGCCGGATGGGACAAGCCGCTACGCTCCTCTTCCGAGCGACGTTTCGGCCGAGGCGTCTCAGCGCAGGTCGTCTTCGGTAGCTACATGGCCCAGATCGCGGAAGTCTCTGTCGGCAAAGAAGGCGATGTGAGACTCGAGCGCGTCGTCTGCGCGCTCGACTGCGGTCAGGCCGTGAATCCGGACACGATCGTCGCTCAGATTGAAAGCGGCGTCGTATTCGGTGCCACCGCCGCATTGTGGAACGAGATCACGTTCGAACGCGGCCGCGTGCAGCAAAGCAACTTCAACGACTACCGCATCATGCGCATCGACGAAATGCCGCGGGTCGAAGTGCACATCATCCCGAGTACCGACAGCCCCGGCGGGATCGGCGAACCTGGCTGCTCCGCGATCGCGCCTGCAATCACGAACGCCGTATTCGCCGCCACGGGCAAGCGGATCCGCAAGCTGCCGATCAACGCGGAGGAGCTGCGGAGCGCGTGAACGTCCACCACGCACGCGAACTGATGCGAAGACGAGCACCTCATTAGTGCGATCGCTACGGTTGGAGAGCGCATGATCCTCGTGCTCGACATCGCGATCGGATGCTCTCACGCGAGCACGCCCTGCTCGCTGCAGCATGAGGGCTGATTGAAGACAAGACAAAGACTGCGCAATCGGTGCACACCATAGCAAGCTCGATGTCGTCAACGTCGAGCTGACAGTCGCGTTACATCCGGCATCAACCACGACGATGGAGTTGCCGAGATGATGTCTGTAGCACCGCTCCGATGTTTGATTCTCTTTGGGGTCATGTTTGCGGCGGGATGCGACGATGATGATTCATCTCCACCCGACATCCCAAACGCATTCGCAGAAGTGGACAGCGCTGCACGCAGCGCGTACTTCGACAGCGGCGTGCCCATGGGGCTGACTGTTTACGCGCCGGACGGGACCAAGCTATTCGAGCAGATGTACGGCAACTTCTCCTCCGATCGTCGAGTCGCGATCGCATCCGCATCGAAGCTAGTGTCAGGCGTGACGCTCTTCCGTCTCATCGACGCCGGATACCTCTCGCTCGATTCAACCACTGCGCAAGTGCTCGGCTGGACCGGCAATAAAGGCGAGATCAGTTTGCGTCATTTGCTTTCTTTCACGTCGGGCCTAGAGCCGGAACACTCCTGCACCTATCAATCCAACATCACGCTGGCTGAGTGCGTCGACGACATCGCGGAGCGCGAGATGCTCGCAGCGCCGGGCACTCGCTTTGACTATGGCAGCACGCACTTGCACGTCGCAGCTCGGATGGCCGAAGTCGTCGTCGGTGCGAGCTGGAACGATATTTATGAAGAACAGATTCGGGCACCGCTGCAGCTCGCACCCGAGTTTTCCTATTACTCGGGACCGCGCCAGGGCATCGGCCCGATTCCGAGCAATCCGCTTCCCGCTGGGGGCATGCGCGCGTCGATGAATGAGTACGCGAGCGTGTTGCACTTCGTCTATCACAAGGGTCAGTGGCAGGGAACGCAACTGCTTGCACCCGAGATCTTCGACATGCAAGCGGTGCAGCCTTACCCGAACGCAGTGATGGGCAACACGCCGAGCGCATTCCATGCTCGCTACGGCCTCACAGCCTGGCTCGAGTGCGCGACACCGGCGACGGGCTGCTCGATCCTATCGTCTCCTGGTGCGTTCGGCTTCACGCCTTGGCTCGATCGCGAGACTGGTTACTATGCAATTCTTGGGATGGAGCTCGACGATTTTCGCCGTGATCGCGGCTTGGGCCCGCAGATTCAGCAGGCATTGAAGCCGCTGATTGCCGAAGCTGTCGCCGGTATGTAGGCGTCTTTGTTGCTCAGGATGCGATGTCCGGATCGGTGCCGCGCGGCCGGAGGGTGCACGTGGATGCAGGTAGCTCGCGCGATCGAGAGCTTGAGCAGCCTCGAGGATAGGCGCGAAGGCTGGGTCATCTAGCACGCCGGTTCGGAGGTTCTATATCCCTCCGCTGCGCGTGCAAACAAAAAAGGCCACCGCAAGGGTGACCTTTTGTTTGCTGGCGCGGCCGGAGGGATTCGAACCCCCGACCACCTGGTTCGAAGCCAGGTACTCTATCCAACTGAGCTACGGCCGCGCGGGGAGCGGAAGTTTACATGAGCCGTCGCCTTCGCGCACTCGCGCACGATCGGCCGGCCATGATCCACCCTGCGCTCGCACGGTCGATGCCAGTGCGGATCGCGGCTTCATGACGCATGGGCGCGGTCGCCGTAGCCAGAGTAGATCTCGTGAACGGCAGTTAAAAAAAGGGCCCCGGAATAAATCGGGGCCCGAGCAAGACAGACGTCCTCGAAATGGGGAGATGAACGTCTGTGCGAAAGTATCAAGATCGACGGGAACACGCGGAATGACCGCGTGTGCCGCGGAGTTTAGAAGTTCAAGCGCACTGATACGCCGTAAGTGCGCGGCCTGTTCGTCAAGTAACCCACGCGGGCACGGAAGCCGCGCTCGCGGTCGAGCGACAGGAGGGCCCGCTCGTCCCAGACGTTGTTGACGAACAGCGCCGCTTCCCACGCGTCGCTCTTGACGCCGAAACGCAAATTGCCGATCTCGTACGACGGCAGCTCCGGTTCGAACGTGAAGCTGCTGATCGTCGGGGCGCCGAACGTGAACAATCCCGGCGCGCCAGGGCAGCCGACGCACCCTACTCCAGGCTCTTGATCGGCAAGCTGCGTATACGACGAGCCCACATGCTGGACCGTGAAGTTCGCGAACCCTTCCAGCGTCGCCGCGAACGGCCACGTATAAGTCGCGCTCGCCGCCGCCTGAAACTCGGGCGAAGTCGGCAGGCGGTTGCCTTCGCGAATGCCGGCGATCGGCTGGCCGGTCGTGGTGAGGCGGGTCTGCGTGATCTCCGCCTGCACCCAGGTCGCGGACAATCCGAGATCCCAGTTGGCAGTCGGACGCGCGAACAGCTCGAGCTCCGCGCCGAGCGATTCCGCCTGGGCGTTCAGTACGATGCGCGAGGAGCATGAGCCGGCGTCCGCGATGACCTGCAAATCGTCGATGTCCGCATAGAACACCGCGGCGTTGATCGTCACGCGGCCATCGGCCAGCAACGTCTTCGCGCCGACCTCGTAGTTCAGCACTGTTTCGTCGTCGAAGTTCGGCTGGCCGCTGAAGGTCGCGCGGTCGTCCGCTGTGCACACTCCCACGTTCAGCGGATCGTTGATGCCGCCGAGACGGAATCCGCGCGCGACCTGCGCCGTCAGCAGCACGTCGTCGTTCGGCTCGTACGCAACGATGACGCGTGGCGAGAAGCCGTCCGAGCTCGTGGAACCGGGTTGCCGCGTGTAGCCCACGTCGGCGAACACGCCGGCGAACGTCAGGAAGCGATCTTCGTCGAAGTCGTAGTAGCGCAGGCCGCCCGTCAGGCTCCACTGCTCCGTGAACCGCCAGGTCGCCTCGCCGAATGCCGCGAACTGCTGGAACTGGAATGGCACTGTCGAGTAGTACGGCGTATCGGGCGGCGCATTGAAGAAGGAGCTCGGCGGAATGCCTCGGCTGATCAGGAGCGCGTCGTACCCCGGCGTCGGCAGGTTCTGACCGTAGTCACGATCGATGTCTTGGTAGAAGGCGCCGAGCAGCCACTCGAATGCACCGCCGCCTTCGGAAGCGAGTCGCAGTTCCTGGCTGAATTCCTGCAGGTTCGTCGTGTCGATCAGCGGCGAGTTGAGGCGCGTCTCGGCCGAGTTGCCGCCGAAGCTGCCGAACGTGACGCTGCCGGTGAGCTGACTCCCGTCGCGCAGCACGATGACGTCGCGATCGAGATAGGAAGTGACCGATGTGAGCGTCATGCCGTTCAGGGCCCATTCGATCTTCAGGTCTGCGAGCATGAAGTCATCGTCGATACCTTCCGTGAGCTGCGTCACCTGACCGCGCTCGCCCGGCGTCACGGCCGGCTCGGTCGTCGTGAACGCATTGCCCAGGATGTTGTAGACGTCGACGCGCGGATAGCCATCGGTCTCAAGCTGTTGATAGACGATGCGCGGAGTAATCGAGAGATTCTCGTTTGGCTGGAACAGCAGCGTGGCGCGTCCGCCATACTTCTCACCCCCGTTCACGTCTTCGCGGACCGGACGGCCCGGATACACTGAATCGATGAAGCCAGCCATCTGCTCGTAGTAGCCGACCAGTCGCAGCGCCACCGTCTCGCCCACCGCCAGATTGACGACGCTCTTCACGCCACCGCCGAATTCGCTATCTGTGCCGTTGTAGCCGGTCGATTCCGCTGCACCTTCGAACGTGCCGAGCACGGGCTGCTTGGTGATGTAGCGCACGGTGCCCGCAGACGATCCGGCGCCAAACAACGTGCCCTGCGGACCACGCAGTACCTCGAAGCGCTCGAGATCGAACAGGTCGAGATCGGGTGTGAACAGTGACTGTGAGATCGCCGATTCGTCGAGGTATACGCCGACCGATTCCTTCACACCGCCGACCAGATCGCGCACGACTTGGCCCGCGCTGATGCCGCGGATCGCGACTTGACTCTGCCCGGGTCCGAGATCGGTGATCGTGAGACCCGCGATGTTGCGCGACAGGTCCACGATGTTGGTCGAGCCCGAGTCGCGGATTTGCCGCTCGGTCGCCGCTGCCACAGAGAAGGGCACGTCCTGCAGCGCCGAGGCGCGCTTCTGAGCCGTCACCACGACTTCGTCGATTATCAGTTCCTCGACTTTCGCGCTCGCGGCGAGCGTCATCAAAGGCGCAAGCGCGCCGAGCAGCAATCCTGTTCGTCTCTTCATCTCGATTCCTCTCACGGATTTTCTGGAAGCGCCTTTGCGCGAAGCGGCCGAGATTCAGCTGCGACGACCTTGCGCAACGCGCTGTTGCGGTAGCCGTAGCCGAAGTAAATGAGAAAGCCGCCGATGACCCAGGCAATCATCCAGCGCCGGTTGTCCTCGAAGACGCGCATGAACAACCAGAAGCAAATCGCGGCACCGAGAACGCAGATGACCGGCGCCATCGGTACGCGAAAGGGGCGCGGCAGGTCAGGCTTTGTTCGGCGCAAGACGAGCACGCCGACGCACACGGTCGTAAACGCGAGCAGCGTGCCCATCGCGACGAGATCACCCAGGACACCGATCGGCAGCACTCCCGCGAGCACGCATGCGATTGCGCCGACAAACAGGGTTGCGACATGCGGCGTGTGCAGCCGCGGATGCACGCGACCGAACATTGGACCGATTAAGCCGTCTTGCGACATCGCGTAGAAGATGCGCGGCTGTGCGATGAGCAACACGATCATCACGGAGCTCAATCCCGCGACGGCACCGACTTCCACGATCGTCTTGAGCCACGAGAGGCTTGGATACGCTTCGAGCGCGGTAGCGACTGGTCTGGCCGTGCTCAACTGCAGATGGGGAAGCAGGCCGGTCACAACAGCGGCAACGACGATGTAGAGCAACGTACAGATCGCGAGTGAGCCGAGGATGCCAATCGGAACGTTGCGCTGTGGGTTCTTCGTTTCCTGCGCCGCCGTCGACACCGCGTCGAAGCCGAGGTATGCGAAAAACACGATCGATGCGCCGCGTACGACGCCGTCCCAGCCGAAGCGGCCGGGGCCTTCGGCAGGAGGAATGTACGGCTGCCAGTTGCCCGGATCGACATACTGCACGCTGAAGACGACGAACAGCAGGATCACCCCCACCTTGATCGCGACGATGATCGAGTTGAAGAATACGGACTGTGAGATGCCGCGGTAACACAATGCGGCGACGGCAATGACGATCGCGACAGCGGGGAGATTGATCAGCGCTCCGGTCGCAACGATCCGTCCATTCACGACGTCGAGCGGCGCGGAGGCGAGCGCCGCAGGCAATCCGAGCTCGACCCCGACGATGTCACCAACCGAATGCAGCAGGCTGTTGAAGTATGCCGACCAGCCGACTGCGACGGTTGCGGCGGCGAACAGATACTCGAGCACGAGATTCCAGCCGACGAACCATGCGATGAGCTCGCCGAGCGTCGCATATGCATAAGAGTACGCACTCCCTGAGACCGGCAGCATCGTCGCGAACTCTGCATAACACAAACCCGCGAGAGCGCAGGCAATGCCCGCGAGCATGAAGCTCAACGTGATTGCGGGTCCGGCGTGATTCGCTGCGGCTTGTCCAGTGAGTACGAAGATGCCTGCACCGATGACGCCGCCAATGCCGAGCAGCAGGAGCTGCCGCGCATTGAGAACGCGCTTGAGCGTGGCTTCGCCTCGGTCGGTTCCTTCCGCAGGTTTGCCGGCGGCGACATGAGCGCTCGGCGAGATGGGTTTCGTGATGAACAGATTCATGCGATTCACGCTCTAAGGAAGCTACGTGGGATGTTTGCGGTGAGTTGTTTGAATTCAGCGTGAGGCTGATCGCGAGCAGTCAGTCACACGACAGCCAAGCGCAGACACTACGGTCGCGACGTCGTCCCGGATGCACCTTCAGAGAGGTAGCGGGTGTTTTGCGAGGGCTGACCTATCGTCCACGATCAGGCGCTCGACCGAGTGTCGTGGGCCCATGCGGCCCCTTCAAAGTCACGACCAGCTGTGCAGCGTCCGCTCGAACGACGCGGCTTTCTAACTGCAACAAGCTCAGCAGGCGGCGTAACGCTTCATCGTGTGGCGTACGCAGCTCGAGAGACTCCAGGGAGCATCCCTCTGGTGCAGTTTCGGAAGGGTGTGCAGAAGCCGCATCCCACTCGATGAAGAAGGGTGCAATCTCGAGGCCCGGCGTGGTCAACTGAAAGGCACGCCAGCGAATGACGCTCCCCTCAGGAGTGAGCCGAGATCCCTCCTGCAGCTCGCTGACGCTATAACCCGCCGCTCGGAGCCGGCGCATCGTGAGCTCTGCGTCCTCGATCGCGACGGCCCAGCCGACCGGGGTGAGATTGGCCAATGCGCGTAGCGGCTCCAGTTCGCGCGATAGCTCGACTCCTCTTTGTGGTGCGAGTACCTCGAGGTATGCGTGTGAGCTTGTCGACAGCAGGGCGTTGTGTGTTCCGGTGTGCTCGTGCTTGCCGCCGAGGACCGGCATCACTCCGCACAAGTCGCTGAGCTGCGCGATGCCCTGATCGAGATCAGCCACTCCGAGGATGACATGATCGATCTGTCCAGCGGCAGACGGAGCAGGACTGCTCCCGCAGCTCGATAGGCAACTCGCCACCAATACGAGGAACCCTGCAAACAATTGCCTCTTGATCATGCGCGGTCTCCTAGCGGAATTGCTTTGCGAGACCCAGCTTGAACACGCGGCCCACCGGGTTGCCGAAGGATGGATCGTAGTTGTAGTCAGTCAGCCGCACCGCCGGCGGATCGCGATCGGCCACATTGAACGCCGCTACGGTGATCGCGAACTCCTCAGGCAAGCTGAGGCGATACACGACGTCCGTCGTGAAGTAGGACGCGATCTCGTGCAGCGAGCCGTCGCTGTTGCGTGCTGTCTCCCGCAAATCAGTCACGCCGTCGAGGTAACGGCCCGTCACGCGAACGCTGTGTCCTCCCGTCGCGTACTGCACGAACAATGACCCGTGCAGCTCGGGCAGACTCTGAAAACCGGCACGCGTGCCGACGAAGTCGCGTCCGCCCGCGCTCGGAATGAGAATGCCTTCGATGAAGAACCGATCGCGCTCGTATTCCAGGTTGTAGGTCGCGTCGAGTCCGAACATGAGATTGCCGCGCAACACGTTCGGCACACCGTATGAAGCGCTGAGGTCGACACCCCGCACCTCCTCATCCGGTCCGTTGACTGCCATCGCACGCGTTCGCAAGATGTTCGCCGGCGCACATACACCGTTCTGGAACGTGAAGCGCGCCTGCAGAGCCTCGAAGCCCGGTCGTCCGCAGTTGTTGATGGCCGTCGTACCGTTGCCGATGAACGCCGCGAGCACGTCCGACCCGTTCTCCGGGATGACCTTGTCTTCCAGGCGGATGTCGAAATAGTCGATCGATGCCGCGAAGGACGGCGTCGAGAACATCATGCCGAGGCTCAGGTTCTCGGCTTCTTCGGGTTTCAGATTCGGGTTGCCGAAATTGTCGACGGGCCGGACTGTGCTGAACTGCGGCACGAACTGCAGCGACGTCAGTGCGTTCGGCTGCGACTGCAGCAGCACCGGGCCGCGGAACGTGCTGCTCGCGGAGCCGCGCAGCGCGAACCAGTCCGTCGCTTGCCAGCGAAATGCCAACTTGGGATTCGACGTCGAACCCGTGCTGCCGCCGTAATCCTCGTAACGAAATGCCAGCTGTGCCTGCAGAGCATCCGTGATCGGCAGCTCGAGCTCCCCGAACACGCCATAGACATCGCTATCGATCTCGAACTCGCGTTGCGGGCCGACGAAGGCGAAAGGACCGTTCGGCAGCACGCACGTTGCCGCCGGATTGAGTATCGAGTCCGCGCACGGCGTTCGGGCGACGTCGCTCGTCGGATCGAGCAGCCTGCGCTCGAGCTCGTCTTCACGATATTGCGCACCGAGCGCCCAGCTCACAGTGCCACCCGGAAGATGGAGCGCCGTGTCGCCATTCAGCACGAGGTCGGCAACCAGCACGCTGCTCGTGTCGTCCGAGCCTTGCACGCCGAAGATAAAGTCGACCACCTCGCGAGTATTCACAGTCAGGGGATCGAACGTGCCACCCATGCCGCGCGGCAGGTTGCGCTGACCGGTCACCACGTTCCTCGCGACGCCGGTGGAGAACGGATTGAAAAAGAAGCAACCATTCGCGACTGCGCCTGGAGTGGTGCCAATGCAGTTCTCCCCGCCGAAGCCCGCGAGCGCGAGTTGCAGGTTTGCCGTCAAGATGTCGGGCACGCGGAGGCGCCGATAATTTTCAGCGTACGTGAGCGCCACGTTCCAACCGACGTTCGCGGCCTTGCCGTCGAGCGATACGGAGAGGCGATGCGCATCCGAGAAGATTTCTCTTTGCACACCTTCTTCCTCGAACAGCGGATTCCCGCTCGGACCCAGCGGACGGAACAACAAACCGTTCGCGGCCACAACGCGCGCCGCAGTGATGGCGCTCGCCTGTGCTGGCGTGAGCGACGGAAGCAGCGCCGCCAATCCGGGATTGTTCAGAGGAACAATGAATGTCGGCGCGTTGGTTGGATCCACGGGCAACCCGAGCCGCATCTGTGTCGTTGCACCGGGACCCTGCGTTGCTGGAAAGCTCGGCGCCGTGTTCTCTTCCGGTACATCGTGCGCGGCGTAATACGCATCAACATGCAACTCAGCGAAATCGCCGAGCTGCATGTTGAGCTCGCCGTACAGGCTGTATTCCTCTTGCCGCTCGACCAGATTCTGGTATTGCGTGAAGCGGAACTGACACTGCGGTATGCCGCCGCCGGCGCGGATGCCACCGCCCAGGCTCTCACAGGCCGGATCGATGAAGATGTTCGGCGTAGCAGTGAGCGGCGGGATCACGTATGCACCCGGACTGCCGCTCGCGGAGAAGCCGCCTTGCGCAGGGATGTTGCGATCGAACGGCGGCGTGGCGAAATCGCGATCGACGACCTGCAGCTCTGAGCGATGCCGGTAATCCGCCGCGAACAACACATCGTAGGTATCGCCGCGATGACCCCAGCGCAGATCCATCGAGTAGTCGCCGTCGCTATCGTCGATCGATGTATAGGAGCCATCGATCGCCAACCCTTCGAAACCGCGCTCAGAGATGAAGTTGACCACCCCTGCAATCGCGTCCGAGCCATAGGTCGCGGCTGCGCCGTCCTTCAACACTTCGATTCTGTTCACCGCCGCGAGCGGCAGCAGATTCACATCAACGCCGAGCAGAGCGACAGGCGACACCGGCAAGCGCCGTCCGTTGAACAACACAAGCGTCCTGCCGCCGTCCAGACCGCGCAGATTGATATTGACCGCGCCGGTTCCCAGCAGCACACCGCCAGGGTTGGCCTCGCCTACCGTTCCCTGCGAGGCCGATAGCGAGCGAATGACATCGAGTATCGAAGGCGATCCTTGCAGCTCCATTTCGTCGCGATCGATCACGGTCACGGGCAACGCCGCATCCTCGACGGCGCCTTCGATATGGGAGCCCGTGACGACGATTTGATCGATCGGTTCAGCATCGATCGATGTGTCGGCTGCCGCCGCTGTTGCTGACATCGTCACTAGGAAAGTGGCCGCAATGGATGAGCGTGAGATCCAACAGTTGCGGAGGTGCATGGTGCGTGAGCTCCAGTAGCGGTGAATGCATCGAGGACCAACCGTCCAGAACCACCACTACGAGCGAGAAGGGACAGCAGATGCACTGACGCATCTGAAAGCCGTGCGGATTCGTATCCGTTTCCATGACGAGCTTCGCTCCACGTTCCCGCCTCGCGCGCAGCGTCGCTGTACTCATCGTCATGGTTGTACCGGTGCTAGGGATCGTCCTTGCGCGCACGATCGCCGTCAGCAAGGCTGAACCCACTACGCCGCTCACGTATCGCGTTCCAGCGATCGATGCTTCTGCGGCCGCGGCCCGCGCTAGCGCCGCGCTGCAGTTTGCGACGATCAGCTCCGAGGATGGCTCCGACCACACACCGGCCCTCGAGTCCTTTCGCGCGTGGCTTATGACGACCTACCCACGCTTTCACGCGATCGCGACGCGCACCGTCGTCGGCAATGGCACGCTCGTGTATGAGTGGTCGGGCACCGATACCTCGCTGCAACCCATCGTCCTCATGGCACATCAGGACGTCGTGCCGGTGTCGCAACCCGAGCTCTGGAGGTATCCGCCGTTCTCTGGAGCGATCTGCGAGGGATTCATCTGGGGGCGCGGCGCGCTCGATGACAAGACTTCTCTCATCGCCATTCTGGAAGCGGCGGAGTCGCTGGTCGCAGCTGACTACGCACCGGAGCGCGGCGTGATCTTCGTGTTCGGGCACGATGAAGAATCAGGTGGTGCCGGTGCGCGTGCAGCGGCGGAATGGCTTGCGAGCCGCGCGATCAAAGCGGAATTCGTGCTAGACGAAGGCGGCCTGTCTCTCACGAGCAATCCCGTGACGGGCGGCCCAGCCACACTGATCGGCGTTGCCGAGAAGGGCAATGTGACCTTGCAGCTCGAGGTCCATGCGACCGGCGGTCACTCGAACGCGCCTGGCACCCGAACTGCTGTCGACACCCTCTCGCAGGCGATCGTCGCGATCAGGAACAGCCCCTTCCCCGCGGACTATGCAGGTGTGACTCGTGCAATGCTCGAAGCGCTCGCACCTCACGCACCGCTCATGACGCGCATGGCGATCGCGAATACCTGGTTGTTCGAGCCGATGCTGGTCCACCAGCTCGTCGCGAGCCCTCAAGCCGCAGCGACGCTGCAGACCACGATCGCGCCGACGATGCTGCAAGGCTCCAACAAGCAAAACGTGCTGCCGTCGATCGCGAAGGCGACGATCAACCTGCGCATCCTGCCGGGAGAGAGCATCGAGAGCGTCATCGCACACGTGCGCGACGCGCTCGGCGATCTACCGGTAACGGTGACTCGCGTGGGTCCGAGCGCGGAGCCCTCGCCCATCGCCAGCACGCAATCGAATGGCTACCGCCTCGTCGCAGGGCTCGCCGCCGCGACGTTCGATGCGCCCGTTGCACCGCTTCTCGTGATCGGCATCACGGACAGTCGCCACATGGTCGTACTCTCGGACGATATCTATCGATACTCACCGTTCCTGCTCGGCCCCGAGGACATCGCGACCGCGCACGGTAGAGACGAGCGGATCTCGATCGAGAACTTCGGACGCATGCTTAGGTTCTATCAACAGGTGCTCGTTGGTGGCAGCGCTAACGAGCTGCCATAACCATCGTCGAGAGCATCAACGTCGTTCTGATCGGTGGTTACGCGCACGGCAAGCGCATTACGGTGAACCCGGCGCGTGCATCGTCTCGATCCCGCACATGACGAGCTTCGGGATCATGCATGAACAGTCCTGGCCAAGTCGGGCGCGATATGCGCTCGATCAATGTCGACTGCATCCGATCCGCTCACCCGAACGTAAGCGAGCTGACAGAACACTGATCAAGGAGTCATTCACATGTTCAACTCGAAATCTGTTTCCCGACGCGCGTTGCTGGCCGACGCAGGCAAGCTGACGCTGTCGGCGGGTGCGATCGCCCTGCTCGCTGGCAACGACGCGCTCGCCAACGTGACCGGCGCCAATGCGCCCAAGGACACCAGCATCCTCAACGTCGCGCTCGCCCTCGAGCACGAAGCAATCGCCGCGTATCAGATCGGCGCCGAAAGCGGCCTGCTCGCGAAAGAACTGCTGCTCGTCGCCGTGCTATTCCAGAGCCATCACAAAGCTCACCGCGATGCGCTCGCCACCACAATCCGCAAGCTCGGCGGCACGCCGGCCTCGGAGCAGTCAATGGACGCCTACTTGAAAAGCTCGAAGTTGAACGTCGCTGCAATCAAGTCGCAAGGGGACGTGCTCGCGCTCGCTCAGCGGCTCGAGCTCGGCGCAGCGAATGCCTACCTCGGCGTGGTCCCGGCCTTCGCCGATCGCGAGCTAGCAAAGATCGCCGGCCGGCTGGCGGCGGACGAAACCATGCACTACACCGCGCTGACGCAAGCGCTCGGCGGCAAACTTCCGAGCGGAGCGCTCAGTTTCGGCGGCTGACTTGTCGCACGCCGTTCTAAGCGCGAGTGGGCTTGAACGCCGGCGCACTGCGTGCGCCGGCCTTCTTCTTTGCATTTGTCTCGTATGGACGAGCGCGTGGGCTGACGATCAACTGGCACGAGGCAAGCGGCTGTATGAGGAACGCTGCGGCGCGTGTCATTCGCTCGACGAGCACGGCGCTGGGCCGCAACACCGTTGCCTGCTCGGCCGGAAGGCAGCAACGCAAGCCGGCTTCCAGTACTCCGCTGCGCTTACGGCTGCAGAAATCGTGTGGTCGCCGCGAGTGCTGGAGCGCTGGATCGCTGATCCAAACACGCTCATCCCTGGCAACAGGATGATCGTTAAGCTCGCGAACGATCCCGACGAACGTTCCGCGATCGTCGCGTACCTGGTCGACAGCTCGCGTGGGCCGCGCTGCGCCACGACGTATTGAAGAAAGCAGATGTGTGTGATGTGTGACCTTGCCTCGGCCTCGGGGACGCTCATACGTTCCGCCGATATCGCCCACCGACGTCGTACAGCGCGCGCGAGATTTGACCGAGAGAACACGAGCGCACCGTACTCATGAGCTCTTCGAACACATTGCCGCCCGACGTTGCGACTGATTGCAATCGAACGAGTGCATCCGCCGCGCGCTCGGCGTTGCGCGCCTGGAACGCGCGCACGCCAGCGACCTGCGCTCGCTTCTCTACCTCCGTGGAGCGGATGAGCTCGATCGGTCGAGGCGCGGCATCGTGTGCCGCCTCGCTCAAGAACGTGTTCACACCTACGATCGGCAACGAACCATCGTGCTTACGCCGCTCGTACTGCATGCTCTCTTCCTGAATCTTGCCGCGCTGATACATCGTCTCCATCGCACCCAGCACGCCGCCGCGCTCGGAAAGCGACTCGAATTCCTTGTAGACGGCTTCCTCTACTAGATCGGTCAGGTACTCGAGCAGATACGAGCCCTGCCACGGGTTCTCGTTCTTGTTGAACCCGAGCTCGCGATTGATGATGAGCTGAATCGCAACGGCACGCCGCACGCTCTCCTCAGTCGGTGTCGTGAGGGCCTCGTCGTAGGCATTGGTGTGGAGCGAATTGCAGTTGTCGAACAGCGCGTACAGCGCTTGGAGTGTCGTACGGATATCGTTGAACTGGATCTCTTGTGCGTGCAGCGAGCGGCCCGACGTCTGGATGTGATACTTCAGCATCTGACTGCGCGGCCCAGCCTGGTACAGATCCCGCATCGCGCGCGCCCAGATCCTGCGCGCGACACGACCGATGACGGCGTATTCGGCGTCCATGCCATTCGAGAAAAAGAACGACAAGTTCGGTGCGAACTCGTCGATCTGCATGCCGCGCGCGAGATAGTACTCGACGATCGTGAACCCGTTCGCGAGCGTGAACGCGAGCTGCGTCACCGGATTCGCTCCCGCTTCCGCGATGTGATAACCCGAGACTGAAACGGAATAGAAGTTACGGACTCGATGATCGATGAAGTACTGCTGTACATCGCCCATCATCCGCAGCGCGAATTCGGTGGAGAAGATGCAGGTGTTCTGCGCCTGATCTTCCTTGAGGATGTCCGCTTGTACGGTGCCGCGGACCCGTGACAACGCCTCCGCCTTGATGCGTTCGTACTCTTCTCGCGACAGCCCACGCCCGACGAGGTCTTCGCCGGAAATGCCGAGCAGCGCCAGACCGAACCGATCATGATCTTTCGGTAGCTCGCCGCGATAGCTCGGCACTTCGCAGCCGCGCGCGCGGATCGCGGCGTGCAATTCGCCAATCCGCTGCTCCGCTTGCGACCAGCGACCTGACGAACGCAGGAACTGCTCGACGCGCTGATCGATGGCCGCGTTCATGAACATCGCAAGGATCATCGGCGCGGGACCATTGATGGTCATCGAGACCGATGTCGTCGAGGCACAAAGATCGAAGCCCGAGTAGAGCCGCTTCATATCATCGAGCGACGCGATCGATACGCCCGAGTTGCCAGTGCGCCCGAAAATATCCGGCCGCGTATCGGGATCTTCTCCGTACAGCGTCGTGGAATCGAACGCCGTCGAGAGCCGCGTCGCCCGATGGCCTCGAGCGAGGTAATGGAAGCGGCGATTCGTGCGCTCGGGTCCGCCCTCCCCCGCAAACATACGAATCGGTTCTTCTTCGACGCGACGGTACGGATAGACACCGCCGGTGTATGGGAAGCTGCCCGGAAGATTCTCGTTGAGAATGAACCGCAGAATCTCACCCCAGTCGGTCGATTGTGGCGCACACAGCTTCGGGACCGCGGTGCCGGACAGCGTCTCCGCGTAGTTCTCGCCAGTGATCAGGCGGTCGCGCACTTTGTACGAGTACTGCGCCTGACTGATCTCGCTCACTCTCTCGGGCCAACGCTTGAGCGCTTGGAGGTTGTGAGCTCCGATCGTCGCTAGCGCTCGGTTATAGCTGCCGCGCATCTGCCGGCGTGTCTCGTCAGTGGAAGCATCGTCGAGTGCGCTTTGCGGATACGGATCCAACGGTGCTGGAAGCAGCGTGTCCTGCAACGAAGCCAGCGCGCGATGCAGGCTATGAGCCGTGCGCGCGGCGGCGACGGCAGACTCGCCGTTCTCGCGTGCGCGGCGCGCGTTCGCAGCGATCTCTGCGAGATAGCGCGTGCGCGATTCGGGAACGAGCGGATCCTGTGAAATGAACTGCGTCGAGCCGAGATGTGCTGGTTGCCACGGACTCTTCAACGTCCCACGCTCGATCTGTCGTTGCTCGATCGCAAGACACAGATCGGCGAACAAGCGATTGACGCCGGGATCATTGAAGCGACTCGCGATCGTCGGATACACGGGGACCTGGTCGTCGGACAGCGACGCCTGCTCTGAATGATTGCGACGCCACTGCTTACGGACATCGCGAAGCGCATCTTGACCGCCGCGTTTCTCGAACTTGTTCAGGACAATCGCATCCGCGAAATCGAGCATCTCGATCTTCTCGAGCTGACTCGCCGCACCGTACTCGCTCGTCATCACGTATAAGGAGTGATCCACGAGATCGACGATCTCGCTATCCGACTGGCCGATTCCGGCCGTCTCCACGATGATCAAGTCGAATCGGGCGAACTGCAGCAGCGCGATGACGTCCTTGAGCACTGCGCTCGTCGCGAAGTGTCGTCGGCGAGTTGCGAGCGAGCGCATATAGATGCTCGGTGCAACCAGCGCGTTCATGCGGATTCGGTCGCCGAGGAGCGCGCCTCCCGAGCGTCGTCGGGTCGGATCCATCGCGACGATCGCGATCTGACGCTCCGGAAAATTGCGCACGAACCGTTGCAGCAGCTCGTCATTCAAACTCGATTTGCCCGCACCACCCGTCCCTGTCACACCAATGACTGGCGCGCGTCTTTCAGCGTGGGCAATAGACTCTCTGATGCGCTCGAGCTCCTCGCGCGCGGTGTTTGCATCTTCTAGCAGTGAGATTGCGCGCGCGACATGAGCATGGTCGCGCGCCTGCAAAGGACCGAATGCGAATGGCGGACGATGCACGCGCCGCGCACGCGAACATACGTCGCGGATCATGCCGTCCAAACCTGAGCGCCGGCCGTCTTCTGGCGTGTAGATCTTCTCGACGCCGTAGCGCTCGAGGGCTTCGATTTCGCCCGGAGCGATCGTTCCGCCGCCACCTACCACCACTCGAATGTGCTCTACGCCGCGCTCCCGCAGCATGTCGATCATGTAAGGGAAGTATTCGTTGTGCCCTCCCTGATAGGAGGACACAGCGATCGCATCGACATCCTCCTGGATGGCGGCGTTCACGATCTCCGAGACGCTACGGTTGTGCCCGAGATGCACGACTTCCGCGCCTTGCGCCTGCAGCAGCCTGCGAATCATGTTGATGGCCGCGTCGTGGCCATCGAAGAGCGACGCCGCACACACGAATCGCAACGGGCGCGAAGCGTCCGTGGCGACGCTGGGAACATTAGCATCCGGCATTGATTGCGCGCTCATGGCGATCTCGTGCGGTTGAACGAAGTGATCAACACGCGCGAATGATTATGGACCACGACTGCCGCGGGATGCCGCAGCGGATCACTGCGGCAAATCAGGATTGAACTGCCGCACCGTACGAACTGGGCGCGCCCGGCACGCGCCCAGTCGGGTCGAGATCACGGGGAAGGAAACGCGTCTACGACCTGCCGACCCCACACTGCATGTGCACTTGCCGTCGGATGAACGGCATCGGCGAATAGATAAGTCACATCGGCGCCCGGCGAGACGACCGTAGTCGGGAAACAGATGAGTGCGGACAGGCTCGCGGGATTGCCCGGCGTCGTCAGACTAGTGCATGCCGGCGTCGTCGCATTGGTGAATCCGTAGGTCGATGGAGATGCCACGACTTGCTGCATGAATGCAGCCGTATCGAACACGTGCACACCGGAGCTGCTCAACGCATTGGCCACGGCCGCGTTGTAACCCGCACTGACTTGCGAGGCCAACCCTGCGAGCGCCGTCGTACGAAACTGGGGCGTGAGCCCCAGATCCGGCAAGCTCGAGTAGATGATACGACTCGCCCCAGCGGCCTGAAGTCGCCCGACCTGAGTCACCATCGCGGTCGCGGTCGCAGCGATGAACGCAGGCGCATTGTTCGCCAGCGCGGGATTCTGCGCGACTTGACCTAGGAAGCCGAAGAAATCGTTGGCGCCCCCTTGAATGAGCACCAAAGCTTGCTCGTCGATGGCATTGCCATGCTCGGTGAGATAATCATCGATCTGAGTCCTGATCGCTCGGCTCGTCGCCAATTGAACCGGCACAGTTCCCACGTTCGGGATAGGCTGCATCACCACGCCGCCATTCGGAGCGTCCTCCTCGATGCGCGCGCCGCCTTCGCCGTACGCGAGCCCGCCGAGCTCGATCACTTCTCCGCCGTTCCCTACGACGCCGAACCTGACCTGCCGATTCGGGCTCAGCGTGTGACCGAAATTGATGGCGACGTGTGCGTTCCACATCATGCCCGGCTTCGTGCTGAACGTCAGACCGGCAGGGAGATCGTTGGCCGGATTCGTGTCCGCAGTCGTCGGATTGTAGGTGCCGACATCCGATAGGCTGTCACCGAAAGAGATCACCTGAGTCACTGCTTGCGTCGTCGCAGGCGGTCTAACCGTCGCCTCCGTGCTCTCGTCGTTGCATGCGCTCAGCATCAACGTCATGGCGGCAGCAAGCGCGGCGGCATGCAGTTTCTTGCTCATGGTGCGAGATCCCCCTGTCACTCTTTCCGGTTCTTTTTGCATAAGTCACCGCGACGCGTTCATTGCATACACGAGCGGAGCGGCGACAGTTGAAGGTCGCGTATAGAGTGTGCGTACGCGCTGCGGTTTGCAAGATCGCACAAGCCCTGCGCAGCCTGCGCGAGCGTTAGGCCCATCGAGCGCGCCCAACGAACCGCTCTGCGGCACGCCTTTATGCCCGCAAGAAGCGCACCTCGGCCTGAGGACTTCATCCGGAATCGGTATACCCATACCATGCGCACCTTCGGACCGCCTGGTATGCCCCTGAATGACGAACCCGCGTAGAACGAACGTAATAAACGCCCTACTGTGCGTGCTCGGCGGAGTGCTCTACTTCTTGAGCTTTCTCTCGTTCGATCTGTTTCCGCTCACCTGGTTCTGTTTCGTTCCCGTGTTGTATGCCGTCCGACACGCAACGACCCGTCGCGCATTCCTGCTCGGATGGATCTTCGGCTTCGTCACGAACGCCGGCGGTTTCTACTGGGTGATTCATCTGATCTCGGAGTTCGGCGGGATTGCGATTCCGCTTTCGGTGATCGGCTTCGCCATTCTGTGTCTCTTCCAAGGCGCGCTGATGGCTGCTGTCGTGGCACTCGTCCGACATGGACAGGTACGGATGGGCCTTGCGCCCGTGTGGAGCTTGCCGGTCGTGCTCGTCGCGCTCGAATTCACCTATCCGCTGCTCTTCCCAAGCTATATCGGCAACTCGCAGCACCATTTCACCGCGTTGACTCAGATCGTCGATATCACTGGCGTATTGGGACTGAGCGCGATCATCGGCCTGCTGAATGGCGCGGCTTACGAGTTGCTCGACCGCAAAGTGAACGCTCGCGCGCTGGTCCGCACCCGTGTCCTCGTGCCGATCGCGATCCTCGCCCTATGCGTTGTATATGGCCTGCTTCGTTTGCCTGCCGTCGATGCACTGACGGAACAGGCGCAAACGTTGCGAGTCGGTCTCATCCAGACGAATCTGGGATCGCACGAGAAGACGAACAATGCGATCAGGTTCATGACCGAGCACGTCCGGATGTCTCTTGACCTCGTCGAACGGCGACCTGACGTAGAGCTTCTCGTGTGGCCCGAATCCGTCTATCACGGATTCATCCGCAAAGATCGTCCGCAGCCCGCTAACGATGCGATCGCAGGCATCGGCAAGCCGACGATCATGGGCGCGCTATCGATCGCCGATGCGAATCGAGACGGTCGCGCCGAATACTTCAACAGTGTCGTGTTGATGTCCGAGGAAGGCGAGCTGCTCGGCTCGTTCGACAAGGTCGAGCTGCTGGCCTTCGGTGAGACATTGCCCCTCTCTCGACTCATCCCTGCAGTGGGACGGCTGTTCGGTGGCAATTGGTTCACGCATGGCAGCTCGTTCGAGCATCTGCGGCTCGGCGACGTGTCTTTCCTGCCGACCGTCTGTTACGAGGACATCATTCCATCATTGCCGCGCCGAATCTGGCGCAACGATGGTCCTGCCGACGTGCTCGTGAACGTGACGAACGATTCATGGTACGGCGATACGCACGAGCCCATGATCCACCTCGTGCTTGCGAGCTTTCGCTCCATCGAGACTCGCCGAGCCCTCATCCGCTCGACCAATACGGGAATCAGTGCGATCGTCGACCCCGCAGGTCGTATCAGCGAGCGCACCGGTCAGTGGACGCGCGAGACACTCATTGCGGACGTACCGCTGATCCATGATGGCTCATCGACGATCTACATGCGCTTCGGCGACGTCATCGCTTGGATCGCTCTTGCGCTCTTGCTCGCGGGACTGATCGCCGCGCATCGCGCGCGCCAACGAGCCGCTCGTTAGCGCAAAGCGCCGCGAGCTTCCGCGATGAGGGTTGATGCACGGCTTGGTGAGGTCTCCTCTTCGATCACGGCCGCGAGCCGTTTGACGCTCTCCAGGATCACGCGAGGCGGGACGCAACCAAAGCCAAGGACCAGCGCGTTGGCGGATTCGGCTCGATCCCGGACGTAGTATCTCGACAGCGGCATCGCTTCGATGCCGCGTGCGAGCGCCTCGCGCGACACCGATGCGGCGTCGCCCGCATGCAGATCGACCACCGCGTGCAGTCCAGTTGCCACGGGACGCAGCTCGAGTACTCCGCGGCAGTAACGACGCAGTGCCTCCTCCAGTGACTCCAAGCGCTCGCGATGGTGAGTGTTCATCCGGCGCAAGTGGCGTTCGAACATGCCTTCATCCATCCATTCAGCCACCACGCGCTGAAGGGGCACGGGCGGATGGAGGTCCGATGCTCTACGCGCGTGTACGACCTGCCCATGTAAATCCTCGGGCACGATCACATACCCGAGCCGCAGCGCGGGGAACAATGTCTTGCTGAAGCTGCCGACGTAGATCACCCGTCCGTCCGGATCCAGTCCGTGCAGGCTGGGTGCAGCACGCGTTTGATAGCGAAACTCGCTGTCGTAGTCGTCCTCGACGATCCACGCATTCGACTCGCGCGCCCAGCGCAACAACGCGAGCCGACGAGGCAAGCTCATCTGTACGCCGAGCGGAAATTGGTGCGAGGGCGTCGTGTAGAGTAGACGAGCGCGCTTGTGCGGCTCGAGCAACTCGACTACGAGACCGTGCGGATCGACAGGAACTGGTTCGATCACGGCACCTGCGGAAATCAAGGCGGCTCGCGCAGCGGGATAACCGGGTTCCTCCATGCATGCCACATCGCCGGGATCCAACAGGAGACGCGCGATCATCTCCAAGCCTTGCTGCGCACCCGCGACGACGATCACCTGCGCAGCACTGCACGTCGTGCCACGCGTTCGGCTCACATGCAGCGCGATGGCCTCTCGCAATGCTGGTAATCCGCCGGCATCGCCGTAGTCGAGCTGCGCGGGGCTCCAGTGGCGCATCGCGCGGCTGACGAGCGTGTTCCACAGCTTGATTGGAAAGCGATCCAATGCGGGCACGCCCAGACGAAATGCACGCGGCGGACCGTCGAGCTTCGTGATGATGCGTTCTGCTTGCGACAACGCCAGACCGCGTCGAGAAAGCGGCGGATGGTTTGGCGAGTCCGCTCGCGCGCTCTTGTGAGTGTGCGCATCGAGCTGCGGCAGCTCATGATTCACAAAGGAGCCGGCGCCGACACGCGAGCGGATGTAGCCTTCCGCAGCCAGTTGCTCGTATGCGAGCACTGCAGTCATGCGAGCAATCTTGAGATCCTCCGCGAGCGTACGCGACGATGGAAGCCGCGAGCCCGGCGTGAGCACGCCGGCGAGAATGGCGCGGCGCACGCTTTCGTAGATCTGCTGCTGCAGCGGCAGACCGCTTCTCGAATCGATGCGCACGTACATGCTTAGCTCACATGCGGGCGATGACCCGCTCCGACGGTGGTCTAACGAGACACGACTGAAGTGGACCTATCACTCGCTCGAAATCATGCCTACGCTTACCTCATGTGGCATAGAGGCATGTATGAAAAGCAATCTGCGATTAACGATTGGACTCATGACGTTGTTGAGCTCGGTAGCGTGCGCCGAGTCGGAAGTCGTTCCGGGCATCCTCCCAAGCGGCTTCGGCACTCAAGTGGATCGCGATGTGAAGGCCGTGCGCGAAGCTACGTCGGCTTTCCACTCCCTCGAGCGTGCGCTTGCGGCCGGCTATACCCAAGAAACAGATTGCATGGAGAAGCCGCCTGAAGGGGGCATGGGCTATCACTTCACGAAGCGCGAGCTGCGTGATGCGGTGCTCGAAGTCGACCAGCCCGAAGTGCTCGTCTACGAGAAGCGTGCCGATGGATCGTTCAAGCTGAACGGGGTGGAGTACATCGTGCCGATTTCCTCCTGGCAAGAGAGCGCTCCGCCCATCGTCATGGGGCAACCCATGAAACGCTTCGAACGCGCGGGCATCTGGTATCTCCATGTGTGGATTTGGGAGTACAGCCCCTCCGGATTGTTCGCGGACTGGAACCCGCGGGTGAAGTGCACGGCTGCATCGTCGTAGCGGCAATGCTCGTGCGCGGGCAAGCGCACGCCCGAGCGCTATTCGTGCCACCGCATGGAGCGCGAATCGACTCAAACCGACTCAATCTGAAACCTACTCAGGAGTCTCCTGGTAGTGCCACCACTCGCGCAGCTCGACACAGATTGCGCCGCTCGAGCTGCTGCGAAATTTCAAATGGAACACACCATCCAGTGTGCTGTTGGCTTTCACCGGCAAGCGCGTGAAGGTGGTTCGCCAATGTGCCGTGGCGATGTCGCCATCCAGATGCCAGAGCTCGGCGCGAAAGCGAATGTTCTCCTGCGCGGAGACTGCATTCTTCCAATAGGCCTGAATCGCGGTTAGGCCTCTGAAGGGCTCCGAGTACGGCGTCTCGAAATAGTTCGCGCCGGCATCGAACAAGTCGGCCAGCACCCCCGGATCTTTTTTCTCCCAGGCCGCGCCATAGCCAGCGAGCCACTGTTCCGCGAGATCACGATTCAGGGAGGCGCTCATGATTGTTCTCCAGTTGTGCCGATGACGAGGTGACGAATACTCCAGTACTGTCCTGGATCGCGCGTCGTGCCACGATTGGTAAGCCTATCTAGAGGGTACGGTCAAGCGTGCACGGGTGAGTCAACCTGCTCAGGATGCCGCTGTTGGAGACACATTTCCAACGGCGGAAATCTCACGCGGTCCGAACGAGTCATGAGCCCCCCGCGCCGCTCGAGCCTCGCCGTAAGCTCGACGTCGGCGGCCCTGGTCGGGTTGGCCCTGCGGGTTCGAATGCTCTACTCTTCTTTATCAGTGTCCAATTGGTTGCTGACTTATGTCGCGCCAACGCTGGGCCACTCAGAATTCGAACAAGAAATGTGAGCCGGAGGTCTTTGATGGGGTTGTCCTGGGCGATTGACGATGCGAACGATTCCGCGGTCCATGGGGCGGATTCGCCTCTACAGTTCAACGCGTATCGCAGCCGTGCGCCGCATCAGCCACGCAAAATCCTTCGGCTCAATTTCGAGATCCCGATTCCTACAGCTCAATCGGTTGCCTTCGTGCTGCCGATCATCGTGTTACATGCGTTTGCACTCTGGGTGCTCGCGAACAGTAATCCGCACGCGCTCGCGCGCGTGATCGCCCCGATCGTCGTGAACTTCCTTCCGCCGCAGGACCAGGACATCCCACCCGAGCCGCCCATGCTGCCGGAGGCCGCACTCCAGATCGACGTGGATCCCCTGTTGCAGATTCTTCCGCCAAGTGTCGCGATCGATGCATTCGAATCGGAGAGCCAGGCCATCTCGGCTGGCTTCATCGCGCCGAAGAAAGAGACACCCGAACCTGTCATCGCTGAGATCGTTGAAGAGGAAGAAGGCGGTACCTTCGTGCGGCCCCGACCGATCCGAGGACGCACGGCTAAACAACGCTACCCCGCTGGCGCCGCAGCGGCGGGAGAATCAGGCCGAGCGACGGTGAAGGTCTGCATCACCGCGCGCGGCACGGTCGAGAGCGTGTCGATCGCAGAAAGCACCGGATTCGCACGCCTCGATGACGACGCCCTCGACGTCGCACGTCAGTATCAATTCAGACCGGCCACACGCAATGGCAAAGCCATCCCTGTGTGCATGCCGTATTCAATCAACTATCGAATCAATTGAGCGTCGATTGCTCGTTCCGATTTCGCGCCCGACCTACATCTCTCCAAGAATTACACACCTGCGTCGACACCCTATTCCCAATTTTTTTCTCTCGGTGTAGACGAACCACATCCGCGCGAGCGCACTCGAGTCGCTCGCACCACCGATGTCGAACGCAGGGGGAAGTCATGTCAACGAATGTGTGCGTTTCGAGATGGCCAGCCATTGCCATGGATGGCCGTCGTCGTTTGATTGTCCAACTGACCGCGGTTGGGTTCACGCTCTCGCCATCGCTGCTACTCGCTCAGCAAGCACCTGCCACGTCCGACGGCGAGGAAAGAGAAGGCTCGCTCGATACGATCGTCGTGACCGGCAGCGCCATCGGCGGCGTACGCAAGCTGGAGGCCAGCTACAACATCGTCACTGCAACCGAGGAGCAGATCCGTCAGTCGAATCCGAAGAGCACCGCAGATCTGTTGAAGATCTCGCCGGGGCTCTGGCCGGAATCGACGGGCGGGCAAACTGGCGCCAACATTGAGATCGCCGGATTTCCAGGCGGCGGCGACGCGCCCTACTTCACGACGTTGCTGATGGGCTCGCCGCTATATGGCATGCCATCGATGTCCTTCTTCGAAACGACGAGCATCTTCCGGCTCGATGACACCGTGCGCTCTGTGGAAATCCTGCAAGGCGGTCCTTCCGTCGTCTTCGCGGGTGGACAGATGGGCGCAACCGCGAATTTTCTTTTGAAGACGGGAACGGACACGCCGTCGGGCAGTCTCGGGCTGATGTATGGCGATCAGAATCTGTGGCGTCTGGACGGCTTCGCTGGCTTTCCGATTTCGGATAACTGGGTCGGGAGCGTCGGTGGTTTCTACCGCATCTCCGATGGTGTGCGCGATCCGCAATTCAACGCCGATGATGGCGGCCAGATCACGGCAACGTTGAAGCGCGAATCCGATAGCGGCGAGCTCATCCTGTACGCGCGATACCTCGACGACAAGAACCAGTTCATTACGCCGATTCCCGTGATACAGCGGGGCCGCGACAACTTCAGCGCCTATCCAGGCTTCGATCCGCTCACGGACACCTACTACAGCAATGCGATTCGCCGCGTGCGACTCGACGGTTATCCAAACGGCGGTACGAATGCAGACCTCGCGAATGGCCGCGGCGCAGAGATGCTCTTCGTAGGCGCGAACTTCAATCATGACTTCGACAACGGCTGGTCGATCGAGGACAGGTTCATCGCCAACGCCGGCGACGTGGACACGAATGCATTGTTCTCAGGCAGCAACCCGGCGCTGCTCTTCGACAAGCTGTACACCATCCCCACCGATCTCGGGGGCCTTGCGTTACCCGCCGGATCGGCAACGGCTAGTTTCGTGGGAGGCGGCATCGTTCCAGACGACCAGGATGTGATCAGCCAAGGATGGTGGTTCATCCACAAGGAGCTCGAGAACATCAACAACGATTTCCGGCTGAGCAAGGAGATCTTCGATGGGAACACGCTGACGCTCGGTCTGTACCTCGCCTACTACACGATGGACGATGAGTGGGCCCTCGGAAATCAGATGCTGATGACGAACGAGCCGAACGCGCGTCCGATCACCGTGAGCTACGTCAGTGGCGGGCAGACGTTTCAACGCACCGACGAACAAGGGTTTCTCGATAACGGCGGCTTCAACATCGCGCAGAGCGGGCGCGCGTTCAACACGGCGATCTACGTGTCCGATTCATGGGAAATCGACAAGTGGCTGCTCGATGCGTCAGTTCGGTACGAGAATCAAGATGCGCGCAATCGCATCTGCAATCTGGAGAACGTCAATCTCGATAATGACCCGCTCACGATCTACAACAACGCAGTGCCGGTGTGCGACGGAACGCTGACCGTCGCCGACTACGATGAAGACTTCACCTCGTGGACGGTTGGCGCGAACTACAGCTTCACCGACTCCATGTCCGCTTACGCTCGTATCAATCGCGGCGGACACTTCTCGGATTTCGATAACGGGATTCGCAGCAGTCCGAACGATCCGCCGCCCATGCAGATCATTCGCAACTACGAAGTGGGCTTCAAGTATGAGAACGATCTCATCTACGCAGATATCAGCACTTATTTCCGCGACTTCTCCGGCCTTCTCTATCAGCAGACGACTGCAGCCGGTGCGCCGACAGGCGAACAGCTCGTGTACGGGTCCGAATCGGTTGGCGTGAATTTCATCGGCGCGATCACGCCGGGGGAAAACTTCAGCTTCCAAGTCGTCGCAAATTGGTTGGATGGGGAATACACCGACTACGACGCGTGCTTCCCCTATACGAACGTCGTGACCGGAGACGGGTGTGCGCCGATCGAAGGCCAGCAGTTACAGCGCCAGCCCAAGATCCGCTACATGTTGACGCCGAGCTATCGATTCCTCTTGCCCGACGGCGAGATCGAAACGTACGTGACATACACCTACGTCGGCGATCACACCCAGGATCAGTCCGGGCTGCAGCAGCTCGGCACGTACTACACCTGGGATTTCGGGATCACCGCGCTGTTCTCCGAGAATTGGCAAGTTGCCATTCGCGGCACCAACGTCAGCGACGAGCTTGGCTTGACGGAGAGCAATTCGCGCATCTTTGGCGTCGCGGCCGGCGCAGGTGGCGTGTTGCTCGCACGCCCGCTCGAGGGACGAGAGATCACGTTCCAAGTCCGATATCTGTGGTAGCCGTGAGTGTTTAGGAAGCGCACGCCGGCGCGCATCGCGCGCGCCGGCACCGGGCGAGCGGTACGCGCCTTCTGCGTCATCGTCTCCACTGCGCTCGCATCCGAATTCGCGCGCGCGGCCGATGCGCCTGCACAGTTCCAGATCAAGGAAGGCCGCGCCCTCAACGCGTTCCATCAACAAGGCCCTGTCTCAGCTCACTTCCTGCTGAGCGACGGGACTCAACCGCGATTATTGATCGTCTTTCCCGCCGGCAATAGCGGGGTTGGCATCTGGTTCGAGGACGCTCGCGAGCCGGTCTATTGGCAGCTCGGTCGGATCGAGAGTCTCAGCCAGTCGGATGACCGAGGTCGCGCATTGCATGGCGTCGTCGCCGAAGTGCGGGTGGACGCGCCCGTGGTCGTGCGCGACGCTGTTCTCAGCAGCGTGCGCGTGTTGCGAGATTATCAACTCAATCGTACCTATCCGCCCGAGCTCAAGACCTCCGTTCGGATCGATGGAAAGACGGCGATATGGGCGCGTGAGCGGCTCGATGGCGCGCCGGGTTATGCCCTTTCGATCGCACTCGAGAATGGAGAGCTGCGCGGTGGACAGAACTCCTCCTTGACCCTGTCACCCTCTCGCGCAGGCGAGGCATTGCGCCTCAAGATCACCGCACTGACGGGGGAAACGCCGCTGAATCCGCTCGGAAGCGACCGCTTACTCAATGCAACTGCGACTGACGATCTTCGCAGTCGCCAAGTGCTGAACTTTCTCAGCTACGAAGAGAAGTTTCTCGCGGGCTCGTGGCGCTTCAACACCTACTTCGGTCGAGACACGTTGATGTCGCTGCGCTTGCTGATGCCTGCGCTTCAGCCGGAGGCGATCGAAGGCGGACTCGCATCTGTCTTGCAACGGCTGCGAACGAACGGCGAGGTGGCGCACGAGGAGGACATCGGCGAGTTCGCGGTGCTCCGTCACCGCAAAGAAGGCGACCGTGCGAGCAATGAACCGATCTATGACTACAACATGATCGACGATGATTTCATGTTGGCGCCGGTGGCGGCTGAGTACTTGCTCGAGCATGCTCGAGGTCGAGACCGTGCTGAACGGTTTCTCGCACGACGGTTGCCGAATGGGGACCGTGCAGGCGAGGCGCTCGCGCGCAATTTCGTCTGGGTCACACAATCGGCTAACGCCTTTGCGCAGACCCCCAAGGCGGCCAATCTAATCTCCTTGAAGCCTGGCCTCAACGCTGGGCAGTGGCGCGATAGTCAAGACGGGCTCGGAGGTGGACGTTATCCGTTCGACGTGAACGCGGTGTTGGTTCCTGCGGCGTTATCCGCTATCTCTCGGTTCGTCGTGAGCGGCGTGCTCGAGCCTTACCTGTCTTCCGAACAGCAGCAAAGACTGTCGAGCGCGGAGCGACTGACGAATGTGTGGTCCCGTGAGGCGCCCAAGTTGTTCGATGTTCGGATCGGCTCTTCGGAAGCCCGGCAACTGATTGCTGCCTATGCAAAAGACCTAGGCGTCAACCCAAGTCCAGCACTCGAAGCAGTGCCTGATCGCGATTTCACTGTCAGTGCCATCGCGCTGGATGCGAGTCACAAACCGATTCCGATCCTGCACTCCGACGGTGGGTTCGCGCTCTTGCTGCAGAATCCTCCTGCAGCCCAGGTGGAGCAACTCGTTGCGACCATGCTGCGTCCGTTTCCTGCCGGTCTGCTCACGGACGCGGGACTCCTCGTCGCCAATCCCGTGTTCGCAGATCGCACTCGTCAGCAACAGTTTGGTCGATCGGCCTATCACGGCACCGTCGTCTGGTCCTGGCAGCAAGCGTTGCTCGCAGCCGGTCTCGAGCATCAGCTCGCACGAGACGATCTGCGAGAGGCAACGAGCGAGCGATTGCGAGAGGCGCGTCGAAGACTCTGGTCAGCGATCGAGCGCACGCGAGTGCTGCGTGCCTCCGAGCTGTGGTCCTGGCGATTCGTCGAAGGACGTTATCAGCCGGCACCGTTCGGCCAAAGCAGCGGTGATGCCGATGAATCGAACGCCGCTCAGTTGTGGAGCACTGTCTATCTCGCGGTGAGGCCTCCCGCGCCGGCGGAGATGGCGAGGTGACGAGGCGCGGGTGACGGGTCTAACAGAGCAAGCTCCGGAAGGATCCGCGCCTACGCTAGGACGACAGTAGTATCGAATCTGACTTTGCCACGGTGCGAGCACCGCTCTGGCAGTCCTTCAATGTCTATGGGCTGTTTGGAATGCGCGCTCGTACTCGGTACGGGTGCGACAGCAGTGATGGATGTAAGCTAGGCTGCGCGCGGCGGTCTGTCCGTGTACGCTTCATGACTCTGCCGGTCGAAACAAGCGTGCGCGATACAAACACCTCAGATGACCGAACTCCCCGTCTGTTTCTCTGAAGCGCGTCCATGATCCCGACTCTGCTCGTCGCTGGTGCACTCGGATTGCTGTTGATCCTCGTACGCGCATGAGCGCCGATCTCGGCAGGTCCCGCCAGCGTCCGGTGCTCGGAAGCCTCCTGAAGCTGGCATCGGTCGTCGTCTTCGCCGGAATGGCGGTGTGCGTGAAGGCGCTCGGTAGCAGCATTCCAATCGGACAAACGATCTTCGTCCGCGGGCTCATCTCAGTTCTTGTGCTCGCCGCGATTGCGAAGCACACAGGCTCGCTTCACCTGCTGAAGACCCGCAACTGGCGCTCGCATGCGCTGCGCTCCGTGTCCGGAACGATCAGCATGTTCTGCCTCTTCGCAGCGCTCACGATGATTCCGCTCGCCGACGTCACGGCGATCATCTTCACCTCGCCAATGTTCGTCACGGTCCTCGCCATGCTCTTTCTCGGCGAGCGCATTCATCGATTCCGTTGGACCGCTTTGGGATTCGGCTTCTTAGGCGTGTTGATCATGATCGGCCCGCACCTGTCGTTCGACGACGGCGCTTCGCTCGGGGTACTTGCGGCTGTGGGCGCCGCGGTCTTTACTGCTTGCGCAATGATTTTTCTTCGCATGATGAGCGGTGGCGAGCACGCGATCACCATCACGTTTTATTTTTCACTCACGTTCACGGCGGTCGCGGCGCTGACCTCGCTCCAAGGCTGGCCGGTCCCGACGTCCACGCAATGGCTCTTCATCGTGCTCGCAGGATTGTTCGGCGTGTTCGGGCAACTGCTCCTGTCGTATTCCTATCGCTACGCCGAGGCCTCCACGATCGCGCCGCTCGACTATACGAGCCTCATCATGGCCGTAATTTTGGGTTACGTATTCTTCAGCGAAGTACCGTCGCGTTCGATATGGATCGGTGCGCCGCTCGTGATCGGCGCAGGGTTGATCATTCTCTGGCGCGAGTACGCACTGAAGAGGCAGGTCACGCCGGCGAGCCCTGAGACGGTTTGACGCCAGCGCAGCGCGATCAAGTAGCAGAAGATTCCGAGGGTCGTCGCGGCAGCTCGATCTTGCGCGCGATCTGTATCGAGGGACGCTCGATCAACAGGTGCATGATCCAGGCACCCATCACACTCGCGATTACGCCAAGCGCGAACGCAAAGTACGCAGCCAGAGTGGAGTAGGCATCACCCAGCAACTCTCGCACCAGCACGGTTGTGCGCCAGCCGATGCATAAATGCAGCAGGTACAAGCTGTACGAGATCTTACCGAGGAACTGCATGGATGGACCTATGAGCAGCGAGTTCCACCCTCGAAACTTGAAGCTCGCGAGGATGGCAAGTGCCGTCGCGGCGGTAATCAGCGTAGAGATGACCCGGTATGCATTGATGCCGAACGCCGCCGCCCCGAGGACACACGCCATTGCCGCCGCCGCCACCCATGCTCCGCTGCACTGACCGCGGAAGTACAAGTAGGCGATCACACCGAAGGCAAACTGAAACCAGCGATCAAAGAAGAGCGCTTCGTGCGGAACCGGCAGGCGGCCCAAGTAGATCGCCAACGAGATAGAGAAGCTCAGAACGAGCGCAACGCTCGCGATCTTTCTGGTGGCATCGACCGAGACACCCGCATTGCGAAGCTTCGCTAAGAGTGTTAATGCCAGTACGAATACCAAGTAGAACTGCACTTCGTAACAGAGCGTCCAGAACACGGGTAGGATGTGCTGATAGCCCAGGAACTCCTGCAGATAAGTGGCGTTCGCGAGAATCTCGCCAATCGGCGGCAGCTCGCGCGCGTAATCGGACATGACCAAGCCGCTGATCGACAGCAGGATCAGCTCGAACAAAATGACGCACCAATAAGGAAGATCGAGCCTGACGAATCGCCGCCCCGCGAAGCGCCCGAGATAGCGAAATGAATGCGCGCCCAGCCACACGCTGTGCGCGATGACGAAGCCGCTCAGCACGAAAAAGATCTGGACACCGTAACGACCGAGATCGGCGAGCTCGGCTACGTTCGGGCCGAATATACCTGGGTGCTTGTCCGCAGCAGCATTCGCCAGATGAGTAATGACGACCATCATCGCAGCCAGACCGCGTAGACCGTCGATGAACTCGAAGCGTGGTGCGGGATGCGATGAACTGGATGCGGCGTGCGATGAACTCAAACTGTCGAGATATCTGACAACCATTGATCCCGGCTCGGGCCCTGCTGGACCGCCGGGATTCTACCAACTCAGGGAATACTGTTCTCGGCTTGCTTGCCAAGTGCGTCACAACTCGGAAGATCGCTGCTCACACCAATGGTAAGAAAAACGAGGCTCGTGCGCGCGTGCTCGATTGTCGAGCGCGCTCCGACCGCCGGACACCGAGATGCTGCGAGTCACCGCGAGGCATCTCCGCGAAAACCCCTAAGCCTCCGCAGCGATCTGACGCAGCGCTTGCTCGAACAGTTCGGCGGCTTGGCCGCCCTGGATCAGATACTTGTCATTGATGATGACCGATGGCACCGCGCCGATACCCTGACGCGCGTAGAGCTGTTCGCGTTCTCGCACTTCACGCGCATAGGAACCCGATTCCAGAATCTCGCGCGCACGCACCGGATCGAGGCCAACCTGCTGTACAAGATCGACGAGCACCTCACGGTCGCTGGGGTTTCGCCCCTCCGTGAAGTACGCAGTGAACAGCGCGCGCTTCAACGCGTGCTGCTTTCCTTCCAGCGCCGCCCAATGCAGAAGTCGATGCGCATCGAAGGTGTTGTAACTCTTCGAGCGCTTCTCCATGTTGAACTCGAATCCGAGCGCCGCCCCACGAGAGCGAATCGCTTCTTGACTGCGCGCTAGTTGCTCCAGGTTGGAGCCGTACTTCTTTGCAAGGTGCTCGACGATGTCCTCGCCGTCGGCGGACATTTGCGGGTTGAGCTCGGACGGTTGGAAATGGATGTTCGCCTTGATGTCATGACCGATGCGCTCGAGCGCTTGCTCGAGCGACCTAAGACCCACTACACACCAGGGACAGGACACGTCGGATACGAAATCGATCTTGAGTTGAGCAGTCATGAGCCCAGGATGCGGGGTCGGGGGCAGCGATTCAAGTCTCATTGCGATCGGAGATGACGTGTTGTTGGACGGTGCTCGCTCGCGAAAACAATCGGTCGATTGGATGGCGGCAGGCAACTCGTCCAACGGACGACGAGCCCCTCTCGGGGCCGATTGGCAGACCCATGTCGATCAACCTCTCCAAGACTCTCGCACAACGGTCTCTCTTGGGATTGCTTGCCGTTCTGTGGGCGAGCCTTGCCACGAGCGAAGTCGCTGCACCGGACGCATCGTCCGCGATTCCGGAACCTGCAGCTCTCGAGCGCGAAGCCGCAATCATAGGCGAAGTGTTCATCTATCCCGAGAACATCTTCGATCTCCATGATCCGCAAGAGGATCGACGCCTGTATCGCCTCGCGAACTCGTTGCACGTTCGCACACAGCCGCGAGTCATCCGCGAGCAGCTCCTGTTCAAGAGCGGTGATCTGTACTCCGAACGCTTGCTCGCGGAATCGGAACGGATCCTTCGAACCGCGCGCTATCTGTACGATGCGACTGTGCGCCCGGTGGCGTACCACGACGGATATGTCGACGTCGCTGTCACGACGCGCGACGTGTGGACACTGAATCCCGGCATCTCTTTCAGCCGTCATGGCGGCGAGAACACGATGGGATTCGAGATTGAAGAGCTCAACTTCCTCGGAACCGGAACCGATATATCTGTCGCGCAGAAATCCAATGTCGATCGCGACTCCACGCTCGTTGAGTACAAGGACAGTCACCTCTTTGGCACATGGGTGAACATGCAAGCTGCCTATGCGAGTAACAGCGACGGCTCGCTACAAGCGCTCACCCTCCACCGGCCGTTCTATGCGCTCGATTCGCGTTGGACCTCTGCTCTTTCGATCGTGCGAAACGATCGCACTGAATCTCTGTACGATCTAGGAGAAGCGCTCGATCAGCACCGCGTGAATACTCGCTTCGCATCCCTTTTCTGGGGCTGGTCGCACGGGCTGGAAAACGGCTGGGTCAAGCGCTGGACGATCGGCGCGACATTCGATGAGAACCGATTCGCTGCGATCGCCGGCGATTCACCGAAGGGTTTCATCCCCGACGACCGGAGGCTCGTTTATCCGTGGATCGGCTTTGAGCTCGTTCAGGATCATTTCCACAAGCTCCGCAACCGCGACCAAATCGGACGCACAGAGGACTTCTACCTCGGGACGCGGTTCAGCGCTTTGCTCGGATTTGCGAGCGAAAGCTACGGCTCGGATCGCAACGCGCTCATGTTTGCGAGCACGCTTGGCCACGGACGCGATCTTTCGGAGCGCACCACACTGCTCCTGAATGGCGGTATCAAAGGCCGGTTGGAGAGCGGATCACTGCAGAACACGATCGTCGATGCCGCCGCACGATACTACGTGAAGCTGTCTGAACGCCGCTTGTTTTTTGCAACCCTGGAAGCGTCTGCCGGTCGCTCGCTCGATCTCGACACTCAGATTCTTCTAGGCGGGGATAACGGATTGCGCGGCTATCCGCTTCGCTATGTGAGCGGCGATGCGCGCGCGCTGCTCACGGTCGAGCAGCGCTACTTCACCGACTGGTATCCCTGGCGCCTGTTCCGAGTGGGCGCCGCTGCGTTCATCGACATCGGTCGCACGTGGGGCGACAGCACGTTCGGCACGCCGAACCCAGGGCTCCTGAAGGATATCGGCTTTGGTTTGCGATTCGGCAGTAGCCGTTCGGGGCTCGGCAACATCATCCACGTCGACCTGGCGTTTCCTCTCGATGGCACAGGCGACATCTCGAGCACGCAGATACTGGTGGAAACCAAGCAGCGGTTTTGAGGGTGCCACAGCGCCGCGGCGCTTCGCTGACGCGGCGACTGATCCTTTCATGCGTATCGTCTAATCTATCATGCACACAAGACGCTCTCTGAGATCCGTCGCGCGATCGACGTGCGTCCGGCGACAGACACGCTCATGAACCAAGCTGTCGCAGCTCATCCATTCGCATTCATCGGTGCCAGGTTCCGACAGCGATTGGCGCAGCTCGGATCGTGCTCATCCGAGACTCGCTTCGCGCTCTGCATCTCGCTCATCTGGACGGCGCTATACAACGCGCCCTTCTGGGAGCGAACGCTGGAGGCAATGTGGCATCCGACGCTCGGGGGCGTCACTTTCCTCGTCTCGCTATTCGGATTGGTCTTGAGTCTGCAAGCGCTGCTGCTCCTGCTGATGCCAACGACGGCGGCGATGCGCACAGTGGCGAGTGTGCTATTCATCACCGCCGCGGGGAGCTCGTACTTCATTGCCGAGTACGGCGTGATTTTGAACAAAGACATGCTGCGCAATGTGCTCGAGACCGATCCCGCGGAAGTGAGCGCACTCTTGAACGTTCATCTGCTCGCCACACTCGCGGTGTTCGGAATCGCACCTGCGGTACTAGTGTGGCAGATCGCACTTCCGCCACGGTCGTGGCGGAAGCGCCTGCGTCAGCGCGCCATTGCACTCGGAACCGTCATCGCAGTTTGCCTCGCATGTCTTTTTGCCAGCTCGGCCGACTACGCCGTGTTTTTTCGGCAGCACAAACCGATTCGCTTCACCCTGGTCCCGTTCGCACCCGTCACGAGCCTGATCGAGCTCGTCAGCCAAGACAATGGGCGCCACGCCGATGAGACGCTCCTCAATCCAGCCGGTCAAACGCGGCACGTCGGTGCGACGCGCGCGCGTCCGCTCGTCATATTCCTCGTGATCGGTGAAACCGCTCGGGCCGCCAACTTTGCTCTCGGAACCTACCCTCGGGCGACTAATCCCGAGCTCGAGCATACCGAGAATCTGGTGTACTTCACCCACGCGACGGCATGCGGTACGTCTACCGCGACGTCTGTGCCATGCATGTTCTCGCATCTGGGGCGGAGCGATTTCAATGTAGATGAAGCACCCCGCTTCACCAATCTGCTGGATGCGCTCGCCGCGTCCGGATTCGATGTGCAGTGGCGCGATAACAATGCAGGGTGCAAAGGGGTGTGCACGCGAGTAGCCACTGTTCGCTACGCCGGCGTCTCCGACGACAAACTGTGCCCCAGATCGTACTGCTACGACGAGGTCATGCTCACCGATCTTGCCGAGCGGCTGCGTACCCTCGAGCGCGACAGCGTGATCGTATTTCATCAGATCGGCAGCCACGGCCCGGCGTACGCGGATCGCTATCCGCCCGAGCTCGAACGATTCAAGCCGGCGTGCCGCTCGAATGAGCTTCAGCACTGTACGCAGCAGGAGATCTTGAACGCGTACGACAATACGATCGCCTACACCGACCATGTCTTAGCCGCCCAAATCGCTTTACTGAGGTCGGCCTCAGATCAGCTCGATAGCATCTTAATCTACGCGTCCGATCACGGTGAATCGCTTGGCGAGCAAGGCGTCTATCTGCACGGGATGCCGTTCGGCTTCGCACCCGAAGGGCAGAAGCGCGTGCCAATGCTCATCTGGACATCGGAGGGCTATCAGGAACGCACACGCTTGGACGTCCGCTGCGTGCGCGAACACGCCGACACGGCGGTCAGTCACGATAATCTCTATCACACCGTTCTCGGCGCCGCTGAGCTGAGCAACCAAGTGTACAACCCGTTGCTCGACATCCTTGCTGCGTGCCGTCACGCCTCTCTAGGCGAGTAGGATCAGAAGCTCATGCGCCTGAGCGTGTTGTCACGTTGTATATAGTGATGGAACAGCGCCGCCAACGCGTGCGCTCCGACGAAGAAGTAACCTGCCGTCGCGAGCGTTTCGTGCAGCTCCTCGGTGCGCTCGGCCAGGGGCTCATTGACGCCTACGAGTGCTGGCAACTGAAGGCCGAAGAAGGAAACTGCGGTCCCTTCCGCGCTCAACGTCAACCAACCGAGCACCGGTAGCACGATCATCAGTGCGTAGAGCACACCTTCGACCATATGCGCGATCAGCCGCTGCCAGCTCGGGACTTGCGGCACGATAGGGGGCGTCTTGCCAAGGATTCGCGCGATCATGCGAATCCACACGAGAACGAACACGGTCAACCCGAGCGCGAAGTGCCACTGCTTGAGCGCTTCACGAGGATCGCTGCCGCGCGGGAACAGCTCACGCAACTCGATACACGCGTAGACGCCGATCAGAAGGATTAGCATCAACCAGTGCAAGGTGATCGAGACCTTCCCATAGCGGTCGGCGGCTGCGGACATGGTCTTTCCTCGTGACGCTGCCGAGGAAAATGCCACTAGTCCCCGAATCCTGACATACGCGGAAGAGCGTGCTCCCTAAGTGATCCTGGTAAGGGAGCGAATCGAATCACGAGCACGAGCAAAGCGAGCGACGCCGGCAGCCACGAAAGATCGGTCGGCACAGCGAGCTGCGTAGCGAACCGGGAATCGCGCAGGGTCCTTTCGATCGACTCTGCATCGCTCAGGCGCGCGTACTGAAATCCGACCTGCCGCGCCAAGGATTGCAGATGCGCTTCGTGCAGGCTCGACAGATGCTCATTGCTCGGTCGAGCGACACCATCCGGATCGGTTGCTCGCTGGATGACTTCATGCGGACGCCAGTAACCGCGGGGATTGCCTTCCGCATCGCTCTTCGGGATCGGTCGCGGAACCTCGCCGCCGACGCCCACTAACCATCCGCCGATCGCGCCACTCGTCAGGTCATCGAAGATCGCGACTGCAGGTCTCGTTGCATCGAGCGGAGGCGCTTCTTGCCCATCGGTCAGGAGGATGACGTTCGTTCCAGTCCCTAAGTCGCGCGCGGCCCGCATCGACCAGAACACGCCCTTGGTCACTTCGCTCGCCTCGCCCCAGCGCATTCTTCCGTCGATCTTCTCGAGCGCCGCGAGTAGATCGCTATAGCTGCCGCAGACCTCAACCGGCGCCAGGGTTACGACGGTTCGATACTCCGCGAATGCTCCGAGTCCGATGCGCGATCCGCACGGTAGGTGCTGCAAAGCGTTCCGCACCGAGTGTTTCGCGAACACGAGTCGACTTGCAGGCACCCCGTCGAGCTCGTAATCCTCCACGTTCATGCTCTGAGTGATGTCGAACACGATGACGTAGTCGTACGTATCCTGCGGCAGATCGATCGACGGCAACAGCAATGCCCCGAGCAGCAATAGCAACGCGACACCTGTCAAGCCCGCATCGCGCACGCGCCATCCCGTGTACCACTTCACGGCAAGTCCATCCGCGCGCTCGAGATCGTCGAGGTCGCCTGTTCGCTATCCGGCGGCGGTCCGTCCGCACTTGTCACGGTTTCGTCCAGCTCAGGTGCAAGCCGCAGCGCGAGCTCGAGATTGTGGCGAGCATCCCAATCGTCGGGATACTCGCGCAGGAGATTGCGATAACTCTGCTTCGCAAACTCGATCATCGGCAGCCAGCGCGCCTCATCCTGAATACCGTGCTCGAGCGCCTCGCGCAGGTGCACGTTGCCAAGATTGAAGGAGGCCGAGCGTCTGATCCCCACTGCGTCGCTTTGAATGAGCGCCTTGTATTGTGCGACGGCTTCATCGTAACTCCCCTGCTCCGCGACCTTCGCTGCGCGCGCGAAGCGCGCCTCGGGAATCGCGCTTTCGATCTCAGCGGCTTGCGCCTGAGCGATCGCCTCGTTCACGCGCTCAGCGCGACTCAGTTGCACTCCTTCATACACCGCCAGCGAAGCGAACACGAGCGTGCCCAAGGCGAATGCGAGATGAACGTGTCTGCGCTTCATGTCCACCTCTGCAGCTGAAGCATGCGATAAACCAAGAGCGCCGCACACGAGAACGTTGCGACGATGAGAAAGCGCCGCGAGAAGTCTCGACGGGGGATCTGCTCGTAGTAGTCGAGCGGCAAGTTCTGCTGCCGGCCGACTTCGGCGACCGCGCGCTCGAAATCTTCCGGCACCTCCGCTTGATAGGCTCGATACGGCGTGCGCAATTGTAGAAAGAATCGATGCAGCGCAATCTCCGGCGCCATCTCGGTTCGCAGATCCTGGACATCCAGGGCGGGACTGTTGATCGAGCGCAAGTAGAGCCAGTAGAGCGCGATACGGTTGCGCGTCAGCCCCGCGGCGATACGCGAGCGCGTGGGCTCATCGAGATGAGCGCCGCCATCCGATACGAGCAGGATGATTCGACTTCCGGTGTACGGTCGTCGATCGAATTCAGCGATCGCAGCAATCAACGCGCGACCTACGTTGGTTTCGTTGAGTCCGACACCGACGCCGGCCGCGGTGATCCCCGCTTGAAGCACGCTATCTCGCTGTGTAAACGGCACCGCGAGCAGCGGTCCGCCGCTGAAGAACATCAGGGAGAAGCGGTCGTCGGAGCGCTCATCGACGAATCGAGACAAGAGCTCGCGCGCAGTCTGACTCTTCTGCGGACCGCGATGCCAGGCCTGCTGCGTGCGGATGATGGGATCGATCGTGCGCCAGTCGCTCGGCATCATGCGCAAGTCCATGCTGCGGCTACGATCCATCAAGACAAGGATCTCCGCGCCACGGCCCGTTCGCAGCACCTGACTCTCCGGTCGACCTGGACCCGAGAGTGCAATCACGATGCTTGCGATAGCAAGGACCGCGAATGCGATCGCCATCAGAGCAGCGATGCGCCCCACTCTGTCGATCGGCAGCCAACTAATGTATGAGTAGCCCAATGCATCGCTGCTCGAGCGACGCAGCGGCAGCAGCGCGAGCGGCAGCAGTAGCAAAACCCAGGGATGCTCGAACTCGAATCCCATCATCGCTCGTGCCGTCTTTCGAGTCGGCGCAAATCGCGGCACAGCTCGCGCACCGAGATCGCATCGTTGGGCAATCCCGATCCGAAGAACAATGCGCTCGATTGCGCGTAGAACTGCTCGATGCGCCCCCGCTCGGTCGCAAGATGCGGAGCGCTGCGGAAGAGCGTTGCGAGCGTGGTCGTCTGAACGACGCGGCCCGCCGTGCGATCGAATGCTCGATGCACCGCTTGCCACGCTTCTGGACTGCGATCGCCGAGGGCGCTGACCTCCTCCCACGCTCGAGCGAACGGCTGCTCTTTACGTGCGATCCAGTTGCGCCAAGCGATCCATGCAAACCAACAAAGCGCCACCAGAGCACACGCCGCGGCAAAGCCCCAAAACCTTCGCTCGAGAGGCGCGATTGCGATGCGCGGAGGTTCGCGGTCGGGTTTCATGAGCTGCAGCGCATCCGACGCGGTGATCCACGTCGTGAGCGGCGAGACGCTGACTGTGAGCGCCGGCACGACGAGCTCCCGCGTACCGGACGAGTCTTTCATCCGCCAAGTCGGCAACTGAATCGTCTCGGTGTTCGCTGGCGCATTGACGAGCTGATGCTCGACGAGCAGCCATCGCCTGCCGTCTTCTGCAGTGATCGTTCTCGCTGCGCGACGCTCGAACCACACACCGACTCGCTCGACACGGGGCGACTCGGCGGGTTCGAATCGCCCGCCTGGTAGATCGAGCAGGATCTGCTGAGTCAGAACGTCGCCGATGAAGTGACCGAAGGGCCTGGGTTGTCGAACCTCTGCCTCGATCGTATCGATTCGCGTTGGTTTTGCCGGCTGTTCGCTGGCGGATGCTGGGCCCGGCAACAGTGTGATGCACGTCGCCGCGAGCCACGCAAGAGTTCGTACCCCCTCCCTAACCCTCCCCCGCTTCGCAAGGGAGGGAACTGAAGCGAGCGCGCACACGGCCCCAATTACCACGGGGAGTACTCTGCAATCGCGCGTGCTCATGCGACGCCTTCGTAGAAATAGCGCGACATCGCTTCGGGGTCGAACGCGCCTTCGATGAAGAAAGGACGGATCGAGCGCTCGGCAAAAAGCTCTTGTAGCTCGACGCGCCGCTCTTTCACGGCATCGAGCCAACGCTCACGGACGCTCGGACGCAGCCAGAGCGTACGATGCGCGCCTGATTCGACATCCGCGAGCGGCGCAATCGCATTCCGCGTCGGAGGACGAGTCTCGGTAGGGTCCCAGATCACGATCGGCACGACGTAAGCATGCGCGAGAACATCGAGAATCGTGCCAAGGTGCTGCAGGGGCCAATGAAAATCCGAGATCAGGAACACGAGCCCATCCTGTCCCACGAGCCGCTCAGCGGCACTCGCGAGCCCGGCGATGGATCCAGCGCGGCCACGGTACTCGCGCAAACGGGAGGCCGCGAAACTTCCCGCGCCCCGGCTCAATCGCGCTGGGGTATACCAATCCGTGCGCTCTTCATTGTCGAAAGCTGAAAGTCCGAACGCATCGCCGACTCGAAACGCGCTCATGCCAAGCGACTCGACGAAGTCGGCAGCGACATGCAATTTCGGTTTGGGCGTACCGAAACTCATCGACGCCGACACATCGACGAGCGCATAGACTGCGACCCCCGTACGCTGTCGGTTGACGCGAACCAACCACTCGTGGCTCAAGGAGCGCACGCTCGTGCGCACATCGAGTCGGCGCGGATCCGGCCGATCGAGCAAGCTCATGTGCGTCGCGAATTCGAGCCCCGCACCCAAGGCGGTGCCTGCATGCGAGCCTGGTCGGTGCCCGCCCACACGCTGCGGTAGCCGATAGTGAAACTCCTGTGCTGCGCTCATCGCTATCGTGGCGTAGGAACTTTGTCCAAGATCTGCCCGATCAGCGCATCGGCGAGTTGAGATCGACGCAGCTCATACACCGGGGTAAAGAAGATGCGATGGCCGAGCACGGCCGGCACGACGCTGCGGACATCATCGGGTACCAGATGCGCTCGACCGTTCAGCCACGCAACCACTCTTGCGGCGCGCGTGAGCGACATCATGCCGCGCGGGCTCGCACCTGCGAGGATCAACTTATCCATGTCCACGCCCTCGAGCCGGATATCGAACTTCTTCGGCGACTGCGTTGCCGCCCACAGATCCATGACATAGCGCTCCAATGTCTCGCTTGCCGCTACGCTCTTCTGAATCGTCGCGCCGATGTCGTTGAGCGCACTCGAGTCGAGCACCGCGGGTGGGACCTTCTCGAGCAACGCATCCACATCGTGGAATTCGGGGTGGAAGACGAGCGCGCGACGCACCGCATCCTCGGTCGGCGTTGGCATCCTGAGCTCGAACATGAAGCGATCGCGCGCAGCTGAGGCGAGCTCGAACGTCTCTTCTTTCTCGACGCGATTGCGATCCGCGAAGACAATCATGTGCGGAAAGCGGTATTCGCGATTGAAGGCCGACACGGATCGCTCGGCCATCGCGCGCAACATGAGCGATTGAACCTGAGGCCGCGCGCGATTGATCTCGTTGAAGAAGAACGTGGTCAAGCGTTCGCCGTGGCGTAGCAGCGGCCCGGGCTCGATGCGCGGCTTACCTTCGGCATCCACATACGTGTGGTAGATCAAATCGCCCGGCATCAGATCGATCGTGCCTTCCACACGCTCGAACTCACCGCCGATCGCGCGCGCAAAGGCGCGCAGCAACGTCGTTTTGCCGACACCGACATCGCCCTCGAGCAGCACGTGTCCGCGGGCGAACAGCGCCACAGTGATGAGCCGCACCGTGCTCTGTTGCCCGATCACCGCTTGCGACACGGCTTGCTCCACGCGCAGCGCGCGCTCGCGCCAAGTGGATAACGGCTCGTCGGCATTCGTCATGATTCCCCCTGCAATAGTGGCGCTCGCCTGTGATCGTTCAAGGTGGATCGACATCACCCCGTAGAGCTCACGCGCTCGTGGGCGATCACTGGAGCCAAGATTCGCATCGATTGTTCGGATGCTCTGCAGCATCGTCAAGCGATCTGCGGGAAATTACCGAGAATCACCCAACGTTCTTCACCGGTGTGTGTCAGGCCGACCATTGAAGTGTCACGCCTGTGTGGCATGTGTCTCGCGGACGTGTCACGTCTTTGCGTATTTACAGCTCGAAGCGCGCGAAGTACGGTGCTGACATCTCGTGAGGACCTCGGGGAGAGCGCTCATGGTTGCCTGGGAAATTCAGGGTCGCGAGATCATCAATTGCAACTGTTCCTACGGCTGCCCGTGCCAATTCAACGCGCCGCCGACACATGGGCATTGTCAGGCGGTGGGTTGGTTCAGCATCGAAAGAGGCCACTACGCTGACGTCCCGTTGGACGGCTTGTCCGCAGGCATGGCCGTGAAATGGCCAGATGCCATCCACAAGGGCCACGGTCACTGCCAACGGTTCATCGACGCGAAAGCGAGCGACGAGCAGCGCGAAGCGCTTCTCAAGATCATGTCGGGGGAGGATACGGATCCGTTCTCGACCGTGTTCGCTGTCTTCGCCACGACATTCGAGCGTGTTTACGAGCCAATCTTTGCGGCGATCGATATCGCGATCGATGTGGGTGCCCGCAAGGCACATGTGCACGTCGGAAACATTGCGCGAACCGATGCGCAGCCCATTCGGAATCCCGTCACCGGCGCAGAACATCGCGCTCGAATCGAGCTACCGCATGGATTCGAGTATGAAATCGCTGAGATCGGTTCCGGAACTAGCTCCGCTCATAGCAGTGTGCAGATCGACGTGAGGGACACGTACGCTCAGTTTGCGCACATCCACATGAACAATCACGGCGTCATTCGACATCGGTCGCGAGCTGCGTGAACGCGCTCGAGTCGGCACTCCGACGCGACGAAGTCATCGTCGCCGTCGCTCTCGGTCTACTCACCTTGCTGGCCTGGCTCTATATCTGGGAAGGCGCCGGCATGGGAATGACTGCGCTGCAGATGACGAAGGTGGCGCTGCTACCGCATCGGCACGCAGATTTCATGGCGAACATGCCGATGCCCCCGATCACGTTCGCGACGATCGCCGCCATGTGGTGGGTGATGATGGTCGCGATGATGACGCCTGCAGCCACGCCGCTCCTGCTACTTCATGCGCGCGTGCTGCGACATTGGCAAGGCAGCTCACAGCAACAGGTACCGCTTGCGACACTGACGGTCCTCGCCGGTTATTTCTCGGTCTGGCTTGGATTCGCACTGCTCGCGTCAGGCTTGCAGCTCGCGTTCGTGCGCCTCGACATGCTGTCGGAGATGATGCTCTCGTCGCAAACGCCCTGGTTCTCCGCGATCGTGCTCGCGTGCGCAGGTCTATACCAACTCTCCCCCACTAAGCGCGCTTGCCTGCGACGATGCGGCGGACCGATCGAGTTCCTGATGCGCTACTCACAGTCGCCGCCCTTCATGTTGGGCGTGCGACATGGCGTGTGGTGCGTAGGGTGCTGTTGGGTGCTGATGATGCTGTTGTTCGTTGTCGGAGTCATGAATGTCGTGTGGATCGCGGCGCTCGCACTGCTCGTGATGCTCGAGCGATTCGCGCGCTTCGGCACGCTGCTTCGACGCGCGAGCGGCGCGCTGCTGATCGGCTGGAGCGTCGCGACGCTCGTGCTCTCGCAGACGTAGTCCCGCTAACCGACGCCCGCTAGAAGATGAGATCGAAGATCCCGAACACGACCAATAACCCGATCACAAAGACGATTCCGACGATCCAACCTAACACTTTGAGCATGTGAGCCTCCGAGTAGCTGCCCATCAGCATGACGTCGGAGCATCTCACTGTGTTCCGTCGACGACTTCCCGTCCGCGGACGCGCGATGCTCAAGTATGTAGCAAGTGCAAGCCAACGTCGTTCAACGAAGCCGCAAGGTCGCCGCGCCTGCGACGGCACCCTGATGAGGTCGTTGCAGCAGCACGACTACGTTCGTCGCATCGGCCGGGAAGGACGAGAGCGGCACCTTCAGTTGCTGAGGCGTACCATTCCAACGCGCGAGTCGCTTGAAGGAGCGCACGATGTTGAACTCCTGCAAAGAGCGGCGCGCGTTCTCGCCACGACCGATCCGAGTCGTTGCCTCGCGCAGATAAGACACCGCGTAGAGATCCATCGGCTCGCGCCAGCGCTCGCGCAGATCGATGACCAGGTCGGCGCCCTTCTTGGCGAGCGCGATCTCGAGCGCATCTCGATCCCCCGCGATCGCCTCATACATCGCCGCACGGTTCGAGCCCACGAGACTCGTATCGCCGCTCACGACTGCATGAGGGGTGAACGCGCCGGAGCGCGACAGCCGTTTCACATATCCTCGCTGACGCGCGGCTGCTTCCGGAATTGCAAACGGATCCTTCCATCCGAGCCGATCCCAATAGTCGACGTGATACGCAAGCGCAATGACGTTCGGTTTGCGCGCGAGCTCGCCGAGCAGCGCATCGGCCGGCGGACAAGAGCTGCACCCCTGCGAGGTGAACAGCTCGACGACGACGGGTTGCGCCTTGGTGGGTGATCCCACGAGCGCGCTCGCGCTCACGAGAAATAGAAGAAGCCACGCCCTGCCCATCGTTCCCATGGAATCACAACGGTCCAGCATCTTCGTAGGTTGCATCACTCTGGCACCAGGATAGGCCGTACGTCGAAGTGTGCCAGCGCCGCGCCGTTATTGGCCCTTCTTATCACCGCAGGTACTGCAAAGACGCGCTCATGGGCTATCCTTCCGCACTTTCTACCACTGGGTGTGCCGCGAGCATGAGACCTTGCAAGACGATCACGTTTTTCGCCAGCCTGGCTATCGTTGGCCTGGGAGCGAGCGCAGCAATGGCCAAAGAACCCGCCGCGAGCTTGAAAGACGCGTACAAAGACGCTTTCCGCATCGGTACGGCCGTGAACGTTCAGATCGTGGCCGGTAAGGATCCTCTCGCCGCAGCGCTCGTACCTCAGCATTTCAACACCATCACGGCCGAGAACGTGATGAAGACAGAGGAGATCAATCCGAAGCCGGGCGTGTACAACTTCGGCCCGGCCGACGACTTCGTTGCCTTCGGCGAGAAGCACGGGATGTTCATCATTGGGCACACGCTCGTGTGGCACAACCAAACTCCCGAATGGTTTTTCCAGGACGATCAGGGCAAGCCCAACACGCGCGAGGCGCAGATCGAGCGCATGCGCCGACACATCGAAGTCGTGGCGGGCCGATACAAAGGCCGCGTGCATGCATGGGATGTCGTGAACGAGGTCATCGGCGAAGACGGCAAGTACCGTCCCACTACGTGGGTGAACGCGATTGGCGATGGCGATGAGCTCGTGCGACTCGCATTCAAGTTCACGAGTCAGTACGCACCGGATGCAGAGCTGTACTACAACGATTTCAACGCGTGGCGTCCGGAGAAGGTGCAAGGTATCGTGCGCATGGTGAAGATGCTGCAGAAGAGCGGCATTCGCATCGATGGCATCGGTATCCAGGGACACTGGGGACTCAACTATCCATCGACCGAGCACATCGAGGCTGCAATCGATGCCTACGCGGCGCTTGGGGTCAAAGTGATGATTACCGAAATCGATGTCGACGTGCTGCCGCTCACGAAGGAAGGTCAAATCATCGGCACCGGGATGTTGCACCCGCAGTTTCAACTCCCTGAATTCGAGAAATTCCTCGACCCATACAAGAGCGGCTTGCCTGACGAAATACAACGGCAGTCCACCGCGCGTTGGGCTGAGCTCTTCCGCATCTTCTATCGCAAGCGCGACGCGATCGATCGCGTGACGATCTGGGGCGTTCACGATGGAATGAATTGGAAGAATGGCTATCCGATTCCGAATCGCACGAATTATCCCACTCTGTTCGATCGCGCGCGTAAACCGAAGCCGGCATTCGACGCGGTTTTGAAGGTGCCGCGAGAGACGGAGTGACGGCGCGAGATCGTGACATCCATCGCAGTCATCGGTCCTGGTGCGGTCGGCAGCACGATTGCTGCTTGGCTTCTCCAGAATTCGAATCACGAAGTCACGCTCGCAGCTCGCACGCCGCTCGTCAATCTCGAGGTCAAGACACCAGAATGCACGATCAAGGGGACGCCGCGAGTCATCACGAACCTAGCTCAAGGAACGTCGGCCGAATGGATTCTCGTCGCCACTAAGGCGTACGACTCAGCCGCTGCTGCCGCCTGGTTCGATACGTTGTGTGACGAGCGCACCAGGATCGCTGTTCTTCAGAACGGCGTCGAGCACGTCGAACGATTCGCGGCTCACATCGCGGCCGAGCGGATCCTTCCCGTCATGGTCGACATTCCGGCGGAACGCTCGGCTCCGGGGCGGGCGCTTCAGCGCAGAAAAGGCCGCATGGTCGTCCCTGAAGGTGAGAACGGCGCGCGCTTCGTTCAACTCTTCGCGCACACGCCCATCGCGGTCACGCAGACCGCGGACTTCAAGAGCGAGGTCTGGCGCAAGTTGTGCGTCAACTCGGCGGGCGCGCTCTCAGCGATCTTGTTGAAGCCCGCGATCATCGCTCGTCACGACGGCATTGCCGACATCATGAGAGCGATCATCCGCGAGTGCATCGCTGTCGGGCGCGCCGAGGGCGCAATCCTCGACGACGCCATCGAAGACGAGGTGATCGCTGGCTATCAAAGCTCACCGGAGTCGATCAACTCGATTCACGCCGACCGGATCGCCGGACGCAGGATGGAAATAGATGCGCGCAACGGCGTCATCGTCCGTCTCGGACGCAAGCACGGCATTCCAACACCGATCAATAGTATGGTCGTTGCGCTGCTGGAAGCCGCTTCGACCGCCACATGATCGGGCGGGCGTTGTTCAGCATCTCCGATGGGCCCTCGCCTACGCGAGGGTGACGAACATGAACGAGAAGGCTCCGCTGTATCCGTCGTCCTCGCGAAGGCGTCGCGAAGGCGTCGCGAAGGCGAGGATCCATCCTAGCTCCTTCCGAACTGCCTTCGCAGCGAACCACTGATGCGCTCGCTCGCTATTTCCGCGCCTCCACATGCCGCGCGAAGTTGTTCAGGATGGATTGCCAGCCTTCGCGCTGCTGTTCGATCGAGTGGGTTTGCTCGCTATCGAACGTCACGCGCACTCGCACACCTCTCGGACCCTCCTCAAACACGACCTGCGCGGTCCGATCGCCGAACGAATACTCGATCAGCTTGTGCTTCACGATCTTCGTGTAGGTACCGGCGAAATCGAATCCCATGCTGCCGTCCTTCGCCTCCATGCGTGACGAGAATGCGCCGCCTTCGCGCAGGTCCACCGTAGCAGCAGTCGTATGCCAATCATCGGACGCGGCATTCCACTGCTTGATGTCATCGGGCGTGGTGTAGGCGCGCCACACTGCGTCGATCGGTGCAGCGACGTTGGTTTCGATTGTGATCTTCATTGCAGTTCCCTGCTGATACGAGGAAGGGGTGCACGTTACACACGCATGCGCATCTCGTGAACCTTCGACGGGATATGTCGCAATCGCTGGACCTCACCGCAGCTACACGTGTCCAGCTTTCTTGTAAGTATCGAAGCACGCCTTCGTGAGTGCCTTCAGCTCCTGGATGATCGCCGCATCTGGCTCACTCAGATTGAAGCAAGACTTCCCCTGCATGCGCTTCTTCAGCGCGGGAGAGATCTGCTTCACGAGCTCCGGATGCGTATAGAGCGGCATCAAGTGATAGCTGACCGCCTTCTTCTTGACCTGCACCGCGCCGAAGAACAGCGGCTTCTTGTTCTCCTGGATGTGGTTCGTATTGAGGTAGAGATGGTCCGCAGTGTCGACCGCGCGCGGCAACTTACCCGCCACAGCGAGCATCGCCTTCCGCAGGTGAGAGAACGTATCCTCCAATGCTGTCACCGTACCTCCTCAGTTCGCGTTGTCAGGGAGATGCAACGAGTCTGCTACCGCTTTTCTTCCATGAGCCCGACCAAGTTGCCGTCGGGATCACGAATGAACGACAACCACAGCTCATGATCCGGCATCTTCGCAGCGAGTTGTGGCGCGCGCTCGTTCGTCGCGCCATGTGCGACGATCGCCGCATGAGTCTTCTCGATGTCTGATGTCCTGAAGTACAGGATCGAGTTCGCGCCGACCCGGCCCGCACCTTGCGGCGTGCTGAGCATCACTCTGACGTCCCCCGCCATCAGAAATGCGAGCTCAGGACTGGGACTGAAGAGAAACGGCAGGCCTAAGATGTCGCGGTAGAATTCCAATGCCTGTCCGACATCACTCACGGTGATCGCAATCTGCCCGATCGCGGAGATTTTCTCTGCCATGCTCTTGCTCCTCTCTGAACCGAACGCTACCGAGCGCGCGCAGATTTTGCGCGTCGTTCCTTGAACGGCCTATCGCGTTCCCGAGTGGACGGCTTCTTCGCACCATCCGACTTGATGATGAGATTGCCTTTCCCTGTGGGTGGCAGCGGAATCTTTGCCTGATCGAGGGCCGCGGCAATCAGCGATTTCACGTCTGGATGCGCCACCTGACTGGCCGCATCCAGCTGGATGAAGCGGGTCTGCCTCCCCGCGCCGAGCAGAAGTCGCTTCGGATCGGGCAATTGAGGTCCCCGATGGAAGTACAGAGCGAACCCGGTCGTACGCGCGGAAAACGACACGATGGAATCGATCCCTCGATCGGTCGGCGAGTAGCTCATCACGAGAGAAAAGCCATAGTCGTACACCAGCTCGTTAGCAGTCGGGAGCCGCTTACGAATCGCAGCCCGGACCGATCGAATGAGCTTGCGCTCTTTCGGATCGAACCTTTCGATGAAGGACCGCAGCTGGGCGGCGGGCGTGAGCTTCCCGCCGTTGGGTTTCGCTTTCATCACAGATTTCTCGGCCGTTTTCGGTGGCTTCGATCGGCTCCAACCTGAGGCGCGAACGGGTGTTACCGCGCATCGCACTAGTCAATGTCGGGTGCCCATAGTTGTTCGAAAGAAGGCTACGTTTGCGCGCCCAGAAATCAGCCCGCAGCTTTCTTGACGAGCATGCGGATCCTGTCTTCTGTTGCCGCATCGAGCGAGCTGAGAGTCCAGGCGACCGGGTGCATGTGGCTGCCCTCCTCGCGCGCGGGGTTCACGACTTCGCCGAAGCCGAACGCAATGAAGTTCTTGTCGGGTTTGATGTAGCAAATGTCCTCGCCGTCCTTCGTATAAAACGCAAGTCCCCAGCGCACGAGAGGCTGGAGCGATGGGGCGCTCTCGCGAATGATCCCGTGCAGACGCTTGCCTATTTCCCGGTATTGCGCCGGCGCATCATCCAGCTTGGCGAGGACCGCCGCGTCACCCTTTTTCGTAAACATTCTCAGACCTCCTCTTGCAGTGATCCGCGAGCGCTTGCAGAGTGACTTGCTCCACCGCCCACCGTAGCGTTCAGCCGGACTGCGCGGTCGCGAGGTGTTAACCGAACGACGCGGCGTCCAAACACCAGGTTCTCAAGAATTCTCGATCAGCAGAAGGTAGGCGTACACCAAAGCGTTCCAAACGACAATCGAGACGCCAGCGATCAGCTCCATCTGGCGTGGCATGCCGCGCGGATACACCACTTTGCCAATATAGTGCTCCACAAACCCGCCCGAATACCCCGCCCGCCCCGCTCGTTCACGAAGCGTTCTCTCCAATGGCGTAAGCGGACAGGTCCAGCTCGCAAGATTGACTAGCGAGGACCACAGCACTACCGGCAGGTGCAACCACGCCCACCCGCGATCGAAGTAAAAAAGTATTCCTCCCAAGACCGCGAACGCTACAAACGCAGAATGCGCTAGCAAGACCACATCTGCGCCGACGCGTGAAGACGTGGTGGACATAGCTCCCACTAACGTCCGCACACTCGCTCGCGGGTCTCCGCACTTCGCGGGGAGCCCATAATTGAGCATTCATCTTTTTGCATAGTGGTCTGCGCCAAGAAAATGCAGAGATACATAGGGGTTGCTGCCGACCACCCAGCTGTCGTGAGGAGTGGGTGGGATGTAGAACAACTCGCCTGGCTTCATTTCGATCACAGTGCCATCGTCGAATGCCGCTGTTGCGGAACCGGATAGCACCATCCCCACGTGTTCAATGGAACAGCGAGTTGCGCCGACGGAAGGACCGACGTGCTCACTCCATTTCCAGCCGGGCTCATAAGTGGCTCGACCGATCGTCATCCCGCCAAGGCGAACGATTTCGAACTTGCCTTTGACCAGCGCGCGCGTCTCGTCCGGTGATTCAAAGCGCTTGAGGATCACGTCAACGGACTCCATCTGCCGCTCCTTTTCATGGCCAAACATCGCGCTCAGGCGTGTGTGCTTCGTCCGGCATCTGCAGTGCATTCTGAAGCACGATGCGTCATTCTCCGATCGCTCCACACCAGCACGATTGTGGTGAATTCGGTAAGAACAGGTGCACTTACGCGTTTATTGCTTCATTACTGCAAGCACGAGTCACAACCTAATGAAAGCGTTTTGAGCTGAAGAATTCGCTGCGCGTTCAGTTCGGCGGCACATGCCTGGACGAACAACCGCTTCTGCGCCTCGGGGTCGCTGAATGCCTGGGCACTTACCGATCGCACCGCACACTCGCTGCTCCTGAACGAAATCCACTTAGCCTGCGTCTCCTCGAACAGTTCTCGGTCTCGAACGAGGCGGCGGCGGATGTTCTCGAATGTGATCTCGAGTTCCTTCTCCGACTCTTCGTAGAAGCGCGCTACGCATTCGGCAGAGGCGTGGTCGGAAATCTCAAAACAGTCCGATGCTTTTCTCGCCGTATAGGTGTGCTCCCCGACGGCATGCGTGTACTCGGCGCCATGAGCGGCGAGCGAGATGATCGAATAAATGAGTAGGAGCAGAACTCGGTAAGTGTATTTCATCCATTAACCTCTCGTGCAGAGCCAGAGACTCATTCCCCAATTCCCGCGGTGCTCACGCTGTAGCGCCCAACGACAACAATGAGCCGCGCAGCGCGATGAGCCTCACTAGACGCGCATTGATCGCACCGAGTCGGCTCCATTGTTCTGTTATTCAGCAGGCACCTCGCTGGACGCGGGGTCGCTGCGACTGAACTTCAGCACGAACGGAATCGCTAACGGACCGAAAATGACCCCCATCATCGTCCAAAAGATCACGTGAGCGGAGCCTCTAGCCTTCGCAATGCGATTGCAGGCAACAATGCCGATAACGTTCAACGCCAACAACACCAAAAAGAGTTCAGTCATTTCTCGCTCCCTCGTGTTCACCCGCATCACGGGATGCATCAGGCACGCGTTGCTGTGAATGCTTCGCCTGCCTGCGTTTGATGGCTGGAGATTTCATCGACGAAAGTACTGAAGTCGCCAATGAGCACCGATTTATAATGCCGCCACAGTGCCCCGAGCAAGGGCGCTCGCCGTTGCGAGCCGGCACGAGCGGCTTGTTATATAGCGCTGGCTCACTCGCAGTGGAAGGAAAAGCGGTTGCCATCGACGCCGGTCATTCGACGACCTCGTAGTGATCGACCGTACGGTCATAGGAAACCATCAACGCTCGGACTTGTTCGGGTACGACCGCAGTCTCAGACTTTTCTCCAGCGAACCTCTTAATCGCCTCAATTGAGTCCCAGGTGGTAACAATTCGAAACTCGACCCCGCTGGCCACAGTCCTTCTCAGGATCGAAGCGTTGATGAAGCCGGGTAGCTTCGAAAGCCGCGGAAACGTTTCCGCCCTCAGGTGCGCAATATAGCGATCCGCATCAGAACGCCGCGCCACACCTCGCCACTGCCGAGAAATCACGATTGTCTCCTTGCATGATCCCCAATGACGATGAACGCGGCCTGATTTCAGTCGTTCACCAGCCATGAATCTGGACACCATTCGCTTGGCACCACTCGCGTCAGGGCTTCCTTCTTTCGACTCTCCTCGTACTCATACCACCGCTGCAATTTACCGCGACGTTCCAGCCGCTGAGCACCAAGGTGAGCACACCCGTCATGATGGCGACGTCGGCTAGATTGAACACACCGGTTCGAAGCGGACCAATTCCTAAGTTGACGAAGTCCACGACGTAACCACCGTACTGCAGCCGGTCTATGAGGTTGCTGAAACCGCCGCCAACGGCCAGAGCAATAGCAGAAACAGAGCAAGGCGTTGCCGCTTTGGAAAGGAGTGAATAAACAACAAGGCACAGGAGCACAAGACTAACGCCGCCGAGGAACAGTCCGGACCGCCAAGGGGCCGGGAGCGAATCACCGATACTCAGAAACGCGCCGTAGTTCTTCGCCACTTGAAGCTGCACGCTGCCGCCGAGAAGCGAAATGGCTTCTGTCTCGGACAAATATGTCTTCGCAACTGCCTTCGAGGTCTGATCGCAGCCGACGCACGAAATCAGCAGCGTGAAGATCAGCAGCAATCGTTTCGATACTCGCACGTCTGATTCTCCCAGCTTTAACGACAGTCATCACGAGCGTGCGTTTCCGCGCGCGATCAGGTTCAATGGGTTGTTGGGCTCAACGCATCCTTAGAGTCCAAACCAGAGCTGCCAACTTTTCCCGTCTTCATTTTGCGGCCCAAAGAATGGCTCGAGGTGCGAGCGGGTTTCCGCCAGTCGCCTCGCAGCGCTTGTTGGGCCGCTTAGCCTGTGTGGGTGATTGAGAGTACTCGGCCATCTGCTCTCGCAATCTCTGCTGTGAACGTACCGATAGATTCTGGAAGAACCACGCGGCGTTCCGAGACAACCCGTTCTCCGTCTCTCTTCGGCGTCACAGAGATTTCCCCCCGCGACGGCGACGCCTTTACTATCCAGTTGTCATTTCGACGCCTGACGACACATCGCATAACATGCGCCTGAAGGTCTACACCGTAGCGATCCCGCCAAGCCGCATACGCGATCCTCATCGCAGCTAGTGCATCGGGTACATGGTCGTCCCCTTCTGGCATGGCGCAAGTTCACATCACCTCGGGACCTAACGCTCCGACCGAACCGCGCGCAGGGGCGCTGCGTGGCGCAATTTGTTAGCCCTCAAGCGGCTTGCAAGTGATGAAGAAATCGACGTGGTAGTGCTCATCGTGGCGTATCCATGCTCGGCCGCTCATGAACTTTATGTGCTGCTTGATGAACGCACCGTGCTTGGTTTTGTGCAGCTTCGGGATGTATTTCGGCTCTATGATCACACGCGCTACGCTCGCTCCGTTCTCCTGGGCAGCAGTGTGTAGCGCATGAAGATGCTCCGCAATTGAATCAAAATCGATCGTTAGTTGTTCGTACCGACCGTTATCGTCGAATTCGATGTCATAGCCGTATTTGTTAAGAGCATTAGACGGTAGCGGGACTGATCTGCCGCTGGAATCTAAAACCGGAACCATGAAGTCGACGGCGAGCCCGTTCTGGTGTGTTCTATGAGGCTTGATGCGCCCTCCCTTTCGCCAACCCGACTCACCATAAACAAAGATCTTGCCCGGAAGCGCCTCGCGTAAGATTCCGTACGAATCACGAATAGCTTCGGCCAACCTCGAGTGCACGTACGTGCGACCGAGACTCACTCCAAGCGAGCTGTAAGGCTGAAAGTTGGCCCCCCTTTCCGGAATCTTTACCCCACCTTCAAGACGCCCGTTGCTTGGAGTGCCGAAGCAAACACTCTCCTCTGCTACAGAAAGCAGCGGCAAAGCACTTAAGCAGATCAACAGTAGACGGAAAAGCACGCGCTTTCTTGGTCTAACGCGGCCGCTCACGCGCGCGCCTTGTGCGCGTCGCCTGCAGCGGCTCCCAACGCGCTGAGGGGTGTTGCCCAATCTCTCGTTTGTTATGCCGCCGAGCTGATGCACGGGTGGTAAACGCCGTAAAGCACGAGCACCCCAAAAGCCAAAATGCCTAACGCGTACAGTCTCATGTAGCGGACGAGCAACGGGAGTACTCGAGTACCGAAGCGTTGGTGAAACTGCCAAGGAAGCAGCACCAACACAACCGAGCTGACGATGATGGCCCACGCAAGAATGAGGAATAACTCGGGCTGCCACATTGTCTTTGAGAGCAACATGAGTGAAATGCCAAACAACAGGCGGAAGATCATTTCGGTGAAGTGCGCCTGCCGTGAGCTAGCGAACGACATGATAAATCGCTCCGTCATCGCGGGATCAACTAGCATGAGGCCGGCAAGTCCAATCAAGAATAGCCCGGACGCAGCGACAACGATTTCGGCTAACAGAGCCATAGCCGACCTATGAACGCGTCTGCTGCGGCATGACGCCTGCGCTCAGCCGACGCGCACCATGCCAATCCGGTTTGGGTCGATATGCCACTCAGCAGAACGCTTCCGTATCAGTGCAAATGCCGCACGGGCGTCGGCGAGCTGCGGAGCAAGAGCAGCCATCGCCTTTTCAGGATCCGGGCGCGGGGGTGGCGCACTACCCGAGAACATCTGCCGCATGGATTTATCGAATTCATCCATGTCGGCCGGCGTCTGGTTCAGGCGATACTTGAGGACAAACGCTGCGACACCTTTCTCTGCCAGCGCGCGGGCGACGTCCCAGCCTTCATTCTCCATGGATAAAGTGCGAAAACCGCCGCCGGGCGCGACGACAACGGCGGCGCCGCTTGCCTTGGCAGGATCCGGAAGAAAGGGCGTCAGCGTCGCAACCGTCACGTTGCGCGCGAAGTGACTGCCGTACTGCTTATGCCAAGCCTCTGGGTTCGTCGCACCCGGTAGCGGACCGGTCCCGATTTCGATTGCATTGGGCTGCGAAGGCGTGACGATGGCTGTCATCTCGTCGTTCTGCGCCTCGGCCGGTGACGCAAGCAGCGCAACTAAGGAAAATCCGACCGCCCTCAAACGAGTCCCCGCGAAAGCTTGCTTCGTCCAGGAATCTGGCATTGTTCTCGACCCTGCAGTTGTGTCGTGATTCAGGATCAAACCATATTTCCCTACAAGCCGAGAAGGGTCACGTATCGGTAACCGCTGAACCGGATAACACCCTTCTCGCTCACGCCGAGCCGGCAGAGAACCGAACGCCGCGCATCACGCGCGTGCGGCAGATCAGAGTGAAGAAGGTCGTCCGCCATCTCATCGAGCGATTGACCATTCACGGAAGGTGCGAACAGGAGCGCGTCCTCGCTCGTCGCGTGGATGCGAACTCCGGCATATTGGAATATGCGGCGTCCGTATAGTAACGGGGAATATACAGCCAGTGCCTGAGGCTGATGCGAGGCGTGCCGGTGTCGATCGTCGATGTGCAGAACACGGCTAAGAAGATCCGCTTCTCGTTGTTCGCAAGCTCGGATGCGGGCATACCTGGCCCTGGTTTGCCAGGCGCCTGACACCGGACACGATGCCAGTGGACGCACGCCAGTGGGATCACAAAGCGTCAGCGCACGAGCTTCTGCTTGTGCATATATATGAGTGTGATCGACGGAGACAGGGCTTCGGTACGGAAGGCACTGTAGCCATGACGCTCGTACAGGCGAATGTTCGATTCGCTGCGACTGCCCGTGAACAACTCGAGACGAGTTGCCTGAGGGAACACGGCCTCCGCTTCCACTAGCAGCGCACTACCGATTCCTCGCCGCTGGACCTTCGGGTCCACCACCAACCGCCCGACGTAGCACGTATCGCCAGCCAGGTGCACGCGAACCGAGCCTACGATCTGCCCCGCCTCTTCTGCTTTCAGGAACACCTTGGTCTGCGCTTCCTGCTCGATCTCTTCGAGTGTTTGCAGCAAAGGCGGCAGAGAGTAATCGTCGTAGATCGCGGCTTCCGCTAGATAGGCTTCCTTTTGGATCTCTAAGATCCGCGGGAGATCGCCGGGTTGAGCTCTTGAGATGTTCACCCCCCTACTCTACGCAAGATCGGTCATGCATGGAGAATGGACACCTTCAACTATCGAATGTCTGGCTTGTGACCCTGTCAGGACGACGCAGAATGCCTGGATCCCGACCTCCGTCGGGATGACGCCCCCGACGAAGAAGATGGAGATAAGGCAGGAAGAGCAGACCGGATGAACAGGATTGACAGGATGGAGAGAGTCGAAGATTTCGATCACCATCCTTTGATCCTCTTCATCCTGTTATTCCTGTTCATCCTGTCGAGAAATCTTCCCTCTGAAGACATCCACGTCTTCATAGAAGCTAGGATTCTCGTTCTCCGGCCACCATCCCGGCACACCGAGCACAGGCAATGGAAGAAGCGGCTTTGCACTCAAGCGTTCGAGCGTCAGACTCTCGGCCACGGCAGCATCGGCGAGTTGGTCGACAACGAGCACGTGTGCGGTGATGCTCCTGCGAGGCTGAAGCAACTTCTCGAGCAATGCGTGGCCGAACAAGATCAAGCGAGCTGATTGCCAATCCGATCGGCGTGTGACGAATAACGTCTGCCAGTCGCGTGCGCGAAGCGCGTCGACAAGCTCTGTAGGCGCCTGAAGCAGGACACCGTTCTCATCAAGGACGGTCAGTGCATCTCGCACGGCACCTCGCGGGCCGGAGGCACCACGCGCCGCAATCTCTCGGGCTTGGAGCGCGTTCATCCGCCACTTGGTGCTCGGATACGACAGCCACATGAGGCCGTTGAAAAGATCATGCAAGTTGTCTCGCGTGGGCACGTGCCCCGTGCGCGCGATGAATGCTTCGTATGCTTCGGCGGACGGCAGTTCCGCATGCGGCACGAATCGTGGACAACTGCTGTTCGCGTTCCGCCCCTTGTTCAAGCGATCTGCCACCGAACTTGCATGCGGAACGGCAAGCAGCCGTTGGAGAAGCGGCAACAGCGGCAAGCACCACGGTGGTGGATCCACGAATATCGGAACGAGCGAATCGAGCGCAGAGCTCATGTAGAAACACGCGTACTCAGCGATGAGCGAAAAACGAATGCTTCCCGCCGCACGTCGGGCTCACTTCGGGGCGAACAGCTCGAGTGGAATCGCCTCGCCCATCGCCCTGAATCCAGCCGGCGAAGGGTGAATATGATCTCCGGAATCGTACTCCGCCCTCAAGCGATCGGGTTGATCCGGGTTCGCGGTGGCCTCATCGAAATCAACCACCGCATCGAAGTTCTCTGGCGAGCGAATCCACGCGTTGACTGCCTGGCGATCACGCTCGTTCATCTCGTTCGGATGGTAATACTCGAAGCCGCCAAACGGCATGATCGTCGCACCGATCACTTCGATACCGTGCGTACGGGCTCGCGCGATCATCTCGCCGTATGCCTGGATCATCCGTCGCACGAGCTCCTCATGGTGGCTTTCTGGCACTGCACCGTCGCGCGTGAGCATGCCGAGATCGTTGATGCCTTCGAGCACGATCAGATAACGCACGTTGCTACGGGCGAGCACATCGCGATCGAAGCGCGCCAATGCATTCGGGCCTTTACCATCGAGGAGCAGGCGGTTGCCGCCGATGCCGGCGTTGATCACGCCCACGTTGTGATGAGCGGACGAGCGCTGCAATCGCTCGGCGAGCATGTCGGGCCAACGATCGTTGCCATTTGTCGTTGACCCGCTGCCATCGGTGATGGAATCGCCGAGCGTCACGATCGAGTATCCATCGCGAGCGAGCACGTCGATGGAGGAGAGGAACCACCAACGATCCGCTGCCGTGGCTGTCTCGAGCTCAAGCGCTGTAGGAGGCGAATCGGTCGAGACGTAAGAAGTCGTGTGCGAAGCCGGGTGGCCTGTCTGTTGTGTGGGGACCGTTTCGAGGTGCATGCTGACAGCGATGCGCGAAAGCGGTTCGGCGACAAAGCTCACTGCATCGGAGGTGAGCTCGGCGCCAGCAGGAATGATGACGCCAGGACGCGCGCTGAATGTCACTGCGCGGTCCGTCGCGGGGTCGATCCGACTCGAGGCGTGCTCGATCGGCCGCGCAATGTGAAGCGCCGAGATGCGAAGGGGCTCGGTGCCGAACGCATTCGAGATGCGTAAGCGAAGCGTTGAGCCACCGGCGGAGATCCGAACGATCTGCCGCAGAGTCACTTTGCTCTTCGCATCCGCCGGTAACGCATTCTCGCCGTCAGCAAGGTACTGCGCTGATCCCCACGTCCCGATCCAGATGCTGCTCGTCTCGGTACTCGAGGAAGACGAGCTGCACCCTGGCGTTACAGCCAGGGAGATCAGCGCGAGCGCGATCAGCAGACGAGTGGGAGATAAGAAGGACTTTACGTTTTGCATTTGTACTCCGCTTGCCCTCACCCGCCGCTGCGCTAGCGCCTCTCCGGGGGGAGAGGTGTCTTGCCCTCACCCGCCGCTTCGCTAGCGACCTCTCCCGGAGGGAGAGGTGTCTTGCCCTCACCCGCCGCTGCGCTGGCGACCTCTCCCGAAGGGAGAGGTGTCTTGCCCTCACCCGCCGCTTCGCTA
>JAEZFW010000001.1 GCA_023417315.1 Pseudomonadota bacterium
TTTCAAGCCCGCCGCCGCTTTGGCCAACGGCCAACTCCCTACTGGCAGTCGGCCAGAACGAGAGCGCTCCCCCCTGACCTTTCGAGATGGATTGCCATGGAGCCGTGAACTGCTTCAGGGAGTTAACCGAGCTAAGGAGCTTAAATGGCTACCGACTCACGCTCGCTGGCCAGTTGCCAGTTGTGCCAGTGGCCGGTTGGCCTCCGCGGAGCGGGAATGAGAACCACGTCTCGACCTGGAGGCCCGTTCGTGCAATCGCTTGAAATCTGCTGCTAAAGTTGGGTCAGAGTTGAACTTAATGTAGGCCCCCGGCGCTTGCGCGAAGCGGTTGTGCACCCTCGCGGAAGCCCTCGAATCTCCTGCGCCGCATAACCGGGACCGACCCGGAGTATACGATCCAAGGCGCGCCGATTCGGGCATGGGTTCTCAGGGTCCTGAATGGAGCTTGTTCGGCGCATGAAGACTGCGACTTCTACGATTCGTTCGGCACTCGTGCTGAGCTTGGCCGCGGGTCTGACGATCGCGGCCGGTACGCTCCCGACAGCCGTATCCGCCCAGGAAGAAGGTCAGCGCACGATCGCGACGGGGAGCAACATCCCGCTTACGGCCGATGCGCCCGACGAGTACGTCGTGAAGACCGGCGATACGCTGTGGGACATCTCCAAAGTGTTCCTGCGCGACCCCTGGTATTGGCCAGAGATCTGGTACGTGAACCCTCAGGTCCAAAACCCGCACCTCATTTATCCGGGCGATGTCCTCAAGCTCATCTACATCGACGGCCAGCCTCGATTGACGATCGCCGAGCGCGGTGAAGCCGGCAGCGGTGTGAAGCGCCTGTCACCGGAAGTTCGTCGTGAGCCGCTGAGCGAGGCGATCACCGCGATTCCGTACGACATCATCGCGAGCTTCATGGGTCGTCCGACCCTGCTCGACAAGGATCAAGTGCGCAGCGCGCCTTACCTGGTGGCGATGCGCGACGGACACATCATCGGCGGCACGGGTAACCAGATTTATGCGCGCGGCATCGGTGATGCCGGGGTCGATGAGCGCTTCAGTATCATTCATGTGGAAGAGCCGATCCGCGACCCGGAGACCAACGACCTGCTCGGCTACACCGGCATTTATGTAGGTTCGGGCCCGGTCCAGACGGCTGGGGATCCGGCCAAGCTCATGCTGACGGACAGCTCGCGCGAAGCGCTGCAAGGCGACAAGCTGTTCCCGGAGTCCGTCGACGTGAACATGGACTTCGTGCCGCACGCCCCGTCGGCGCAAGTCGACGCGACCGTGATCGCGGTGCAAAGCCATACGGTCATCGGTCAGTATCAGGTGGTCGCGCTGAATCGCGGCTCGAGTCATGGGCTCGAGCCGGGAACGATCCTGGCGGTTTCTCAGCGCGGGCCCGTCGTGCGCGACCGATATGCGAAAGGCGGTCTTGGTGCCGGTGCGCTCGGCCGCGGCAAGAAGGTTGAGCTCCCGAGCGAACGCGTCGGCATCGTCATGGTGTTCAAGGCGTTCGATCGAATGAGCTACGCGCTCGTCATGGAGACGAGTCACGAAATTCGGCATGGAGACATCGCCAGCAATCCGTGATCGCTCGCGGAAGCGAGCGTTTGAGGCTATAGGCCGTAGGCTGTAGGCTGTAGGCTGTAGCCAGAATGAATCTGGCTGCCGCCTGGAATACAAAGCACCCGAACAGCTCCTGGCTACAGCCTACAGTCTAAGAAGGACCCCGCTCATGGATGAGCTTTCTGCCTGGCTGACCCTGGTTCGCGCGCCCGGACTTCACGGCGCGGATCTGCAAGCGCTGCTGACTCACTACCCCTCCCCCGTATCGATCGTTTCCGCATCCCCAGCCACGCTGCGCGCTTCCGGCGCGAGTACTTCACTGATCGAGTGGCTGCAAACGAACCGAGAACCCGACCTGGACCGCGATCTGAAGTGGCTCGAGCACGAGAAGCATCAGTTCGTGCCGTGGGGCTCGCCGCTTTATCCGGCGCTGCTCGCTCAGATTCCGGATGCGCCTGTAGGCCTCTATGTGCGAGGCCATCCTGACGTATTGTCGCTGCCGCAGATCGCGATCGTGGGCTCCCGCAACCCCACGCCTGCGGGGCGCGAGAATGCCCATGAGTTCGCGGCGCATCTTGCAACGTGCGGATTTGTGATCACGAGCGGATTTGCGGTCGGCATCGATGCTGCGAGCCACGAAGGCGCTCTAGCGGCGCGAGGCACAACGCTCGCCGTCTGCGGTACTGGGCTCGATGTCGATTACCCAAAGCAGCACGGCGCGCTCGCGGAATCGATTGCCGCCGCGGGCGCGCTCATCAGCGAGTTTCCGATCGGGACTCGGGCCCTGAAGGGTAACTTCCCACGCCGCAACCGGATCATCAGCGGCTTGGCCGTCGGCACGCTCGTGGTCGAAGCCGCGCCACAGAGCGGCTCGCTGATCACGGCCCGATTGGCCGGCGAGCAAGGGCGCGAGGTTTTTGCCATTCCAGGCTCGATTCACAATCCGCTCGCGCGTGGCTGTCACCAGCTGATCCGACAAGGCGCCAAGCTTGTGGAAACAGCGAGCGACATCTTCGCGGAATTACGCGGGATCGTGGAGGCTATGGCGCCAATTTCACAGAACTTTGCCAACGAGACGAGCGCACCAGAATCGCCGGGCGCGTTGGACAAAGACTATGAAATCCTGTTAGATGCGCTCGGCTTCGAGCCGGTGAGCGTCGATTCTCTAGTCGCGCGAACCCGGTTCAGAGCCGACGAGGTGGCTTCGATGCTGTTGATTTTAGAGCTCGAGAACCGCATCGATTCCTACCCTGGCGGGCTGTACGTCCGTTCGTCCACAAAGAGAGGCTCATAGCAGCGAAATGAAGGAAAGCGTCCTCGATATCCTCATTTATCTTTTCGAGAATTATTTCGACGCTGACCTGGAGTCTGCTCCCGAACCGAATAGCGACACGCTCAAGGACGAATTGGAAAGAGCCGGATTTTCCGAACGGGAGGTCGTGCGTGCGCTCGAATGGCTGGAGCAGCTTTCCGCAGATCCTGAACGCAGGGGCGTCATCCCCTCATCGCGGGCGATGCGCATCTTCGACCCGAGCGAGCAGGCACGTCTTGATACGGATTGCCGCGGCTACATCCTTTATCTGGAGAGCATCGGCATATTGAACGGCACGCAGCGCGAGCTGGTCATCGATCGACTGCTTGCGCTCGATGCGAAGCAGATCGACATCGAGCAAGTGAAGTGGGTGGTGCTCATGGTCCTCTTCAGTCAACCCGGCCAAGAAAGCGCGTACCTACGGATGGAGGATTTGGTGTTCGACAACAGGTTGGATGCGGTGCACTGAGGCTGTCCGAGAAACATCGGGAGAAATGAGCACCGCGGACTGCCGCGGTTTCTTTTTTTATGGAGCAGAAGAATCTAGTCATCGTGGAATCGCCTGCAAAGGCGAAGACCATCAAGAAATACCTCGGAAAGAATTTCGAGGTATTGGCCTCCTATGGCCATGTGCGCGATCTCGTACCCAAAGAAGGCGCGGTCGATCCCAAGCGCAAGTTCGCGATGCGCTATCAGATTCTCGACAAGAACGAGAAGCACGTGCAGGCGATCGCACGGGCGCTCAAGAAGTCCGACGCGCTCTATCTTGCGACCGACCCTGACCGCGAAGGCGAAGCGATCTCGTGGCATCTGACGGAGCTTCTGAAGGAGCTCGGTGTGCTCGATGGCAAAGACGTGCGCCGGGTCGTGTTCTACGAGATCACCAAGAACGCGATTCGCGAAGCGATCGATCAGCCACGCGACATCTCGCAGGATCTCGTGAACGCGCAGCAGGCTCGTCGCGCCCTCGACTATCTCGTCGGCTTCAATCTCTCGCCTCTCCTTTGGAAGAAGGCTGGCCTGCCGGGTGCCTCCGCAGGGCGCGTGCAAAGCCCGGCGCTGCGCATGATTTGCGAGCGCGAAGAAGAGATCGCTCGTTTCCAGCCGCGCGAGTATTGGACGATCGATGCCGATACGGAAAAGTCGGGCCAAACGGTTCCGGCGCGGCTCATCGAGTTTCGCGGCGATAAGATCGAACAGTTCTCGGTCACGAATGAAGCCCAAGCGAACGATGTACGCAGCGCGATCGAGTCTGCCGCAAGGGGACTCGTCACCGTCGTCTCGATCGAACGCAAACAACGCAAGCGCAATCCCGCGCCACCGTTCACGACCTCGACGCTGCAGCAGGAATCCGCACGTAAGCTCGGCTTCGGCGCGCAACGCACGATGCGTCTTGCGCAACAGCTCTATGAAGGCGTGGACTTCGGTGAGGGCGCAGTCGGTTTGATCACCTACATGCGTACCGACTCCGTCAATCTCGCGAACGAGGCGGTCCAAGAGATCCGTGAGGTCATTGGGCGCATGTATGGCGCGGAATCGCTCCCCGAAGCACCGCGCGTGTACAAGACGAAGTCGAAGAACGCCCAGGAGGCGCACGAAGCCATTCGCCCGACATCCGCATCGCTCGCGCCCGAGCGTCTCGACGGCAAGATCGATGCAGACCAGCTCAAGCTCTACAGCTTGATCTGGAAACGCGCGGTCGCAAGCCAGATGGAACCTGCCGTGTACGACACGGTGGCGGTCGACCTCGTACCGGGCACATCCAAGCAGCGCGATGGCGCAGCGGCAGTGCTGCGTGCGAACGGCTCCACGCTCGTCAAACCGGGCTACATCGCCGTGTACAAGGAAGGCATGGACGATGCGAGCGACGATGACAACGATCGCATTCTTCCGCCGCTCGAAGCGGGCGATCAATTGAAACTGCTCACGATTCGCCCCGAGCAACATTTCACCGAGCCGCCGCCGCGTTACTCGGAAGCGAGCCTGGTCAAGGCGCTCGAGGAGTACGGCATCGGCCGGCCTTCGACGTACGCGAGCATCATTCAGACATTGATCGGCAAGAAGTATGCGGAGCTCACTAATCGGCGTTTCGTGCCGACCGACCTCGGCAAGATCGTCAACAAGTTCCTCACGCGCAATTTCGAGCACTACGTCGACTACGGCTTCACCGCCAAGATGGAGGACGACCTCGATGAAATCGCGGACGGTAAGGAAGCTTGGGTGCCCGTGCTCGATCGCTTCTGGAAAGAATTCAAGCAGCAGGTCGATGTCGTCGATGAATCTGTCACGCGTGAGGACGTCTCCGAAGCGCGCGAGCTAGGAATGGATCCGCTGACTGGCAAACCCATTTCCGTCCGCTACGGGAAGTACGGTCCGTTCGTGCAGCTCGGCACGAAGGACGATGAAGAGAAACCCAAGTTCGCGAGCCTGCGCCCGCATCAGCGGATGGACGCGATCACGCTGGCCGAGGCACTCGAGCTGTTCAAGCTGCCCAAGACGCTTGGCCATACCGAGAGCGGAGATGCAATCAAAGTCGCCATAGGCCGCTTTGGTCCTTACATCCAGTACGGCGCCAAGAAGTTTGTCTCGATCAAGACCGACGACCCGTACACGATCGAGTTGCCACGTGCGCTGGAGCTCATCCGGGAGAAGGAAGAGCTCGATGCGAATCGGATCATTCTGGATTTCCCAGAAGCCGGAATTCAGGTTCTGAATGGCCGTTACGGGCCGTACATCACCGATCGCGTGAAGAATGCGAAGATCCCAAAGGATCGCGAGCCTCGCACTCTGACGTTGGATGAATGTCGTGAGCTGATCGCCGCGGCGCCCGAACGCGGCAAGGGTCGCTTCGGTCGAGGTGCGGTCAAGAAGAGCGCACCGGAAGCCGCCGCTGCTGTCAGCGAGCCTGCCGCGACCGAGAAGAAGGCCGCCAAGCGTGAGCCGAAGATGAAGGTGGCAGCGAAGAGCGCACCGAAGAAGACGGCCAGCACGACGAAGAAGAAGGCAGCAACGAAGGCGAAGGCACCGGCAAAGAAAGCCAGCGCGCGGAAGTAGTCATGTCGGAGCGCCCGGACACCGATGCAGTGCTCGCGTATTTACGCGAGCTGCAGGATCGGATCTGTACGGAATTGGAATCCCTCGACGGCTCGGCGCGCTTCGCACACGATCACTGGCAACGTGAAGAAGGCGGAGGCGGTGAAACTCGCGTGTTGCGCGCCGGTGCAGCCTTCGAGCAAGCGGGCGTCAACTTCTCTCATGTATCGGGCAGGACGTTACCGGCGAGCGCGACCGCGCAACGACCTGAGCTCGCGAATGCACCGTGGATCGCAATGGGCGTCTCGCTCGTCATTCATCCATCGAATCCATACGTGCCGACGACGCATGCGAACGTGCGATTCTTCTCGGCAGAAGCGTCGAGCGGGCCCGTATGGTGGTTTGGCGGCGGCTTCGATCTCACGCCGTACTATCCATACGATGAAGACGTGCTGCATTGGCATCGCACGGCGCACGCAGCGTGCGCGCCGTTCGGCGAGGACACTTACGCGCAACACAAGAGCTGGTGCGACCGCTACTTCTTCTTGAAGCATCGCAACGAAACTCGCGGTGTGGGCGGCCTCTTCTTCGATGACCTGAATGCGTGGGGATTCGAACGCTGCTTCGCCTATCAGCGCAGCGTGGGCGATCACTTCTTGCCCGCGTATGTGCCGATCGTGAAGCGTCGCAAGGACATGCCGTATAGCGAGCGCGAACGTCAGTTCCAACTCTATCGGCGCGGCCGCTACGTGGAGTTCAACCTTGTTTACGACCGCGGCACATCGTTCGGCCTTCAATCGGGCGGCCGCACTGAATCCATCCTGATGTCCCTGCCACCACTCGTACGCTGGGACTACAACTGGCACCCCGAGCCCGGCTCACCCGAAGCGAAGCTCTACTCCGATTATCTTCGCCCGCGCGATTGGCTCAGCGAGCTGGATCCGGACATCGCGTAGACGTGCAATTGCCTGCGGCTCGTATGGACGTGTAGACCTCAGAAGGTCGGCTCCGATTCCTGCGTCCACACGCCTACACGCATCCGACGCCCACACGTCTACTCAGGCACGAGCCACTCGATTCGCGTTCTACCTTTGCCGTCGTTTGAAAACACCTTGTGCAACTCGTCGTGCACAGCTCGCATCTCTTCATCGAGTTGCCACGGCGGGTTGGCGACGATCAGTCCGGAGCCGTTCAAGCCGAGCGGCGAATCCGCAGGGCGAACGCTCAACTCCAACGTCAACAACTTGCGCAATCCGCTATCTCGCAATCTTGAGTGAAGTTTCGCGGCTTCGGCGCTTGCCTTGATTGGGTACCAAAGAGCGAACACACCGGTTGGCCAGCGCTGCAATCCAAACGTGAGCGCCTTCACCGCATCGCTGAACTCACGCTCCGATTCATACGGCGGATCGATCATGATGAGACCGCGGCCCTCGCGAGGCGGCAGATACGTCTTCAGTGCGGCGTAGCCATCGCCGTGCACGACCGACACACCTCGCCTGCTGCGCACGGCTCCTTGTAATGCATACGCCTCTTCCAACTGCTTCTCGATGAATACCGCGCGATCGCCTTCGCGCATGTGTTGTACAGCCAGTATCGGCGATCCGGGATAGCGCGCGCCGCTGTCTTTCAGGGCTGATGCCACCGCAGCCATATATCGGCGCACCTCATCCGTAGCAGCGGCATGATCGCGAAGGCGGTGAACCCCATCCCGCCATTCCTCGCTGCGCGTCGCTTCGATGGAATGCAAGTCATACCAACCTCGGCCCGCATGCGTGTCCAAGTACAGCAACGGCTTCGGCTTGCGCATCAAGCGCTCGAGCACGGCGAGCAGCACGACGTGCTTGTGCACGTCGGCGAAGTTGCCTGCGTGGAAGGCGTGGCGGTAGTTCATTGGAAGAAGGAAGTGGTTAGTGGCTAATGGCTAGTCCAGATCGGAGTAGCCCATTCGCCATCGCAAGAACACATTCTGATCTAACCGCTAACCACTAGCCACTTCTTCGCCGCCCGAGCGCGGCGCACTGCTTGTGCCTAAAGCAACTCACCAGATGATCGTTCACCATCCCCGTTGCTTGCATGTGCGCGTAGATGATCGTGCTGCCGACGAACTTGAAACCGCGCTTCTTCAGATCCTTGCTCAGCACGTCCGATTCGGGACTCGTCGCAGGCACTTCCTTCGTCTCCCGGAAACGGTTCTGAATCGGCTTGCCAGCCACGAAGCTCCACATGTGATCCGCGAAGCTGCCGTTCTTGTCTCGAAAGTCGAGGAAGGCGCGTGCGTTGCCGATCGCAGCCTCGATCTTCAGGCGGTTGCGAATGATGCCCGGATTACCCATCAGCTTGGCGATCTCACGTTTGCCGAAGCGCGCGACTTTCTCGGGATCGAAGCCCGCGAATGCAGCGCGGTATCCTTCGCGCTTGTTCAGGATCGTGGACCACGATAGTCCCGCTTGGGCACCTTCCAGAATCAAGAACTCGAACTGAGTCTGATCATCCCACGCAGGGACTCCCCACTCGGTGTCGTGGTAAGTCAAATAGAGGGAGTTGCCCTTGAGGGGCCATGTGCAGCGGGAAAGCTCAGCGCGTTTAGTGGACATGTTTGAGGCTGTAGGCTGTAGGCTGTAGGCTGTAGGCTGTAGCCAGAACGGGCCGCGCATACGCGCGTATTCTGTTCCGATCGAACCTACAGCCTACAGCCTATAGCCTACAGTCTAAATGGAATCCGGCGAATTTCCCCGCACCCGACTGCGTCGCATGCGTCGCGATTCGTTCTCGCGACGGCTGATGCGCGAGCACACGTTGAGTGCCGATAACCTGATCTATCCGATGTTCGTCATCGACGGCCGCAGTCGACGCGAAGCGATCGGCAGCATGCCCGGCATCGAACGGGTCAGCATCGATGAGCTCGTTCGCGAAGCGGAGACGATCGCAAAGCTCGGAATTCCTGCGATTGCACTCTTCCCTGTCACCGCCCCTGAAGGGAAATCCGATGACGGCAAAGAGGCATGGAATCCAGAAGCGCTCGCGCAGCGGGCCGTGCGTGCCGTAAAGAAGGCCGTGCCTGATCTCGGCGTCATAACCGACGTCGCGTTAGATCCGTTCACGACACATGGCCAAGACGGGATCGTGGATGCGAGCGGGTATGTCGCCAACGACATCACTGTCGAAGCGCTCGTGAAACAGGCCCTCTCGCATGCCGAAGCAGGCGCAGACGTCGTCGCACCGAGCGACATGATGGACGGGCGAATCGGTGCGATCCGCGAGGCGCTCGAGGTCGCGGGATTCAGCAACACTCGCATCCTCGCGTATTCGGCGAAGTACGCATCGAGCTTCTATGGTCCATTCCGCGAAGCGGTTGGATCTGCCGGCAACCTAGGCAAATCGACGAAGCACACATATCAGATGGATTGCGCGAATTCCGATGAGGCACTGCGAGAGGTCGCGCTCGATCTGCAAGAGGGCGCAGACATGGTGATGATCAAGCCGGGTCTGCCGTATCTCGACATCGTGCGTCGCGTGAAAGAAACGTTCGGCGCACCTACATTCGTCTATCAAGTCAGCGGCGAGTACGCCATGGTGGCGGCAGCAGCGCGCAATGGATGGCTGGACGAGCGCGCCGTCGTCCTCGAATCGCTCCTATGCATTCGCCGTGCGGGCGCAGACGGCATTCTCACCTACTTCGCCAAGAGTGCCGCACAGTGGCTCCAGAACAAAGATGGTTAACACCATGAGCGACTCACCCGATCGATACGCAGTCATCGGCCACCCAGTGAGTCACAGCTGGTCGCCATTCATCCACGGCATGTTCGCGAAGCAAACGAACCAGAACATGACGTACACGCGCATCGAGGCGGCGCCGGAAGAGTTCGAGCGCGAGGTTGGCGCCTTTTTCCAAACCGGCGGTAAAGGCCTGAACGTGACCGTGCCGCACAAGCAAGTGGCAGCCGTGATCGCACGTTATCGCACTCCGCGTGCCGAAATCGCAGGCGCCGTGAATACATTGATTGCGCAAGCCGATGGAATTCACGGAGACAACACCGATGGCGCAGGTCTCGTCACGGACCTTACGCGCAACTTGGGTTTCGACCCCGCTGACACTCGGATCTTGATGGTCGGCGCAGGCGGCGCAGCGCGCGGAGTGCTCGGCCCATTGCTCGCCGCTGCACCCGAATACATCGAGATTGCGAATCGCAACGGCGCTCGTGCTGCGGAGCTCGCAAGCGAGTTCGCGGCGCTCGGCAATGTCCGTGGGTGCGGATTCGACGGCATCACGGAGAGCCCCCGCTTCGATCTCGTGGTGAACGCAACGTCTGCCAGCCTGCAAGATTTCGTTCCGCCCATCCCGCGAGCGGCGATCGGTCCCGCTACGCTTTGTTACGACATGGCCTACGGCAAGGGCGATACCGTATTCACTCGATGGGCGAAATCCGTGGGCGCGGGACGGGCCGAATGCGGCTGGGGCATGCTCGTCGAGCAGGCAGCGGAATCGTTCTACTTATGGCGTGGCGTGCGCCCGGATACGAAACCGGTTCTGGCAGCAGTGAAGGAACAGCGGCCGCCTAGCAAAGGATAGAAAGATCAGAATGTGCAAGCGCGCACACGCGATCTCACTGCTTCACCTCACACTAAATAAGAATCCTTCAACTTCACGTAGTGCTCGGCCGAGTACTTGAGGAACGCAAGCTCCTGCGGCTTGAGGTCTCGAACCCGACGCGCAGGGCTGCCGACGTATAAGCCGCCGCTTTCCAATCGCTTGCCGGGAGATACGAGGCTGCCGGCGCCGAGGATCACTTTGTCTTCGATGATCACATCGTCGAGCACGATCGACCCCATGCCGATCAAGCAGAAGTTGCCGACCGTGCACGCGTGCAGCACGACACGATGCCCGACAGTCACATCGGCGCCGACGATGCAGGCGCGCCCCCCGGGAGCGTACTGGGGACTGTCGTGCGTCACATGCAGCACGCTGCCGTCCTGAATACTCGTGCGTGCCCCGACGTTGATTTCGTGCACATCGCCGCGTAGGACCGCCGCCGGCCATATCGATGCATCTTCACCGATCGTCACGCGACCGATGACGACCGCTGCTGCATCGACGTACGCTCGCACTCCGATCGTCGGGGTGATGCCATCGTATGTTCTGACTGCCATGGTGGAGGTTTGGCTGCGAGTTGATTTCTCGCAGCCTCCATCCTCCGCACTCCATGTGTCAAGCCGTGAGGGCCTGCCGTCTGCGCAAGCCGATGTATTGCAGCTCCGCGAAAGCTCCGACGACGACCGCCTGCACAACAATGAACGCGTAACCGAGGGAATTCAGCACAACGTCTCCCGAAAGTTGCAGCGCCACGCAGCCCAGAACCCAGCTCGCGTTGAGCGCGATGACAGCCCAAACTGCCGATCGTGGCGGCTCTGGTTGGCTTGCGAGATAAGCGACGAAAGCAGCGAATGGCAGCAGCACCCACGCGCTTACCATCAAGAGTTGGGCAGGCAATCCGAGCAACGACGCCAGCAGCTCAGAGAACGCGAGCGACACGATACCCACGAGTGCACTGCTGAGGGCATCGATGAGGAGAACGCCCCGAAGAAAAGTCATCGATCGAAATGTATCCATCGTAGCTCCCTCACATCGGCGTCGCGAACCGATGCATAGACGAGTTCGAACAGCGACGTGCACATCATCGCGGCTCGATGTCTGTCGGTCGATTACCTTGCAGGTAATAGAGGCCAGCACTGACCGTAGGGTATCGTTCGTTCCATGAATGCAACTCAGCCTGTCGGCACTCGCCTGCGTGAATGGCGTGAACGCCGCCGTTGGACTCAACTCGCATTCGCCTGCGAGGCGGAGATCTCCTCGAAGCACTTGAGCTTCATCGAGACCGGCCGCTCCAAGCCGAGCCGCGAAATGCTGCTGCACCTAGCAGAGTTGCTCGAGGTGCCGCTGCGCGAGCGTAACGAGCTGCTCGTCGCGGCGGGCTTCGCGCCGATATTCTCGGAGCACACGCTTGGCGATCCAGCATTGCAAAGCGCCCGGCACGCGATCGATCAAGTGCTTCGCGGGCACGAGCCATTCCCCGCCCTTGCGATCGACCGGCGCTGGAACATGGTCACAGCTAATCGCACCGTTGCATTCATGCTCGAGGGTATCTCCTCGAAGCTGCTGGAGCCGCCGGTGAACGTACTGCGCTTGAGCCTGCACCCGGAAGGTTTGGCGCCTCGTATCGTCAACCTTGGACAATGGCGACAGCATCTCCTGAAGCGCCTGAGCCGAGAAATCGAGCTTTCAGCCGATGTCGAGTTGTCGAAACTGCAAGATGAGCTCCTGAGCTATCCGGCACCCGCTGCGCCGCGCGCCTCGCGCGATGTGTCCCTCGGCGTCGTCGTGCCCTTTCGCTTGGCATTCGGTGCAACGACCCTGAGCTTCATCAGCACCACGACCGTATTCGGTACCCCGATCGACATCACGCTCTCGGAGCTCGCGATCGAGTCGTTCTTCCCAACGGACGCCGCAACTGCAGCCGCCCTCAACGAGCTTGCATCCGCGGGCGCGTAGGCAGCAGACGATCGCGCTCGAGCGCGATCGTGACCTACAATGCACGATTAACGAAGCCTACCTATGCGCTGGCGACCCGCTGTTTGCGGCACTCGCACGCTCTCTTAACAAGATGCGATCGATGGCCTTACCCGGAAGCTCACGAAATGACCGACACCCTGCTCTTGCCCGCGTTCTCTGCGATTCGCACCGATCAGATCGAGAATCAGATCCGCTCACTGTTGGACGAGAATCGCGCGCAGCTTGCAGCCTTGCTCGACAGCGGCGCGAGCTCATGGGAGACGCTCGTCGTGCCGCTCGAGGAGATGCAGCACCGCCTATCGCGCACGTGGTCACCTATCGGACACATGAACGGCGTGGTGAACAGCGACGAGCTGCGCTCGGCGTACAACGCATGTCTCCCTTTGCTGACCGCGTGGCAGACGGATCTCGCACAGAACGAGCAGCTCTACCGTGCGTATGAGGCGATCCTGAAGAACGAGGGCGAGCGGCTCGCCGCCGCGCAACGCAAGCTTCTCGAGAATGCACTGCGCGACTTTCGCTTGGCTGGGGTCGCACTTCCGCCCGAGCAAAAGGCTCGCTTCAAGGCGGTGATGGAGCAGCTCGCGACCCTGCAGTCGAAGTTCGATGAAAACGTGCTCGATGCGACGAATGCCTGGTCGAGACATGTAACGGACGAAGCGGAGCTTGCGGGACTGCCAGCGGCGATCGTGGAGCGCGCGCGAAAGGCCGCAGAGGATCGGAAAGAGGACGGCTGGTTCTTTACGCTCGATGCGCCGAACTACGTCGCCGTCATGATGCATGCCGAATCGGAGTCGCTGCGTCGCGAGTTCTACACGGCGTGGGTGACACGCGCGTCCGATCAAGGCTGGTCCCCAGAACGCTGGGACAATTCGGGATTGATGGCACAGATCCTGGAGCTCAGATGCGAGCTCGCCACGCTCGTCGGGTTCGAAAACTACGCCGAATACTCGCTCGCAACCAAGATGGCGACCTCCGTCCGTGAGGTCCGCACATTCTTGGAAGAGCTCGCGACTAAAGCGCGGCCAGTAGCGCAACGCGAGTTCGAGGAGCTGCAGAAATTTGCAGGCCGCGAGCTGCAATCATGGGACGTGAGCTTCGAGTCCGAGCGCATGAAGCGCGAGCGATTCAATCTGTCCGAAGAAGAGCTGCGGCCGTACTTTCCGCTCGACAAAGTCTTGAGTGGAATGTTCAAGGTCGCAGAGACGCTCTACGGCGTGCGCATCGTCGCGCGCGAAGGCGTGGATCTCTATCACTCCGACGCGAAGTTCTACGACATCTTGAATGCCGATGACTCGCAGCGCGGCGGGTTCTTCGTCGACCTGTACGCGCGACCTAAGAAGCGCGGCGGTGCATGGATGGATGAATGCGTCGGCCGCAAGCAGCTTGGCGCGAGCGCTGCGTTGCCGGTTGCCTATCTCGTCTGCAATTTCATGCCGCCGGTCGGGGGCAAGCCTTCGTTGTTGACGCACTCTGAAGTCGTCACGATGTTCCACGAGTTCGGGCATGGCTTACACCACATGCTGACGCGCGTGGACTATCCGAGCATCGCAGGCATCAACGGCGTGGCATGGGATGCGGTCGAGCTGCCGAGTCAGTTCATGGAGAACTTCGCGTGGCGCCCCGAGGTGCTGCCGCTCATCTCAGGGCATGTCGAAACCGGTGAGCCGTTGCCCGAAGCGGAGCTGCAACGATTGCTCGGCACGCGTACGTTCCAGGCCGGCATGCAAACCGTACGTCAGCTCGAGTTCGCGCTGTTCGATTTGAGAATACACAGCGAGCAGCCGCAGGACGCGCTTGCGATCAAGCAAGTGCTGGATGAAGTGCGTCGCGCCGTAGCCGTCATCGTACCGCCCGCATTCAATCGCTTTCCGCACAGCTTTCAGCACATCTTCTCGGGTGGGTACGCAGCGGGTTACTACAGCTACAAGTGGGCAGAAGTGCTCGCCGCCGATGCGTTCAGCGCGTTCGAAGAAGAAGGCATCTTCAATTCGAATGTCTCGCAGCGCTTCCTCGCGAGCATCCTCGAAAAAGGCGGCAGCCGCGACGCGATGGATGCATTCGTGGAGTTCCGCGGCCGCAAGCCAGATATCGCCCCGCTCTTGCGGCAGTTAGGCCTCGCAGCCTGACTGGCCGCATAGGCCTGCCGCTGTCGCCGGGTGGGCGATAGAAGAAGGCCTAACCTCCGTCGGCGGGTGGGCCTAGCGAGAAGTAGGCCTGCGTTCCGCGGCGGGTCGGCCTACCGGCGAGCCAGAACACTCAAAGTTCGTCGTCCTCGCGTAGGCGAGGATCCATCTTGAAGATTTCCTAGATGGGCCCTCGCCTTCGCGAGGGTGACGACATTAAAACGATCGCCTGTCCGTCTGATTTTCTCTGGCCCCAGAGGTCCACCCACCGCGGAACGCAGGGCCTCCTCGACGGTAGTCCTCCGCGCCGAGGGACGCAGGCCTGCGCGCCGGAGGCGTGCTCGTTACTTCGTAACGAGCACCTTCTTCACCCAGCCGCCGCCGCTTCCCGACTCGACTTTGATGAAACCGTTCTGCTCTTCGCCCATGTAGATGAGCTCATCGCTCTTGCCGAGCGTCGCAACGGTGCCGGAGCTTTCGTTCGGTTGCGAATAGATCTTCACGTTCGCGATCTTCGGCACGATGGTATCGCCTTCTTCGTATACGGCTCCGCCCTTCGTCTTCTTGCCTGCCTCTTCGGCGAGCGTGCCCACATCGCGATGCAGACTCGGCTGCCCGCGCACCGAGCGCACGATGTTGTTGTAGTTGTCCATCAAGCTCGCGGCGAGAATCTTGCCTTCGTTCGTGTTGGTATAACCGCCGAGCCCTACCGCGCGGCCGCTATGCAGCGCCCCGACTCCGAGCTTGAGATCCGCCTTGCGCGCGCTGCCTTCTGCCGCGGCAACTTGCACACCCGAGCGCGAATCGGTGACGAGCATGCTGGTCTGCGCTTCCTTGAACTTGAGCCCGCCCGCGACCGCACCGATGACTCGGCCGCGAGAACCGCCGACCAATCCGCCGAGCGCGCCGCCCACGCCGCCAGCGTCGTCTTCGGAGAACACCACGGCAGGCGACAGGACGAAATCGGCGCTCACCATCTGACCGCCGCCCATGTTGGACCCTTGACGGAGCTCGCCCGATTCGGCGAGCGCGCGTTCCTGCATCATGTTCTGCATCGCCATGCCGCGTTCGACGACGATGAAACAATTCGACTGCTGCACCATCATGCGAATGAGACCGGTCGGCGATTGCAGTCCATAACGCGACAACGACTGAGTAACGTGACTCTGCGGCTCGACGACCGCGAGCGCTCCCATCGGGCGATCGCAATGCTCGAGACCATTGTCTCCTTGCGAACCACCGGGTCCTGCAGAGCCTTGAATCTCAGTACCTCCCGAACCCTTCTTCGTCGCAAGCGGTCCGCCCTGAGCGAACACCGTTGCACAAGCCAAGGAACCGAAAGCGACGACACCGAAACGGACGGCGCTCGAAAGGACGTTAGGGGATTTCATTAAGGGTACTCTCGCGTTTTGCCGCGACGGGCGGCTGGCCAGATGTTTTCGGCAGACCTGCGACGTTTGCCGTGATTTTGGGGCGCGATCTGAGCATGCGTATCGAGGTCGGTCAAGGGCGCATGTCAGAGACGTAAGCTTGGAAGGAAGCCGCTACTCGATCCATCGTACTTTGAGTCGATCGACATCTTGCAAGCCGCGCCTTCGGTATCGTCCTACGTCATGAGCTCGAGATGTCCCGCCTCCGCCCGACCCTTCTTCGCCTTCGTCATCATGATCGCGATGGCGGCCTTCGCCGGTTGCGGCGAGAACGAGACACCCGAAACCCAGGTGCGCTCTGTCATCCAAAGCATGGAGCTCGCAGCCGAAGCGCGCGACGTGAGCAGCGTACTCGAGCATGTTTCTGAGAGTTATCGAGATGACTACGGCAACGGCCGCGAAGAAATCGGCCGCATCATTCGCGGTTATTTCATTGCCAATCAAACCGTTCATCTGCTCACCCGAATCGAGGAGCTGACGTTCCCGGCCGAAGATGAAGCGCGCCTCAAGGTGGTGGCCGCCATGGTGGGCCGCGACGCCGCAGCGTCGAATGCCTGGAATCTCGCAGCGGAGATCAACACATTCGAAATCGCGCTGGTGCGAGAGGACGGCGAGTGGAAGGTGACTTGGGCGCGCCGGCAGAGCCGATGAGCCCGAAGGCCTGCGGCTCCAGTTGAGCCTTCGGCGAGGAGGCCTGACTTTATCGGCGGGTGGGCCTGACGCTGCTCGAGCACCGTCGGCGAGTAGGCTCGCTCCGCGAGCGAGCCAGAATGTAGCCCCCACCCTAGCCCTCCCCCGCTTCGCAAGGGAGGGAACCATCTGACCGGCGAACCGCCGAGCGACTTCTTCCCTGACCCGCCGTTAGGCCTACTCGACGGCAGTCCCACCCGCCGCGGCTCAAACGAGAGCCGCAGGCCTACCCGCCGACAACGGCAGGCCTCTCGGCTCGTGGCCGACAACGGCAGGCCTTCCGTTCGGCGCGCCTCGCGCCGAACGCAGCGCATTGACGCCTAAGCCCTCGTCTGTAATATGACTGACATTCCTACGGGTTGTATTCAACAGAGCACACAGCGCCCCGGTCTGAGTGAGCCGCGGCGTCGCTGATGTGTGCGCTAATCGACCCTACTGAATCAGTGACTTAGGAACTTCGACCCGGCTGTCGACGCTCCCTGTCTCCGCCACACCTACCAGGTGCGTCGTCGCATACCGGCACGGTACTGCATGCACTTCGCCCTGCGGCTTGCGCGGATTGAGCAGCGAGAGGATTTCTGACAGCCCGCGCCTCGACGCCGATCAAGACATGCCGGCGTCTAATGACCGAGGACTAACGGTCGATGCAGATTTGAAGACGACAGCGATAGGCCATCTATGAGCACGACTGACAGCACTGGGCAGGGTCGGTACCGAACCACCCGCCCCGAGAAGCAGGGGCTGTATGACCCCGCGTATGAACATGACGCCTGCGGCGTGGGTTTCGTGGTCGATGCAAAAGGCCGAAAATCGCACAAGATCCTGCAACAAGGGCTCCAGATCCTGACGAATCTGGACCACCGCGGGGCTTGCGGCGCTGAAACGAACACCGGTGACGGCGCGGGTGTGCTTCTGCAAATGCCGCACAAGTTCTTGGCTGCGGTCACGAAGAAACTCGGTTTCGAGCTGCCGGCGCCAGGTCACTACGGCTGCGGCATCGTGTTTCTGCCGCGTAACGCGACTCTGCGCCGCAGAATCGAAGAGAGGTTCGAGCAGATCGTGCAGTCAGAGGGGCAATCGGTGCTCGGCTGGCGCACCGTGCCCACGAACAACTCGATGCTCGGCGAGACGGCGAAATCTTGCGAGCCCTTCATGCGTCAGGTCTTCGTCGGACGAAACGCCGAGATCGCAGATGAGCTCACGTTCGAGCGCAAGCTGTACGTGATCCGCAAGCGCGCCTACTCGGAGATCCGCACGTCCACCGCAGAAGGCGCCGCGTCCTGGTACGTCGCCAGCCTCTCGAACAAGACGCTTGTGTATAAGGGCATGCTGCTCACAGCACAGCTCGCACAGTATTTCGCGGACTTGAGCGATCCGCTCATGGAGACCGCGCTCGCGCTCGTGCACTCGCGCTTTAGCACGAACACGTTCCCGAGCTGGGATCGCGCCCACCCGTATCGTTACGTCGCGCACAACGGCGAGATCAACACCGTTCGCGGCAACGCGAACTGGATGCACGCGCGCGAAGCGTTGTTCGAATCCGAAGTCTTCGCCGAGGACATCAAGAAGATCCTGCCGATCATCAATCCGAACGGCTCGGACTCGGCGATGTTCGACAACACGCTCGAGCTCCTCGTGCTCGCCGGCCGCTCATTGCCTCACGCCGTGATGATGATGATTCCGGAACCGTGGTCCGGGCATCAAACGATGGACGACGCGAAGCGAGCGTTCTATCAGTACCACTCGAGCCTCATGGAGCCGTGGGACGGCCCGGCATCCATCGCGTTCACAGACGGCAAGATGATCGGTGCAGTGCTCGATCGTAACGGCCTGCGTCCTTCGCGCTACTACGTGACGAAAGACGATCTCGTGATCATGGCGTCCGAAGCCGGCGTGCTCGATGTGCCGCCCGAAGACATCGTCACGAAGGGCCGCTTGCAACCTGGTCGCATGTTCCTCGTGGACACCGAGCAAGGTCGTATCGTCGATGATGAGGAGATCAAGCGCTCCATCACGCATGAGCGTCCGTATCGTCAGTGGCTCAAGGATCATCAGGTTCACCTGAACGATCTGCCCGCCGCACCCGAAGTGCCCGCGCCCGATCACGATACGCTCCTGCAGCGTCAGATCGCGTTCGGTTACACGTTCGAAGACGAGCGAGTGCTGCTCGCGCCGATGGCGCAGAACGGCGTCGAGGCGATCGGTTCGATGGGAAACGACACACCGCTCGCGGTGCTCTCTAACAAACCGCGCCTGCTCTATGACTACTTCAAGCAGCTGTTCGCGCAGGTGACGAATCCGCCGATCGATTGCATTCGCGAAGAGCTCATTACTTCCGCGGAGACGCGTCTCGGCTCCGAGGGCAATCTACTCAATCCGCAGCCCGCCGATTGCCGCCGCCTCGAGATCAAGTGGCCGATTCTCACGAACGAGGAGTTCGCGAAGGTTCGCCGCATGGATCTGCCGGGTTTGAAAGTCGGCTTCCTGCCGATGCTCTTCCGGGTGACGCGCGGCGAGAAGGGTCTCGTGAAGTCGATGGAAGAGATCCGCTTGATGGCGCGGCGCTTGATCGAAGAAGAGGAAGTGAACGTCCTCATCTTGAGCGATCGCGGCGTGAACCGTGAGTTCGCGCCGATTCCGGCGCTGCTCGCCGTTGCCGGCCTGCACCACTACCTGATTCGCGAAGGTCTACGCACGCGCGTCAGCATCGTGCTCGAGACCGGCGAGGCGCGCGAAGTGCATCACTTCGCACTCTTGATCGGCTATGGCGCAAGCGCGATCAATCCATACGTCGCGTTCGAAACCGTCGACGGCATGATCCGCGACGATCGTCTCTTGAATATCGACCACAAGACCGCCTGCAAGAACGTCGTGAAGGCCGCGACTAAGGGCGTGATCAAAGTCATGGCGAAGATGGGCATCTCCGCGATTCAAAGCTATCGCGGCGCTCAAGTGTTCGAAGCCGTGGGCCTGCGCCAGGACGTCATCGACGAATATTTCACCTGGACGTCGTCTCGCGTCGGCGGCATCGGCATGGACGTGATCGCGCAGGAAGTGCTCGTACGCCATCGCGCTGCGTTCCCCGAACGTCGCGCCGAAGGTCATACATTGCCGGTCGGTGGTCTGTATCAGTGGCGCTCCGACGGCGAGTACCACTTGTTCAATCCCGAATCGATCCATCGCCTGCAGAAATCCGTTCGCAACGACAACTACTCGCAGTTCAAAGAGTACTCGCGGCTCATCAACGAGCAGGCGACGAATCTATGCACGCTGCGGGGGCTGCTCGATTTCAAGACGAGCGAGGCGATCCCACTCGAGGAAGTCGAGTCGATCGAAAGCATCATGAAGCGCTTCAAGACGGGCGCGATGTCGTACGGCTCGATCAGCAAGGAAGCGCACGAGACGCTCGCGATTGCGATGAATCGCATCGGCGGCAAGAGCAACACCGGCGAAGGCGGCGAGGATCCGGAGCGCTTCAAGCCGATGCCGAACGGCGATTCCAAGAACTCTGCGATCAAGCAAGTCGCATCGGGCCGCTTCGGCGTGACGAGCGAGTATCTCGTCAGTGCGCGCGAGCTCCAGATCAAGATGGCCCAAGGTGCAAAGCCCGGCGAGGGCGGTCAGCTCCCTGGCGCGAAGGTGTATCCGTGGGTCGCCAAGACGCGTCACACCACCGCAGGCGTCGGCTTGATTTCACCGCCCCCGCATCACGACATCTACTCGATCGAAGATCTCGCCGAGCTCATTCACGATCTGAAGAACGCGAATCGGCATGCGCGCATCAGCGTGAAGCTCGTCTCTGAAGTCGGCGTCGGCACGATTGCAGCGGGCGTTGCAAAGGCGCACGCGGATGTCGTGTTGATCAGCGGGTACGACGGCGGCACCGGAGCCTCGCCGCAAACATCCATCGCTCATGCGGGTCTGCCATGGGAGCTCGGTCTTGCGGAAACGCACCAGACGCTCGTGATGAACAACCTGCGCAGCCGCATCGCGGTCGAGACGGACGGTCAGCTCAAGACCGGCCGCGACGTTGCGATTGCCGCCCTTCTCGGCGCCGAAGAGTTCGGTTTCGCGACCGCACCCCTCGTCGCGACGGGCTGCATCATGATGCGCGTCTGTCACCTCAACACCTGCCCGGCGGGCGTTGCGACGCAGGATCCGCGTCTGCGCGAGAAATTCCAAGGCAAGCCCGAGCACGTCGTCAACTTCATGCGCTTCGTGGCCATGGAGATGCGCGAGATCATGGCGCAGCTCGGCTTCCGCACGATCGAAGAGATGGTCGGGCGCGTCGATCGTCTCGAAGCGAAGAAGGCCGTCAACCACTGGAAGGCGAAGGGCCTCGACTTCAGCAATCTCTTGTATCAACCTGACGTCGACCCGAGCGTCGGCCGCTTCTGCCAGATCCCACAGGATCACGGCATCGAGAAGTCGCTCGACGTGACGACGCTGCTCGACATTTGCAAACCTGCGATCGAGCGCGGCGAGAAAGTGCGCGCTGAGGTTCCGATCCGCAACGTCAATCGCGTGGTGGGCACGATCACCGGCAGCGAAGTCACGAAGAAGCACGGTGCAGCGGGCCTGCCCGAGGACACGATCGAGCTCACGTTCAAGGGCTCCGCCGGTCAAAGCTTTGGCGCCTTCGTGCCGCGCGGCATGACGCTCAAACTCGAGGGCGATGCCAACGATTACGTCGGCAAAGGCCTCTCGGGCGGCAAGCTCATCCTCTATCCGCCGGCGGGATCGAAGTTCAATCCTTGGGAGAACATCATCGTCGGCAACGTCGCCTTCTACGGCGCGACAGGTGGCGAGGCGTACATCAGCGGCATGGCAGGCGAGCGCTTCTGTGTTCGCAACAGCGGCGTGCACGCGGTCGTCGAAGCCGTCGGCGATCACGGCTGCGAATACATGACCGGGGGACGCGTGATCGTGCTCGGGCCTGCAGGACGCAACTTCGGCGCCGGCATGTCTGGCGGCGTGGCGTACGTGCTCGATGAGCGCGGCGACTTCAAGACGAACGCAAACAAGGACATGGTCGAGCTCAACGGACTGGATGAGCCGGAGGAAATCGCGGCGGTCCGCGCGATGATCGAGCGCCATCTGAAATACACGAACAGCGCGCGCGCGAAGCACGTGCTCGATCACTGGGATCAGATGGTGCCGAAGTTCGTGCAAGTCATGCCTCGCGACTACAAGCGCATGCTGGCGTGCATCGCTCGCGCTCACGAGCAAGGCCTCACGGGCGACGACGCAATCATGGTCGCGTTCGAAGAGAACGCTCGCGACCTCTCACGAGTCGGCGGTAACTAGGTAAGAAGCGGGTAGCGGTTGGCGGTTAGTTCAGAAACGAACAAGCGCTACGCCGATCGCACCGCCCTAACTCCGAACTAACCGCTAACCGCTAACCGCTAATCACTTCTCAGAACATATGGGCAAGCCGACTGGATTCATCGAATACCTGCGCGAGCTACCGGTCGATCGCACGCCGCAGGATCGCGTGCGCGACTGGAAAGAATTCCACCACCACATGGAAGACAAACGGCTGCGTCACCAAGCCGCCCGCTGCATGGACTGCGGCGTTCCGTTCTGTCACACGGGCAAGCTCATCAGCGGCATGGCCTCGGGCTGTCCCGTCAACAACGTGATCCCAGAATGGAACGATCTCGTCTATCGGGGTCTGTGGCGCGAAGCGCTCGAGCGCCTGCACATGACGAACAATTTCCCCGAGTTCACGGGTCGCGTGTGTCCCGCGCCGTGCGAAGGCTCATGCGTGCTCGGCATCACGAATCCGCCGGTGACGATCAAGACGATCGAAGCTGCGATCATCGATCGCGCGTGGGAAGAAGGTTGGGTCTTACCTGAGCCTCCGAAGACTCGCACAGGCAAGAAGGTCGCGGTCATCGGCTCAGGCCCTGCTGGTCTCGCCGCAGCCGCGCAGTTGAATCGCGCAGGTCATACGGTCACGGTGCTCGAACGTGCAGATCGCCCCGGCGGCTTGCTCATGTACGGCATTCCGAACATGAAGCTCGATAAGCGCGAGGTCGTCGACCGCCGTCTCAAAGTGATGGAGCAGGAAGGCGTCAAGTTCATCTGCAACGCGCACGTCGGCGACAACGTGGAAGCACAGCTTCTGCGCAAGGACTTCGATGCGATCGTGATCTGCACAGGTGCGACGCAGCCGCGCGATCTACCGGTCGAAGGGCGCAATCTGAAAGGCGTCCACTTCGCGATGGAGTATTTGACGACGAGCACACAGGCGCTACTCAACGGCGGCGCCGACGGTGCCAAGATCCACGCGCGCGGCAAGGATGTCGTCGTCATCGGCGGCGGCGACACGGGCACCGACTGCGTTGCGACGTCAATGCGACATGGATGCAAGAGCCTCACTCAGCTCGAGATCATGCAGAAGCCGCCGATGGATCGCGCCGCGGACAATCCGTGGCCGGAGTGGCCGAAGGTCTACAAGATGGACTACGGCCAGGAAGAGGCCGCCGCGAAGTTCGGCGCGGACCCGCGCACGTATCTCACCACGGTAAAGCGTTTCAACGGCGATGAGAACGGTGCGGTGAAGGAAGTCGTCACCGTGCAGATCGTCTGGCAGAAGAACGACAAAGGGCAATTCATCCCGGTCGAAGTGCCTGGCACCGAGAAGGTTCATCCGGCGCAGCTCGTGCTCCTGGCGATGGGCTTTCTCGGTCCCGAGCAGATGCTGCTCAAAGATCTCGACATCGAAACCGACGTGCGCTCGAACATCAAAGCCGAGCACGGCAAGTTCGCGACGAGCTTGAAAGGCGTGTTCGCGGCGGGCGACTGCCGACGTGGCCAAAGCTTGGTTGTGTGGGCCATCAACGAAGGCCGCGGCGCAGCACGCGAGTGCGATCGATATCTGATGGGGACGACGGAGCTGCCCTGAGCTCGGCCCCAGGGCCGACTGGCTTACTGGCCACTGGCAACTGGCCAGAATGCCTGCCGCCCGCAAGGCGTTTCAGCAGCTCCTCAAACCCTCAGGCCAGCAGCCAGTCGCCAGTAGGCCGGTTGGCCGCGCGGGTGCTCAGCGCCCGCGCTGAACACTTCTTTTGCGTCTTCCCGCGCCGATCTGCGACGATTGGCATATGGCGGCGCGCCCCTCTCAGTCGTTGTTGAAACAACTCTTCTCGCGGTTCAGATCGAAGCGCGCGCGTGTGGTCGCGTCTGAAGCGGTTCGACCCTTTCAAGCGATCTCCATCTACCGTGGCGTAAAGGCGTGCACATTCGCTCAACGCTTGAGCGAGCATCGCTTCCTCGCCAAGGATGCACCACGACTACCGCTGCCGGGCTGCACGATGCCTGAGAGCTGCGAGTGCCGTTACATCAAGCATCGCGATCGACGCGGTCCGCAGCGCAGACTCACGGATTTTACGGCTTCGCAGCGGCTGTATATGGGCAGTGAACGCCGTTTTCTCAAAGGACGTCGAGCGACGGATTAGATTTTGGAAGTGGTTAGCGGTTAGCGGTTAGCAACCGCTCCGCGGCGAGAAGACGCTTCGCTCATGGAGCGTCAGCCTCGATTCCGAACTAACCACCAACCGCCAACCGCTAACCGCTTCTAAAGGAGCAAGGCATGAACACGCTTCGGACTTTAACCGTAACAGTCGCGAGTGTCGCCGCGTTCACGACGGCTTCGCTGGTGGGTGCAGAAACGCCGTCGGCCGCGAAGGGCGATGCCAAACAGGCAATCGCGAACGCCGTCAACGGAGATTGGCGCAGCGCAGATGACAAGTCGCGCGATGAATTTCGGCATCCACGCGAGTCGCTCGAATTCTGGGGACTTCAACCCGGCATGACCATCCTGGAAGTGCAACCCGGCGGTGGTTACTGGACTGAGATCCTGGCTCCGTTCGCACACAAGACTGGCGGGCATTACTATGCGACGGCCGCGGATCTCGGCAATCCGGAAACGAGTGAGGGCGCACGCAAGGGTCGCACTGCGTTCGAACAGCGGCTCGCCAGTAAGCCCGATCTTTATGGCAAGACAAAGCTCGTGAACTGGGGTGCAAAGTCCGCTGCGTTGCCCGAGAACACGTTCGACTTCATCCTCACCGCACGCTCGGTTCACGGCTGGCTCGGCAGCGGCATGGCCGAGAAGGCATTCAGCGACTTCTACAAAGGTTTGAAACCGGGCGGCATCCTCGCGCTCGAACAACATCGCGCGAAGACGGGCAAGGACGATCCAAAGGGCTCCACAGGATACGTGAGCGAAGACCGTGTGATCGAGCTCGCGCAAAAGGCAGGCTTGAAGCTCGTGGCGCGCTCGGAGATCAACGCGAATCCGAAGGACACGGCTGATCACCCGTTCGGCGTTTGGACGTTACAGCCGACTCGGCGCTCGAGGCCGTATAGCGAAGGCCCCAATGCTCAGGATCCGAATTTCGACCGCGCGAAGTACGACGCGATCGGCGAATCGGATCGAATGACGCTGAAGTTCACGAAGCCGCGCTGAGCGCGGCTTCGTTGCGGCCAATCGGCCAACTGGCCACTGGCTAACTGGCCAGCAATAAACCCTTGAGATGAGATCATGCGGCCCCGCTCGACGCGGGGCTTTCTTTTTCTGGCCAGTGGCCAGTTGGCCGGTGATCAGCGCTAGGTAAGCGGCTGATCAAGCCACGCTAGAGCTGGGCCTGATCGCTGGCTTGCTGATCCTTCTCTGGATCCCGTTCTTCAACGGGACACGGCAAGGGCCCAGTCCTTGCCTAGCTGATCACCTTGGAGATCACATTCGACAGCGAGCTCTTGTCGCCATCGGTCGTGACTGCGCGCACGGCGAAGTAGTACGTGCCAGCAGGCAGCGTGTCCACCACGTAAGTGAGCACGCCTGGGTTGTCCACGACGATCGTCTCCGAAAGGACGTCTGCGTTCGTGCCGTAGTGAATATGGAAACCGGCGAGCGTGCCGAGAGGTGCACCGGCGCTGGTCTCAGTCGGCAGCTCCCACGCGAGTGTGACGCCACCTGCGCTGGGCGCAGGCGATGGAGCGGCGGCTGGGGGAGTTGGATTGGCGGGAGCTGGGGCGGCAGGCGCGGGCGTTGCCGGCGGCGTGGCCGCAGGCGGTGTGAAGGGCGATACAGGGACCGGCGCCTGTGCGGCTGGTGGTTGAGATCCTGAGTTCGAACTGTTGTTCGCGGTCGTTCCACCGCCTCCGCCTCCGCCTCCGCAACCCACTGCGGCGAGGCTCATCATCATCACAGTCAAGAGACTCGTACGTCTGCTTGCGGCACCCGTTCCACACGTTTTCATTTTCACGACCCTTGTTGTCGGCACGTGCGGCGGCGAGGCCGCGCGTGCGTGAGTTTCCAAGGGCGTGACGTGAGTACCGCGAATGCGGTGCTCGGACCAAAATCAAGGATGCTCTTTCGAGCATCTTGAGCTTCTGCTTATTAGCAGCGTGCTCTCGCTCATTTGGCAGCCCCGCTGTCTTTGGGTGTGGACCCGGAAGATCGGTGGCTTTGCGTCCCCGTCTTTCGACGGGTTTGCCCTTGACAATTAGCGAGTTCCTTGCGGGATGGAGTGCGCACAAACACGATCGTCGCGTTGATGCGAACCACTCATCGAGATATTCAGCTGTTCCCCGCCGAGGCCTCCGATCATCCTGGATCGGACCTCAAAATCTTTCGTGTCCCTGAAGTCGTCCGAAGTCATTCTCGTGGTGCGTAGCTTGGCTCACGAGCACCCACCTCTCACTCGGGGATGCTCGTAAATCCAGGCGCGGGAAGGAGCATATACGCTTCAGGCAAAATACCAAATGTCTCTGTTTAGCAGCACTTGCACAGCGCGTGCTGAGTGATGGAAGTGATGTAAGTGATGTAAGTGATGAAGGTCAGAGAGGCATACGAGGGGGTTCATGATCGCGAATGGCTGAGCACGCGATTGCGAATTCGCCTCATGAAGCGAAACCGCGACAGCCTGAAAGACGTTTAGGAGCGTGAACGCTGTAGGTAATGTATGTCACTGCAGCGACCTGCGTCACAAACCGTCGCGCGCCTGAAGACAATCTGGCCTACATCACTTTCCATCACCTGCACCTATGTCCTCCCGCCCTCCAATCGATCCCTCAGCGGCCGAGCGCTTGCGCCGTATACGCTCGCTCGCTTGGTTCTTGGACAACTCGATCCCATTGCCGGGTGGATGGCGCATCGGGGTGGATGCGCTGGTTGGATTGATTCCAGGTATCGGCGATGCGATCGGCGCGGTGTTCTCCGCGTACATCATCAATGAAGCGCGAGCGCTCGGCGCACCTCGAAGCGTGCTGCTGAGGATGAGCGGCAATGTGATGATCGAGACGATCATCGGCGCGATTCCATTCGCGGGCGACATCTTCGACGCGGCGTATAAAGCCAACATGAAGAACCTTGAGCTGCTCGAACGCTATCAGCTCGATCCAGTCGGCAGTCGACGCAGCAGCCGGGCGTTCGTGTTCGGCTTCTCGGTACTGCTGTTCCTGCTCGTGCTCGCGATGATTGCGATCCCGATCCTCGTCATCGTGGCGATCGTGCAGCTCTTTTGATGCCGGCGAAGAGCAGAAGTAGCCACAAAGAACGCATAGAAAAACCCCGAGCGCATCTGAGATCGTTCTCTTTGACGCCTCCTTCTTTCTGTTCTTTGTGTTCTTTGTGGCTACCCTTGTTCCTCCTGTCTAACTTCGCGCTGCCGCTTCGCTAGGATCGCATCGAGCTGATTGGCGAATGCTTGCTTGTCTCTTGCATTGAGTGCAGCCGGCCCACCAGTGCGGACGCCACCTTCGCGCAGATCCTGCATGAAGTTGCGAATCGAGAGCCGCTCGCGGACATCGTTGGATGTGTAGCGCTCGCCACGCGGACTCAACGCCTCTGCGTTCTTGTCGATGGCCGCCGCTGCAAGCGGAACGTCTGCCGTGATGACGAGGTCGTACGCAGTGAGAAGCTCCACGATCTTCTTGTCGGCTGCATCAAACCCGCCATCGACTTGCAGGAACCTGACGTACTTCGAGGCAGGCACTCGGATGAGATGATTCGCAACCAGAATAGTCTCTACCTTTGTGCGATCCGCAGCCCTAAACAGAATCTCCTTGATTGCACCCGGGCAGGCATCGGCGTCCACCCAGATCTTCATCGTCGAGACCGTCGAGTCTCGTCACGCTTATCCTTGCGCTTGTCGCCTTGTTTGTCCTTGCGTGGGCGTTCCGCGCTGTCGTCGAGGCGTTCCACCTGCGAACGCAGCGCCCGACTGATCTGAAGCTTTTGCCCAGCGACGCGGACCTTCTGCAGCGCACGGAACGTGTCCTTCGGCATTCCCTCAGGTAGATCGACGAAGCTGTGGTCCTCTCTGATGATGACCTTACCGATGTGCTTCCCTTCCAGACCTGCTTCGTTCGCGATCGCGCCCACGATATTCGCTGGCTTTACGCCGTGCTCATGACCGACCTCGATGCGGAATGTCTCCATTCCGTATTCCATGCTCTCTGCGCGCGGACGTTTCGGAAGACGTTCACGAGGCCCGTCTTCAGACGCTTTCGATGCTCGCTTGCGATCATCGCTAGCGGGGGCTCGCTTATCATCATCGTTCGAGCCCGCTCGCTTGCGAGCCTTCGAACCACGGCGCTCACTATCGGAAGACTCCGCAAAGTTGCGGCGCTTCTCCGAGCGCTCGGACGCAACGTCGTGCGCTCGCGGGGCTTCTTCTTGCTGGTCCATGAACAAGGGCTTCTTCCCCTGCACCAGGCTTGCTAGCGCCGCGGCGATCTCAATCGCAGGCACATTGTGCTCGAGCTCGTAACGCTCGATGAGCTGGCGAAACGCTTCTGTCTCGCCTGAGGCAAGCGCATCCGTGATGCGCGCGTTGAACCGCGCGAGCCGACGCTCATTTACGTCTGCGATCGTGGGCAGGTGCATCGGCTCGATCGGCTGTCGCGTCGTGCGCTCGATCACACGCAGCATGTTCCGTTCGCGCGGCGCAATGAACAGGATCGCCTCACCGCTTCTGCCCGCGCGACCGGTGCGACCGATGCGATGCACGTAGGACTCCGGGTCGTAAGGCACATCGTAGTTGATGACGTGACTGACGCGTTCCACGTCTAAACCACGTGCAGCGACATCGGTCGCAACGACGATGTCGATCTGGCCACTCTTCAGGCGCGCGATGGTGCGCTCTCGTTGAGCCTGTGCGATATCGCCATTCAAAGCCTCGGCTGCGAAGCCTCGCGCTTCGAGCCGACGCGCCAAGTCCTCGGTCGATACTTTCGTGCGCGTGAACACGAGCATGGCATCGAATGGTTCTGCTTCCAGGATCCGCGTGAGTGCGTCCAACTTATGAACGCCGCTCACTATCCAGTATCGCTGCCGAATCTTCGCAGCCGTCGTGGTCTTACTCTGGATCGTCACTTCGGCAGGATCGCGCAGGTAACGCTGTGCGATGCGCCTCACCGCGGAGGGCATCGTGGCTGAGAACAGCGCCGTCTGCCGCCGCTCGGGCGTGCGCTCGAGAATCCACTGGACCGCATCGATGAATCCCATTCGCAACATCTCATCCGCTTCGTCGAGCACGAGGTACTCGAGCGCATCGAGCGACAACGTGCCGCGTTCGACGTGATCCGTGACGCGCCCGGGCGTGCCCACGACGACGTGTACGCCTCGTCGCAAGCTCTGCAACTGCGGCGTGTAGCTTTGGCCGCCGTAGATCGGGAGCACATGAAACCCTTCGATGCGGCTCGCATAGCGCTTGAAAGCTTCTGCGACTTGAATCGCGAGCTCGCGAGTCGGCACCAGCACCAAAGCGTTCGGGCCGGTTCCGCTTACCGTCAACTTCGACAGAATGGGCAACGCGAACGCAGCCGTCTTACCCGTGCCCGTCTGCGCTTGTCCGAGCACGTCGCGCCCCGCGAGAAGATGGGGAATCGTTGCGGCTTGGATGGGTGAAGGAGATTCGTAACCGATCTCCCCGATCGCAGCTAATACGGCCTCGCTCAGCTGCAAGCCTTGGAAGGAAGTGCTCGTCGAGCTCTGTGTGTCTGTGGCAGTGGACAAGGCGAAAACCTCAGCGAAAAGGATTGCAGCGCACGACGGTGCGCCACGAGAACGCGCCACGAGGATGTGCCAAGAGATGTGATGGGACGCGATTCTATACCCTTAACGCGTTGCGAGCCGGTTGGTTTGCGCGGCAGCGGAACCTCACGGTCGAGTAGTCGTTAAGGTGAGGCGACGAGCCCGTGGCTCAGGCGCCGGTTTCCGTTCTGTCGAGCATGAAGGCAGGAGAACAGCGATGGCGAATCGCATTCCACACTCTGGTCAGGATGAGTACTGGTCAGATCGCGACCAGGGGTTGCACCGCAAATGGGAAGATTCCACGCGCGACGAGCACGCACGCACGAGAGATCCAGCCGACTACAGTGCGATCGGCGGTCCGGAGAGGGAACGATCATACGGTCGCACACGCAGCGACACTGGGGACTACCCATTTGGGCCGCACGCAGGAGCAGCTGATCGCGATCAGTATGGACCCGTCGAGCGCGGCGGCTACTTCAAGCACGGTGGCCCTGACCACGGCCGACCTCTCGCCCCGACGCAGTCATACCGAGGCCGCGGGCCACGCGACTATCAACGTGCTGACGATCGAATCTATGCCGATGTCTGCGAAGCGCTCACCGAAGATGCGGATGTCGATGCCACTCACATCGACGTCGCGGTGAATGGCGGCGAGGTCAAGCTGACCGGCTACGTGCGATCGCGTTCCGAAAAGCGCCGCACTGACGATGTCGCCGCGCACGTCGCAGGCGTTCGCGACGTGCACAATCAACTGCGCGTGCAGAGCCCGGAGGGCACCGACGTCGGGATCAAGGAGTAGGTTGAGCGCAGCGACTCGAGCCCTCGTCCATGGAGGGCAACATGTTCGTCACCCTCGCGTAGGCGAGGGCCTATCAGATGCCTAAGAGCAGATCACATTGTCATCTAGTTCCGCGCTACTGATAGCGCGGGAAGCCCACTCCGTGCGTGAGTACCGGAACTCGCGCGATGAAGTTGTGTGAGGTCATGTACAACGTGCGTCCGTCATTGCCGAACGCGCAGTTCGCAATTGCGGTGCCTGTGACAATGCGACCCAAGCGCTTGCCTTTCGGCGAGAACACCAGCACGCCGCCAGGGCCCGTTGCGAACAGGTGCCCACCAACGCTGATCGACAATCCGTCCGGCAGACCCGGGGAATCTGCGCTCATCAGATCCGTCGCATCTGCAAACACGCGCTTGTCTACGACCTCTCCTTTATCGTTCAAGCTGTACGCCATCCAGATCGGTCGCTCCGGATCGGAATTCGCGACGTAAAGCGTGCGTTCATCGGGAGACAGCTCGATGCCATTCGGGAACGAGAGCTGATCATCGATCAAACTCACGGTGCCATCCGTGTCTACTCGATAGACACCATTGTGGCGGAGCTCCTTCACAGGCGATGCGTTGCCATCCTTGAGTCCATACGGCGGATCCGTGAAGAAGATCGTGCCGTCGGTACGCCGGATGACATCGTTCGGACTGTTGAAACGTTTCTCGCCGACAGTGCTTGCTACGGGTGTCTTCCTCTTGGTGGAGAGATCCATGCGCGCCACGATCCGCGTGCCGGAATCGGCGAGCAATAGCGTACCGGCTGGCTCTGCGAACAAGCCATTCGCCCCCGGCTCACGCAGCGCTGCGAGCGGCGGGCCGTCATAGCCGGACGGCTTCAGGAAGACCGAGAGACCATCGGCCTCAGACCACCGATACATCGTGTTCTCGGGTACGTCGGTGAACAGCAAGTATTCGCCGCCTGCGATCCACGCAGGCCCCTCCGACCACGTGAATCCGTCGGCCACTCTCTCGATCTTCGCGCTCGAGTCGATGACCTCGTCCAGCGCTGGGTCCCATCGCTCGATCCGACCGACAGTCGGATATTTCGATTCGCTCTGCTGCGTCGGAGCGCACGCCGCGACGAAAAGCGCTGACGCAATCACACCGTAACGACACAACATGGTCTCTCCTCGACGAGCGCGAATCCGCTCGTGACTTCGTATTGATCTTCGACTTCAACCCTGTCCCTCTCCCTTGAGGAGAGAGGATTTGGCTTTCGCTAGCAGGCTATCGCTAGAAAGCTCCCGCTGGAAAGATGTCGCTGGACAAGGTCGTCTTCCTATTCTGTCCAGCGATAGCTTTTTCGGCGCGGCCGCCTTGCCAGCGGCAGCCTTCCAGCGCGAGCTCTCTTATTCTCTCATTCATGCCCTTTGGCGACGTGCTCCACGGTGACCGCAGTTGCAATGGCCGCTGCAGGCACGTCGGTCACAAGCTCGCTCGAGATCTCGAACGCTCCCGTCGCGCGAATGTCGGAGGATGAGGCACCCACCATGACTTCGATGCGACCGGGCTCGACTCGCCATTGATTGTCCAACCCGAACAGCGCCAGTTGGCGAGCCGCGAGTCTGAAGCTGACTCGCGCGCCCTCGCCCGCCGACAATGTGACACGTTTGAAGCCGCGCAGTTCCTTGACCGGTCGTGCGACGGACGCCAGGGGGTCACGGACGTACAACTGCACGACCTCATCTCCAGCCATCGACCCCGTGTTTCGGACCGTCAGGCTGACCGTGACTGCTCCGTCGGCGTCGATGCGTTCTCGATCGATGCGCAAATCGGAATATTCGAACAGGGTGTAGCTCAAGCCGTGCCCGAACGCAAACAACGGCGTGATTGGCTGATCCATATAGCGCGCCGTGTCTTTGCTCAAGTCAGGATCTGCAGGCCGCCCGGTCGGATTGGCGGCGTAATGGAAAGGCACCGCGCCGGTGGTGCGCGGAAATGCCGCCGGAAGCTTGCCGCCGGGAGAATGCTTGCCGAACACGACATCGGCGATCGCGGGGCCTGCTTCGACACCCAACATCCAGGTTTCGAGAATCGCCGGTGCATGCTCGGCGAGCCAGGGGATCGCGACAGGACGACCGTTCGCAAGCACGACGACGACAGGCTTACCCGTCGCGAGCACGCGTCGAGCAAGCTCGATTTGACTCGGCGGGATGCCGATGTCCGCTCTGCTGCGCGCTTCGCCGCTCAAGTCAAAGTGCTCGCCGATGACGAGCACTGCGGCATCGGCAGATTGCACGGCCGCGACTGCAGCCTCGACGCCTGAAGCATCGTCGGTGCGAGGATCGGCCCCCGCCGCGTAGACGACCTTCATTCCTTTCGGCGCAGCACGCTCGAACCCTTGCAGGATCGTGACGACTTCTTCCGCACGCCCTTGCGCACGCCACGAGCCCAGCATCGACAAGCCATCGTTCGCGAGCGATCCGACAACAGCCAACGTCGCGAGCTTCTCGGGCTTGAGCGGCAACACATCGCCGTCATTCTTGAGCAGCACGATCGATTCGCGCGCGATCGTGCGCGCGGTTTCGCGATGCTGAGCTGAAAGCAAAGACCGCTTCTCGCGGCGCACGTCGTGATATTGCATCGGCCGGTCGAACAATCCGAGCGCCTCCTTCGTACGCAACAGGCGCAGCACTGCTTCATCGAGCAGCTTCATGTGTGCAGGGTTCGACTCGAGCGCACGCTTCAAGTCTTGCTCGTAAATCGCACCGACCATGTCCATGTCGACGCTCGCTTGAAGTGCGAGCACGGCGGCAGCAGAGCGATCGGCCGCCACACCGTGCGCGAGCAGCTCTGCGATCGCATTCCAATCGCTGACCATGACGCCTTGATAACCCCATCGCTCGCGCAGGAGCGTGCGCGCCAGCGCACGGTTCGCGGTGGTCGGAACGCCCCCGATATCGTTGAACGCTGACATGAACGAAGCGGAACCTGCTTTAGCCGCAGCGTAGAACGGCGGCAGATAAATCTCCTGCAATGTACGCTCGGAGAGATCTGCAGAGTTGTAATCGCGACCGCCGATCGCAGCCCCATACGCACCGAAATGTTTAGCGGTCGCCATCAACGTATCCGGTCGAGACAAATCCGCGCCTTGGTATCCACGCACCTGTGCGACTGCGAGTTGCGAGCCGAGATAGGGATCTTCGCCCGCACCTTCGACGATGCGTCCCCACCGCGGATCACGCGCGATGTCGACCATTGGCGCAAAGGTCCAATGCAAACCTGCGGATGTCGCTTCGATAGCGGCGACGCGCGCTGCAGCCTCGAGGCTTTCGGGTTTCCACGTGCTCGCCATCGCGACCGGTACGGGAAAGATCGTGCGATATCCATGCACGACGTCCATCGCAAACAACAGCGGGATACCTAAGCGCGATTCTTCGACCGCGACCTTCTGTAGCTTCGCGAGCGGCTCCGCACCGGCCACGTGGAGATACGAGCCGACTTGCCCGGCGCGCACACGATCGAGCTCCGTAGCATCGAGACGCGAATTGAGGGCCTTGCTGCGCCCACCCGCGCGTTGCACGAGCTGCCCGATCTTCTCTTCGAGCGTCATTCTTTGCAGTAGCGCTTCGGCGCGCGATGCGGTTTGCGCATGCGCATAGCCGCCGAGAAGAAAGACGCAACCGATGCTCGCGATCCATGCCGCGCGATTGGAATTCGCCAAGATTCACCCCCGTAGCCAGAACCCTCTCGATGTTCCTGCTACCCGACATTGCGAATCGTGAGATCGCCGGGCGCTCGAGAGAAGTTCGATTGTTGTGGACGCAATGTAAACGTCCTGACGCGCGCTGTCACCTCATCAAGGGATGCACCAGAATAAGTCGGATCGCATCGAGACAAGCGGCCCCTCATGGCGCACACTTACGCTTCACGATCACTGAAATGTCGAGGCATTCCGTGGATTTGAGCTCGAGATCCAAGACCCTTCTCTTCGCTCTCGCATTGAGCATGCTGTTGTCGGCCTGCGGAGGCGGCGGCTCCGATGGCCGCGTGAATCCGAGCGATGCACCGGTCATCAAGATCGACGGCTCGAGCACGGTGTTTCCGATCGCGGAAGCGGTTGCCGAAGAGTTTCAACTCGCCGAACGGGGCGCAGCGCGAGTGACCGTGGGCCTTTCTGGCACGGGCGGCGGCTTCAAGAAACTGTGCCGAGGCGACACCGATATTGCGAATGCTTCGCGCCCAATACTGGCAGAAGAGATGAAAGCGTGCCGCGCCACCGGCACTGAGTACATGGAACTGCCTGTCGCGTTCGATGCAATCACGGTCGTCGTAAATCCCAAGAACGATTGGGTGAAGAGCATCACGATCGAAGACTTGAAGAAGATCTGGGAGCCCGCGGCGCAAGGCGTGATCTTGCGATGGAACCAAGTGCGTCCCGAGTGGCCGGATGTACCGCTCATGCTGTTCGGGCCAGGCGCAGATTCGGGCACGTTCGACTATTTCACCGAGGCGGTCGTCGGCAAGGCGAAATCGAGCCGCGGCGATTACACCGCGAGCGAAGACGACAACGTGCTCGTACAAGGCGTCGAGCACAACACGAACGCACTCGGCTACTTTGGCTTCGCGTACTACATCTCGCATCAAGAACGCATGCGCGCCGTCGCTATCGTCCAACCCGACGGAACGCAAGTGCTCCCAAGCATCGAGACAGTGACGAACGGAAAGTATCAGCCCCTTTCTCGTCCACTCTTCATCTATGCGAGCTTTGCCGCGACGAAGCGCCCGGAGGTTCGACGGTTCTTGGAGTTCTATCTCACCGAGGGAGGCACACTCGCGGCCGAGGTCGGATTCGTACCATTGCCGCAAGAAGCCAGTGCGACCGCACTCGAGCACTTCCGAAACCATCGCGTCGGCTCCGTCTTCGGCGGCCATCCGGAGGTCGGCGTCACGATCGAGGACTTGATGAGCCGGGAGGCCAAGCTCTAGTTGGTCTAGAAGCGGTTAGCGGTTAGTGTGCTCAACCATAGAGGCCGCCCTCCGAAGATTGCTCCGGTTTGAATTCAGATGAGGCGGGGTGCTGCGTACGAAGTGTCTGAACTGATCGCTAACCGCTAACCGCTTCTAACAAATACATGTCCAACCCCTTCGAGCCGCCGCGCGCCAATCTGCAGATGCGGAACGACGAGCCCGGATCGATTCCCAAGGCGGTCGCGGTCGGCGTGCTCATCGACATCGTCGGGACGATCGCCGCAGGATTCGCGGCGTCCATCGGCTATGGGTTGGTGCTTGGCTTACGCGGCTATTCCGAAGCTGCGATCATGCAGACGTTCGAGAAACTCGACCCGACGTCTCCCTTCGCTCTGTTCACTTATTGCTTAGGAATGCTCGTCTCGGGTGTGGCGGGCTACCACTGCGCTCGCATTGCGAATCGCAGAACCTACTTGGCGCCTGGGATCCTCGCGATGATCTCGTGTGCGTTCGGCGCGGCACTGAGCGCGGGTCAATACACCCAGAAGGCGCTCTTGATTCTAAGTGCGCTCACGGTGATCTCAGTGCTGATCGGCGCATCGCTCTATGTGAAGAAAATGGGGTCAGTCGCGGGCTGACCTCCAACAACATCGTCGTCCTCGCGAGGCGAGGATCCATCCGAATTCTTGGCGACCTACAACGCGAACGCTAGCAACCTACTTCTCCAACCTCGCGTACGGTCCGATCACCGCGCCGACGAATCCGCCTGCGACTTCCGTGCTGAGAATCGTGCCGTCGTCGGCTGCTTTCAGCGTTTGCCAACCTTGGTCGTTCAGATCGTAGAAGAACGAATACGCACCGCCCTCTCCAGAGATCTTCAGCTTCACTTTGTCCGCGCGAGGCACGCGTGCCTCGGCGACCGTCTGCATGTCAGCACCGCTCCTCTTCTCCAGGAACACACGAACGTCTTTACCCTCGCGGCGCGTGCCAAGGAAATACCAATAGTTCTCGCTCTGAAACGCCGCGAGACCAGCCGCCACGCGATTACTGTCGGGCATCTCGAACGCGGTGCTTGCATCGAACGCAATGTGTTGCTGCCGACGCGCAAGGAACGATGGATTCGTTTTCTCTGAGAGCGCGACAGGAAGCGGCTCGACGATCAGCGTGCCCGGTGTCTTCTTCAGGTCGTACCACGCGAGCTTCGGAACGTGCACTTGGATCCAGGCGAAATCGAGGATGGGATTCGCAAACTCATCGCGCCAAGTGAAATTGCCCGCCATCGGCGACTGTGCGCCAGTGCTCATGAATGCGGGGCCGCGCTCGACGTATGGAATCGCTTTTCCGTTCTCGAGAATGATTGGCCAGCCATCTTTCCAAGTCACAGGCAGCAAGAATGTTTCGCGGCCGGTGTTGTAGTGTTTTTGTGCGTACGTGCGCGTAGCCAAGAACACGGCCCACCAACTACCGTCCGGCGCTTCCACGAGATCCGCATGGCCCGCGTTCGTGATGGGGTTTGGACGATCTACTGGCAGATCGCGTTGCGTGAGAATGGGATTGCCTTTGAAGGGCTCGAACGGGCCCCACGGCGAGCGTCCGCGCAGAACCACTTGCGAGTGATTCGGCCCCGTGCCGCCTTCCGCGCACGTGAGGTAGTACATGCCCTGAATCCGATAAAGATGAGGTCCTTCGATCCAGATCGGTTGAGTGGACGGATCGACGCCGCCGTCGACGAGCACTCGGCGCGGCCCGACGAGCTTGCGCTTGCGAACGTCGTATTCCTGAATCCAGATGGCGCGATGTCCGTCGTACTGCGGGACGCCCGCGGGCGGCCCGTTGTTGAGAATGTAGGCACGCCCGTCGTCATCGAAAAAGATCGAAGGGTCGATGCCATCGATCTCGGGCAACCAGATCGGATCGGACCACGGGCCGCGCGGATCCGTCGCAGTCACGATGAAGTTGCCCCCGCTGTCGACGGCCGTGTTGAGCACGTAAAAGGTACCGTTGTGATATTCGATCGTCGGCGCGAACACGCCGCGCGAGATTCCGAGACCGTCGAAGCGCAACTGTGAAGCACGATCGATCGCGTGCCCGATCTGTGTCCAATGGACGAGATCCGTGCTCTCGAAGATCGGGATGCCCGGGAAATACGCGAACGTGGAGTTGACGAGATAGAACTTGTCCCCGGCGCGGGTGATGCTGGGATCGGGGTAAAACCCCGCCAGGATGGGGTTGCGATACGTGCCTGCTGACGCAGGCTGTTCAAACACGCGATCCCGCCCCGTGTACTCGAACCAATCGAAGCGAACCGCGGTTTCCGCGTGCGCGGCCGCCGTCGCCATGGAGCATGTCAATGCAATCCAGGTGGTGAGTCGTTGGAGCATGCTCGGACCTTTGCTTTGTATCCCGCTGGTCGGCGGATCATACCGATCACTCCAGCGCATGACAGGACGTGTGTAGTCGCTTTCCTGGACGCGGCCGGCCTCTATACCGCAGAACTGCAAGCTCAGTGCGCGAGGGCTTATGTGTCGATACCCTTATCCGTATCGAGCGAAACCCATCTGCGAATTTTGGTCAGGGCAGATTGGTCAGGCCTTTCATCTGCGGACGAATTGGGCAATGCTTCGGCAAGTGTTCGCACCTCGCGTAGCTGAAGCCGCGCGCGGGCGGGCTATTCAACTGATCACGGGGGTTCAGGGCGCGCATTCCAGCGGAATGTCCCCTTTAAGCATACGAGTGTCAGCATGAAGAAATCGTCGAAGCTCTCTTCCATCACGCGCCGTGACTTTGGCAAAGCCGTTGCGGCCACGACGACCGCCTTAGCGGCTCCGCTGATCGTGCCCTCGAGCGTGTTCGGCGCAAACGCGCCGAGCAATCGGCTGCGCGTCGGTCAGATCGGATGCGGGCGCATCGCGCGCGGCCATGACATGCCGGGTACCTTCAAGGCCGGTGGGGTCGACTACGTCGCGATGTGCGACGTGGACAGCAAGCGTGCGCGCGAAGGCAAGGAGCTCGCTGAGAAGTTCTATCGCGACGCCGGTGGGTCGGCGCCCGAGATTGCGGTGTATCAAGACTACCAGGAGCTCGTCGAGCGCAAGGATATCGACGCAGTCGTGATCAGCACGCCGGATCATTCGCACGCCGAGCTCGCGCTCGCCTCCGTGTTGAACGGCAAGGACGTGTATTTGCAGAAACCGTTCACCATGACGCACAGCGAAGGCGTCCTGCTGCGCGATGCAGTCGCACGAACCCGTCGCATCCTGCAGGTCGGCAGTCAGCAGCGCTCCGGGACACAATTCCGCCGTGCGTGCGAGCTCGTCCGCTCCGGCCGCATTGGCCGCGTCCGGCGCGTGGAAATCGGATTGCCGATCGACCCCACGAAGCCCGACGATCCGGTGCAACCGATTCCCGCGAATCTCGACTACGACAAGTGGCTCGGACCTACGCCGTTCGCCTACTACACCGAGCAACGCGTTCATCCGCAGAATGGGTATGAAGAGCGTCCGGGCTGGTTGCGCAACGAAGCGTATTGCTTAGGGATGATTACCGGTTGGGGCTCGCATCACTACGACACGATGCATTGGGCGCTGAATACCGAGCTCACGGGACCCAAGCGCGTCGAAGGTCGCGGCGAATTTCCCACGAACAGCATCTGGAACGTGCACGGAGCGTATGAGGTCGAGCTCGTGTATCCGGACGACATCATCGTCAGCGTCTCCGACAAACATCCGAACGGACTGAAGTTCTTCGGCGAAGACGGTTGGATCTGGGTCACGCGCGAAGGCACGACGACCGCAAGCGATCCGACGAGCCCGGATGCGAAGAAGCTCCCGCCGCTCGATGCGAGCGATCCGAAGATCCTCGACGAGGCGGGCGTTAAAGTGCAGCTCACGCGCAGCGCGGAGCATCACGCGAACTGGGTGGAAGCCGTGCGTGCACGCAAGCAGCCCATCGCGCCTGCAAACGTCGGACATTTCAGCAACACTGCGTGCATCGTGAGCTGGATCGCGATGAAGCTCGCTCGTCCGCTCACGTGGGATGCGAAGGCCGAGCGGTTCGTGAATGACGATGAAGCAAACTCGATGCTGAGCCGCCCGGAACGCGGTCCGTACGGCGCGCACAACTTGATGAAGGCTTATAGATCATGAAGCGACTCGGCCGATGGACGGCGCTTGCCGCCGTCGCCGCCGTCGTGGCCACCGGAACGAACGCCGCCGAAAATGCCCGCCGATTCCAGCTCATGACGCTGGATCCCGGCCACTTCCACGCGGCGCTCGTGCAGAAGTTCATGTATGGGGATGTCGATCCGCTCGTGCATGTCTATGCGCCTCCCGGTGATGACGTCGCATTGCACTTGAAGCGCATCGAAGGCTTCAATTCGCGCACACAAGATCCCACGAGCTGGCAAACGAAGACGTATACGGGCTCGGATTTCCTCGAGAAGATGCTCGCGGAGAAGCCCGGCAACATCGTCGTGCTCGCAGGCAACAACGCACGCAAGACCGACTACATCTTGGAATCGGTGCAAGCGGGCTTGAATGTGCTTGCAGACAAGCCCATGGCGATCACGCCCGCGGACTACGAGAAGCTCGAGCAAGCCTTTGCGACTGCGAAGGCGAAGGGTGTTCTGCTCTACGACATCATGACTGAGCGCTTCGAGATCACCTCGATCTTGCAGCGCGAGCTGTCGCAGAATCGCGAGCTCTTCGGCGAGCTCACACGTGGTTCTGCGAAAGAACCGGCGATCGTAAAAGAGAGCGTCCATCACTTCGCGAAAGAAGTAGCCGGCTCGCCGCTCATTCGCCCGCAATGGTTCTTCGACGTGCGTCAGGAAGGAGAAGGCATCGTAGATGTCACGACGCATCTCGTCGACCTCGTACAGTGGCAAGCATTTCCCGAACAGACGCTGAGTCCGAGCGATGCAAAGGTCCTGAGCGCACGCCGCTGGAGCACGCCCATGACACCTGCGCAGTTCAAGCAAGTCACCGGCGCATCCTCCTTTCCGGACTATCTGCAGCGCGACGTTCGCGACGGCAAGCTCGAGGTGTTCTCGAACGGCGAGTTCACGTATCGATTGCGCGACGTGCATGCACGCATCGCCGTGATCTGGAATTTCGAAGCACCGCCCGGCACGGGCGACACGCACTTCTCGACGATGCGCGGCTCGAAAGCGGCCTTGACGATCCGCCAAGGCGCGCCCGAGAAGTATCGCCCGGTGCTGTACATCCAGAAGGCCGCGAACGTCGAAACGGCAGCTCATGAGAGGGCCGTGAAGAGCGCGATCGCGTCGCTCCAGAAAGAGTACCCCGGCGTCGGCGTGCGTCGCGCGACGCAAGGCGAAAAGGCCGATTGGGTCGTCACCGTGCCGGAGCGTTATAGCGTCGGCCACGAAGCGCACTTCGCTCAAGTCACAGAGAACTTCCTGGGCTACTTGCGCGAGAAGAACATGCCCGCGTGGGAAGTGCCGAACATGCTCACGAAGTACGCAACGATCATGCAGGCGTACGAGATGAGTCGTAAGGGCGAGTGAGCTTTAAGAGTTTCAAGTAACCACAAAGAACACAAAGAGCACAAAAGAAGGATCGAGAAGTCGAGGGCAGCCCTTGGGTGGCGCATTAGAACGTTGTCTAACCTCAGGTCGAGTCCGTGTTGTGTCCTTTGTGTCCTTTGTGTTCTTTGTGGTTACTCTATCTGCCGTCTGTGCCGGAGCACCGTGATGATCAAACGTCGAGACATCGTATCTGCCGCCGTCGGCATCGTTGCAGCGCTGAGCGTCGTCGCGATTGCGCAATCGGACACCAAGATCATGCGTTCCGCCGTGTTCGATTGGAATGAAATGCCCGTCAAGCATGAAGAAGTGCGCACCGTACGCCAGTTCTTCCAAGCACCGACCGCGACGCTCGCGGAGCTCGAGTTGCACGTCACGACCTTGAAGCCAGGCGACACCTCGCACGCACCACATAAGCACGTTAACGAAGAGCTCGTGATCATCAAGGAAGGCACGGTGGAAGCCTTCAACAACGGCAAGACCGTTCGCGTCGGCCCGGGCTCGGTGATCTTCAACGCATCGAACGAGCTGCACGGAATCCGCAACGTCGGCGACGGCCCGGCGACGTACCACGTGATCAATTGGAAGGAGAAATAGGTCGAAGATGGATCCTCGCGTGCGCAAGGACGACGCCAAGGTTGATGGTGTAGGTCGGAATTTATTCCGACCCTCTCTATGTCGGATTGAAATCCGACCTACAGAATGGATCCTTGCGTCAGCAAGCATGACGCCAAGCGGCGATGGTGTAGGTCGGAATTCATTCCGACCAAACAAACCGTCGGATTGAAATCCGACCTACAGAGTGGATCCTTGCGTCCGCAAGGATGACGATCTGAAACGCGATTGTGTGTCGCGCTTACGAATCGCCCTCCTGCTCCCTCGTCACCCTCGCGAAGGCGAGGGCCCATCAGAAATAACGACGCGAGACGAAGGAAGAATGGCGCCTGTGCCCACCTACTTCTTCTCGTGATGCCCACCGAACTGCTTACGCATCGCTGACAGCAATCGATTCGCATACGAGTCTTCGTCTCGCGAGCTGAAGCGAGCGAAGAGCGCCGTCGACAGCGACGGCATCGGGACGCTCAGATCCACCGCTGCTTTCAACGCCCAGCGGCCTTCTCCAGAATCGGACACATGACCGGAGAACCCGTCCAACTTCGAATCGTCCTTCAGCGCCGCCGCGGTGAGATCCAATAGCCACGAGCGAATCACACTGCCGTTCCGCCACAGATCCGCAATCGCAGCGACATCGAAGTCGTATTGATAGACCTCCGGCTCCGCGAGCGGCGAGGTCTCCGCATCCTTCGCGCGATGCTCTTTGCCGCGGCCTGCGTGCTTGAGCAGATTGAACCCTTCCGCATACGCCGCCATGACCGAGTACTCGATCGCGTTGTGAACCATCTTCACGAAATGGCCTGCGCCTGGATCGCCGCAATACAGCCATCCCTTGGTACGATTCTCATCATCGGCGCGAGCAGCAGCGATGGGCATCGGGGCAAGCGCTTCGAAGATGGGCTGCAACCGAGTCGCTGCCCCACGATCGCCACCGACCATCAGGCAATAGCCGCGCTCGAGTCCCCACACGCCGCCGCTCGTGCCGACATCGAGAAAATGCACGCCGCGTTGCGCGAACGCACGAGCGCGTGCGATCGCGAGTCGGTAATCGGAATTGCCTCCATCGATGACGACGTCATCCTTCGAGAGCAACTGGCCCAACGTTTCGAGAACGTTCTCGACAACGGCTGCCGGCACCATCAACCACACGGCACGCGGCGCGGGTAATGCGGCGACGAGCGCTTCGAGCGTATAGGCCGGCTTCGTCCCTTCGCTCGCGAGCTCATCCACCGAGACTTTGCTCGCATCGAACGCGACGACTTCGTGTCCAGCCTGCATGAGACGACGCGACATGTTCGCGCCCATGCGACCCAATCCGATCATGCCGATCTGCATTGTCATGTATCCCGAGGGGAGTGATAGAAGTGATGTAGGTGATGAACGTGACGTAGGCCAGAGTAGCCTGAGGGCGACCATTCTCGCAGACGTCTCTGGAAGTGGCGACCCCAGCGGTGCGGGCATACATCCGCGGCGCAGGACGCACGTCTGCCTTACTTACATCACCTCCATCACTTACATCACCTCGATCACTCGCCGCATACCGCTACGCGGCGTGCGCGACGCCCTCTCGGATGATCTCCGCCAAGCGCAACGTTCCCGGCCCCGCAGCATCGCGGTCAGGAAAGATCAGATAAATCTCCAAGATCCGCTTACTGCCGCCGCGCACCGACAGCGGCTTCAGGACACCGTCCTTGAGCTCGGCTCGAATCTTGTCCTCGGGAAACCATGCGAAGCCATATCCCCGACTCGCAGCTCCGATCGACGTCGCCATATTGCTGACGGTCCAACGCTGCTCTGCTTCGAGCGTCGCACTGCGCTTGTCGCGATTCGTCGCAGAGTCACGCACCACCAGATGACGATGGCTTCGCAGGTCGCGCGGGGTCAGCTCGCGACCGAGCTTGTGCAACGGATGACTGGGGTGTGCTACAGGCACGAAGCGCACCGTCGCCAGTCGCTCTCCGTTCATGCCCTGAGGAATTCGCGGCGAGATTGCGAGATCCACGGACCCATTGAGAATCGCCTCGCTGGTGCCCTCGAGCACCGTCTCGAACACTTCGATCCGCGTCTGCGGGCTCTCGGCACCAAAGCGGTCTAAACAATCGAGGAGAAGCCAAGTCGGAAACAGAATCTCCACGGCGAGTGCAATCTCGGCCTCCCATCCCGCCGAGACTTTGCGCGCCGCGCGCTCGAGCCCGCCTGCATCCTCGAGAAGACTGCGTGCCCGGCGATACAACATCTGCCCTGTCGGCGTGAGCACCGCCTTGCGGCCTTGAATCTCGAACGCGCGCACCTTCAACATCGATTGCAGCTTCTGCACCGCGTAGGTAACCGAGGACTGGCTCTTGTTCAGGCGCTCGGCAGCCTGCGCGTAGCCGCCGTGATCGACGACTGCTACCAGGCAGCGCCACTGTTCCAAGGTGATCTTTGGGGCCGGATCGGCCTGGATTTCGCGTCGGCGCGTAGCCATATATCGACTCTTTCGATTATTTAGAACGAGTTTTTATACTTTTTGATCGACTCGTTCAATGAAGAATGGCACCCACAAGATGACTTGGAGGTGCCTATGACGACGCTACTCAAGATTCAAGCCAGCCTGCTCGGGTCCCGGGGCCAGTCCTCGCAGCTCGCGGACCGTTTCATCGAGCGCTGGCTCGTCGATCACCCGCACGGCCGCGTGATCGCGCGTGATTTGAGCGTGAACCCGTTGCCGCATCTGACTGCTGCGCGCTTTCAAGCCCTCGTAACGAAGGCCGAAGATCGCACTCCTGCTCAGCAAGCGATCGCGAACGAATCCGACGCGCTGATCGCAGAGCTCAAGAGTGCCGATGTCATCGTCTTCGCAGTTCCGATGTACAACTTCAGCGTGCCTTCGACGTTGCGCGCCTACTTCGATCACATTGCGCGCTCGGGCATCACGTTCCGCTATACCGAGAAAGGCGCGGAAGGATTGCTCAACGGGAAGAAGACCTATGTGTTTCTCTCGCGCGGTGGCGTCTATCCCGAGAGCGCCGATACGCAGCTGCCGTACTTGAAGCAGTTCCTGGGCTTCATCGGCCTGACGGACATCGAGTTCGTACTGGCGCAGGGACTCGATATGGGGCCGGAGTCGCGTGAGCGAGGGCTCGCGGTCGCACGCGATCGAATCGTGCAGCTCACTTCAGCGGTGCAGAGAGCAGCGGCGTAGTGGACGTGACCGAATGACTCCGCAAATCACGAGCGTCCCGATCTGCCGCGCTCTCAACCACGCATCGAGCTCCGTGGCGATGAACGCGCTGTTCGTGTGCTTGGTAACGATCTTCTCGTTGGGCTGCGGCGCGACTTCAGGCTTGAACTCGAACCCGCTCTGCCCAGGACGATAAGTTGAGTTCGGCTCGAGCGAGGAGTGCTGTACGTGCACCACCGGCCAAGCTTGCTCGCGCCAGTGCGCGAGCAACTGGGCCATCCGTGATTCTGCGTCGGCATTATTGCGTCACCCCCAGCTCGGATCATCGATCGCCTTCTGCACATCGACGATCAATAGCGCCGCGGCATTCGTCGTCATACGTCGCTACTTTCGCGCCCGCGGCCAAATCGATGCGATCTCTGCCGCTTGCTGCTGCTGACTGAAGCGCTCCCAAACGATGCCGTTGCAATCTACGTTCGACGAGAACGCATCGGCCGCTTCATCTTCCCACCCAAGGTGCCGCAGCATTCCGGCCTGCCCAACTTCATCTTTTCGGATGGAGAAATTGAGCGACTCCGTACGCCACAAAGCGTACTCATTGGGCACGATCACTTCCGGTGCGCAACCCAGCCGCCCTGAGTAGTCACGTACGCAGGCTTCGATATCGGACACGGAAAGGGCGAGATGGAATTTGCGCATTCTATGGATTGCTGGGTGACTGGGCACTGGGCTGCTGGCCAGAAGGTTCGATCGCTATTGATAGATTCTACCCTCGTGCTTGAGCCAGCCTGCAACATGCTGTCGCTTGGGATCGTGGTGCGTCCAATGAATGATGCCGCCTCGCTCGTTCCACTCGTACTCGCCGAAGAACTCCACACGATCGCCTTGTCTCAGCGATTCGATACGAGGTGCGAGGTCGATGTTGTGCGCAATCAAGAGCGTATGACCTGAGGCGAGCTCGAGGATGAAACGCTGATGACGACTGCCCTTGTGGTCATCGCTCAACGTCCGCAACACGATGCCCGCACCTTGAACTTGGACATCGCTCGCTCTGCCCGCGAACAACTCCTCGATCGCGCTTCGCTCGACTCTGCGTCCTCCGTCCGCGCCAGCGGATTCGGTGGCGCTCGGATCGACATGGGGGACGGAAAGCTCGTTCGGGCGCTCGAAATACCAGAATGCACTTGCCGCAACCAGCAGGATGAGCGGAAGCCACCTTTTCATATCACGCCGATGCAATCACTCACCTGGCGGCAGCTCAGCGTATTGCGGCAGATTATCGTGGATTTCGAACCAGTTCGCTTTCGAATCGACATAGATGTGGCTCTGTGGACCTTCCTTGAGCGGCGTGTCAACGGTTCCCAGGCGAACGCGCACGGCCTCGGGTATCCAGTCGCGACGGCTGATGATCGGAGAGCCGCAATGTGCGCAGAACACGCGGTGCACGCCCTTCACGCTGAAGCTCTTGAGCGCGTCTTGTCCCTGCAGAACGACGAAGTCCTTCGTCGCGACCGGCGCGCTCGAAGCGAACGCCGTGCCGGTCGCCTTGCGACAGCGTGAACAATGGCAGAAAGAAGCTTCGCCGATCTCGCCGCGAATCTCGTACTTCACGGCACCGCACAGACAACTGCCTCGATACATGGCCTTACTCCCGCTTGTTGCGCTCGAAGTCGCGCCGGTCCATGCGATACACGGCGCAATCATCCTGTCCGAAGCGTCGATACTCGACGAACTTGAATCCGAGCCGCTCATAGAAACGCCGCGCACGCGTATTCGATGCAAGTGGGTCGATCAACACATGGCTCACAAGAGGCTCCGTGAAACATCGCTCGAGCGCTAACTGCATCATCGCTGTGCCGAAGCCTTTGTTGAGGCAGTCGGGCTCGCCGATCCAAATGTCGATCGCCCGCACGTTCTCTTCTACATCGCCCCAGTAATGCTCCTCTTCTCGAGCGGCATCGATGATCTCGACGAAGCCAATGGGCTGGCCATCTCTCTCGGCGATCAATTGCTCGCGCCAATCAGGCGCGCGACTCAGCTCTGTTTCCCAATGCCAGTCATCGTTGGGGTCCGACTCGATGACATGAGGCTGCTCATCCCACCGACGCAGGAGCTCCAGATCGTGGATCGTTGCAGGTCGTAAGCGAATCATGGGGCAACTTGGAGAGAGGTCAGAGCACGCTGGTACACATCGAGATCGCCACTCGAGAAGCAACAGAATGTCACTTCCTTGAGTGTTCCGAACCTAGGCGCATGGTCGCGAACGGTAGCAACAGCCACTTTCGCAGCCAAGTCGATGGGATAGCCGTAGACACCCGTGCTGATACTGGGAAACGCGATGCTGGCGAGTCGCATGTCCTCTGCGATCTCGATCGAGCGGCGATAACAGGCGGCGAGCAGCTCCGGTTCACCATGATGGCCGCCACGCCACACGGGCCCCACCGCGTGAATGACATACGCGGCTGGCAATCGATACCCTTTGGTCAACTTCGCATCGCCTGTCGCGCAGCCTCCGAGCGTCCGACACTCCTCGAGCAGCTCAGGCCCTGCGGCACGATGAATTGCACCGTCGACTCCGCCGCCACCCAACAGCGAGTTGTTGGCGGCATTCACAATCGCATCCACGCGTAGCGTGGTGATATCGGCTTGAATCGACCGCATGATTGCGCCCATCGTCGCTTCCTCTCGAGTGTGTCGCCGACCTAAGGGGGCATGCTCTTCACGGTCGGCATCGGCACGAGGCGGGTCATTCTCATTGCGCTCTCGCTCTCCGATCAATTGGCCACATCCATGCGCATGCGCGCGTGCTCCTGACTCTAGGATTGCGGCCTGTCCTTGCTGAAGCAATTGATCACTAAACGATCACGGCCGATGCTCTGGACGGCCTTCTTCGTCTCATTCATTGCGTAGTGACACGCCTCTCGCGTTGCGAATTCCTGACTGAATCCAGAATTCGGCGTCGAGCTTCCGCCTTGGAAGAAGATCACGATCAGGACGTACATCTCTCAACCTCCCCACCGCCATTTCGGCGGCTCTCCCTTGAGCCAGCAAATGAATACGAGCACGACCGTCAGAATAGCCGTGCAACCGATGAATGCGAGGACATCATCTGCGGGCAAGAAGATCAAGCCGCCTACAGCGAGCAACAGTGAGTAGACCACCAGCACAGCCCAGCCCTGCCATCGGACCGGCGGGCCCCATCCCCATCCGTATCGCTTCGCGGGGAACCAGAATGTATCGTGACTGTTGGACTTGTTCATTTGCCATCGAACGCTTTCAGTTCAAGCGCTCCTGCTTACCGGTTAGAGCGACTCACGCCTCGACATCATCATTCTTTTCACGCCCACAGCTCCAGCAAGAATCGAACGACCGCGGGTTCTCCTCTCCGCAATGCGCACACGTCCAAGGCTTGTGCTCGGCCTTGCTATCCAATGTCGCGAGCGTCTTGGCCACCACCTGTCGAGCACGCTGGTAGTCAGCCTCATCTCCGATCCAAAGGTCCGCTGGCGGGCGAAACTCGGGGATTGGAGTAAAACCCGAATGCTCATTGCTCGTGGTCACTTCGAACCCGTGGTGAGCCAAGGCGTCGCGCACGAGAACGATTTCGCTCATCTCGTACGAGCTGAAAACTTTTCGCACCTCGCTTCACTCCTCTCATGACGGTTTGGACGCGTGCTGTCTTGCTGAGCAACGAAAGTCGATCATCGCATCGGCTGACGAATGATCGTTTTCCACTTCGATGGATCGGCGCGTCGGATGTCGCTCAGATAAATCTCATGGTGTTTGCCTCGCAGCGAGGAACGCGCGCCGATGAATTCATGCACACGTTGGATCGTGGGTCCCTCTTCACTGAAGGGGCCCACGTGAAGGATCTGAGCGCACGATCCTTCTTCGAAGGTTTCCAACCTGAGCGCATCGATCGCCGCAAGCCCTTTCTTCCGCTTCACTTCCGCGATGGCTTCGTGAATCACAGCAGGCTTCGCAAAATGCGGCTGCATGATCATCATCGTCCACTGCCACTTCGACCTGTCGTTGGTCGTGAAGGAGGACATGTCCTCTGACCACCAGAGACCCTCGAGAGGCATCACGGCGTAGTCGATTTTCTCGGCTGCCTTCTTCACCATGAACTTCGCGGTATAGGACACGGAGAAGAGCGCCTCCACTGCCTGCGCATACTCCGGCGACGTGTTCGGGTCGCCTTTGCCATCGATCATCAGAAATCGAAAGGCCGGCACATCGACCTGAACCACCTCCTTCGCGGACGGTTGGTACACATGCTTGAGCTCTCGCTTTAGATCGTGTTGCGACACGACATTCCTCTTGTGACTCGTATTGCCATGCTTCTCATTCCACGAAATCCCCGAGCATCGCCTTTACGTCAACGATTGGCGTGCCATCGAACGCCTCCAAGTCTCGCACTTGAAATCGAAGTGGATCCAGGATTGCGACGACTGTGACCCGATGAACGCCGATTGGATTGGGCCGATCCTGCGACCGCGTGCTGAACACGCCGCGCAGCGGCGCCGACCGATCGTCCCGCGGATGGACTTTCGTGACCTCTCGATCGGCGCGATCGAGCCAAGTCAGTAGAAGCAGCTTGTCGCTGACGCATATATCACTCAGCGCATCCTTCACAGACGCATCGAACGTGAGCACAGCGAGCGGCGAGCCTTCCTCGCCTTGCTTAGGCGCCTCTTCTCGCGTGCGCAAGGGCGACTCTACGTGTCCGATGACTCTGAGCACGATATCCATGGGTCGCCTATCGTCGAATGCGAACACCGTTTGCAATTGGAAGATGGGACGCCTGTCTTCGCAACGATCGTCTCCTCTCAGCAACAATCATCGGCGAAGGATCTTCTCCATCGCCTTTCCCTTCGCGAGCTCATCGATCAACTTGTCAAGATAGCGGATATTTCGCATCAAAGGATCGTCGATGGCCTCGACGCGCACACCGCACACAACGCCTTTGATCAGCGCGGTATTGGCATGAATGGCAGGGGCTTGAGCGAAGAACGTTTCGAAGTCGTTTTCCTGCTTGATCTGCTTCTGCAATGTCGCTTCGTCATACCCCGTCAGCCAACAGATGATCTGGTCGACCTCCTCCTTCGTACGACCTTTGCGCTCCGCCTTTTGAACATACAAGGGATAAACGCGAGAGAAGGCCATCGTGAAGATACGATGCTTTGTCATGGACTACTCCTCTTTCACAAGCCTCATTCTGCGCATCGATTCCTCTTGTGCTGTACGCACCGTTCTTTCATATCGACGTAGGCATCCTCGATCAGCTTTCGCAGTGCTGAGGCGTCCACCTCGCGTTCAGGCCTAAGCTTAACGTGACGCATGAACTTACCGGTCCCTTCCAGAAGCTCGCTCGGATCCGCGAGCTCGGCCCCGAGGAAGAATCCCACGTTCACATGCGCCGTAAAGGTATTGACATAGCCGAACGCGGCCTCGCCTACGCACGCGGTGGGATGGCCATCGTGCAATAGCTCTCGGACATCATCGCCGCACGTGCGCATCACTTCGAACCAACGTTGTGCGATTGCGCCCAAGGCTCCGGCATGCTGATCCATCCACTCGTCGATTGCCGGATCGCGCTTGACTGCGCTCGGGAACAGCATGAGTCGGCTCATGACGCTGACCTCTCGTCGTGTAAGATGTCTCTCTCCGGCAGGGACCTCGACGATCCGTCTAGCTCTGCTCCCACTGCATCAGTAGAAGATCCAGCCCATCTGGCTCGCGAACACCGAGCATGGTCAGAATAGTGTGCGACTGGCCGCGATGATGCGTCTGATGATTGAACAAGTGCGCGAGAATATCTCGCCGGCGTTGTTCTTGAAGAGCTCCCTTCAGCGTTCGATACGCCCACATCTCTTCCATCTGTGGTTCAGAGAGGCTGTCGACATAGTCGATGATCCGCTGATCCTGCTGTTGTCTTGCCGCCGACAACGACGCGAAGTCATCAAACACGATGGCATCCAGATTCGTCGGATGCTCCCCGGAGCCCGTCAGCCGGCGCAGCCAAATCAGGTCGGCGCAGAGGATGTGATTGAGTGTGCCATGTAAACTCTTGAAGTATGCACCTACGTCTTGCCGGTACTGCTCGTCCGGCAGTTGGCTCGCCATCTTGTATAGCCGTCTATTCGCCCATGCGTTGTAGTCGGCCATCATCGCGAAGTGCGGCTTCATCACTGATTCTTTCTCACGTTCCGATCGAGTTTCGCGCCGGAGCTGCACCCTGCATCCTTAGCTGCGAGGGCACGCACTACTTGTAATCATCGACGAGCTCTCCATCGGAGGATGCATCGTACTGCGGAAGACCATCCGTGATCTCGTAGAAATCGCATTTCTCTCCGACATAGATGTGCCCGATCGTCTTCAACCCCGTTGGACCGTCTAAGGTCCCTGCGATGATGCCCGTAGCGTCCAAATCGAACGGCTCCCAGAACAAGCTCGACCCACACAGCCGACAGAACCCGCGCCGAGCAATTTCCGAAGTCTTGTACCAAGCCAACCCAGCACTGTTGGTAATCTCAATATTGACTTTCCGCGCCTTGGAATGCGGACCGAAGTTGCCATGCAAGCGTTGGCACATGCTGCAATGGCAATTGACCACATCGCGCAAAGGACCCTTCACCTCATAACGTACGGCTCCGCATAAACAGCCGCCCGTCGTCACTTTCTGAGTTTCGCTCACTAGAGTGCCCTCCTAGAGCGTCTAGCATCACACATGACGATCGTGCGGCGCGTCGCGACTCCTACTCATCTCGTGTCCCCAGGATTATTCGATGCGGCGTCCGGCAATCAATGCATCAATGTGGCGCGAAGGGCTTCGTGTGTACAGACGATCGTTCGATCTTCGCGACTCTTCGACGCTCCACAACGGCAACCTTATTTGAGAGCGTCGGTTCGAACATTCCCTAGTGTTGCAGCAACATCGAGAGAGTGCATCGCAGATTTGTGGTCAGAATCAAACGGAGCGCGCTTTGGTCACGACGTGGGCTCGAGCGATTTGTCAGGACGCGAACTCATGCCAAGCGAGCCGCTGCACCGAGCATCCCGCTCGCAGTGTGTTATGGATCTCGGCGAGTCGATCCGTCTCGCTCAATAGCCGTTCGAGGTCTTCGGCAGAGGCAGGTGACTCAACGCGAGCCGCATACGTAACGGCCTCTGCGGCCAATCCAACTCCATTAAACTGACCCTTCGCCACAACCTCGCAGCCGGCGATGGGTATGCCAAGCCTTTCGGCTTCGCGAAATAAGTCATTGCAGTAGCAGGTTGCCAGAGCAAGCATCAGAAACTCTCCACCATTCACGGCACTACCCTGCCCATTTGCTTTGGCAGACACGGCAAGCACTCGAACCGTCCCAGAAGTGGACACGGATGCCTGATGAGCACCTGAACTGTTCCGAACCTGTGCAGAGATTTCCATATTGCTATGTACCCAAGCGTCCTAAGGAGAGTGCTCAGGCGCGTGCATCTTCGCAAGGCGCCTGCGCCCGAAGCGCTTGTATCCAGGCTTTGTCGATCTGGGTCATGGCCTCATCGGCTATCTCGATCAGACTCTCAACGATCTGGAACTCAAACGAAGTCATCGAACGACTGAACTCGATCCCCGATGCTTCTTCATGCGGCATTTCCATCTTGATACCGCAGGAAGAGTCGTGTCACTTGACCTCAGGAGGCCTCATAGGTGTTAGGCGGTGCGTAGTCCAAAAGTGATCACAACGCCTCATACGTTCCTTCCTATCATCAGGGTTTCAGATCGACGGCGGCAAGCCCACTGCCATCCATTTTCATCGGCACCGAGTTGTGCTCGTGGACAATCATCCAACCATCTTCGGAACGCTTGAATACGAGGGTAGTGCGGAACCACAGTTCGACCGCTCCTTCCCCGATCTTTTCCCCTCGCAAGCGGCTGAGACCATAAGCAACGCCAAGGTCGCCATCGACTAGAATCCGCGACTCGCGGAACTCGACCCGAGGCGCCGATCCCTTCCAGGTTATCAACCAAGCACGCAGCCCCTCAGCATCGCGCGCATGGGCTCCGGCGAAAGCAAGCGGCGGTTGAAGGTCGTAGACCACAACCTCGCGTGCCAACGGTTCGATGGCAGCTTCAGCGTCTGAGTTGGCGATGGCTGTCTCGCGCGCCGCGATCAAACTCTTGATAGCTTCGATGTCAGCATCGGTATTCATGTCCAATTCTCCATATTCGGTTACCAGGGCAGGCAATCTTTAGTCGAGGTGAGTAGGCCTGAATCGACAGGCGACTCTGGTTGCCGCATAACGCCATTGTTGAGCCGCGTGCGTTTCGCACATCGGCTACAACAATTTGTTAGCGATCTTGGACTCGTAACCGCCAGTACTCGGGTTCACGGCTGCTATGAGCGATGGCCGCGATGTAGATGACATCGGACGCGATTGCACAAACGACTGGCTCTGGCCATAGGTGTCACCTGTACATCGCGATCGCCCTGATTGTAGCCCTGCGGCTTCTAGATCACTAACGGTTGAGTCGAGCGGCGCGCGCCGGCGTTTGAGCTTGGCACTTTATCTTTCACGCCTCCGCTCCAACGAGATGCTAGGCATCACTTTAGTAAACCAGTAGCTTTCCAGTCGGCCATGTGCCTGCCCAACCACATGGAATGTGGCCTCTGCGATAAACGTCGAGCAGGTGAAGAAAAAACCTTGGTGCTCCGGGGCAGTCTCTATACTCGTGTTCCATAATGGCTGCCAGCACGTCGCCCTGAACGGCGTGAACGAACGCATCTTCCAGATCGTGCGACTGGGCAAACTGCCGCCAGACCCCAGCTGAGAGCGGCTCAACGCAACAGCGCTTTGCTACCTCCGCAATTTCATTCCATAGCTGAAACTTACGATTGAAATTCTTGTGCAAGAAGACGGACAAAGCATTCCTTGCATCAAGCGTGGTGTTTTCCCAATGGGTTGAGCACATGCTCGCAACCGCTTCATTCCACCCTGGAAGCGGCTGCGTTGGCAGTGGGATGTCAAATGTCGGCGGGTTCCCGCACCGCGAAAACCACGGAATCTCACGTACTGTGTCGAAGAACGCATGATCGATTGTTGAGAGGCCCAGTTTGGCTCGAATCTTGCGCAACATGTCTGATACCTAACGACAACTATGAGCCACGCGGCGAGATGCGGCTGAGGAGAGGCGCATTGGTTTCATCGCGTCGGCTCCAATGTTTTGTTAGGCCGAACTGATCCAGGCTTATGCTGGCAACTCTAAGAAGAGATGCTCTTCGGCAATGTACTCAGTACCAACAGAGCTATGACGAAGCCAAGCAACACCGCTCGACGCGCAACTATCAAGCCGGCCGCAAAGCTGGGAAGCCAGGGATACGTTTGCATGACGGCGTAGAGCAAGAGCCCAAGCGTTCGAAGCTGCGTCTCGCTACTGAAGAACGGCACCCATACCGTCCCGCATGCATAAAGCCGTACAGAACCGTGGCGGCAAAGGCAACGAGCCAGAAACCTGCTTCGCTGCTCCTCCTCATCGTAGTCTTCTAACGTGTAGCTTGAGGCGCGAGCGCGTTTCCGCGAGTCGCCTCGAAGCGCTGTTGGGCAGCAGCACGCCGCAAGATCGGCGGCTGATACTTAGCAACCTGGTTTCGAGTTCTTCTGACGTTTAACGGAGTATCCAGTCCATATTGTGGACGCCAACACTACAAATGCAACGCCAAGTCCCGAGACGAATTGTCCAATGCCGAAAGCAATGGCGGCGATAAGTGCCGCGACTGTCAAGTAGGTCCACATGGGAAACATTTGCGTTGCTCCTTCGCCGGGCGACAGGTAATTCGCATCAGCTTCGCTCGTAGGTTACAAATTGTCTACAGGTGATCTGCGGCCCAACGTTTGCGTTAGCCCGCCGCCGCGGCCTTCAGGGCGCGGCTCCGAAAAGGCGACAGCCTTGCGCGGTCGGGCTGAACGCTTTGTTCGATGCGGCCACAACGCAAGACGAAGACTCGGCGGTTGCACGAGCACCGAGCCCGACGAGCGAGCTCCGGAACCCGATATTCTGAGGTTTCTTCATCCTGTCCTCTTCAATCATTCGCCCAATTTATTTAGCTCCACACTGGGATTGGTTCGGAAGTATTCCGAGTAGTGGCGACTGGCTCAATCAGTAGTTAGGTCAGAACTCCTGCTGGGACTTCTTCGACATGACGTAGCGAATGTCCGCCAGCCTTTCTGGAGGGCAGCGTTCGAACATCGCCTTCACGGCGAAGGATCCATCAGCTGCCGGTCTAAGCGCAGACTTCATGTCGTTCTAAACGGCATGTTTGAGCCGCGCGTTGCTTTGAACGCGTCGTTCTGCCGGCGCTTGTTATGCCGCAGATTGCTGATCGGCGTCCCACCCCGGAAACACCAAAACGGCAGGATGACATTTCAGAGCACGAGCAAGAACTTTCGCGCGCTCGACACCAAGGCTCTCGATCGAATACTTCCTCAGCAGGAATGGACTTCACCAGTCCGGCGTCAAAGTCCGCACTGCGCCGCTGCACCTCATCCAACCATGCCTGCTCGGCGTCAGGATCGGCTGTACCGTCGAGTTCTTCCAGCAGCGCGCGCAGAAGATGCTCCTGCTCCGGGCGGGCTAAACTCCGAATTTCCTTTCCAATTTCCGATATCGCTCTTGCCATAACGCGTTCCCCACGAGGAGGTTGTAGCGCCGAGTGTAGCTCCGCTTCTTCAGGATCGCTAACGCTCGCGCTGAGGCGCGTGCGTCCTCGCTCGTCGGCTCCAGCGCATTGTTCGGCTCTCCCTCATCCAACTCATAGTCCTGCGTGAAGACGACCAGTCAGGTGGAGCTTAAACCCTTCGTGTGACGCTACGAATCCCAGGCTCTCGTAGAATCGAATCGCATCGACGCGCGCCTTATCCGACGTCAATTGAACCAGATGGCAACCTCGTTGCCGTGCTCGTTCGATCGCCCACTCGATTAGTTTCCGACCGATTCCGCGCGCGCGAGCAGAGGTGTCTACGCGAACTCCTTCGAGTAACGCGCGCCAACTACCACGATAGGTCAGATAAGGGATGAATGTAAGTTGTAGCACGCCCACCACGCGACCAGCCAAACACGCCACCACGAGCTCGTTGTTTGGATCCGCACCAATAGCTTCGAACGCGGTGTAATAGCTCTCCGGGAGCGGCGACTCGTACGACTCTCGCTTCACTCCAAGTGCGTCATCAGCCAGCATTCGAACAATATCGGGCACGTCGCTACGCACCGCCAGCCGGAAGGTTGGCGCCGGGTCTTCCGGCAATTGTACCGAGTCACTCATAAGGCCGAACGTCGCCGTTCAGCCGGAGCGCGCGTTTTCGCGCGCGATCGGCTGCAACGATTTGTTAGACGAAACCTTTGAGTCGACAGCGCGCCAATACGTGTTCCAACCAAAGTTCTGAACTTCCGAGGAGTTTGGAATGCCGAACATGGTTACGAAGTAGTTGAACACGTCCGCTGAGCTAGCAGCAGCGTTCAGAATGATGACGGCACCGAGTATCCAAGAACTCCAGCCAATGAAATGCGACGCCGCCACGAGTAAAACAGAGAGGAACAAGAATGGCGCTAGCAGGCAGAGCATAAAGTTCCGCTTGCTGCGCAATCCCTCGTAATGCGCAAAGAAGGTCAAGTGAGACGGCCAGAATCCGAGCGTGGTTCTCTTTGAAAGGCCGCGATCAGGATGGACGGATGCATGTATCAACTCATGCACTGCAATCGTAGCAACATATACCGCGATAAGTCCTACACCGGTCAGTCCGTCGATTGTGATCTCTGTGTAACGGATCACAGCCACGGCCGCAATAAAGGCAAGGACCAGACTGATGGGAAGTGATATGACCCAAATAACGACCCACATGGGAGGCTCTCTAAGCTTCCGCCATCCGTCCTCCGCAGCAGGAACTTCGGCACCGTCGGGAATACGTCCAATCTTGAGCCGCATACTCTCGTTTTGTCTAACGCCGCCGTTGTGCCGCGAGCAACGGCGCTTCGCCGTTGCGAGTCGGAACCAACGGCTTGTTATGCAAAGCCACGAATCCTGCACGACGATTGAAAGGCAGGCCACACCCACTGATCTTCGAGCAGCGTCTAGCTACGACGTCGAAAGTACCACTGCCCTTCTGGCGCAACGGTTGGCGAAGCACGCGGACCTTCCTTTGACGAGCGCCACCATCATTAACGGTCGCAGGACTGATGACGTGACATGAGTCAAACATCGCTAGAACGTAGCGAGATACTTGCGATGACGAAGCTGCTGACGCGGCGCATTGCGCGCCCGCGGATGGAACGCGGAAGAAACTGCCGCTGCTCTCAAACAACCACATCGCAGAAGCGGCATCTTCATTTTCTTCCCGCATAACTAGTACTTAGGTCGGACTATTATCCCTGTAGAATCGGCTTCCAACCCACGCCGAGACCATCACCTGGAAGAGCGCCAACCCGGCAGCCAGGGTATATATTCCCGCCGACATCATGCCGAAGAGCAGCCAGTCGACGCGGAACATCAGCCCGCAGAGCCACACGACCAGCGCCGCGTACGCCGCTGTCTTGAGGCCCGCCCCGAAGCGCGGGAGCATAGCTGCGTAGAGCCAGACGAGCAGCAGCCCCGTCAGGAACTGGGCGGCGATGTTGGTGGCTACGGCTGCGCCGCCCATCGAGCGGGCTTGAAGCGCAGGCGCGATGGCAGCGGCTTCTGCCTGCATGCGCGGCCCGAGCAGCAGGCCAAAGCCGATGAAGCCGATGACGTTCCCCACGATGCCAGCCGCTAGGCCGCCAAGTAAGAGCCTGTTTAGTCTGATCCCCATGTTGACCTCTAGAAGTGGTGCGGGTGTGTAAAGAATCGCTGAACTGCCTACGCCCGAAGCCATTGTTCCCCGCGGTCTGCCGCCTAACGCCATTGCTCACGCGCGTGCGTCTTCGCACGTCGCGTGCAGCAATTTGTTAGAGCTCCTCGCATCAGGTTATCTCACTGATATCTGCACATCGGACTTCGGTGAAGTAGAGCACTGCTCGATTACGCTGGCTGTTTGCGTAAACAGATTCTTCCCCGGGCCCGTATGGCCCGGAACGCTCGCGACGAATGGTTCTTCTGTAGCTCGCGGCGTCATCACCAAGCAGCGTGCGGACTAGTAGAGGAGTAATGAATGATTGTTCCGCCCGCTCGCCTTCCGCAGATGGAGCATCGCCTCCCAAGTCAACCAGGCAGGCTTCTTCGTCAGGAATGCTGCTGTTACAGAACATACTAGGCTTGCTTGAACAAGCCAGCACTTCCCGCACATTCAGATCTCTGAACCGCTCAAGCACCCTGGAGCGGACTGCCTCTGAACTGCAATCGCCAGATTCATGTCGGCAGGCCGGAGGGCTCAGCTCCGGCGCAGACGAACAGCCCAGCACTCCAAGAGATAACACCGCGCTCAGTAACGTCCGCATTCTGATTCTCTTGCCCTAACGGATAGCTTGAGGCGCGAGCGGGTTTCCGCGAGTCGCCTCCAAGCGTTTGTTGGGCAGCATGTTCATAGCTGCGGTACTGAGTGCTGCTCCGACGAACACCACGTCATGAAATCATCTGCCTTGAAATCTCGGCATGCCGCCTGCGAAGCGAGTTCTGCGGAGTAGTACACAGGCTCCGAAGGATGCAGTGCGAACAATCGCTCGTCATCTCGACCGTATAGCCACCACTCTCCGGATCCCTCATTCATCTTTGTAACTCTGAACGAGAACACAGACGACTCCTGCGGAATGAAGAAGCCTCGGCCTGTGGCGAGTGACCACACATTAACTCCGAACGGCGTCGCGACGGCTATGAGCGCAAGCCCGAGCACAATGATCGATAACGCTGCTACCCATCTCTTCATGCGCCCAACGCTATTGCTCACGCGCGCGGGTTTCCCGCGTCGCGTGCAGCAATTTGTTAGAGCGCAAGGTTATGTGCATTTGCGAACGCCCGGATTGCGGCCGCGGATCCTTTGGGTTTTGCTTGGAGCAGAAAGTGAGGACCTGCGACTTCCACTACCTTCGCGGCTGGAACGTGCTGGCAGATTACCTCCGATGCCGAGGAGAAAACCACCCTGTCTTCTGAAGCCCGGAGATACAGAACAGGTACTTGTATTCGACATAAGAGCGATGTTGAGTCAACACCGAGCGTGGCACGAAGCCTTGCCTTCCAAACCTGGGGCGTGACGGCGCGAATGGCTTGCTCGAGCTTCTCTTCAATCGTCTCCGAACGATAGCCGCCGAGTAGCACTTTGGTAGCAAGTGCTACCGGGGCGCGCCAGAAGGGAAGCCCGGCGACATACTTGCGCATGAACGTCGGAAGTGTGAACGGCGCTTTCGCGAAAGAACATACCAAGACGAGTCCACGAAGCTGCGGAAGCTGCCTCGCCGCAAGTGCAATTGCGATGGGACCTGAGAAAGATTCCGCCAGCAAAATGAATGATTCGTTCTTTGGCAAAGCAGCGAGCACATACTCTTCCAACTCGCTGTAGCCGAGCGGCCGATCCGTTGGATAGGAGATAACGAGTGATCTTGCCTTCAGCTCCGATGCGAAATCGTCGAACAGAGCGCCAGAGCCATCCATTCCTGGAAGTAGGACAACTGCTACCACTCTTCTTGCGCTCTAACGACAACAATGAGCCGCGCGGCGAGATGAGGCTAAGGAAAGGCGCATTCGTTTCACCGCGTCGGCTCCATTGTTTTGTTCGGCGTCAGCCTCAACGCGGCCCATCCGCCACACCAGGCGAATAGCGCACCCAATCCGATTGGGATCGCACTCACAAGAATGTCGATCAGACTCACGGCCCGTATCCGTACACGAATCTGTCGAGGAGTAAAGTGATTGCGATCGCGACTGCGCCCGAAAGAGCCGATGCACGACGAGGTCGACGTTCGCTCAGTAAGGCGGCAAGCATTCCGCTCATAACTAGCAAACTCGTCATGACAGTGTACCGCTCGAGTCGGTCGCTGAGTGTCGGATGCCAATCACACGAACCCCCCACACACTCCTTCGGCGCAAGCGTTCCGTCATCACGCAGTACTGGGGCTTCATGGCAAGGTTCGAGCCGAGTGACAAATATGCAAGGGAACAACCATGAAAGCGATGGCGTAAGAACGCTCGTCGCCAACACCGCTGCCAACAGAACCGAAGCAGATTGCCGCATCACGTGACTGCCGAACGACTGAGCTGAGCCGCGCCGATGCTGAGCCAAACGAAGCGCGCTTTGGTCACCGGCGTCGGCTCGAGCGAATTGTTATGCGAGGCCACGACTGCTTCACGCCGGATGCAACGTGTGTAGCACCCAGTGATTGCAGAGCTTCCTTCAGCCGCAACGCTGAGTCTACTGCTGAGACTCCTGCACGACGGTTGGAGAAGTGCGCGGGCCTTGCCTTGACGAGCGCCACCATCAGCAACGGTCGCATTGGCGATGACACGCCAAGAGTCAAACATCGTGAGGACGAAGCGCGAGCGTTGCGATGACAAAGCTGCCGACGCGACGCATTGTGGGCCCGCAAAGGGAAGCTCGACGGCTGTACCCTCGCTCTCAGACAACCACATCGCAGACACGACCGCCTTCATCTTCTTTCCGCATAACGTCTGCGCTCAGGCGCGTGCGTCTTCGCACGTCGCCTGCAGCGCGTTGTTCGGCTCCGCACACAAAGCAACGCCCAGTTGCCAGGCACGACTACTTCTCCGGTATGAAAAGGTAAAGCATGCCTTCTTTCGCATTCGGGTTGTTTACCGCTATCGGAACATCCGGCGACACAAGACCGAGCTTATAGAGCGCGCTAGCCAAATTCGAAAAGTAAGGCGGCGGGGTGTCACTTCGCGATACAAATAGGAGAAATTCTCCGGAATCGATTCCTGTACTGAAGCCATTCACGATGTTGCTGCCGCCGGTTGCAAACCCAGCTTCGTCCAATAGCTGACGAAGCTGCATGGTGAAATTTTCTTGTTCCTTGTTCGGGAGCGCGGTTCTTGTTGCGAGATACACTGGACCTTTCGGCCCGGCTTTTGTCGCTTCGATGAAAGTGGCGCGTTGAGCAGGAGAAATCGCTCGAGGACGCTGCTTAGCTTCTAGTTCGGTGATCTTGCTTTGGGCAGCACGCAATTCACTCGAACTCTGCTGCTCGTTCTCGAATGCGCGGATGCGATCGTCCCGATTCGCTCTCAAGTTTGCGAACACAAATATGCCACTGACGACGGCTGTGGCCAGCCAGCTTGAAACCAGAAGGATCGACGGCACGTGCCACGCGCCTGCTGCGGTTTGGAATAATGAGATCAAGGAACGCCTCTCCATCTGTACGTTCTCATTGCCGCCTTGTAGCCGAACGTCCACGTTGTGCCGCGAGCAACGGCGCTTCGCGGTTGCGAGTCGGAACCAACGTGTTGTTAGAAGTGCTCATGCCGACCAGCAGTAAAGTGGACTGCCATACACACCATGCGCGCCAAGGTTGTTCTTGTCAGTTCCCCAGAAACAGAGAAAGCGATCCTTCTCTGATTCATAGACCAACCAATAGCCTTTGTGGAATGCGACGCACTCACCGGTCCGCACACTACCAACGGGAACGTCTGGAAAGCCTGGATCCATCACAACGGCACTGAGCTAAAAAGGCTCGCATACATGAGCCCGGATGTCCGAGCGCAGAGCTGCAAAGTACTCTTCCTCGCTCTGCTGCGCTCCGACGTACACGTCGTTCGTATCATCGAGCGCCAACTCGAGCTTCTCAAGTGGGGACATGCCCTTCTGCACTTCTAACGCTCACGCTGTGCTGCCGGCGCAGCAACGCTGCGCGGACCCAAAGGCGCTAGCCTTTGGGCGGTCAGCACGAGCGTGTTGTTGGGCAGCGGACAGCATCATGACTGCCACCGATGATGAAACAATGAGCTTGAGGATGCCACAGCAACGCCGGACTGAGGCTGCAAGCGATGACATAACCCTGAGCTCGACCTTCTGACACCAAGCTAACCGAAGCTGCGCGCGCACGAAGCCACCCGACTGAGGTTTGAGGATTGAGATCTGCGTGACGAGTGCTGCGCCGAAGAACGAAGCCGCGACGCGACGGTACGACCGGCACGAGCGATGACTGCGGCCACCGCCTCAGCGCCCCAACGCTGCACATTTGCTTTCAGATCGCGACTCCGCTTCGCGTTCATTCTCTTCTAGGCTTCAGCCCAACGTCACGCTTCAGGCGCGTGCGTTTCGCACGTCGCCTGCAAGCGTTTGTTAGCCGCAATTCGCGTGACGTGCACCCCTAACAGCTCCTCTATCTGAAGCAGCCGAAGCAGCGGACATTGAAGCTCTGAGGTTTGAGCGGCTGCAAACTGCCGGAGCTCTTTGAGAGACGAGTGGAACGCTTCGTTGACGATGCACTCAAGAGCAACGCCATACTTCTCTTGGATATTGGCCTTCACCACTGCCAAGTGACCGAGCTGGTTGTACTGAGCCTGTCCTTGACTGTCTTTGACGATGGGACTCCACAGCATGAAGTGTCGCTCGTACTCGCTGAAGTACTTGGTTGCGTACTCGATATCTCGGGAAAATTTGTCCGTGAGCTTCTGGATATTGTTTGGCCGCTTGTCCTTGACGTACTGCAGCCCGGTTGTGAGATGGATGGCGACCTCACAGACGTACACCTTCTTCTCTTTGAGATTGATGCCGACAACGTCGATCTCGCCCTGCGCCTCGACGGTGTACAGATTCGTTTGAATGAACTCGCAGCTGCGAACGTACCGCAAGTAGGATGAAACAAGTTGCTCGCCGACGTTCATCATTCCGATTTCCCAGGCTAACGTCGCGAATGAGCCGCGAGCAAAGGCGCCTCGCCTTTGCGAGTCGAGCAAGCAACGCTTGCGGGCTCGATTCGCTTGTTAGGCACGATTGGCACGGCGACGAAGTTCGAGGGCGTGAACGCAGGCAGTGGCGATAGCTCCGGTAAATAGCCCAGTCGTGACCATTGAGGCAACAGGTACGGGTACTTGCAGGGCATCTGACATTGCAAAATAGAACAGCCCCGGAACCGCACCGATCACCGCACCGCATGCGATAGCCACGACGAAAGCTATGTGACCCTTGTACATCCGATACACCAGAAGCCAGCTAGAAACCACCGCGAGGACAAGCGGGATTACCATGGAGCTTCCACCAAAAGCCAACCGCATGCCGGGAATCGGATCCGTCCCGTTCTCTAAGTATAGAAAGGGCAGAACGATCCCCAGGTTGTGAAGTGCGAGATAAAGACGAATGTCGTCCATCGTGCCTAACGCCATGCTTGTGCCGCGCGTGGCTTTGCACGCGTCGGCACGAAGCATTTGTTAGAGCGAAGCATCTTTGAATGCTCGCAGCACGGCGTTGATGCGCGTCTGGTACCCCGGCCCTTGAGCCTTAAACCAAGCGAGAACATCCGCGTCCAGCCGCAGCGCAATGGATGATTTCGGCGGCACGGGCTGCAAGCCGCGGCGGACAATGCCACGAACGATGTGCTGCATATCCGCTTCCGGATGCTCAGCTGAGAGCTTGATGTCTCTATCCTTTGTAGCGCGTATGCGCTTCCAATCAGTCTTAGAGGCTTTTGAAGAGGATCGCTTCTTCATTTCGAGTGGCTCGACGAAAAGAGATGACATGGATGCGCTCGGGTGTTTCGGTGTGAACGATGGAAACCGCAACACCACCGAGGAAGCCGAGCGTGACAAAGCGCTGCTCTCCATAAGCGAAGCGGTCATCTTCGAAGGTGAGGGTCGGACCCTCGAACACGCGAGGCGCATCCAAGAAGTCAATGCCATGAGCCTTCAAGTTGACCCGACGTTTCCTTTCGTCCCAGGTGAAGCGCATAGGCGGAGTGTATATACAGCGGCCGGCGACGTCAAAACGGCCTCTTGCTGCGCTCTAACGCCGTGCATAAGCCGCGAGCAAAGGCGCCGCGCCTTTGCGAGTCGGGCGACAAACAGGAGCGAACTTGATGCACTTGTTAGGCATTCTTTGGCGCCAACCCAAGTGCCTCCTCAAACAGAGCGCGATGCTGCTCAAGAAATTGTTCGGCTCTGTCGAACAAGCGCCTCATGTCTAGCTCTTTACGAATCGTTTCGATCTCCGTACACGCAGCTTTCCATTTTTTACCATGAAGCTGTGTAAAGCTTGTGATCGCATACTGAGAGAGCGAGCTGCGATCCTTCTGAATGGATTCGTGTGTCATCCCCACCGCCTGCGCAACACTGAGTATCCTAGCTAACGCCTTCGCCTCCTCCGGACAACCAAGACGATCGAACGCGAGGACCGTCTCTCGCGCATACAGACCCGTGCTATTACCAATGAAATCGACAATACCGTTAATGGCCACTTCGGTATCAAAGTCAATCAGCAGCATGAGCACGCAAAGCGGATTCGAAACGTCGGCGATCGCGCCGCTATCACGAATCGTCGACAATGGTGGCTCGTAGATCTTCGATGCAAGTTCGCTGAGAAGATCGCTCGAGTTCATTCTCGGCTCCTGCCTAACTATTAAATGGACCGCCTGAGTGCGGTAATCGGATGCGGCGGGCTTCCGCCGACGCGTGAATTTTTCGTTGTTCTGTCCACATTTGCAGCTGCATGTTCCTTTGCTTCTCGGGATGATAGGCCGCAACGGTCTACGCGCGCCAACTTAGCCCCGCGTCGATGAGCGAGTCAACTCGCGGCGGCTGACTCTCAATCCAAGGATGGTTATGACAACTTCTCCCGATGCATCAGGACCGAGGTTGCTCGACCAGGTCCGCGAGCTCATCCGCTTGCGTCACTACAGCATTCGCACGGAACAAGCGTATGTGCAATGGATTCGCAGATTCGTCCTCTTTCACGGCAAGAGGCATCCGCGCGAGATGGGAGGTGCGGAGGTCACCGCATTCTTGAGCGACTTGGCCGTGCGCCTACACGTATCCGCTTCGACGCAGAATCAGGCGCTCAACGCGCTGCTCTTCTTGTATCGAGACGTGCTCAAGATCACCTTGCCATGGCTCGACGAAGTGCAACGCGCGAAGAAGCCGCAGCACTTGCCCGTCGTGTTCACGCGCCAAGAAGTGAAAGCGCTCCTCGCGCAGCTCGAAGGCACGCCCTGGTTGATGGCATCCCTCGTGTATGGCGGCGGACTGAGGTTGATGGAATGCCTTCGTCTACGAGTGAAGGACATCGACTTCCAGTACGGGCAACTCGTGATTCGCGACGCGAAGGGTCAGAAGGATCGCGTGACCATTCTGCCGCGAGCACTCATCGAGCCGCTGCGATCGCATCTCGCTCGCGTGCGCCAACTGCACGAGAACGATATTCGCGCGGGATCCGGTCGTGTGTATCTACCGTATGCACTCGAGCACAAGTATCCCAACGCTAGTATCGAATGGGGATGGCAGTACGTGTTCCCGTCCACTCGTGCTTCAGTCGACCCACGCTCAGGTGTTCAAAGGCGACACCACGCGCCGCCGGATGCTCTGCAACGCGCAGTGAAGCAGGCTCTACGTTCAGCGAGAATCATCAAACCAGGAAGCGTGCACACACTGCGGCATTCGTTTGCAACGCATCTCCTCGAATCAGGTTACGACATTCGTACCGTTCAGGAGCTTCTCGGGCATGCGGATGTGAAGACGACGATGATCTACACGCATGTTCTAAACCGTGGCGGGCGTGGGGTGGTGAGTCCGTTGGATTGAACGCGCCCTAACCCTCTCCCTCGAGGGAGAGGGGATCTTTCTAGCTTGAGGTAGCCCGCACCCTAACCCTCTTCCGCGAGGGAGAGGGGTTCCTTTGCTGATCAAGATGCCCCCACCCTAGCCCTCCCCCGCTTCGCAGGGGAGGGGATCTATTCCGTGCCCGCGCTCACGCTGGTGATGTTGTCGTCGGAGTTGCGGTCGATACGTTTGTTGTAAGGGTCGACGCCGACGAACTTGGGTTCTTTGTCTACGACTAAGGTGACCACCTGTTCGCCTGTCTTCATCGGTCGCCGTTCCATGAGCAAGACGGCTTCACGCGTATACCCCTTCTTGCCTGGCTCGGCTGTGAACGCGCCTATGTCGAACGGCTCATCGAGCGGTGCTTCGGTTTCGCGGCCTTCGCCGTCCGCATAGAGCTTGCGGCCTTGTACTTTGAACGTGACTTCGTACTTGCCATCAGCGAGTCGCTTGGAGCTCGCATTGGTCGCTTTCATGTCGTACAGCGTGATGCGTTCGAAGAGATCGGTGATCAATGCATCGTGCTCTGGGCCGGCCTCCTCGCGTAGCAGTCGGATGAAATCCGTCGATGACGGATACGGCGCGGGCTTGAACGCAAACTCGCTCAGCAGTCGCTGCAATGCGCGGTTCACGACATCTTCGCCCACGACTTCCTTCAGCCAGTACATCGCGAGCGAGCCCTTGCGATAGTGGATGTACGCTTGATTCTCGACTCGATTGAGCGGCAGCTCCTCAATCACTTCGCCACCGCGGCTGCGCAGATACGTATCGAGTTCGCCCTTCAAGAACTTTCTGATCTGCTCTTTGCCGTACATGGCCTCCATCATGAGTAACGCGGAATACTGCGCGAACGTCTCCGAGAGCAGGGTCATGCCCTGCTTGTCCGCGCCAATGACTTGATGCGCCCACCATTGGTGGCCGATCTCGTGTGCGGTGACATAGCTCACGAGATCGATCGTCTCGTCGCTGCGCTTCTCGTCATAGTTCTGGATGAATCCGATGCCCTCTGAATACGGCACAGTGTTCGCGAACGATTGCGCGAAGCGGGCATACGCCGGGAACTCGAGAATGCGAGCCTGGTGAAACTGGAAGGGCGAGAAGCGTTCGCTGAAGATGTCGAGCGACAGCTTCATCGCGTCCAGCATCCGCTGCACGTTGTGCTCGTGCTGCGGATGGTAGTAGACGGCCAGGTCGACGGTTTTTCCGTCCTTGTCTTGCCACGTATCGCGCTGCTCCGCATAGCGCGCGGATTGCATCGAGAAGAAGTGCATGATCGGCGAATCGGTGCGGGTCACGAGCGTGCGCCGGTTACCGTCCACCGTGTCGCTCACCGTGTAACCCGGTGCAATCGGCGTTTGATCGGCATCGGTCGTGAGCGTGATCTCTGCATTGACCCAATCGCTGTCGCGCCTCAGATAGTGAATCGCATTGGCTGATTCGTCTTCGAGCTTCGCAGGACGGAGCTCTGGCGGGAGTCCGTACTTGCGTCGCTTCGCGCGATCTTGCAACAAGCCGTCGCGTCCCATTCCAAGAATCGGCGCCAGCTCATAGTTGTTCAGGAACGTTCCGTTGTCGACGATCCGCGTCAACGCGCCTTGGTTCGGAAAGCCTCGCTCTTCGAGCAGCGTTTCGAAACGAATCGTTCGACTTTCGCCGGGCTGCATGGGTGAATCGAACTTGTAGATCCGATAGTTGAACCTCGAGTGCTCCTGCTCCATCTGCGCGCCGTCGATCTCGAGCGCCTGCATCTCGAGCTCTCGTGGCCACCGTATATGCACGTGCGGCAGCGGCGCGTCGGTTCGATTCTGAATCGTGTACTCCCCTTTCGCCGTCGCGCGAACTTCCTTCGGGTACAAATCGACAGCCAGCTTCACGTCCGTGATGCGGGGCTGCGGCACCTTCTCTAGAGGCAGGAGCTCTTTCTCGAAATCCGCTGCGTACAAATCGAGATCGTCCTCAGTACGATACTCGTTGAGGATGTTCGTGTTGTAGAAGATGAAGGATCCCAACGCGACCCACGCCACCAGTGCAGATCCCATGATGATGCCCGGCGAACCGCGCAACCGATCGGGAGCGCGGCGCATACGCGGTCGCAAGCTCGTATCCACTCCTCTGCGCCACAGCACATGCGCGAGCACGAGCAGCACCAGCGCAAAGGCGATCCAGTAAGCCTGGAACCACGCTCGTCCGATCCAGAATCGGCCCATGCCGTTCATATCTGACAGCGGCACGTTCGGCCACGCGCCGTAGTGATAGAGATTGTGCTCGAATCCCGCGTTCGACAACGCGACGCTTGCAACGATGTACACGAGCATCACCGCCCAACCGAATGCCTTGTGCGGCACCAGCGCCTGCACGAACACGGAGAGCGCTGCCAACGACACGGAGGTGATGACGCCCGGCAGCACGAACCACAGCGCATACGCGGACACATCGATCTGCGAGTAGCCGTGATAGAGCTGGAAAGCCATGCCGGTCAGCGCCGCCACGACGAAGCACGCTAGCAGCACCAATGCGATCGCGAGGAACTTCGGCACCATGAATGCCCAGTTCGGTGCTGCGGTCGAGTCGACGATCTCATGAATGCGCCGCTCGCGATCGCGCCACACGAGCTCGCCCGAGTAGTAGATCGCGATGATGATGGGGAACAGCGTGAACGATCCTTGCAGCACATCGATCATGGCGCGCGTCACGGGGAAGTATTCCGTGCCGCGGTTTTCGATCGTGCCCGTCAGTCCACCAAACGCATTGAGCACACCGAGTGCGAGAAGAACGATGAACGCTGGGCTCTTGAATACGAAGCCCATATCGAAGCGCGTGAGCGCACCGAGCTGACGCCATTGCGTTGCGCGATCGTGCCGTGGAATCGGCAGCTCACGCACCACGGGTGGTGCGACGTCAGCGGCTTTGGGTTTGCGCGTCTTGCGCGCTTTCTTTCCTTTCGCTTCGAAACTGAATAGCGAATACGCAAGCACGAAGAGGACCGCTGCGATGCCCAGCCACAGCAGCCTGTTGTACAACAGCAGGTCTTCGATGGCGGGTAGCTGCGTGTTGCGCTCCGTTGCCGTCCAGTATCGAGTGGCTTGCTGCAGCGCGCCGATTGCGAATGGATCGGCCATCGCACTGATCGTCTCGAACTCGGGATCGCTCAGGAGCACTTGCGACGTGAAGTAGCCGACGAGGAATGCGACCACGCCGATGTACGTCCACATCATGGAGCGCGTCGCGGTCGCCAACGCGAAGAACCCCGCACCGGTGACGAGCAGCGTCGGCGCGGTGTACACGAACAAGGCGTATAAGTAATGGCTCGCGACGAATGGCCCGACCTTCTCCGAGTCGAGCCATGGCATCCATGATCCGATCAAGATCGCGACAGGGACGCTCGTCATCAATAGAAACGCGACGAGGTAGGCGCCTAGGAAACGGCCGATCAGATAATCGAACTTCGTGACTCGTGTCGAACGCACGATCGGCGCGAAGCCCGTTTCGTCATCGCGAATCACGACGTTCGCAACGAACGCGGTCAGCACGAAGATGCCGAAGACGTTCATGATGCCAACCGTCTGGAGCAACGCGAACGGCGAGTTCACGTCGACATTGCCACGCGCGCCGATCTGGATCTGATCGATCGTGACGGAACCGAAGGTGAGCAAGAAGAAGAGCGCGTAGCCCACGTAAAAGAGCGGCGCCCGCAGTTGGTAGCGAAGCTCGAATCCGGCGATGCGAAGTAACATGACCGAATCCTTCAGGCTGCGGCCGCGTTGCGCCGGGTGCTCTCGAGCGTTGCGAAGTAGAAGTCTTCGAGCTCGCCTGTCATTGGCTCGAATCCTGGTTCGGGCGGGTGATCTGAGACGACGTGAATGACGGTTCGGCCGCTCCGCAACTGCGTCGAGATTACGTTCATGCGTGCGCGATACGCATCGAGCTCGGCCTTGTCGATGGTTCGTTGCCACACGCGACCTTGCAGCCGCGCGAGCAGCTCGTTCGGTGCACCGGTCTCGACGATGCGGCCGTCGACCATGATGGCCATGCGCGAGCACAGGTCGGTCACGTCCGCGACGATGTGCGTCGACAAGATCACGACGATGTTCTCGCCGATCTCCGCGAGCAGATTGTTGAAGCGGTTGCGCTCTTCGGGATCGAGGCCCGCAGTGGGCTCATCGACGATGATGAGGGTCGGCTTTCCGAGTAACGCTTGTGCAATTCCGAAGCGTTGGCGCATGCCGCCAGAGAACCCTGCGACCGGGAGCTTGCGCACGCTCCAAAGGTTCACCTGATTCAGGAGCGACTCGACAGCGTCTTTGCGCTCTGAGCGCTGAGCGATGCCTTTCAATACGGCGAGATGATCGAGCAGATCGTAGGCAGACACGCGCGGATAGACACCGAAGTCCTGAGGCAGATAGCCGAGGGTGGCGCGCAGTCGTTCGGGTTCGCGCAGGACGTCGATGTCTCCGAAATGGATGCTTCCTTGCGATGGCGTTTGCAGCGTCGCGATACAACGCATCAACGTGGACTTGCCCGCACCGTTCGGGCCGAGCAAGCCGAACATACCTTTCGGAATGTTGAGGCTCGCGTTATCCAGAGCACGCGTGCCGTTCGGATAGATGTGCGTGAGACCCGACAAACTCAGCATGATGCACCCCGCGAGCGGTGAGGAAGGAACGCGGCCAGCGCTGCCGATGCGCCGGCACACGAATAAGTAGAACTGAAGGATCCTCATCCTTGAAGCTCAGACACACTATTCGCAATTCTAGTTACAGACGAAGGGTGGGCTATGCCTTCGCTCGGCTCACACCGACCAAACGAATCTGTGTGGGTGACGGAACCGCGATTAGAGGCGACTGCGGTTTTCCTCAATACACGTTTAGACCAAACCCAGTTCCTTGAGGTTTGCCTCGAGCATCGCGAGCGAATCCCACGATAGGATCTTGGAGTTGCCGCGTTCGTCCGGCGGATTGCGTTCGAGTTGATCCGACCATCCGCCGCAGCCGGTGAGCGGTAAGAGCGGTCGACGATGAAGCCACGCGAGGCACACCTCAGAGATCGTGCCTGCGCGCCCGCCGATCACGATGCATGCATCTCCCGCGAGCGCCATCAATAGATTGCGTGCATCGCCCATACCCGAGGGGATCAGGACGCTGCATGGCCAGTCTTTCGTATGAATGTCGTCGTGAGGGACGATGCTCACGACATGACCGCCCGCGGCGAGCGCGCGTTCGGCGGCGATGCGCGTTGCGGGGCTTCCGCAGCCGCTCACGACCGTGATCCTCAAACGCGCGAGCAGCTCGCCTGCTTGGCCGGCGAGCTCATATGCAGCGGAGCCGGGTTCGGCGCTGCCGAGAATGCAGACTTGGGGTCGCCTTTTAGGAAGCGAGTTGCTCATCTGATGCTGAAACCTTCAGAGCTATGAGTAGTCACCAAGAGCACACAGAACGCAGAAAAGAAAAAGGATGAGCAAGCAATGCTTATTCTCGATCCTTTGCCCTCACCCTAACCCTCTCCCCGAGGGAGAGGGGATCTTTGCCCTCACCCTAATCCTCTCCCCAAGGGAGAGGGGATCTTTGCTCACAACGCGCGGATCTTGATGCTTCGAAAGCGCACTTCTTGGCCGCGATCCTGCAGCAGGATTCGACCGCGGGCATCTTCGCCGAAGTTTGGAAGTACCTTGAAAGGGCTTTCAGCGACGATCTTCCGAAAGGCCGGAGAGCCTCGCACGTACTCGACAACCTTGACGCCGTTGAGCCAGTGCTCCACGCGATTGTCGAGGTGAACGACGATGCGCGCGTGTTGCCACTCGCCGAGGCGCGGCGCAATGCCGACGTTCGTCGGCATCTTGATGCGCGGGATCAGACCGAACAGCGAGCCGAGTGCGTTCGAGGTGATCGTGCCCCGAGCGAAATCGGGATCGCTCGCATCGTCGAGCAATTGATACTCGAGACCGACTGCCGTGTTGTTGGAGCCCGTATAGCGATCGCTGACGAAGTACATGATTCCGCTGTTCGCGCCGCTCGTGAGCTTGAACTCGAGCTGGAGCTCGAACGCGGAGTACTGCTCGTCCGTCACGATGTTGCCGCCTGCGCCGCCGCTTTGGAGCACGAGCTCTCCGTTATCTATCGTCCAGCCTTGGGCAGGGAATGACGAGCGATACGCGCCGCGCCACCCATCGGTCGTCCGACCGTCGAACAACAATTTCCATCCCTGCCGGCGTTCGAGATCGCTGACATCGTTAGGAATCAAGTTACGGACGAACATCGTCTCAACAGGTGGCGAGGCTTGCGTCGTTTCGCGAATGCGAATGTTGCGCCACGAAGTGCGTCGGCCGGCTTCATCCGGGCTGTTGATGCTATGAATCTGCAACGCGATGAATCCCTCCTTTGCGACGGGATCGATCACGTGCGCGATCGGCATACCATTCAACCAGGTTCGCACCGTATTTCCGATCGCCTCGATGCGAAACTGATTCCATTCGCCCATCTTGTAGAGTCCGCGCGCGTGGGGATTGAGCGAACCCGGATACAACCAGCCACGACGCTGCTCGTCGTACACCGTGCCGCTCCAATCGCGCTCCGGGGAATCGATGTCGACTTGCGGACCGAATACGCGGCCCTCGTTGTACTTCGGATTCGTCGCGCTGCGGATTTGGATGCCGCTGTTCGCAGGTCCACCGTCCTGCTTCACTTCCATCTCCAAGATGAAGTCGCTGTAAGTCTCCTCGGTGGCGAGGAAGCTGTTCGGCGATTCCGCGCGGGTCGTGCCGACGATCGCGCCGTTCACGGCGACATAGGAGGCTGTGCCGTTCACGCGTTTCCAGCCCTTCAAGCTCTTGCCATCGAAGAGCGAGGCCCAGCCTTCTTCCGCCTGCGCAGCGTGCAGCACTGTTGAAGACACAGACCAGAGCATCGCGCATGCGATCAGAAGGGACGCTGCTTTTTTCACGATTGTTGTTTGCTCGTTGGTTTGATGGCGGTGAGGTTGGTTGCCCCCACCCTAACCCTCCCCCGCTTTGCAGGGGAGGGGATCTTTATAAAAGTCATCGATTCGAGCGCGCGATCGTTCCGCTCTTGCAAGTCAGCGCAAATTCGAATCCGCTACTCCTGCTCTTTCTGCTCTTCGAAGTCCATCGATAGTGCCGATCAATTCATCGGTTCGAGCTCCGCCTCCGTCCAGGGTTCGTGGCGCTCTTCGACTTGAGTACGCACTGCCTGCACCTGAGCGGGCGAGATCGGACCGGATGCGTGTCCCCATGAGCGACGAATATACGTCAGGATGGCGGCGATCGTCTCGTCCCCTAGCGATCGCAGCGGGGGCATCGTCGAAGCACCGGTTGTCTTGCCATTGAGCACGATGCGCGTCAATGCATCCACACCGCCCAAGACCCAGCGCGAACCGACGAGCGCCGGGGCCAGACCTTCTTGTCCTTGCCCATTCTCTTGATGACACGCTGCGCACACGACGAACTCTCGTCTGCCGTGCTCGTACCACTTTCTTTGTTCTTCGGTGAGCGCCGCGAGCGAGCGCGATGCATCGACTCGCTGACCCTGCCAACGAATGAACCCGAGCGCCTCGCCGGCGCGCGCTGCATACACGCTCTGGCTCTGCGCAAACGTCGACAGCGCTTTCGGCTCTGCAGGCAAGAACACCACGCGCTCTTTGCCTTTCTCGCCGGGAATGAAGCGCTCCACACCTGCGATGATCACAGCGTTCGACCATTCTTGCTTTTCATCGAGCATCGCGAGCAGGCGATCGATTTTTTGTGCATCACCGGCTTTCAGCACTGCCGCCGCGAGCGATACCAGCACCGGGGAGATTTCCGCGCGAGTTGACTCGGGCCCTTCCTTCAGGTGCAAGAACATCTCGAGCTCGCGGCCGGCGACACTGCTGACGATGGCATCCGCGAGGTACGGTTGACTGCCGACGGTCGCAGACAATTCGGTCAGCATCTTGTCCGCGACAGGCGCGGGCGCAGCTCCGATCGACAACGCAAGCTGTTGTTGAAATGCGAGCTCACCCCAGGACGCGCGTTGAGCGAGCGCATCGATCGTACGTCGTCCATCCCTGACCAAGAATGTCTCCGCGAGACGCGCCGACGCGACTGCAATCCGAACATCTGGATCGGCGAGGCCACGTCGCACCGATTCCCAATCAACTGCATTCAATCCTTCGAGCGTCCACAAGGCATGCAGGCGCGCGAGCGCTACCGTCGATGTTCGAATCAACTTACGCACAGACGGCACCGCCTTCCGATCGCCGCGCTCGACGAGCACGCGCTGCGCCGTATCGCGCCACCACGCTTCTTCGTGACCGAGCGCCGCCACGAGCTCGTTCGTCTGCGCCTTCGCAAGCGTGGGGATCTTCAGCGGCGCTGCTCCTTCGGGAACGATGCGATAGATGCGTCCCATCCCGATCGGCGATTCGAGTCCGCGCTCCTTGATCTGATTGCGCAAGTACGTCGTGACGAAGATGCGGTGCTGAATCACGCCGCGATACATATCGACGACATAAAGAGCGCCGTCCGGTCCGTTATGCAAGCTCACGGGCCGGAACCGTTCGTCCGTGGACGTGAGGAATTCCGTTCTTTCGTACGCGTTGCGCGCGCTCGGAATACCGTCGCGCTCTTCGACCTTGATTCGCTTGACCAGATTACCCGCGGGCTCCGCGATGAACGCATCGCCTCGGAAGCCTTCCGGAAACAACGAGCCGCGATAGATCACCGGTCCGCACGCCGCAGTGACGACCGGCAGCGTGCCGTCCTCGCGCAGCAGCAGGTAGCCGCGGTTGATTCCGATGGTGACACGACCGGGCCATACAGGTAGATCCTGTGGCCGCACGAGCTGCACGTTGATTCCGAGCGGATCGACGAGAGCGCGGTTACGCATCAAGTACTCGGCGGGCAGCACATCCATGCGCAGCGGATCGCTGTTCGAGTTATAGAAGAGTCGGCCGCGATCGTCCTGCGTGATGCCCCATTGACCGCGAAAGATCGTCGGTTCCGATTGCCAACGCCCGCGCTGGTATCGATAGCGTACGGTGTGATTCGCGCTGTAGATCCAATTATCGAGTGCCCACATCAAGCCGTTCGCGGTGTGCTCGGGATTGGCGGGGTTACCATAGTCGTTCGCGATGCGTGTGCGTTCGTCGGCTTTACCATCGCCGTTCGTATCTTTCAGAAACCACAAGTTCGGCGGCTCGGCGACCAGCACGCCGTCCGCGATGGGTGCCACCGCTCGCGGCAGGACGAAGCCGCCCGCGAACTCCGTTCGCTTGTCCATGCGGCCATCTCGATCGGTGTCTTCGAGAAAAGCGACCGTTCCGATCGGCGCATCCTCGCCCGTTCCATCGACGTTCGGCATATACGCGCGCATCTCGACGACCCAGAGCCGTCCATCCGCACCGAACGCCATCGCCACAGGATCGAAGACGAGCGGGTCGCTCGCGACGATCTCGACTCGAAAGCCCGGCGCGACACGAAAGGTCTTGAGCGCCTCTTCGGCGCTGAGCGCCGGTGCGGGCGGCGCCTTCAGATGAGGTGGCGGCGGAGCCTGTACCTCCCCCTGGCGGTCACCGCTTTGCGGCCACGCTGGAGAGTGCAAGGCGAGAACGAGAAGCGCGAGAAGATACCGGGTCGGCCGCTGAATCATGATCACCTATATATATGTATTGCGGGCAGGGATCCTTCTGGTCTGGTAAGTAAGCCCCTCCGGCCCGCTCTCGCCATCCAACTGGGTGGGCGACTGTACCAACGATGCGACCGGGTCGCACCGCTTCGGGTTCCCGCTGACTTGAAGGAACTTCATGCCTTTTTTCTGCGTTCAGCCGGGAGCCCGAAGAACAAGACAGCACCTGGCAGTCCACACAAGAAAGGGTTCGGATTCTGTTCGGTATCGGCGGTGGTCGCAGTATGGCAGTAACGGTTAGTGAGTCCGTGGTCGGTAAACCAGATCGGATCTCGAGCGGTGTGGAAGGGCTCGACGATATCCTTGGGGGCGGCCTCACGAATCAACGTCTTTATCTCCTGGAGGGGACGCCCGGCACCGGTAAGACGACGCTGGCCTTACAGTTCCTGCTCGAAGGGGCACGAGGCGGAGAGCCCGGGCTCTACGTCACGTTGTCCGAAACTGCCGAGGAGCTGCGAGCCGTTGCCGCCTCTCACGGATGGTCGCTGGACAACATCGAGCTGTACGAGCTGGTGAATGCCGATGGCTTGGATCCGGAGGCGGAGCAATCGATCCTGCACCCTTCGGAAGTCGAGCTCGGCGAGACGGTTCGGAGCATCATCGCTCGTGTACGTGCCTTAGCCCCGAAGCGGGTCGTCTTCGACAGTCTGTCGGAGCTGCGGCTCCTTGCGCAAAGTCCCTTGCGGTATCGCCGACAGATTCTCGCGCTCAAGCATTTCTTCTCTCAGTATAAGTGTACGGTCTTGATGCTCGATGACCGCACCTCCGAACCAGGTGATCTGCATTTGCACAGCATCGCGCACGGCGTCATCACGCTCGAGTTGCGCGCACAGGAGTTCGGACCCGAACGACGTCGCTTGCAGGTTGTCAAAATGCGCGGGATCAAGTTCCGCGGCGGTTATCACGATTTCACTCTTCAGACTGGCGGGCTGAAGGTGTATCCGCGTCTCATCGCAGCGGAGCACCATCGTCCATTTTCCGGAGAAATCGTCACGACAGGCGTCCAGGCGCTCGATCAACTCCTCGGCGGCGGGCTCCAGCCCGGCAGCAATACACTCCTCATCGGTCCGTCCGGCGTAGGCAAGACCACCACCGCAGTTCGATGCATGCTGGCGAATCTCGAACGCGGCGAAAACGCGGCTTACTTCTTATTCGATGAAGGCTTGGGCACGTTGCTCACACGCTGCACAGAGCTCGGCATGGATGTCCGCCCGCACATCGATGACGGTCGGCTCTCGCTGCAGCAGATCGATCCGGCGGAAATGTCGCCCGGAGAGTTTACGAGCCGGGTGCGAGATACCGTCGAGAAGCAGAAAGCCAAGTTCCTCGTCATCGACAGCTTAAACGCCTATCTACAGGCGATGCCCGGAGAGAAGTACCTGCTGCTGCAGATGCACGAGCTGTTGAACTATCTGAACCAGCTCGGCGTTCTGACGTTCATGGTGCTCGGCCAGCACGGCCTCGTGAACGAGATGCGGACAGAAGTCGACCTCAGCTACCTGAGCGATGCGATTCTTCTGTTCCGTTTCTTCGAAGCGAAAGGTGAGATTCTGACCGCGATCTCCGCAGTCAAGAGCCGCACGCTCGCGCACGAGCGCACCATCCGGGAGTTCAAGCTCAGCAGCACGCATGGCTTACAAGTCGGAGATGCATTGCAAGGCTTCGAAGGCGTGATGTCCGGCATTCCCAGGTATCATGGTGGCACTGCAATGCTGAATGCCGACGAGTAAGATGTGGAAGAACGAGTCCTCATACTCGCACCGCGTGGCCGCGATGCGCAGGTGCTGCTTCAGCTCTTGAAGGAGCTGCGTTGCGAAGCCGCCTTGTGCGCCGATGTCGATCAACTCACGCAAGCCGTGCGCGAAGGTGCGGGAACGGCGCTCATCACCGAAGAAGCATTGCAGCACGCGAATCTTCGCGCGTTGGTCGACTGGCTGCGCGAGCAACCGGCGTGGTCGGACTTTCCGTTCGTCCTGCTCGCGGCTCGGCAACTGAGCCCACGCAGCGAAACAGCTCAGGCGATCATTCGCGATCTCGGCAACGTCGTCGTGCTCGAGCGGCCGATTGCGGCAGCCACGATCGCGAGCGCCGTCGACTCGGCGTTACGCGCGCGCCGACGACAGTATCAGACACGCAATCATCTCAAGGAACGCGAGCGAGCCGAAGAACGGCTGCGCGCAAGCCAGCAGGCGTTGCAGCAGCTCAATGAAACGCTCGAAAGCCGCATCGCGGTGCGCACACATGACTTGGCGCGTGCAAACGATCGCTTGATGAAGGAGATCGCCGAGCGCGAGCGCGCCCAGGCAGCGCTCGTGCAGGCACAAAAGATGGAGGCGGTGGGGCAGCTCACGAACGGCATCGCACACGACTTCAACAATCTATTGACCGCGGTCGTGGGGAATCTGGACATGATCGCAAGGCGCACGGACGATGCGCGCAACAAGCGTCTCGCGAGCTTCGCTCTTGAAGCGGCGCACCGCGCATCGCGGCTCACCGGTCAGCTGCTCGCGTTCTCTCGATCGCAACGACTCGATTTGCGGCCCGTGCTGCTCGATCACCTGATCGAAGGCATGGGCGATCTGGTGCGCCGTTCGATCGGCCCCGAGATCGAGATCAAGCTGGATCTCAATGCGGATGCGACGCAGGCGGTTGCTGATGCGAACCAGCTGGAGCTCGCGATCCTGAATCTCGTCATCAACGCACGCGATGCCATGCCGGAAGGCGGGACGCTGACGATCGCAACGTCGGTGCGAAAACCTGATGGCGTGGACTTGGCAGGCGGGTCGTACGTCGTCGTTGCGATCGCAGACACGGGCGTCGGCGTTCCGAGCCATCTGCAACAGAAAGTGTTCGAGCCGTTCTTTACGACCAAGCCGACCGGTAAGGGTACGGGACTCGGACTGAGTCAGGTGTATGGCATCGCACAGCAATCCGGCGGCACGGCGCGTCTCATCAGCACGCCCGGTCGCGGCACGATCGTTGAGATATGGTTGCCGATCTCCGAGGCTGCGATCGAAGCGACGCCGGCGCACGATGAAGAGGGATCGATTGCCGACGTCGCGAGGGGCGAGTCGATTCTGGTCATCGAGGACGATGGCGATGTGCGCCGCTTCATCACCGAATGCTTGAACACCTTGGGCTTCACGGTGCTCGAAGCGGACAACGGGCACTCTGGACTCGAGATGCTTGCGCACCAATGTCCGGACTTGGTCATCGTCGATTTCGCGATGCCGGGCATGAATGGCGCCGAAGTCGCAACGTGCGTACGGCAGGCGCATCCCCTGCTGCCGATCATCTTCGTCACGGGGTATGCAGACATGGACGCAGTCGAGCGCGTGGCGGGGGTGAAGTTTTTGTTGCGTAAGCCTTTCGATGTGGCCGGGTTGTCGACTATCGTGAGGGATGCCTTACGACATGCCTCAGCCGGGCTGCCTCTCGTATCTCCCGACTGCGAAGCGTTACAACCGAGCGCGTGAGAGCGCGCCGCGCCGGGTGACGCCATGAATGCCGCGGTCATGTGGGTGCTCGCGATCGTGCTCATGGCGGTGGGCGCAGCCGGCATCATCTTGCCCGCGCTCCCGGGCGTGCCACTCATCTTCGCAGGCATGGTCCTCGCAGCGAGCATCGATGATTTTCAGCGCATCGGCTGGATCACGCTCGCGATCTTGGGCTTCCTGACCGTCATTGCGTTCATCGTCGACTTTGCAGCATCGGCGCTCGGCGCCAAGCGTGTCGGCGCGAGCGCGCGGGCGGTGTGGGGTGCGATCATCGGTACGATCGTGGGCCTATTCTTCGGCATTCCTGGCTTGGTACTTGGGCCGTTCGTCGGTGCCGTGATCGGCGAGATCACGGTGCATGGTCGCGTGGATCGCGCGGGCCGCGTAGGCGTCGCGACTTGGATGGGCCTCATCTTCGGCACGTTGTTCAAGCTCGCGATCGCCTTCTCGATGCTCGGCATTTTTGCCTTCGCCTACTTCATCGACTGATGGATAACGTCACCCACACGCTGATCGGCGTGCTCGTTGGCGAAGCGGCTGCAGTCCTCACAAAACCCTCACGCGACGGCTTGCCCCAGGCAACACGCCGCGCGCTGTGTGTCACGACTATGGCGATCGGCAGCAATCTGCCGGATCTCGATTTTCTGTACTCGACAGTGACGGGCAGCAAGCTCGATTATCTCCTGCATCATCGCGGACACACGCACACGTTCGTCGTCGCCATCTTCATCGCTGCTGCGATGTGGCTTGCATTCGAGCTGTGGGCAAAGCGGCGCAACCAACCGATCTCGCGCACCGATCGCATGACGCTGGCGGCGCTTGCGCTGCTCGCACCCATGTTGCACATCGCGATGGATCTCACGAACAACTACGGCGTGCACCCGCTGTGGCCATTCGACAATCGCTGGTTCTTCGGCGATTCCATCTTCATCGTCGAGCCGCTGCTGTGGGCGGCGATTGCACCGACGCTATTCTTTCTACGCACACGGATCGCTCGAGCGATCTGCGCGCTGATCCTTGCAATCGGCATCGGGCTTGCGTTCGGTTCAGGCATGGTGCCAATGCCGTTCGCGATCGCATACTCGATCTTCGTCGCGAGATTGCTGTACGCAGGTTGGAAGCTGCATGCGCGCGCCGCCGTGATGCTTGGCTTGAGCGTGTGGGTGTTCGTCAGCCTCGTGTTCATCACGACGAGTCGGATCGCCGAACGGCGTGTCGACATGCTTGCGCACGCGCACTTCCCGGCTGCGTACATATTGGATCGCGTGCTCACGCCGATGCCCGTGAATCCAATTTGCTGGGAAGTGATCTTCATCCAACAGGAAGCGGCCGATCTCGTCTTGCGGCGTGCGATGCTCTCGATGATGCCGACGTGGATTCCTGCGGCGCGTTGTCCAGGCCGCAGCCTCGACATCCCGATCACAGCGCCGCTGCACCGGGTGGCTGCGATCGATAGCGCATCGCTTAAGTGGCACGGCGAAGTGCGTTCGAGCAGCAAGCTGCTGTCGTCATTGTGGAACGAGAACTGCCGAGTGGATGCATTCATGCGCTTTGCACGCGCGCCGTGGCTCGCGCACCTGGAACGAAGATGGGTGATCGGCGATCTTCGCTATGACCGTGAGGAAGCGCTCGGATTTGCCGAGATCGAGGTCGAAGCGCATGCGGAACCCTGCCCGGCGTGGGTTCCGCCGTGGGTTCCCCCGAGAAGGGACGTGCGAGCGCCGCTAAGTGTCGGGGACCAGGTGATGGAGTGACGAAGCCACAGCAGACGCTGGACTGCGAGCTGCCTATTTCTGACTTCGTCACCTCGTCACCCCGTCACCCCGTCACCTTGGATCTTTTTGTAGGTGCAAAACGTTCTTCGTGTCGGTGTACTTCAGCGTCTGCCGTATGAGAACCTCCAGCCGATCACTCCTCGCCACGGCGCTGTGGCATGGCTTGGCACTGGTTGCCTTGGCCTGCGTGCCTGCAATCAAGTTCGGCGAAACTTGGTGGCAAATTCCTAAACGCAGGCTTCTGCCCGCCGTGTTTTTGATGGGGGCGTATGCACTCAGCGCAGCGCTTGTAACCGCTTTCATTCGCGGAGAAGGCCGCCGCGCGGCAGGTCAAGCGTTGCTGGTGACCTTGAGTGTCTTTGCCCTGTGCCTTTTCGGCATGCACGTTCTGAATATCGAACTGCCGCGCTACATGTTGGTGTCTGCGTTCGTTGCTGCGATCGTTCTGATCCCCCTTTCGACAACGACGTTTCGCGCGCGCACCGTCGGATGGCTGGCACCTGTCCTCGCGAGCACTGCCGCACTGTTGTTCGTCGTGCGGGCAATCGCGTTTCAGCCCGCCGCAAGTCATGAGAGCCAGCGTTCGTACATCAAAACTGCTTTTTACACCCTCCAGGTCACACAGTACTCGGGACTCATTCCGGCCCCGGCCACGCGCGGCGGCGGGTTAGATCGCGTCGGCGATAGCGTCCTGTTGGGCACCGGCGACGGCCATCTGTATCTGTTGGATGCCGGAAGCAGCGACGGGCCGATCGGCGTGCACGAGCTCCCGACGATCGTTCCGGCCAATCGTGAGGAATTTGCAGCCGCGTTCGGTGGGAGCCCGCGATCGCCGAAACGACATATCGATTGGACGGAGAAAGGTCCACCGCGAGTGCAAACCTGGCGCTTTCGAGTGGCTGATGTCATCGCTCAAGAGAATGGCGATCGCGTGCGGCTCTATGCATCCCATCATTATTGGCATGCGGATCGCGAGTGCTTCGTGGTCCGTGTCTCGACGATTGAAGGCAGCGGAGCAGATCTCGCAGGGTCGTTGCGCGAGACAAAGTGGAACACATTGTACGAGACGACACCGTGCGTACCGATGACAGGCGAACGCCGTAAGAAAGGTAAGAATCCGTTCAAAGGCGAGGAAGTTGGCGGTCGTCTAGCGCTACTCGATGAGAACACGCTGCTACTCACCGTGGGCGATCATGGATTTTATGGTCTCGAGTCGCTGGAGTTGTTCGCGCAAGATCCGCAAGGCTCGTACGGAAAGACGATCCGCATCGATCTGACGACTCGACGAGCGGAGATCTTCACCTTAGGTCATCGCAACCCGCAAGGCATCTTCGTCGCTCCTGAGCACAAGATCTGGCTGACCGAGCACGGCTCACAGGGCGGCGATGAGTTGAACCTTCTTTCCGCAGGTGTGAACTACGGTTGGCCGCTCGTGACATATGGCACTGAGTACGGCGCTGCCGTCTGGCCCCTGAGCAAGCAACAGGGCCATCACGACGGGTACATGCAGCCCGTGTACGCCTGGACACCGAGCGTCGGGGTCTCGAACCTCGTGCGAATGACAGGCGATGCATTTCCGATTTGGCGTGGCGATCTGATCGTGGGCTCGCTCGCGACGAGATCGCTGTACCGCCTCGTGCTCGACGGCGATCGCGTCGTGCTCAGCGAGCCCATCGCGCTGAATCGTCGAGTGCGCGATGTGCTCGAGCTTGGCGATGGTCGATTGCTCGTGTGGACCGATGACGCGTCGTTGCTCGTGATCGAACAGGCAAGTGGCTTGGATGGGCAGGCGGCATACGGCTCCATGTGCTTGGGGTGTCATCAGGCAGTCGACGGCCTGTCGCACCGCATCGGCCCTGATCTTTTCGGAATCGTCGGCCGCGGTATCGGAGATGCACCCGGATACGAAGAATTCTCGCCTGCTCTGCGCGCCCGCACAGGCCGATGGACGCGTGCGCAGCTCGATGCATTCCTCCGCGATCCGCAGGCATTCGCGCCCGGCACTACGATGGCGTTCGGCGGCGTGAAGGACGATGAAGTGCGCGCCAAACTGATCGACTATCTGGCTGGGCTCAAGGAAGAATGATCGAAGGAGCGATCAACGCGCTCGTTGACAAACGCGGCTCACTTGCGATCAGGAAACTGCGACAGGATTTCAGACACGACGGCGCGAGCATCCTCATCGCTCAATTCCTGCTCGCGAAATGAAGCATCGATGGCGCCGCTCCAGATCTGCAAGTTGGATGCGACATCGACGATGTCGAGCACCAGCGTGCCGCCAAATCGATCACGTTGACCCACAGGCAAGCTCACACCTATGCCCCCGCCGATCCCGCCTGAACCCCCGCCCGCGCCTACACCGACACGCGGCCGTTCTTGCGGTCGCTCGAATGAGGTGAACACATAACTGACTCGACAGTCAGGCCGCTCGCTCGCGATCGTGAAACCCTTGCGTTCGAGCTCCGCCAACGCCGCGGCACGTACTCGCTGATCGGTGAGCGTCGCAGCTTCCTTCGTTTGGGGCAGCCAGTCGAACGAGCGGCACTTCGCGAGATCCACGTTCGCCGCTTTGTCTACACGCACGGGCGAGCTGGTGGACGCGCAAGCGCACAGTGTCACGCCCAGTGCCACGGCTAGCAAGGTCTTACGTTTGTTCCCCATCGAAGCCTACCTACATCACTCCTCCTCGCGTGCGGTGCGCACGCGAGGAGCGTACTCATAATGCCACGGCTCGTTCGGCACCGTCAGTGGACCTTCGAAGCGAGTCCCCAGCGTCGCGCGCTTGAGCTTAGCCGACCAGCCGTCCCGCTCCCACGCCTCATCGGCGAGCGTCAGCGTCGTGGGAGCAACCACTTTGCCGTCCTTGTAAACGGCGAAATCGATCGCTCGCAATTGACCATGCAACGATAACCCTGGCGCTGCCAAGGTCGGCGCGCTCGGAGGGCGCCAGCGCTGCAAGAAGGCGTGGAAGCGATCGATCGCTGCTGCACTCGGAGGATCGGAGTAATGCGATTTGAGCAGCTCCTTGCTGACCGCTCGCTGAATCGCCCGTGCTGCGCGTTGCACGGATGCATTCGTATTCCACCGCTCGATCTGCGTATCCAAGCTGCGCACGTCCGTGTTCGCATACAGCGTGTAACCTGGGTTCTCGGCTTCGAAACGGGTTTGAACGCGTGCGACTTCCGCCATGACTTCGCTATACGCCGCCGTCTTTTCGAAGGATTCGATTTGATCCTCAGACCAACTCCACCGATCGAGCAAACGATCGCCCGCTCGAACGTACGCGCGCAATGCAAGGAGCTGCCTCGCCGTTCCGTCGATGCGCAGGAGCGCAGACTGCGCAGGTGCGGGCAGGTCCGAGGCGAGTGCGTCGCGATAGCGCTCGAGGCGCTGGTTCAGGTTTGCGCTATCTGCAAACGCCAGCGGAGAGAAGCAGAGTGCCGCCGATATCACGAACGTTCGAATCGTTGCCGAAAGGACAGGGGTGCAGATCACGAGCGGTCCTCTTCCTGGGCAGCTCGACGCGAGCCTCGGACTAGAACGTCTGGTGATCTGGCCTGGATCCCGTTGTAGCCATGACAAACGAATCGGACCCTCTCGTCCGTCATCCTCCTGACCGCGGGCCTATCGGAATCAGGAGGAGATTCGGATGGGTCCTCGCCTCCGCGAGGATGACGACAGAGGGCAACGAGTTGTCTCCGCAAGCGAATCTTCGTTCGTCGCCTCCTGAGCGAGGGTCTATTGCAACCAGGAGGAGATTCGGATGGGTCCTCGCCTCCGCGAGGATGACGACAGGGGCAAGGTGTTGCGGCCCGCGTGCGAAACCGCGTCCGTCACCCCGCGAGGGCGAGGGCCTATCCTTACGTCCAATCCAGGCACGACACCCTGTGTCGTTTACAGACCGAGGGTATCGGTCGGCTGCTTTTCGATGAGGATCGATCCACGGATGACGAGCGCTGCGATCGCACCGATCGCAGCCAGCTGGGGCGCGAGCAGTGTGCCAACCACACCTACGGTGAGCGGGATGTCGACCAGCACGCGGCCTTCTTCGTTCTTGATCACCACGCGGCGAATGTTGCCTTCGCGGATGATCTCCTTGATCTTCGCGAGCAGCGTATCGCCGCTGAATTGGAATTCTTCAGTATTCGGATTCGTCATTGCCATACCTCCGCCCTTGTATCTGTGACGAGTGACGAGCAAATCCACGAGGCTCCAGAGCGTCGTTGGCCGCTTGCTACCTCTTGCCCGTCACCTCACACGTCACTCGTCACACTATCCGATCAACTCTTTCAGCTTCGCATGCCCCGTCCTCGACATCGGCAGTTTGGTGCCGTCGGACAAAATTGCGAGCCAGCTGTCTTTACCGTAGAGGTCGATGCGGGCGAGTCGCTCGACGTTCATGATGAACGAGCGATGGATGCGCACGAATCGTGTGGCATCGAGCTGGCTTTCGATATCGCTCATCGTCTGCTGCTTGCGCAGGCGCTTGCCGCCCGCAGCGAACGATAAGTAGTCGTCCTGCGCTTCGATGAAATCGATGCGATCGACGGGCAGCACGTGTACGCGGCCTTCGTGTCGGATGAGGATTCGCTCGAGGCTGCGTCCCGGCGGGCGCGCAGCGAGCGACAGCTCCTGCGGCGATGGCGCAGGCGTCTTCGCCCGCAATCGTTCGCGCGCGCGGTCGATTGCGGCCGCGAGCCGCGGCGGCTCTACGGGCTTCAAGAGATAGTCGACCGCGTGCACTTCGAATGCGCGCAGCGCGTACTCGTCATATGCCGTCGTAAAGATGACGGCCGGCGCCCGCTCGCCGAGCAGCTCCAATACCTCGAAGCCGGAGAGCTTCGGCATCTGAATGTCCAAGAAGATCAAATCGGGGGCGAGCTCTTCGGCAAGCTTGACCGCCTCGAATCCGTTCGCCGCTTGCCCGGCGACTTCGATCTCGGGAATCTTGGTCAAATGCTCGCTCAGTATCGAGCGTGCGAGCATCTCGTCATCCACGATCAACACGCGCACGGCAGTCCCCTCGTTAGACGTGATTTCGAAATTGTTTCGATCGCCACCGCAGCGACAGCCGGGTCACGCATGTGCGGCTCCCAAGCTGCGCTCCGGCGCGCTCACAGTGCCTGTCGCAGGCAACAGTATAGAAACACGAAAGTGATGGTCCTTCGCGTCGACATCGACACTCGCGCGATTTCCGCAAAGCGTCTCTACGCGCGAGCGCACATTCGCGATACCCATACCGGTTCCGCGCGACGGCGGTCGATCCGGATCGCACGGATTCTCGACGATGATCTCCAGCAACCCCTCGCTGCGCCGCGCCGTTACGCACACTTCTCCGCCTTCGAGCAGATGTGCGACGCCGTGATGCACGGCATTCTCCACAAGCGGCTGCAGCACTAGCGGCGGCACGAATGTTTGTCTCACTTCGTCCGACACGTCGAAGCGCGAGCGCAGCCGATCGCCGAAGCGTACGCGCTCGATCGCGAGGAATGTTTCGACGAGCGAAATCTCCTCCGCCAGCGGAATCGCCTGTTCGCGCGCAAGCGTCAAGCTCTTGCGGAAGAACTGCGCCATCAAGAAGCACATCTGCCGCGCCGCCGTCGCATCTTGCCCAATCAGCGCCGCGACCGAGTTCAGGCTATTGAATAGAAAGTGCGGATCGAGCTGCGCGCGCAGCGATTTGAGCTCCGCTTCGCGCGCCAAGACTTGCAGCTCGAGGGCACGACGCTCCGCCGCACGCGAGCGCTGGAATGCTCCAGCGAGATAGTGGCCCAGCACCGCGAGCAGGATGCCGATCGCACCTGCAAATACGAGCAGCGGAATGATGCCGATCGCGGACTCAGGATAACGATCTCCCGGATCGAGGAGCCACATGGCCCAGCCGTAGGCGACCGCGAGCCACAAAAGCAGCGCCACCATGCCTGCGCCGAACCACGACAGCGCCATGCGAGGCCACGGTGTGCCTGGCGGCATCGACTGCACGAGGTACCAGAAGGAAAGCGATTGCATGCCGAGCAGAACGGCGAGCGGCACGGCGAACTCAATCGCCCATTCCGCTTGCGCACGGCCGCCGTAGATGAGCACGACCGCGATCAACAGACCGAATACGACCCAGACTGCGATATACAGCAGGAGTCGGCTGCGGCGTGTGAGGATCGGATGCATGGGTGACTAGAAGGCGATAGGGGATGGCGGATAGGCGATAGGGGAGTACCCTGATCTCGTCTCCTCGATCAATACTTGCCGGTTGAGAGCAGCGCTGCACGGCGCTTTGTGAGCTCGATTGGACATCTTTCCTCTCCCCCTCCTCTATCCGCTATCCCCTATCGCCTATCGCCTTCTTCCCTTCAATTCTTCACCTCAATGCCGCTCATCAGATTGAATCCGCGGATGATGAGCGTCTTCGTGGGCACGACTTTCGTCGGACGACGGCTATCGACGAAGCCACCGATCAGCGTCGTGACTTTGCTCGAGACGATCCAATCGGGCGGAACGAGAATCTCGATGCCGCCCCAGAATGCGAAGACGTCGATCACTGCGTGATCCCCTTCCATGCCTGTGTCGCGCAAGTCGAGCTTGATACCGCCCATCACGGCATTGAGATCTCCGCCTTGCAGCGGATGCATCACGGGATGGAGATCGCAGTACGACATGAACGCGAAGGAGCGCACGAACTCGGGTGAATGATCGGCCAAGCGAGGACGCACGTGCGGATGTTCCGAGCCGTCCTCGGTATGAGTTGGATCGGCGCCGGATTCCGAGCTGCTGGCTCTGTGATTGGACGGCGTCTCACGCGTGCGATAGATGAGATTCGCGCCGATGAAGAGCAGGATGCCGGGCACGATCAGATCCCATATATCGAAGGCGACCCAACCGAGGTTGTCCGCGGAGATCCAGATCCCAGCCGTGATGAGCACCCATGCCCAAGGGTTACCCTTACGTTGATTCGGGTCGCGCAGCATCGCGACGCCGGCAGCGACGATCGCGAGCGGCCAGATCGCGCCCAGGAGGTGACGTGAATCGAGCCATCCAAGATTGCCCGCCAGCAGGACCACGCCGATCGCGACGACGATGATCCCAATGACGACACGAGACGGAACGGGGGTATTGCGTTGACGCTGATCCATGTGTCACCCGCTGAGGCCAGACCCCGAACCGTGCCTGGAACACGACCGCGTGTCGATCATGATCGAGACGCCGGCCGCAATGACGTAAACCGGCCAGGCACTCCACCAACTCAGGCCGAACAAGTTGAAGACGCTGATCAAGCAATACAGGCCGGCCGCGAGCAGCCACAGGCCGCCGACTCGATCCAGATAACGCGTTGGATTGACGAGGCCCCACACGCCTGAGGCGATCAGCAGGACGGGGAAATACCTCCATACCTGTGACGGAATATGAAACCCCAGATTGAGGGCGAGCAACACGCCGCCCAGCGCCAGCAGGATGATGCCGATGATGAAACGCGGTTGCTGGGGAGAGTTGTTCTCAGCCATAGCGGCCTCGGCCCGATGCCGGCGTGCGCTCGACGCTTGAACGATTGGTGGACACTGGACAGCTCGATGCCAATGGCGGTTCGTCGGATGGTTCGTACGTTACGTCCGGAGCACACCCCGATCCAGCCGTCACCGGCGAACGCCCGAGCCGTACCGGTGAACGCCTCGACGCTGCGCCAGATTCGGCCACTGATCCCGGATTCCGCATTTCGCGACACCCTGCCTTCGGCCTTCCGCCACGTGGCGCGCTACACTTATTGCATGTCGCACCATTCGATTTGCCTGGGAATACTCGCGTGTGTCGCGTTGCTCATCGGATGCGGGTCCAATCCCTCGTCCGAGGGGCCAAGATCCGAACGGACCTCGGCTGCCGGAGCTCCATCGCGCACGCCCTCCGGCACCAGCACGCCTCATGCAGGTCGCGCCGATTCGATCGTCGCTGCGCTTCGTGCCTCTCAAGTGGAGCGCGATTCGGGGAAGGCACTTGCCTATCTGGAACGGGCGCTCGCGCAAGAGCCTCAACAGAAAGAGCTCGTGTGGCTCGCGGCGAGATTATGCGGCGACGTGCCGCGATGCGAGCCGCAAACGTACGAAAGTCGCTTGCGCAAGCTCGATCCGGGAAATGGCGTCGTGTGGATGGGACCGCTTGCGCGCGCACAAGCACGTAACGAAACGACTGAAGAAGCTCAAATCCTCGAAGCGCTCGCCCGTGAAACGCGCTTCGATGTCTACTGGAATGCGCTGCTATCGCAGGCCGCGGTCGCACTCAGCAAGCAAGCGGATCAAGCCGCCCCAAAGATGCTGAATGGCCCGCTCACGAACGCAATCAACGACGTCTCGATCTGGTTGTCCGCTGTCGCAATGCCCTCCTTCGCCGGCGTTGCACATGCGTGCAGTCGCGAGAACGTGCGCGCTGCGCAGACCGCCGACCGGTGTCGGCGCATCGGACAAGTACTACGACTGGGCGACACGTATGCCGCTGAAGCGGTGGGCATCGGCATCGCGCAGCGCGCCGTGCCCGATGGGTCACCCGCCACGATCGCTCTCACCGAGCATGCGGCCGTGTTGAGCTATCAGCACGAAACCGCGCGCTCGATCCTGGGTCAACAAGTCGAGCGCGAGAAGATGTCGGCGGAGCTGATCGAGCTCATGAGAAAACTGCGTCGCGAACAGGATGTGTCGCTTGCGGTGCTGAGATGGGCGGGAGTGCCGTTGACCCCTTAGAGTGAGAAGGCCTGACTTCGTCGGCGGGTGGGCACAAAAGGCAGGCCTGACTTCGTCGGCGGGTGGGCCTAGCGGCGGGTAGGATGCTGCGCATCGAGTAGGCTTGCCGTTGTCAGCGGGTAGGCCTCACGGCGAGTCAGAATAAGAAAAGATCGGAATGAATTCCGACCTACACCCTAACGTTGTAGGTCGGATTTCAATCCGACCTTGCCTCGAATCTGATCTCTCCCTTTTCTTTCCCGCGTTAGGCCTACTCGATGCGCAGCATCCCACCCGCCGACTAAGTCAGGCCTTCTCGCCAGCGTCTACGCGGCGACGGCCTGCTTCTGCGTCTCGCCGCCGAGCGCTTGCGCTAGATCGGAGAGCATCTGTGCGAGCTCGCCGGACATGAGCGTGAAATCCATGTCGAGTTGCTCTTCGGGCGAGATCTCCGCTTGGCCGTCTTCCTTTTCCTTCTCCACGCCCAGGAATTCCAGGCGCTTGATCTGAAGCTTCTCTGTCAGCACGAATGCGACGCGGTCGTTCCAAGTGAGACCGAGCTTCGTTGCGTACATGCCAGATTGCAGATGCGTGCGAATCTCTTTGCCGTCGAGCGGGTGCCGCGCATAGCGAATGGTCGCTTTCGTCTTGTCGACAGATTGCAGCTCGAGATCCTGATCGATGACGAAGCGCAGCGGCGCATCTCCGAGCATGAGCCACGATGCCATCGACATCTGCGGCGAGCGCTCCACGTCGAGAAATTGCACGGGCAAGCTGCCGAGCGTTTCGCGCAACGTCTCGACGACTGCATCGGCGCGTGAGCCACCCGCAGCATCGATCACGAACCATCCATTCTTGGGATCGATCCATGCGCGTGTCGTCGCGCGCCGTGTGAGCGCGCGAGCGCGCAGCTCTTCAGTGACGCGCTCTTTCAACTCGCGCATCTGACGACGACCGACGGGGTAACCCTGCTGTTGTTCGAGCTCCTGCGCGCGATCGCTCGCGACTTGCCGAATGATCGACGCAGGCAGCAGCTTCTGCTCTACGCCCAGCGCGAGCAGATGGTGACCGTTCGTGGTGTGCACGTAACGTTTCACCGTGCTGCTCACATGAGTCCAGCCGCGAGAGATCATCTCGAATGGGCCGCAGGGCTGCAGTGCGCGTTGTGCGCAGCGCTCTTCCAATTCAGCGGCAGAGATCGACCACTCAGGGGCGAGACGATAAACGACGAGATTCTTGAACCACATAGTGCTCGGTCGAGCGCAGCGAGGCCACGCTCGAAGTGTGTGTGACGTGCAGGGTGTGACGAAGAAGGCGCTGGAGTCTAAGCGCGATGCTCGAGGATTTCGAGACTGGACGCGCGCGGCTCACGCGTGTATGCGTGCGGTATCGGTTGACGGTTGACGGTTGACGGTTGACGGTTGACGGTTGACGGT